>NZ_CAXAQH010000001.1:0-645562 GCF_963970905.1 Pseudomonas sp. EL_65y_Pfl2_R96 | reverse complement strand
GAGAAGAGTCGCGACCGACAACGGCGCGCCTTGGAACGCAAGGCGCGCAAGCTGGGGATGCAGTTGGTGATGGTTGGATAAATTTCAGAGCAAAAACAATGCGTTATTTTTTGTTTGATAAGAGCTGCCGAAGGCTGCGATCTTTTGATCTTGCTCTTGTGGCGAGGGAGCAAGCTCCCTCGCCACAAAAAGCAGCTCGACGCTACTCCAATGGCCGAGCCCGCAACCGCCGCCCAATTACATCCAGCACATCGCACCCATCCCGCAACGGAATGGCGCAGAGCAAAGCGAAGTCGCTGAGGATCACCGAATCACACTCGACCGAGCCGCGCATGGACAGGTTCTCAAGCACTTGAGTGACTGCGCGAATTCGATAGCTGGCAGCGTCATACAAAACATCGATCGGCGCGTGGGTATGTGGGCATGTCGGTGCAGTTGCTGGTGAGCGCCATGAAGCAGTTGTCGGGGTGGGGAATTGGTTTTTCGTAGGGTGGGTCTGGCGTTAGCGTCGTCATTTGTAATTTCCATGAGTATGAATATGAGTTGCCAACGCACCCTCCTACAGGTTTGGGTGGCAGCCATGCGCAGGAGTAGGAGTACCGAGCACTCATGGACCTCGGCCACGCCGAAGCGTGTCCCGCGCACAGCCGCCGCGAACGATCTTACGGACACGAATTAAGCGCCGCAATCAAACGACAAAGCTGTTGCACCATGAGAGAGGGCTCCTACACCCTGCCACTGCATTCGCAGTGACAGCCAAAGACTATCCACGGATCTCACTTCACACCAGTTCATGGAGACCGATACGTTTTGAAGGAAACTTCCGACGACATTGCCCAGGAGTTTCGCCGACTGTAAGACCGCCTTCGCGGGCAAGCCTCGCTCCTACGGAATCGAGGCAGACCGCCAAATAGGGGAACAACTTCAATCCTGTGGGAGCGTGGCTTGCCCGCGATTGAGCGCGAAGCGGTCATAAAATCTATCCGTCTCAGAGATAACAGCGAGTTCTTGTTCGATGCGTGCGACGTGCTCCAACAACGCATGAAAATAAGGCGCGGGGACTTTGCGGGGGATCGATCAGGAAAGAAGTCGGGAAAGGTGGAAATGGATGTAGGGTGATTCCCTGATTGGCGGCTACTAAGTAACGATCAGCGAAGCGGCCACACATTCTGCAATCGCATTGCATCAGACATACCGCGCGACCCCGAAAAGATCGCAGCCTTCGGCAGCTCCTACAGGGTGTACGCCGATCAAATGTAGGAGCTGCCGAAGGCTGCGATCTTTCAAAGGGCCTCTCCAAGGTCTGTGACCATCCGCCGCGCTGCCCTTACTGTTTCTCAACCGCAGGTGTATCGTATTCGCCTTTTGCAGGCCCCGCGCCTGTGGCTGATACGTGAGGTAGTAGATTTCATGTCCTTTACCCGTCGCCAAATCCTCGGTGGCCTGGCCGGTCTTGTTGTCGTTGGTGTCGGAGCCGGTGGCGCGTCGCGTTACTGGCTGGGCAAAATGGCTGACGCTGACGCCGGCCACGACTATGAGCTGATCGCCGCACCGTTGGACGTCGAGCTGGTGGCCGGGCACAAGACCCAGGCCTGGGCGTTCGGTCCATCGGCGCCGGGCACTGAATTGCGCGTGCGTCAGGGCGAATGGCTGCGGGTGCGCTTCATCAACCACCTGCCGGTAGCGACCACCATTCACTGGCACGGCATCCGCCTGCCGCTGGAGATGGACGGCGTGCCGTACGTGTCGCAATTGCCGGTGCTGCCGGGCGAATACTTCGACTACAAGTTCCGCGTGCCCGACGCCGGCAGTTACTGGTATCACCCGCACGTGAACAGCAGCGAAGAACTCGGTCGCGGGCTGGTCGGCCCGTTGATCATCGAAGAGCGCGAGCCCACTGGGTTCAAGTACGAAAAGACCTTGAGCCTCAAGAGCTGGCATGTCGATGAAGAAGGCGCTTTCGTGCCGTTCAGCATTCCTCGCGAAGCGGCCCGTGGCGGTACGGCCGGGCGCCTGTCGACCATCAATGGCGTCTCGCAAGCGGTGATCGACTTGCCCGCCGGGCAGATCACCCGCGTACGCGTGCTCAACCTCGACAACACCCTGACTTATCGCCTCAACATCCCCGGCGTCGAAGCGCAGATCTACGCGCTGGACGGCAATCCCATCGAACCGCGCCCACTGGGCAAGGAATACTGGCTCGGCCCCGGCATGCGCATTTGCCTTGCGATCAAGGCCCCGCCAGCCGGCGAAGAACTGTCCCTGCGCAATGGCCCGGTACGCCTGGGCACCTTCCGCTCGGTGGCCAACACCGACGCGCCGACCGAGTGGCCGCCGGCATTGCCCGCCAACCCGGTGGCCGAGCCGGACCTGGCCAATGCCGAGAAACTCAACTTCAATTTTGAATGGGTGGGCTCGGTGTCGGTCAACGTCGACAACGGCAAGCCACCCAGCCTGTGGCAAATCAATGGCAAGGCCTGGGACATCACCGACAAGACCTGCGCCGATCGACCGATTGCCAAGCTCGTAAAGGGCAAAAGCTATATTTTCGAATTGAAGAACATGACTCAGTATCAGCACCCGATCCACCTGCATGGCATGAGCTTCAAGGTCATTGCCTCGAACCGGCACGAGGTCATCCCGTACTTCACCGACACGTACCTGTTGGGCAAGAACGAGCGCGCGCAAGTGGCGCTGGTGGCGGATAACCCGGGCGTCTGGATGTTCCATTGCCATGTGATCGATCACATGGAAACCGGCCTGATGGCCGCCATCGAGGTGGCGTGATGCGTCAGATTCGCCCCGCAGCGATCATCGACCGCAGCCGTGATCGTGATTTCATGCGCGAAGCCCTGGCCCTGGCCGCTCAAGGCGCGGCGCTGGGTGAAGTGCCGGTGGGCGCGGTGCTGGTGCAGGACGGTGAAATCATCGGGCGCGGTTTCAATTGCCCGATCAGCGGCAACGACCCGAGCGCCCACGCCGAGATGGTGGCGATCCGCGCCGCTGCCCAGGCTGCCAGCAACTATCGCCTGCCGGGCAGTACGCTTTACGTGACGCTTGAGCCGTGCAGCATGTGCGCCGGGCTGATCGTGCATTCGCGGATCGCGCGGGTGGTGTATGGCGCGCTGGAACCCAAGGCCGGGATCGTGCAGAGCCAGGGGCAGTTTTTTACCCAGGGCTTTCTCAATCATCGGGTGTTGTATGAGGGCGGCGTGTTGGCGGAGGAATGTGGCGCGGTGTTGAGCGAGTTTTTCAAGGCGCGTAGAGCCAGGCCAGCAGACTAAACACCGACCCCTGTGGGAGCGAGCTTGCTCGCGATGAGGCCCTTTCAGTCAACGACTATGTTGAATGTCAGTCCGCTATCGCGAGCAAGCTCGCTCCCACAGGTTTTTCCGGCGTTTGGGATATCGGGGTTTTACTTGCGGGCGACAATCACCGCACGCATCGGTGCTGGCAACCCTTCGATCGTCTTGCTGTGATCATCCGGATCCAGGAAATCGCTCAACGACTGATACTTCATCCACTCCGTCCCGCGTTGTTCCTCGACCGTGGTCACGCTGACATCCACGCATCGCACATCGCTGAAGCCGGCGCGGCGCAGCCACAGTTCCAGCGCCGGCACCGACGGCAGGAACCAGACGTTACGCATTTGCGCGTAACGGTCTTCCGGCACCAACACCTGCTGCTGATCGCCTTCGATCACCAGCGTCTCCAACACCAGTTCACCGCCCTTGACCAGGCAATCCTTCAGCGCCAGCAAATGCTCGATCGGCGAGCGGCGGTGGTAAAACACGCCCATGGAAAACACTGTGTCGAAGCCTTCCAGATTCGGCGGCAGGTCTTCGAAAGGGAAGGGCAGATGCCAGGCATTGGGCTCGGACAAGTAACGCTGCACCGCCTGGAACTGACAGAAAAACAGCCAGTTCGGGTCGACGCCGATCACGCTGTCGGCCCCGGCGCCGAGCATGCGCCACATGTAGTAACCGTTGCCACAGCCGACATCGAGGATGCGTTTGCCTTTCAGGTCCAGGTGCGGAGCTACCCGCGACCACTTCCAGTCCGAACGCCATTCAGTGTCGACATGCACGCCGAACAGGTCGAACGGCCCTTTACGCCAGGGCGACAGCCCCATCAGCGCGGTGCGCATTTGCGCGCGGGTCTCAAAGTCGCAATCGGTGTCCAGCTTCAAACCGTTCAACAAGTCGACTTCGCTTGGCCGGATCTTCGGCAGCGCGTCCAGCGCGCTTTGCCAGCGTTCCAGGTCGCCGTGACCTTTTTCCATTTTCTTGTCGAGTTGCGCTTGCAGGGTATTGGCCCATTCGGCCAGCGGAGTACCGGCCAAACGGCGGGCGAGGGGGGACAGATCAATCATGGCAAGGCAATCAACGAGGCAAAGTTAAGACACTGGAACCACGGCACGACTTTCGAGAACCCGGCGGCCAGCAGGCGTTCGCGGTGTTCTTCGAGGCTGTCGGGCTTCATGACATTTTCGATGGCGCTGCGCTTCTGGGCGATTTCCAGTTCGCTGTAGCCGTTGGCGCGCTTGAAGGCCACGTGCAGGTCGGTGAGCAGCGCGTGTTCTTCGGGGTCGTTGAAGCGCAGCTTCTCCGAGAGGATCAGCGCGCCACCGGGCAATAGCGATTGGTGGATGCGCGAGAGCAGTGCGGTGCGTTGGTCCGGGGCGATGAATTGCAGGGTGAAGTTCAACGCCACCACCGAAGCTGGCTGGAATTGCAGGGCAAGAATGTCGCCCTCGATCACTTCCACCGGCAGCAACTCCTGGAACATCGAGTCCTGGCCATTGAGGTATTCGCGGCAACGTTCGACCATGGCCGCGGAGTTATCCACAGCGATCACCCGGCAACCGTCGGTGCGTACGTGACGGCGCAAGGCCTGAGTCACGGCGCCCAAAGACGAGCCCAAATCGTAGAGCACGCTGTTGGGCTGAGCGAACTGCGCGGCGAGCACGCCGAGGTTTTCAACGATGGTCGGATAACCCGGCACCGAGCGCTTGATCATGTCCGGGAACACCCGCACCACGTCCTCGTTAAAGGCGAAGTCAGGTACCTGGGCCAAGGGCTGGGCGAAAAGGCGATCGGATTCTTTGCTCACGGCGGTTCCAGCGGCATAGGTGGAAAAGGCCGGCATTTTAGCCAAGTTGGCGCGTGGATGCGCGGATTGTCTGATAAACCGCCGTGGTGGGGCGTTGAGGTCTGTGTCTTCAGCTATACCGCTTTCGCGAGCAAGCCCGCTCCCACCCTCAGTCTAAGTCCTGCGCAAGACACAAGCGGGCTTGCTCGCGAAGAATTCAGCGCGGTTTCTGGGCGAACGCCGAAGCCGCAATCCCCCATTGCCCCAACCAGTAGCTGAGGATGATCACGTACGGCGCGGTATGAAATGGCATCACAAAACGGTTAATGCCAATCACGCTGTCAGAAAACACGAATGCCGCCGCTCCCGCCGCCGCCAGCAACGCCGAGCGTTTGGGCACATCGGTGCCGAGTCGGGCCAGTGCCCGCCAGAGCATCGCACTGATGGCCAGACCGTAGACGATCACCGGGACCAGCAGCGGCCCCAAGCCATTGGAAATCAGAATCCCCAGCAGCACGGCCCCCACGCCGAAGGCGAGGATCAGCGGCAACACAGCCAGACGCCGGCAATCGCTCAAATAAGCCTTCAGATACGCCAGGTGCGCGAGCAAAAATGCTCCAAGTCCAAACACGAACAAGTCTTGCGGCCATGCCAGCAACACATCGCCGACCAAGGAGAAAATCAAACCCAGGCTGATCCAGCGCCGATAGTCGCTGGTCGGTGCGTCGTGCAACCAGCCGAGCAGGGCCAGCACCGGTAGCGGTTTGACCAGCAGGCAGAGCAACGCGGCATGCACGCTCAGGCCATACAGAAAGGTCACCGCGCCCATCAGCGCCAGGATCAGCCAGCCCACAATCAGTTAACCGCGATGGCGCAGTCGAAGGTTTTCACGGCCGGGACTTCCGGTGCCCACGGTTGTGAGTAAGTCAGCCGCAAGCGGCCAGTGCCGGTGGCGAAGGCCTGGAAGCGCCAGGTCGAGAGGCCGGCACTGCCGACGATCCCGGCGTCTTCCGGGTTGCTGTAAACCTCGGGGCTGAGCGCGCGCAACACGCCGCCGGCCGAATCCTGGATCGCCCAGCGGTAACCCGTGGTCGGGTTGCTTGGCAGGGTCAGGATCAGGTTTTGCCCGTTGTGCAGTTTCGCCGGGCATTCGCTTTGTTTTTCCACCGTCACGTTCTGTTTTGGCTGCGTGGCGCAAGCGCTCAGCAGAGCAAGGGCGAGGGGGACAAGCAGGCGAGTGGGGGACATAAGATCAGCGGCTCCAGCGTTCACGACGAACGGCGAGCATAACTGAAGATGAGACAAAGTGTGACGGTCATGCCCGTCAGTCAAGCGCAATCCATGTGGGAGCGAGCAAGCCGGATCGCCGCACCGCCGCTCCCACAGGGTTTAGAGTGTGCCGAAAACTTTCTTCGCCAAACTGGTCGCCGCCGCCGCAGGGTTCTGGCGAATGCTTTCTTCCTGCTTGCCAATCATCTCGAACAAACCGTTCAACGCCTGCTCGGTCACGTAGCTTTCGATGTTGGCACTTTTCGCATCCAGCACACCCAGTGTCGCGGCTTGTCCGGCGAACGCGTTGTACTGCTGGGCCAGGCCGACCTGGTCGGTGGCTTGCTTGACGATCGGCAGGAATTTGGTGCGGATCTGTTCGCGGCTGGTTTTACTCAGGTACTGGGTGGCTGAATCCTTGCCGCCGCTGAGAATCCCCTTGGCATCTTCCACGGTCATCTTCTTCACAGCATCCACCAGAATCGGCTGGGCCTGCGTCACCGCCGCTTCAGCCGCTTTGTTCATGCTGGTTTCCAGTTGATCGACCTGGTCACCCATGCCGAACTGTTTCATTTTCTTCGCGACTTTGCCCAGTTTGCCCGGCAGTTCGATTTTCACGTCCGGGTTATTACTGAAGCCGCCGGGCGTGCCAAGTTGTTTGACGGCCAGTTGCGCACCTTGGGTCAGGGCGTCCTTGAGACCGCCGGTGGCGTCTTGTTGCGACAGGTCACTGAGTGACAGTGCCAGGGCATTAGCGCAAATCATCAAGCCTGCGCACAGGCCGGCGAAGCGAAGGGTAGGGCGGAGCATGGCGGCTTCCTTGTTCGGAAAAAGGTTCAGAAAAGAGAGTTGGCGGATGTAGAAATTTAGTCGGTCTGCACCGCAGCCGCGACTTGATCCGCCGCATCTTCACTGCGATGCAAGGCTACCTGACGGATCGACAAGCGAATCTCCGCTGACAACACCCGTTTGGCTGCGCCTTCGGCCAGTTCGCCGAGCAGTTCGTGATAGCTGAGTTTGCCGGCTTCGTCGCGGCGCAGCACGTCGAGGTCCAGCATCGTCTGGATGAAGTGACGGAACAGACTCTTGTCGAAGAACTCCGGGGCGTTCAGGCCGTGGAGGATCGACAGGCGTTGGGCCATGACCGTACAGAGGTCTTCGAGTTCTTCGGCGCTGAGGCTGTTCTGGCCGCTGTTGAGCAGTAGGGAAACGGTCATGTAGAAGCGCTGCAAAGTCTGGGCGATGCTTTTCGACAGCAGCGTCAGCAGCACGAAATGCCGCGAGCTCGGTGCCGGACGCAGGTACACGCCCTTCTCGAAGCGCAGCAGGCCCTGCTCGACGAAGGCTTCGAGCCATTGATCGATCACGCCATCGAGTTCGTCCAGCGTCCAGCGAATGAACAGTTCCGATTGCAAGTACGGATACAGCGCACGGGTGTAGCGCAGGATCTGCTCGCGGCTCATGCGCGACGCGTTCTGGAAGAAACTCGCCAGCAACGCCGGCAACGCGAAGATGTGCAGCACGTTGTTGCGGTAGTAGGTCATCAGGACGGCGTTTTGTTCGTCCAGGTACAAAATTTTGCCCAGCGCATCGCTCTGCTCGGACAGCAGGTCCATGTCCTTCACATGCTCGATCAGTGCCCGACCGTCACCGTCCGGCAGGGTGGTGTGCGGCGAATAAGGAACCTTGCGCAACAGCGCCAGATACAAGTCGAGCACCCGCGCCATGGCGCGATCGTCCAGCGCCAGGCGGCTGGTGGATAGCAGCGCCAGGGCCACCAGGTTCACCGGGTTGATCGCCGCCGCTTCGTTCAGATGCTGTGCGACTTTTTCGCCGAGGCGGTTGGTGGTTTCGTTGAGCCAGGCGGGTTTGAATTGCGGGCCGAGTTCCTGTTGGCGCCAGTCGGGTTGTTCGCTGTCGAGGAACTCCGCCAGTTTGATCGGCTCACCGAAGTTGACCGCGACCTGACCGAAGCGCTGTTTGAGTGCGCCGATGACTTTGAAGATGTCGAAGATCGATTCTTTCTTCTTGCTCGCGCCGCGCAATTCGCCGAGGTAGGTGCGGCCTTCCAGCACACGCTCATAGCCGATGTACACCGGCACGAAGACGATCGGCATGCGCGATGAACGCAGGAAGCTGCGCAGGGTGATCGCGAGCATCCCGGTTTTCGGTTGCAGCATGCGCCCGGTGCGCGAACGGCCGCCCTCGACGAAGTACTCGACCGGGAAGCCCTTGGTGAACAGGGTATGCAGGTATTCGTTGAACACCGAGGTGTAGAGCGGGTTGCCCTTGAAGGTGCGGCGCATGAAGAACGCCCCGCCACGGCGCAGCAGGCTGCCGATCACCGGCATGTTGAGGTTGATCCCGGCGGCAACGTGGGGCGGGGTCAGGCCGTTGCGGAACAGCAGATAGGAGAGCAGCAGGTAGTCGATATGGCTGCGATGGCACGGCACGTAGATCACTTCGTGACCTTGGGCGACTTTCTGCACACCTTCGATGTGGTTGACCTTGATCCCGTCGTAGATCTTGTTCCAGAACCAGCTCAGCACCACTTCCAGAAAACGGATCGCGGTGTAGGTGTAGTCCGAGGCGATCTCGTTGCCGTAGCGCAGGGCCTGGGCCTTGGCTTTCTCCGGGGAGATGTTCTCGCGCTCGGCTTCATCGAGGATCGCTTGCTTGACCAAGGGCTGATTGAGCAGGCCTTTGACCAGATTGCGGCGGTGGGAAATGTCCGGGCCGATCACTGCGGCTTTCAGGTTGCGAAAGTGCACCCGCAGAATCCGCTGGGCCATGCGCACGGTGCGCTCGTGGCCTTTGTTGTGATCGATCAGCTCGCGCAGGTGAATCGGCGCGGAAAACTGCACGCGGGTCTTGCGGCCCAGCACAACGATGCTCAGCAAGCGGCGCAGACGCCCGGTAACCGCCCAGCTGTCGGCGAACAGCAGTTTCCACGGGCTCGACTCGCTGTCCGGCGACTGGCCCCAGAACACGCTGACCGGAATGATCTGCGCATCTTCGGCGGCGTTCTGGCTCAGGGCGCTGACCAGGCGGGTCAGGGTTGGCGGCGCGCCGCGTTTGTCCTGACGGCCGAGCCAGTCGGGCTCTGGCGTCAGGTAAAAGAACGCGGCGGGTTCTGCCAGCGCACCCACCGATACCGGCAATACCGGGCGGGGCAGGCCGGCCTTGCTGCATTCGGCATCGACCACGGCGAGGTCGGTCAGTGAAGGGTTTTGCAGGACGTAGAACACCGGCCGGCTGCGGTCGAGGTTGAGGGTGAACGACGACTGGTTGATCGTCTCCGAGCGAACCCAGAGGTACAACAGTCGGCGCAGGGTGCCAAACACAAGACGGCGAAACGGGGAACGGGTCATACGGCATCTGCATAAGTGAATAAAACCGAGCGTTTGCTCGGGCGGGCGATAGTGTGCCGTATTCACCGAAAATCGGCAAAAAAGCGGCTAAGTAAACTTGAGTTGAGAGTTTTGATGGCTGTCATATACTCGGCCGTTCAAAATAAAAACAAGGGGTAACCAGATATGGCTACGCGCGAAACCGGCAATGTGAAGTGGTTCAATGACGCCAAGGGTTATGGCTTCATTCAACGCGAGGATGGGGTGGATGTGTTCGTGCACTACCGCGCGATCCGCGGCGAAGGGCACCGCTCGTTGACTGAAGGTCAGCAGGTTGAGTATGCGGTGGTGACCGGGGAGAAGGGGTTGCAGGCTGAGGATGTGGTGGGTCTCTGAAGATCGTTCCCACGCTCTGCGTGGGAATGCAGCCCGGGACGCTCTGCGTCCCTTTCACAGCCGAACGCGGAGCGTCCGTTGAGGCATTCCTTTGCGGCGCGTGGGAACGATCAGTGTCAGACGGTTTTCCAGGTGATTTCTTCTTCACCGTCAGCGCTGATGCGCATCCAGCGATCGGCCGTCTCCTCACCTTCTTCCTCGACCCAACTGCCCGGCGCACAACGTACTTCGACGTTCAGCGCGGCAAAGGCTGCACGGGCGCAGGCGATGTCGTCTTCCCACGGGGTCTGGTCGCTTTCCAGATACAGGCTGTTCCACTTGCCGACGGCTTTCGGCAGCCAGGTCACCGGCACGTTGCCGGCCTTGCACTTGTAGGTCTGGCCTTTCTGAACCCAGTCGGTGCAGGGGCCTAAAGCCGCGCCGAGCCAGGCCGCGATGGCTTTATAGTCGACGTCGGCGTCTTTCAGGTAAATCTCGATATCGGGTTGGCGCATGGATGTCCTCACTGCGGGTCTGAAAAATCCATTCGCGGATTTAGCCGGCCTCAAGCTGTTTGCTCAAGACCAAAAAATTAAGAGTTATTGCAGAACGAAATAATCGTAGCGCATCGACACAGTGACCTCGAATGGTTCGATCTGCTCAATGACTGCCGCCCGGCGTTCGGCACTGGCGCGCCAGCCGTGGGGCGTCATGGCCAACAGGTTCGCGCGATCCTGACCATTAACCAGCGTCAGTTTGAATTCCAGGGTTTCACTGTGCGCCAGCGCCATGCCTTCCGGCACCAAAGCCAGATGCTTGTCGTCGGTGTACTCGCGCACTTCGTCGTATAGCCGCTCGCGCAATTCCATCAGGTGGCCGCTGGTCGGTCCGACTTTCATCAAGCCGCCGCCGGGGCTGAGCAGGCGTTTGGCTTCTTCCCAGTCCAGCGGGCTGAACACGCTGGCGAGAAACTGGCAACTGCCAGAGGCCAACGGCACCCTGGCCATGCTGGCGATCAACCAGGTTAGCGCCGGGTTGCGTTTGCAGGCGC
This sequence comes from Pseudomonas sp. EL_65y_Pfl2_R96, assembly GCF_963970905.1. Lineage (NCBI taxonomy): Bacteria > Pseudomonadati > Pseudomonadota > Gammaproteobacteria > Pseudomonadales > Pseudomonadaceae > Pseudomonas > Pseudomonas sp. EL_65y_Pfl2_R96. The sequence continues at coordinate 634,426 of NZ_CAXAQH010000001.1, read as the reverse complement.
GTTTGACCGCTTCCCGGGAGATGTCCAGCGCATAGCCATCGGCGTTGGGCAAGGCGTCGGCGATTTGCGCGGTGTAATAACCCTCGCCACAACCGATGTCCAGCCAGCGCTGGGGCGCGTAGTGCGCGGCCAGTTCCGCCAGACGCTTGGCCACTGGCGCGTAATGGCCGGCGTTCAAAAAGTCGCGTCGGGCTTCGACCATCGCCTGGTTATCCCCAGGGTCACGGCTGTTCTTGTGCTGCACCGGCAGCAGGTTCAGGTAACCCTGCCGTGCGCGGTCGAAACGATGCCCGGCGGGGCAGGCCACGCCGTTGTCCACCGCGTTCAGAGGTTCGCTGCAGATCGGGCAGGCGAGCATCAGGCGAGCAACTTGATCAAAGTCTGGTAGTAGATTTCGGTCAGCACGTCGAGGTCGGCCGCCAGTACGCGCTCGTTGACCTGGTGGATCGTCGCATTGACCGGCCCGAGTTCGACCACTTGGGTACCCATGGTTGCGATGAAACGCCCGTCGGACGTGCCGCCGCTGGTGGACGCCTTGGTGTCACGACCGGTGATGTCCTTGATGCTCGCCGACACTGCATCGAGCAGCGCGCCCGGCTCTGTGAGGAACGGCAGGCCGGACAGCGCCCAGTCGATGTGCCAGTCCAGACCGTGCTTGTCGAGGATATCGGCGACGCGCTTTTGCAGGCCTTCGACAGTGGACTCGGTGGAGAAGCGGAAGTTGAACACCGCCACCAGCTCACCTGGAATCACGTTGGTCGCGCCGGTGCCGGAATTGACGTTGGAAATCTGGAAACTGGTCGGCGGGAAGAAATCGTTGCCGTGGTCCCAGTGCTCGGCGGCCAGTTCGGCCAGGGCCGGGGCGGCGAGGTGGATCGGATTTTTCGCCAGGTGCGGATAGGCCACGTGGCCCTGCACGCCGTGCACGGTCAATTTGGCGCCGAGGGAACCGCGACGGCCGTTCTTGACCACGTCACCCACCAGGGTCGTGCTCGACGGCTCACCGACGATGCACCAGTCCAGGCGCTCCTTGCGGGCGGCGAGGCGTTCGATCACAGCCTTGGTGCCGTGGTGGGCCGGGCCTTCCTCGTCGCTGGTGATCAGGAAAGCGACCTTGCCCTTGTGGTCCGGGTAGTCGGCGACGAAGCGCTCAGCGGCCACGGTCATGGACGCGAGGCTGCCTTTCATGTCCGCCGCGCCACGGCCGCACAGCATGCCGTGCTCGTCGATCACCGCGTCGAACGGGTCGATCTGCCAGGCTTGCACCGGACCGGTCGGGACAACGTCGGTGTGACCGGCGAAGCACAGCACCGGACCGTCGTGTTTACCGTGGGTCGCCCAGAAGTTATCCACATCTTCGATACGCATCGGTTCAAGCGTAAAACCGGCATCGCCCAGGCGCTGCATCATCTGCTTCTGGCAATCGGCGTCGACCGGCGTCACGGACGGACGGCGGATCAGGTCGATGGCGAGTTGAAGGGTCGGCGAAAGGTCGGCGTGGGCCGTCATGGGAAACTCCGGAAACTGTAAATGTGGGAGCGAGCCTGCTCGCGATGAGGTCGGTCGTTCAACATTGATGTTGATTGCCAGACCGCTATCGCGAGCAGGCTCGCTCCCACAGGTATTGGGTCAGGCCATAAAGGCCAAGGCCTGCAAAATGGCGGTTATCTTAAAGCAAAACGGCGGCCATTGGCCGCCGTTTAGTGCATCTGTGTTGATTTAGACGGCCGGCAGTGGCGCGGCTTCGGTCGAAGGTTTTGGCAGCGACGACAGGAACGCCATGATCAGCGCCGCCAGGTACGGCAGCGACTGCACCAGCAGCATGGTCACCCAGAAGCGCATGTCGTTGCTCGGCAGGCCTTGCACCAGGAAGATCCCCAGCGCTGCGCCCCACAACAGCAGCATGATGAACACCTCTTCGCGTGCTTCCGAGATGGCCACCCAGAAGCCGTGGTTATCGGCATTTTTCGGCGTGCGGAAGAACGGAATGCTGCTGGTGAAAAAGCCATACAGCACCGCTTTGGCGATGGTGTGCGACAACGCCAGCCCTGCCAGTGCCGCGCAGAACGCATCCTTCAGGTTGACGCCGACTGCACGGCGGTACAGGAAGATGATCTTGCCGACCTTGAACACGAACAGCGCCAACGGCGGGATCGCGAAAATCAGCAGCGGTGGATCGACCCGTTGCGGCACGATGATCATCGCCGCCGACCACAACAGCGCGCCGACGGTGAAGAAGATGTTCATGCCGTCCGCCACCCACGGCAGCCAGCCCGCGAGGAAGTGGTAGCGTTGGCCACGGGTCAGCTCGGTGTCTTTGCCGCGTAGCAGGCTGGCGGTGTGACGCTTGATGATCTGAATCGCGCCATAGGCCCAGCGGAAACGCTGTTTCTTGAAGTCGATAAAGGTATCGGGCATCAGGCCTTTGCCGTAGCTGTCGTGGTAATACGCCGCCGACAAGCCTTTTTCGAACACCCGCAGGCCCAGCTCGGCGTCTTCACAGATGCACCAGTCGGCCCAGCCCAGTTCCTCGAGCACCGAGCGCCGGGTCATGGTCATGGTGCCGTGCTGGATGATCGCGTCACGGTCGTTGCGGGTGACCATGCCGATGTGGAAGAAGCCTTTGTATTCTGCGTAGCAGAGCTTCTTGAAGGTGCTTTCGTTCTGGTCGCGATAATCCTGCGGTGACTGCACCACGGCGATTTTCGGGTCGGCGAAGTGCGGCACCATGTGCTTGAGCCAGTTCGGGTGCACGCAGTAGTCCGAATCGATCACCGCAATCACTTCGGCATCTTTGGCGGTGTGCGGAATCAGGTAATTCAGCGCGCCGCCCTTGAATCCGGCCAATGGCGCCACGTGGAAGAACTTGAAGCGCGGGCCGAGGGTTTCGCAATAATCGCGCACGGGTTCCCAGACCGCCGGGTCCTTGGTGTTGTTGTCGATGATCAGGACTTCGAAGTCCGGATAGTCGAGGTTGGCCAGGGCGTTGAGGGTCTGTTTGACCATCTCCGGCGGCTCGTTGTAGCAAGGTACGTGAATCGACACTTTCGGTCGGTAGTCCGAATCGCCGACCACCGGCAGAAATTCACGTCGACGCTTGTGAGTCCAGACCGCTTCGGCCAATTCATGGGCCTCGGTCAACAGCACGATAAACACCCCGAGTGCACCGAGGGCGAGCAAGAAACCCACCGTCAGGCTGAACCAGGTGCTGTATTGCTGGCTGTAGTCATAACCGATCCATACCAACACCGAACCGCACAGGAACGCGATAAAGGTCAGGAAGGTGCGGCCACGTTGACGCAAGGCCGAGCCGTCGATCATCAGCAGGGTCAGGGACAGCAGAGCCAACACCACCGAACCGATGGCCAGCACGCGCCATTGCGGGATCGCGACGACCGGGCCTTCAAAGTTGAATTTCTGCTGGCGCGCGGCGTTGAAAACGCCCCAGTAAGCGCCCACCGAACCTTCGTCACTGGCCTTCCACGGTTGGTCAAAGGCTTCGATCACGAAGTAGTTGAAGCCCTGGCGATTGAGCTTGTTGACCAAGGTCCGCAGATAAATCGCCTGGTCCGCCGGCGACGCGTCGGCGCCACCGCGCATACGGCCGTTGCTCGGCCAGCCGACCTCGGAGAGCAGCAGCGGCTTTTTCGGGAACATTTTTTTCAGGTCGCGGGCGCGGTCGAGAACGAACTGACCAGCCTTGTCCACCGGAATGAACTCCCAGTAGGGCAGAACGTGAGCAGCGATCAGGTCGACGTGCTTGGCCAGTTCAGGGTGCTCTTCCCAGACGTGCCACTGCTCGGACGTGGTCACCGGCACTTTAACGGCGGCACGGACACGATCAAGGATCACGCTCAGGTCCTTGGCGGTGATTTCCTTACGGAAGATCGCCTCGTTACCTACAACCACGCGAACCACGCTGCGGGAAGTGTTGGCCAGTTCGATGGCGCGCAGAATCTCGCGCTCATTGCGTTCCTGGTCCGGGCTGATCCAGATCCCCAGGGTGACCCGCAGGCCGAACTCTTCGGCCAGTTTCGGGATGTCTTGCAACGTGCCGTCGACTGAGTAGGTACGGATGTTGTCCGTCAGCTTGCTCATGATCTCCAGGTCACGACGCATTTCATCGTCGGTTGGATACTGCTCTTTCTGTGGGTACTGGCCTTGCTGGAACGGCGAGTACGAAAAGCCGGAGATCTGTTCAGGCCAGTTGGGGGCGGTGACCGGGCGATTGACCAGCGCCCAGAAGCCGGTAAACAAGGCAGCGATGGCGAGCACCACGACCAGGTTGAGTCCAAATTTACGCGATGACATAGCTTTTTCGGGTTCCAAAGGCTGTGGAACGAAGGAACGGTTGGCGGCCGGCTGCCAGGTGGCAGGGGCGCGCATCCTACACTGGAGGTTCTCTGACCGTACAGCGAACAGGGAAACGCCCGACATTGGGCAATCCAGGTCGACTTAAGTTCTTCGACCGGGACGCTGTAGCTCAATTCCAATAAATTTGTAGTCAATTGAAGCCGTCAAGACTGCCGTCCACAGCCCAAAGGTGCTCTTGGCCGCCGACAGCCCTATAATGCGCGCCGGTTTTTGGGGTAATGGTCATGAGTACAGAAGATCCGCGGTTTGCTGGCATCGCCCGTTTGTATGGCATCGACGGCCTGGAGCGCTTGCGCGCAGCCCATGTGGCGATCGTTGGCGTCGGTGGCGTCGGTTCCTGGGCGGCGGAAGCCGTTGCCCGGTGTGGTGTGGGCGAGATTTCGCTGTTCGACCTGGACGACGTCTGCGTCAGCAACGCCAATCGCCAGCTGCATGCGCTGGACAGCACCGTCGGCAAACCCAAGGTCGAGGTGATGGCTGAGCGCCTGCGTGGGATCAACCCGGACTGCACGGTGCACGCGGTGGCGGACTTCGTCACTCGCGAAACCATGGCCGAGTACATCACACCGAACATCGATTGCGTGATCGACTGCATTGACAGCGTCAACGCCAAGGCGGCGCTGATCGCCTGGTGCAAGCGGCGCAAGATCCAGATCATCACCACTGGCGGCGCGGGCGGGCAGATTGATCCGACGCTGATTCAGGTCTGTGATCTGAACCGTACGTTCAACGACCCGCTGGCGTCGAAAGTGCGTTCCACGCTGCGCCGCGACTACGGCTTCTCCCGCACCGTGACCCGTCACTACAGTGTGCCGTGTGTGTTTTCCACCGAGCAACTGCGCTACCCGAAACCCGATGGCAGCATTTGCCTGCAGAAGAGCTTTGTCGGTGATGGCGTGAAGCTCGACTGCGCCGGGGGCTTTGGCGCGGTGATGATGGTGACGGCGACGTTCGGGATGGTCGCGGCGACCAAGGCTGTGGATAAGATTGTGGCAGGCGTTCGACGGCCGGCGGATCGGGTTAAAACCCAAGCTGAAGCATAAACCCGCGTAGAAGCTGCCGAAGGCTGCGATCTTTTGATTTTTTAGCGTGAACACTGACGCCAAAGATCAAAAGATCGCAGCCTTCGGCAGCTCCTACATGTCGCTCAGGCTCCGCATCCGTTGGAGCACGGCATTGAGGCCATTACTGCGCGACGGGGAAAGCTGCCGGCTCAGTCCAAGCTGATTGAACCACTCCGGCAAATCCACCTGCTGCAACTCAACCGCTGACAACCCGTTAACCCGCGCCAGCAACAACGCCACCAACCCGCGAATCAAGCGCGCATCGCTGCTGGCGCTGAATTGCCAATGCCCATCCTGCAACGCACCGACCAGCCACACCTGGCTTTCACAGCCATGCACCCGGTTGGCCTCGACTTTATCCACATCGCTCAACGCAGGCAGACGCTCGCCCCATTGCATCAGCAACCGAGCCCGCTGTTCCCAGCTCGCAGCCTTCTGAAATGTGTCCAGCGCCGTGACGGCATCGGCGGGCAAGGTCATCGCAACAACTCCAGCGCCTGATCCAGTGCTTCAAAGAAGCGCTCCAGGTCTTCGGAGTCGTTGTACAACGCCAGCGACACCCGAATCGCTCCGGCCAGTTCAAAGCTTTTAAGCAACGGCATGGCGCAATGATGACCGGCGCGCACGGCGATTCCCTGTTCGGTCAGCAAATGCGCCAGATCAGCGTTATGCACACCTTCGACGACAAAACAGGCCAGCGCCAGTTGCGGTTTGCCCAGCAGGCGAATGCCGTTGCGCGCTTCAAGGCCTTTGAGCAAATAGTCATGCAGCGCCGCTTCGTGGGCGGACACGGCGTCCTGATCCAGCCCTGCGAGGTAGTCCAGGGTCGCGCCCAGACCGATCACACTGGCGATCGGCGGCGTACCGGCCTCGAACCCCAGCGGCGCTGGACGAAAGCGTGCGTCGTGGTAGTTGGCATCCAGCACCATTTCGCCGCCGAACTGCCAGGGGCGCAGTTGCCGCAGCGCTTCGTTACGCCCGAACAGCACGCCCAGGCCATCGGGCCCGTAGAGCTTGTGGCTGGAAAATACATAGAAGTCACAACCCAGCGCCTGCACGTCGTGCCGACCATGGACCACGCCTTGAGCGCCGTCGACCACGGTCAGCGCGTTGTGCGCTTTGGCCAGCGCCAGCAGCGCGGGCAACGGTTGCCAGGCGCCAAGCACGTTGGACAGCTGACTGACCGCCAGCAAACGGGTTCGCGGACCGATCAACTGCGCGGCGGCATCAAGGTCAATCAAACCGTCGACATTCAGCGGCAGAATCACCAATTTCAAGTCGCGACGGTGGGCCAGTTGCTGCCACGGTAACAGGTTGGCGTGATGCTCCAGCGCGCTGATGACAATTTCATCGCCCGGATTGAACAGGTGTTCCAGACCATAGGCCAGGAGGTTCAGCGCGGATGTCGCGCCGTGGGTAAAGATAATCTGCCCGCAATCGCCGGTATTGAGCCATTGAGCAACTTTGCTGCGGCTGTCCTCGAATGCCTGGGTGGCATGGGCGCCGGGCAAGTGTTGCGCCCGATGCACGTTGGCCGCGCCGTTGGCATAGTAATGCGCCAGGGCATCCAGCAGGGCTTGAGGTTTTTGCGTGGTGGCGGCGTTGTCCAGATAGGTCTGGTCTTGCCGTTGCAATGCGGCGATGGCCGGAAAATCGGCGCGCCAGGGAGAGGGAATCATCATGCTATCGGGCCCTGGTGGGGGTACGCCGAACCCAGTGGGAGCCGGGCTTGCCCGCGAAGCTTTTGGCGGCCTCAAGGGCCTCTTCGCGAGCAAGCCCGCTCCCACAGGTGATCATGCGACGCTTAGTTGTGAGCGTGCAGCGCTTCGTTCAGTTCGATGGCCGATTTGTGGGTTTTGCACTCCACGGCACCGGTCTCCGAATTGCGGCGGAACAGCAGGTCAGGCTGACCGGCCAGTTCACGGGCTTTAACCACTTTGACCAGTTTGTTGTGCTCGTCCAGCAGCGCAACCTTGGTGCCGGCCGTCACGTACAGGCCCGACTCAACGGTGTTGCGGTCGCCCAATGGAATACCGATACCGGCGTTGGCGCCGATCAGGCAGCCTTCGCCGACCTTGATCACGATGTTGCCGCCACCCGACAGGGTGCCCATGGTCGAGCAGCCGCCGCCCAGGTCCGAGCCCTTGCCGACGAACACGCCTGCCGACACACGGCCTTCGATCATGCCCGGGCCTTCGGTGCCGGCGTTGAAGTTGACGAAACCTTCGTGCATCACGGTGGTGCCTTCACCCACGTAAGCCCCCAGACGAATACGGGCCGCGTCAGCGATACGCACGCCGGCCGGAACCACGTAGTCGGTCATTTTCGGGAACTTGTCCACCGAGAACACTTCCAGCAACTCGCCGCGCAGACGGGCTTCCAGTTGATGTTCGGCCAGTTCGGCCAGATCGATCGCGCCCTGGCTGGTCCAGGCCACGTTCGGCAGCAACGGGAAGATCCCGGCCAGGTTCAGACCGTGCGGCTTGACCAGGCGGTGGGACAGCAGGTGCAGCTTGAGGTAAGCCTCAGGCGTGGAGGTCAGTTGCGCGTCTTCGGCCAGCAGTGTGGCGACCAGCGGCTTGTGGCTCTCGGCCAGACGGGTCAGCAGTGCCGCTTGTGCAGCGTCGACGCTTTTCAGGGCTTCAGCCAGTTGCGAAGCCTGAGCGGTGCTGAACGCGATGGCCTGATTGCCTTCGGTGTAGCCCAGAACCGGCGCAATGGCAGCGACCAGTTCGGCCGACGGGTTGAGCAGTGGCTGCGCGTAAAACACTTCCAGCCATGCGCCTTGACGGTTTTGAGTGCCGACACCAAAGGCCAGGCTGAACAGGGTAGTGGACATGTTGATACCTCTAACAAAATGGAACGGGCGGCCTCACTTGAGCGCTGCCGCGTAGATATCTGGCTTGAAGCCAATCAGGGTTCGGTCACCGAGATCAAGCACCGGGCGCTTGATCATCGAAGGTTGTGCGAGCATCAGCTCGATGGCTTTCGGCTGGTCGAGATCGGCTTTGCGTTCGTCGTCGAGCTTGCGAAAGGTCGTGCCTGCACGGTTCAACACCACTTGCCAGCTGTGCTCGTCGCACCACTGAGTGAGGTGTTCACGGTCGATTCCGACTGCTTTGTAATCATGGAAGTCATAGCTGACAGCGTGTTCATCGAGCCAGGTGCGCGCCTTTTTCATGGTGTCGCAAGCTTTGATGCCGAAAAGGTGCAACGTTTTGCTTGAAACGGTCAAGGAATTGCCCCCTTTGCAGGTGCTGGAAATAAAAGGTGAAGGATTATGCCATGACCGGACGGTTTCGCGTCGGCTGTGGTCGGGTTTGTCTTTTTGACTTGGCCATCAGATGTTCCGTGCGACATGGGTGCGACGGTCAGCCAGCAGTCTAAGGGGCTAATATGGCACTTCAATGCTGCCCGCAGAGCATTGCGCCGTGCGGACACTGTTAATGAAGCTCGATAAGGGCGAGGGAGTCGATTGGTTTATTTTGGGTAGAGTAGTTTCATCAAACGCTTGTCTTTTTTACTGATCTTGCGGTTGATCGAGACTTCCCAGTCGCCCAGCGTCAACGTATTCGCCACCGGGTGGTGCATGATGGATCTTCTGTCGTAGGAGGTATAAATCGCATCCACCGTGTTGAATGGCGCGAACAGGTTTCTGTCCACTTCTTCCCGAGTGAGTGGGTTCATCTCGCGGTTCTGGTAAAACTCATACACTTTCGGCTTGTCCCAAGGGATGTTTGCCTGTGGATGCTGGTGTTCATGCATCGCCCCCAGTGCATGGCCGAATTCGTGAGTCACAATCACCTCGAAGTCTTCATGGTCGGGTTTGACGCCCAGGTTCATGGTGGGCCAGTCGGGGTGAATCAATAGCGCATCGGTGCCCAGCATTGAGCTGTTGTCGTTGTTCTTGGTGGCGATCCGAATGTCGCCTTGCAAGCCATCGACAAAATCAAAGCTCAAGTTGATATACGGCAACCACTGGCTGGCTGCGCCGATGATCTTCTGCTTATGGTCGGCCTCAGGACTGTCCATGAAGGCGATTTTCAACGTGCGACCGTTGGCCCACAGTTTCGAGTAGTTGACCACCGAGCGTTTGCGGCGAGTTGTACCGGTGAAACCGGCATTGGCAGGGTTCTCGTTAATGGCAGCGTCATAAGCCGCTTGATCGTCCGGCCACTGTATAAGCCTGCAGTGTTGAAGGTCGTTCATCGTTGACTTCTTCCGTGAAGTTCAGAGTAAAGAGTTATTCAGGCGCAGCAAGGTGCGCTGCAACAAGACTAATGTCCGGTCAGCAGGCAGGTGAGGTATAAAGTTATATGAACTGTAACTTGATATGAAAAATGCCCGCGCCAGATTGCCTGGCACGGGCATACACGGGTTACTTGTGGCGAGTAATGAAAGCGCGAATCCGTTCAGCCGCTTCCACGCACTCCGCTAGCGGCGCGACCAGCGCCATGCGCACGCGTCCGGCGCCCGGGTTGACACCATCCACTTCGCGGGAGAGGTAGGAACCCGGCACCACGGTCACATGCTCTTCGGCAAACAGATCCCGGCAGAATGTCGCGTCGTCGCCTTGTACGTTCGGCCACAGGTAGAAACCGCCATCCGGGCGCTGCACATCCATCACCGGGCTGAGGATTTCCAGTACCGCATCGTATTTCTCGCGATACAGCGCACGGTTGGCGCGCACATGCACTTCGTCGTTCCACGCGGCAGCGCTGGCCAATTGCGTCTGCACTGGCATCGCGCAACCGTGGTAAGTGCGATACAGCAGGAAGCCCTTGAGGATGTCGGCATCACCGGCGACAAACCCCGAGCGCAGGCCCGGCAGGTTGGAGCGCTTGGACAGGCTGTGGAATACCACGCAGCGTTTGAAATCCTTGCGGCCAAGTTCCACGCAGGCGCTGAGCAGGCCCGGCGGCGGGGTCTGTTCGTCGAAGTACAGTTCGCTGTAGCACTCGTCGGCGGCGATCACGAAGTCGTATTCGTCGGCCAGGGCGATCAGTTTTTTCAGGGTTTCAACCGGGATCAGCGCGCCGGTCGGGTTGCCCGGCGAGCACAGGAACAGGATCTGGCAGCGCTTCCAGATGTCTGGCGAAACGGCGTCGAAATCCGGGTTGAAGCCGTTTTCGTCCAGGCATGGCAGGTAATGTGGCTTGGCTCCGGCCAGGAACGCCGCGCCTTCGTAGATCTGATAGAACGGGTTCGGGCTGACCACCAGCGCATCGTCCCCACGGTTGACCACGGTCTGGGTGAAGGCGAACAGCGCTTCGCGGGTGCCGTTGACCGGTAGCACGTTACGCGCCGGGTCGAGCCAGCCGGCAGGAACGCTGAAACGGCGTTCGCACCAGGCGGCGATAGCTTCGCGCAAGGCCGGGATGCCGAGGGTGGTCGGGTACACGGCCATCTGATCCAGATTGCTTGCCAGGGCTTCGGCGACAAAGCCTGGCGAGCGGTGCTTCGGTTCGCCAATGGACAGCGCGATGGCGCGTTTGTCCGGATTTGGCGTGACGCTGCCGAGCAAGGCGCGGAGCTTTTCGAACGGGTAGGGCTGCAACTGGTTCAGAGCGTTGTTCATGGGGGGCCTCTATTTATGTGGGAGCGGGCTTGTGGCGAGGGAGCTTGCTCCCGTTCGACTGCGCAGCAGTCGCAAAGCTATTGGGGCCGCTTCGCGACCCAGCGGGAGCAAGCTCCCTCGCCACATAAGCCCGCTCCCACAGGGAAAATTGTTGGTTCAGATGTTGATGCGCGACAGTTTGATATCGGGTTCCTGGCTGACGCTCAGCTGTTCGACGATTGCATCCTGCAAGCGGCTGCACAGCAACGGGTCGGACAGCGGCTGATTGTTCGCGTCGGTGATGAAGAACACGTCTTCCACGCGTTCACCCAAGGTGGCGATCTTGGCGTTCTGCAACGACAGGTCGAACTCGAGGAAGATCGTGCCGATTCGCGCCAGCAGGCCAGGACGGTCGGGCGCACTGAGTTCCAGCACGGTCACCGGACGCTGGGCGTCGTTGTGGATCGTTACCTGTGGTGCAAAGGCAAAATGCTTGAGTTGGCGCGGTACTCGGCGCTGAATAATCGTTGGGTAGTCGTCCGGATTGCGCAGGGCTTCGGTCAGACCTTCGCGGATCTGCTTGACCCGCGCCGGGTTGTCGCCGATCGAGTCGCCATCGGTGTCGAGCACGATATAGGTGTCGAGGGTGAACTGGCTGCTGGAGGTGATGACCCGGGCGTCGTGAATGTTCAGGTTGAGCTGGTCCATCGCGGCCACGGTCACGGCGAAGAAGTCGTGTTGATCCGGTGCGTAAATGAAAATCTGTGTGCCGCCCTCGAACTCGCGCTGGGTGGTTTCCTTGATCAGCACCAGTGGACCACCGTCGGCCGGTTGCTGCAGGATTGCCTCGGTGTGCCAGGCCACATCGCCAGCGGTGTGGCGCAGGAAGTAGTCATCGCCCAATTGCGCCCAGAGCTGCTCGACGTCGTCCGGGTCGGTGCCGCCGCGTACCAGGATGTCCAGCGCCGCGCTCTGGGTCTGACGGATCTGCTCTTCGCGATCCACCGGATTTTCCAGGCCGCGACGCAAGGCGCGCTTGGTCTCGGTGTAAAGCTGGCGCAACAGACTCGCGCGCCAGGAATTCCACAGCGACGGGTTGGTCGCGTTGATGTCGGCAACGGTCAGCACATACAGATAATCAAGGCGGGTTTCATCGCCGACGATCTGCGCGAAATCGTGGATCACATGCGGGTCGGACAAGTCCTTGCGCTGGGCGGTGGTCGACATCATCAGGTGGTTCTGCACCAGCCAGACGATCAGGCGGCTGTCCCAGACCGGCAACTGGTGGCGCTGGCAAAAGGCTTCGGCATCCACTGCGCCGATTTCCGAGTGATCGCCATGCCGACCCTTGCCGATGTCGTGATACAGACCGGCCAGATAGATCAGCTCGGGTTTGGGCAGCTTGGCCATGAGCTTGCTGGCCAGCGGGAATTTTTCCGACACCTGGGTGTACTGCAATTTACGCAGATGCTTGATCAGATTCAGGGTGTGGGCGTCGACCGTATAGATGTGAAACAGGTCGTGCTGCATCTGCCCGACAATGAAGCCGAACTCCGGCAGATAACGCCCAAGGATGCCGTAACGGTTCATCCGCCGCAGGTTGCGGTGGATGCCGATCTTGCACTTGAACAGCTCGATGAACAGGCTGGTGTTGCGGATGTCATTGCGGAAGTCGTCATCGATCAAATGGCGGTTCTCGCGCAGCAGACGGATGGTGTCGGCGCGCACGCCCTTGATCTCCGGCTGCTGGGCCATCAGCACGAATATCTCAAGCATGGCGAACGGCGTGCGGCGGAAAACGTTGTCGCTACGCGCCTCGATGTAGCCGTCGTGCAGCTGGAACCGCGAGTTGATAGGCTGTGGCGGTGCTTCGTCTTCGGGGGCCAGGATCACTTCTTCGAAGTGCTGGATGATCAGGTCGCTGAGTTGGGCGATGCTCATCACCACCCGGTAGTACTGCTGCATGAAGTTTTCGATGGCGTGCTTGGCGTCATCGCCGTTGAACCCAAGCAGCCCGGCAATCGTGCGCTGGTGATCGAGCAGCAGGCGGTCTTCGGAACGGCCGGCGAGCATGTGCAGGGCGTAACGCACTTTCCACAAAAACTCCTGGGACGAGGCCAGCAGGGCGTTTTCGCTCTCTACCAGGAAACCTTCACCCGCCAGAGCCCGCAGGTTCAAGGTGCCGTACTCGCGACGGGCGACCCACAGGATCGTCTGAATATCCCGCAAGCCGCCGGGGGAGCCCTTGACGTTGGGTTCCAGGTTGTATTCGGTGTCGTTGTACTTGTGGTGGCGGGCCTTCTGCTCGGCGCGCTTGGCCAAGAAGAAGTCCTTGCTGGGCCACATGTGCGCGGTGCTGGTCACGTCCAGCATGCGCTGGCGCAGGCGCTCGGGGCCGGCAATGGTGCGGCTTTCCATCAGGTTGGTGATCACCGTCAGGTCGGCGCGGGCTTCCTCGGCGCATTCGTCTACCGAGCGCACGCTCTGGCCGACTTCCAGGCCAATGTCCCACAACAACGTCAGAAAACGCTCGATGGAATCACGAAAAATTTCGTGATCGGCGCTGTCCAGCAGGATCAACAGGTCGATGTCGGAGTAGGGGTGCAGCTCGCCACGACCGTAGCCGCCGACCGCGACCAGCGCGATGTCGGCATCGAAGTTCCAGTTGAATTGTTCCCAGGCCTTTTGCAGGATGTTATCGACGAACCAGGCACGATCCTCGATCAGCCGGCGAATGTCCCGGCCGCTGCGAAACCGCTCGTCGAGCACCTCGCGGGCTTGACGGATCGCCTTCTTGAAAGCAGCGATAGGGCTTGCCTTCAGGGCCAGTTCAGCCTGGAACTGGCCGCGGTCGAAGAGTTCGGGATCCACCTGCGGCATCGATTGACTTTCCTTTCTATAAGGCTGGGAACGGAACTGGCGGGATCAGGCCGAAACGCGCGCGATGGTGTCGTCGCTGCGCAGGGTGAAGATCTCGTAGCCGGTTTCGGTCACCAGCAGGGTGTGTTCCCACTGCGCCGACAGCTTGCGGTCCTTGGTGATGGCGGTCCAGCCGTCGCCCAGCACCTTGGTGTCGGCCTTGCCCTGGTTGATCATCGGTTCGATGGTAAAGGTCATGCCGGCTTTCAGTTCCATGCCGGTGCCGGCGCGGCCGTAGTGCAGGATCTGCGGCTCTTCGTGGAACACTTTGCCGATGCCATGGCCGCAGAACTCGCGAACCACCGAGAAGCCGTTCTTTTCCGCGTGCTTCTGGATCACTTCACCGATATCGCCCAGGCGGCAGCCGGGTTTGACCAGTTCGATGGCCTTGTACATGCATTCCTGAGTCACCTGGGACAGACGCTCGGCCCAGACCGGCACGGTGCCGACGTGGAACATGCGGCTGGTATCGCCGTGGTAACCGTCCTTGATCACGGTGACGTCGATGTTCACGGTGTCGCCATCTTTCAGTGGCTTCTCGTTCGGGATGCCGTGGCAGACCACGTGGTTGATCGAGGTGCAGATCGACTTCGGGAAGCCCTTGTAGTTGAGCGGGGCAGGAATGGCTTTCTGCTCGTTGACGATATAGTCGTGGCAGATGCGGTCCAGCTCTTCGGTGGTGACGCCCGGTTTGACATAATCGGCAATCATTTCCAGCACATCGGCGGCCAATTTGCCGGCGATACGCATTTTTGCGATGTCCTCTGGGGTTTTGAGGGTGACGGTCATACAGGCTCTCTCTGCGCTCAATGGCGCCTTCTAAAACGAAATGGGCATTGCGCAGACAAATGTCGCAGCCCTGAAAAACGCGATTCTACCAGACGATCAGCGCAAATCTGAGCCTCTGTGTATCGCTTCTCTCTATAGGATGGCGCATTCTGGGGAGATTCCAAGGCGGGGGCCAAAAGCATTCACCGGCTTTTCAGAATCCGGGTTCCGTTTTTTTCTGCCTTGTGATATAAAATGCGCCGCTTTCCGGGGATACCCTGGAAAGCTTAAATCCACACACGTGTCGACACGATGACCTGGGTGCCTTCAGCTGATGCTGCTGGTTGGTCATTGGGATACGTGGAGGCCAAACCCGACTTATTAAGGAACTATCATGTCCCAAGTCAACATGCGCGATATGCTGAAGGCCGGTGTGCACTTCGGTCACCAAACCCGTTACTGGAATCCGAAAATGGGTAAGTACATTTTCGGCGCGCGTAACAAGATTCACATCATCAACCTTGAAAAAACCCTGCCAATGTTCAACGAAGCTCTGACTTTCGTAGAGCGCCTGGCCCAGGGCAAAAACAAGATTCTGTTCGTCGGCACCAAGCGTTCCGCTGGCAAGATCGTTGCTGAAGAAGCAGCACGTTGCGGTTCGCCGTACGTCGATCACCGCTGGTTGGGCGGCATGCTGACCAACTTCAAAACCATCCGTGCTTCCATCAAGCGTCTGCGTGACCTTGAAGTTCAAGCCGAAGACGGTACTTTCGCCAAGCTGACCAAGAAAGAAGCGCTGATGCGCACTCGCGATCTTGAGAAGCTGGATCGTTCCCTGGGTGGTATCAAGGACATGGGCGGTCTGCCAGACGCTCTGTTCGTTATCGACGTTGATCACGAGCGCATCGCGATCACCGAAGCCAACAAGCTGGGCATCCCGGTTATCGGCGTAGTCGATACCAACAGCAGCCCGGAAGGCGTTGACTACATCATCCCAGGCAACGATGACGCAATCCGCGCTATCCAGTTGTACATGGGTTCGATGGCTGACGCTGTAATCCGCGGTCGCAACCACGTTGCTGGCGGCACCGAGCAGTTCGTTGAAGAAGCTCCGGTAGCAGCAGCTGAGTAATTGACGCCCTGGCGTTGACTCAGTAAGCAAAAAGGGGGCTTGGCCCCCTTTTTGCCACCTCGAAAACCATTTGTGAGCAGCGCAGCTACAGCATCTGTAACGTGCAGCGGCTAACAAGGGTGGTTCGGGAAGAATTGAACGCCCGTTCGATCGGGTGGAATGGTTGAAAACCTATCCAAGAGGAATTTGAAAATGGCAGAGATTACTGCAGCGTTGGTCAAAGAACTGCGCGAGCGTACTGGCGAAGGCATGATGGATTGCAAAAAGGCCTTGACCAAGGCTGGCGGCGACATCGAAAAAGCCATTGATGACATGCGTGCTTCGGGCGCCATCAAGGCCGCCAAAAAAGCAGGCAACGTTGCTGCTGAAGGCGCGATCGCTATCAAGGCCGACGACAAATCAGCCGTGCTGCTGGAAGTCAACTCGCAGACCGACTTCCTGGCTCTGCAAGATGACTTCAAGAACTTCGTTGCTGCCAGCGTAGACAAA
The DNA here is from genome assembly GCF_963970905.1 of Pseudomonas sp. EL_65y_Pfl2_R96. NCBI lineage: Bacteria > Pseudomonadati > Pseudomonadota > Gammaproteobacteria > Pseudomonadales > Pseudomonadaceae > Pseudomonas > Pseudomonas sp. EL_65y_Pfl2_R96. Next base: position 618,123 of record NZ_CAXAQH010000001.1, on the reverse strand, counting down.
GCCTTCGCTGAAAAACTGACCGACGCAGCTCCGCTGATCGCCGCTCAGGAATCGGCTCGTGAAGCCCTGGTGGCCAAGGTTGGCGAAAACGTCAACATCCGTCGCCTGGCGCGCGTAGAGGGTGACGTTGTCGGCACCTACCTGCACGGTAACAAGATCGGTGTTGCTGTTGTTCTCAAGGGTGGTGATGTTCAGCTCGCCAAAGAGATCGCCATGCACGTGGCGGCAAGCAATCCTGAGTTCCTGCTGCCATCGCAGGTTTCGCCAGAAGCCATCGAGCGTGAGAAGGGCGTCTTCCTGTCTCTGAACGAAGACAAGATGAAAGGCAAGCCAGCTGAAATCGTCGAGAAGATGATCGCCGGTCGTATCACCAAGTTCCTGGCTGAAGCCAGTCTGGTCGAGCAGGCTTTCGTCATGAACCCGGAAGTCACCGTAGGTGCTCTGGCCAAGAAAGCCGGCGCTGAAATCGTTTCCTTCACCTACTTCAAGGTTGGCGAAGGCATCGAGAAGCCAGTTGACAACTTCGCCGAAGAAGTTGCTGCACAGCTGGCTGCCGCCAAGCAATAAGACAGTTTTTTAACTGTCGCCCTGAAGAGGCTGCCCGCTTACGCGCGCAGCCTCTTTTCAGATGGGGTTGCCAATTTTATTTGGTTTCCTTTTGGAACTGGCTTACAAAGCCATGTTCCGATGGCGCTGAAGCAGCGCCAAGCTAGAGTGAACGCCAGCTGTAAACAGCTCGCAAAGAATTTTTAAAATACGCCGCAGGAGAGATTCGCAATGGCTCAGCAGGGCAGTGGTTATCAGGCTCGCTATAAACGCATTCTACTCAAGCTTAGCGGCGAGGCCCTGATGGGCTCGGAAGAGTTCGGGATCGACCCCAAAGTTCTGGATCGCATGGCGCTGGAAGTTGGCCAACTGGTCGGCATCGGTGTTCAGGTCGGTCTGGTGATCGGTGGCGGCAACCTGTTCCGTGGCGCGGCGCTCAGTGCGGCGGGCATGGATCGGGTTACTGGCGACCACATGGGCATGCTGGCCACTGTGATGAACGCCCTGGCGATGCGCGATGCGCTGGAACGTGCCAATATCTCGGCCATCGTGATGTCGGCCATTTCCATGGTCGGTGTGACCGATCACTACGATCGCCGCAAAGCCATGCGCCACCTGAACGCCAAGGAAGTCGTGATTTTCGCCGCCGGTACCGGTAATCCGTTCTTTACTACGGATTCGGCAGCCTGCCTGCGAGCGATCGAGATCGATGCCGATGTCGTGCTCAAGGCGACCAAGGTCGATGGCGTCTACACCGCTGACCCGTTCAAAGACCCGCATGCCGAGAAGTTCGATCATCTGACTTACGATGAAGTGCTGGATCGCAAGCTGGGTGTAATGGATCTGACGGCCATTTGTCTGTGCCGCGACCATAAAATGCCGCTGCGCGTATTTAACATGAACAAGCCCGGCGCCCTGCTGAACATCGTGCATGGCGGCGCTGAAGGGACCCTGATCGAGGAAGGCCAACAATGATCAACGAAATCAAGAAAGACGCTCAAGAGCGCATGCAGAAATCCCTGGAATCGCTGGCGCACAACTTCGGTCGTATCCGTACCGGCCAGGCGCACCCAAGCATTCTGGAAGGCGTGATGGTGCCGTATTACGGTTCCGACACCCCAATCAAGCAAGTGGCCAACATCACTGTTAAAGATGCTCGTACCCTGCAAGTCGTTGCCTTTGAGCGCAACATGTTGGGGGCTGTGGATAAAGCGATCGGCAGCGCTGGCCTGAACCTCAATCCGACCAACCTCGGTGAACTGCTGCTGATCAGCATGCCGGCCCTGACCGAAGAAACCCGCAAGGGCTTCACCAAGCAAGCTCGTGATGCCGCTGAAGACGCCCGTGTTGCCGTGCGCAACATCCGTCGTGATGCACTGGGTCAGTACAAGGATCTGGTCAAAGAGAAAGAGATCAGTGAAGACGAAGAGCGTCGTGCGGCTGACGATATCCAGAAGCTGACCGACAAGTTCATTGCAGACATCGAAGTGGCTGTGAAGCAGAAAGAAAAAGACCTGATGGCCGTATAAGGGTCGTTTTTTCATGGATAAGACCAAGCAGACTGCGCCGTCCGCGGTGCCGCGCCATGTCGCGATCATCATGGATGGCAATAATCGCTGGGCGAAGAAACGCTTTATGCCGGGTGTCGCCGGGCATAAAGCGGGCGTGGATGCGGTGCGCGCGGTGATTGAGGTGTGTGCCGAGGCCAAGGTCGAAGTACTCACCTTGTTCGCCTTTTCCAGCGAGAACTGGCAGCGCCCTGCCGATGAGGTCAGCGCCTTGATGGATCTGTTCTTCAAGGCTCTGCGTCGTGAGGCCAAGCGCCTCAACGACAACAACATCAGTTTGCGCATCATTGGCGATCGTTCGCGTTTTCACCCGGAGCTTCAGGCCGCCATGTGCGAAGCCGAGGCGATGACCGTCGGCGCCAACCGCTTTGTTCTGCAGATCGCCGCCAACTACGGCGGCCAGTGGGATATCGCGCAAGCCGCGCAGCGTCTTGCGCGCGAAGTTCAGGCCGGGCATCTGCGTCCGGAAGACATTACCCCCGAACTTTTGCAAACCTGCCTGGCGACCGGTGATCTGCCGTTGCCGGACTTGTGCATCCGTACCGGTGGTGAGCATCGCATCAGTAACTTCCTGCTGTGGCAACTGGCTTACGCCGAGTTGTACTTCTCCGACCTGTTCTGGCCGGACTTCAAACACGACGCCATGCGCAACGCGCTAGCCGATTTCGCTTCTCGCCAGCGTCGCTTCGGTAAAACGAGCGAGCAGGTCGAGGCTGGAGCCCGGGTTTAATGCTTAAACAACGAATCATCACGGCGCTGATCCTGCTGCCGATTGCCCTGTGCGGGTTTTTCCTGCTCGAAGGCTCCGGTTTTGCGCTGTTCATCGGGCTGGTGGTGACGCTTGGTGCGTGGGAATGGGCGCGCCTGGCAGGTTTCGCTGCCCAGTCGATCCGTGTCGCCTATGCGGCTGTGGTCGCGTTGATTCTGTTTGTCATGCACATCCTGCCGGGGCTCGCGCCTTGGGTATTGGGCGCTTCGGTGCTCTGGTGGGGCGTGGCCACGTACCTGGTGCTGACCTATCCACGGTCTAGCGAGCACTGGGCCAGTGCAGCTTGCAAACTGGTGATCGGTTTGTTGATTCTGTTGCCGGCCTGGCAAGGGCTGATCTGGATCAAGCAAGGCGCCCTGGGTAACTGGCAGATCATGGCGGTGATGGTGCTGGTCTGGGGTGCTGATATCGGCGCGTACTTCTCCGGCCGGGCCTTCGGCAAACGCAAGCTGGCGCCACAGGTCAGCCCAGGCAAGAGCTGGGAAGGCGTTTACGGCGGCTTGCTGCTGAGTCTGGTGATCACGGCAATCGTCGGTTTTGTGCGGGACTGGAGTTTCGCTCAGATGCTGATGGGGCTGTTCGGTGCCGCAATTATCGTATTCATTTCAGTGGTCGGCGACCTCACTGAAAGCATGTTCAAGCGCCAGTCGGGGATCAAGGACAGCAGTAATCTGCTGCCGGGTCACGGCGGCGTGCTGGACCGCATTGACAGCCTGACGGCGGCGATTCCGGTGTTCGCCGTGCTGCTGTGGATGGCGGCGCCGTGAGCCGCCCGCAGCAGATTACCGTGCTGGGGGCGACCGGTTCGATTGGTCTGAGCACCCTCGACGTCATCGCCCGTCATCCCGAGCGCTATCAGGTTTTTGCCTTGAGCGGTTTCACTCGCTTGAGTGATTTGCTGGCGCTGTGTGTGCGTCATGCACCGCGCTTCGCGGTCGTGCCGGAAGCTGGCGCTGCCCGAGGCTTGCAGGACGACTTGCGCGCGGCCGGTCTGTCGACCCGCGTTCTGGTGGGGGAGGAAGGGTTGTGCCAGATCGCCTCCGATCCGGAAGTCGATGCGGTGATGGCGGCCATCGTCGGTGCGGCAGGCTTGCGTCCGACTCTGGCGGCGGTCGAAGCCGGCAAGAAGATTCTTCTGGCCAATAAAGAAGCACTGGTGATGTCCGGTGCGTTGTTTATGCAGGCCGTGCGTAAAAGCGGTTCGGTGTTGCTGCCGATTGATAGCGAGCACAACGCGATTTTCCAGTGCATGCCGCAGGATTTCGCCCGTGGACTGGGTGCGGTCGGTGTACGCCGGATTTTACTGACAGCCTCTGGCGGCCCGTTCCGACAGACACCCATGGCCGAACTGGCGCATGTTTCCCCTGAGCAAGCGTGTGCCCACCCGAACTGGTCCATGGGGCGCAAGATCTCGGTGGATTCGGCCAGCATGATGAACAAGGGGCTCGAGCTGATCGAAGCCTGCTGGCTGTTCGACGCTACGCCTTCTCAGGTCGAAGTGGTGATTCACCCGCAGAGCGTGATTCATTCGCTGGTCGACTACATCGATGGTTCGGTACTGGCGCAGTTGGGCAATCCGGACATGCGCACGCCGATCGCCAATGCCTTGGCCTGGCCAGAGCGGATCGACTCGGGTGTTGCACCCCTGGACCTGTTCGCCATCGCTCGCCTGGACTTCCAGGCGCCCGATGAAGAGCGTTTCCCTTGCCTGCGCCTTGCGCGTCAGGCCGCCGAGGCTGGCAACAGTGCGCCGGCCATGCTCAATGCGGCGAATGAAGTGGCTGTGGCGGCCTTTCTCGACGGACGGGTTCGCTATCTGGAAATCGCGAGTATCATCGAGGAAGTGTTGAGCCTCGAGCCTGTGGTTGCGGTAGATGATCTCGAGGCAGTGTTTACGGCCGATGCGAAGGCACGGGTACTGGCCGGGCAATGGCTGAGTCGTCACGGGCGATAAGTGCTGCAATACGTCGCCCCATGCAGCACTGATAGGATTGCGGAGAAAGTAGATGAGCGCGCTCTATATGATTGTCGGCACCCTGGTAGCGCTGGGCGTGCTGGTCACCTTCCACGAGTTCGGCCATTTCTGGGTCGCGCGTCGCTGCGGGGTCAAAGTGCTGCGTTTCTCTGTGGGCTTCGGCATGCCGCTGCTGCGCTGGCACGACAGCAAGGGCACTGAGTTCGTGGTCGCCGCCATTCCGCTGGGTGGCTACGTGAAAATGCTCGACGAGCGCGAGGGCGAGGTCCCGGCCGATCAGCTCGATCAAGCCTTCAATCGCAAGTCCGTCCGCCAGCGCATTGCTATCGTGGCAGCCGGTCCGATCGCCAACTTTCTATTGGCGATGGTGTTTTTCTGGGCGTTGGCAATGCTCGGCAGCGAGCAGGTGCGCCCGGTTATCGGCGCGGTTGAGTCCGGCAGTATTGCCGCCAAGGCCGGTTTGAGTCCGGGTCAGGAAATTGTTGCCATCGATGGCGAGCCAACCTCCGGCTGGGGCGCAGTGAATTTGCAGCTGGTCCGTCGCCTGGGGGAAAGCGGTTCCCTTCAATTGTTGGTCCGCGAACAGGGCTCCACGGTGGATTCGCCTCGTGAGCTGGTATTGGAAAAGTGGCTCAAGGGCGCTGATGAGCCGGATCCGATTCGTTCGCTGGGTATTCGACCTTGGCGTCCGGCGTTGCCGCCGGTCCTGGCCGAGTTCGATCCGAAAGGCCCGGCGAAGGCTGCGGGCCTGAAAGCCGGCGACCGCTTGTTGGCCCTCGATGGCAAGGCGCTGGATGACTGGCAGCAGGTGGTCGACATCGTCCGCCTGCATCCGGATACCAAAATCATGCTGCGCGTCGAGCGCGATGGTGCTCAAATCGATGTCCCTGTGACACTGGCTGCTCGCGGCGAGAGCAAGGCACCCAGTGGTTATCTGGGCGCGGGGGTGAAAGCGGTCGATTGGCCACCAGAGATGATTCGCGAAGTCAGTTACGGTCCGGTGGCTGCGATTGGGGAGGGTGCCCGACGCACCTGGACCATGAGCGTACTGACCCTCGATTCGCTCAAGAAAATGTTGTTCGGCGAGCTCTCGGTAAAAAACTTGAGTGGACCGATAACCATTGCTAAAGTGGCGGGCGCTTCTGCCCAGTCGGGCTTCGCTGATTTCCTGAATTTCCTTGCTTATCTGAGTATTAGCCTGGGGGTTCTGAATTTGCTGCCCATTCCTGTGCTGGATGGGGGGCATTTGTTGTTTTATCTGATCGAGTGGGCGCGTGGTCGTCCCTTGTCGGATCGGGTGCAAGGTTGGGGGATACAGATCGGTATCAGTTTGGTGGTCGGGGTGATGTTGCTTGCTCTGGTCAATGATCTGGGTCGACTGTAACGCTTCGCTGAATTGCGAATCTGCCGCATTTTGCGGCAGTTTTTATTGCCAGTTGGAATAAGAAAGGACTTCATGAAACGTCTGCTGCTAACTGCGGTTCTCACCGTATTGATGATCGCCGAAGTTCACGCCGAGTCCTTCACTATCTCTGATATTCGCGTCAATGGCCTCCAGCGGGTCTCCGCGGGTAGTGTCTTTGGTGCCTTGCCGTTGAACGTCGGCGAACAGGCGGATGATCGTCGCCTGGTGGAATCCACTCGTGCGCTGTTCAAAACCGGGTTCTTTCAAGATATCCAGCTGGGCCGTGAAGGCAACGTCCTGGTCATCACGGTAGTCGAGCGTCCGTCGGTCGCCAGTATCGAGATCGAAGGCAACAAGGCGATCTCCACTGAAGACCTGATGAAGGGCCTCAAGCAATCCGGTCTGGCCGAAGGCGAGATCTTCCAGCGCGCCACCCTCGAAGGTGTGCGTAACGAGCTGCAGCGTCAATACGTCGCTCAGGGCCGCTACTCGGCTACCGTCGACACCGAAGTGGTGCCGCAGCCGCGTAACCGCGTTGCCCTGAAGGTCAATATCAACGAGGGCACCGTTGCGGCGATCCAGCACATCAACGTGGTGGGCAACACCGTCTTCCCTGATGAAGATCTGATCGACCTGTTCGAACTCAAGACCAGCAACTGGCTGTCGTTTTTCAAGAACGATGACAAGTACGCCCGTGAAAAACTCTCCGGTGACCTGGAGCGTCTGCGTTCCTACTATCTGGACCGCGGCTATATCAATATGGATATCGCTTCGACCCAGGTGTCCATCACCCCGGACAAGAAACACGTCTATATCACCGTCAACGTCAACGAAGGCGAGAAGTACACCGTTCGTGACGTGAAGCTCAGCGGTGACCTGAAAGTCCCTGAAGACCAGGTCAAGTCCCTGCTGCTGGTGCAGAAAGGCCAGGTGTTCTCGCGCAAGCTGATGACCACCACCTCCGAACTGATCACCCGCCGCCTGGGTAACGAGGGTTACACCTTCGCCAACGTCAACGGCGTGCCTCAGCCTCACGATGAAGACCACACGGTCGATATCACGTTCGCTGTCGATCCAGGCAAGCGTGCTTATGTGAACCGCATCAACTTCCGTGGCAACACCAAGTCAGAAGACGAAGTGCTGCGCCGTGAAATGCGTCAGATGGAAGGCGGCTGGGCTTCGACCTACCTGATCGATCAATCCAAGACGCGCCTGGAACGCCTGGGCTTCTTCAAGGAAGTCAACGTCGAAACACCAGCCGTACCCGGTGTCGATGACCAGGTTGACGTGAACTACAGCGTTGAAGAACAGGCCTCCGGTTCGATTACCGCCAGCGTCGGTTTCGCCCAGAGCGCCGGCCTGATCCTCGGTGGTTCGATCACCCAGAACAACTTCCTGGGTACCGGTAACAAGGTCAGTATCGGTTTGACCCGCAGCCAATACCAGAGCCGTTATAACTTCGGTTATGTCGACCCCTACTGGACTGCTGACGGTGTGAGCCTGGGTTACAACGCTTTCTACCGCACCACCGACTACGATGAGCTCGATGCCGACGTGGCCAGCTATGCCGTAGACAGCCTGGGTGCGGGCGTGAGCGTCGGTTACCCGATCAGCGAGACTTCGCGTCTGACCTTCGGTCTGTCTGCGCAACAGGACAAGATCAAGACTGGCCAGTATACCGTTGATGAGATTTTCGACTTCGTTAACCGCGAAGGCGACAGCTACCTGAACTTCAAGGCTTCGGCCGGTTGGTCCGAGTCCACCCTGAACAAGGGCGTACTGGCGACCCGCGGTCATTCCCAGAGTCTGACCCTGGAAACCACGACGCCTGGCAGTGACCTGTCGTTCTTCAAGCTCGATTACCGTGGCCAGTTGTTCCAGCCGTTGACCGAAAATTACACCATGCGCCTGCACACCGAGCTGGGCTATGGCGATGGTTACGGTTCGACCGATGGCTTGCCGTTCTATGAAAATTACTACGCGGGTGGTTTCAACTCGGTGCGTGGCTTCAAGGACAGTACCCTGGGGCCTCGCAGTACCCCTAGCCGCGGCGTGGCTGTGACGGGTAACACCGGCACACTTGCCGACCCGGATCAGGATCCGCTGCCGTTCGGTGGTAACGTGCTGATCCAGGGTGGTGTCGAAGTGCTTTTCCCACTGCCATTCGTCAAGGATCAGCGTTCCTTGCGTACTTCGGTATTCTGGGATGTGGGTAACGTATTCGACTCCAAGTGCGAAAAAACGACAAACGCAAATGTCGGTTCAACCTCTCAAACAGCGTGCAACGACATCAGCCTGAGCAACATGGCCAGTTCTGTCGGTGTAGGTGTGACCTGGGTTACCGCACTGGGGCCTCTGAGTTTCGCGTTGGCCATGCCGATCAAGAAACCGGATGAGGCTGAAACCCAAGTGTTCCAATTCTCCCTCGGCCAGACGTTCTAAGCGTCTGACCCAAGATAACGACAATGGATTTTGTAGGAGTGCATCGTGCGTAAGTTGACTCAATTGGTTCTCCTGGCGACCGTACTGGTCGCAGGACCGGCTTTTGCCGACATGAAAATCGCCGTTCTGAACTATCAAATGGCGCTGCTGGAATCCGACGCGGCGAAGAAATACGCCGTGGATGCCGAGAAGAAGTTCGGCCCGCAACTGACCAAGCTCAAGAGCCTGGAAAGCAGCGCCAAGGGTATCCAGGACCGTCTGATGGCCGGTGGCGACAAAATGCAGCAAGGCGAGCGTGAGCGCCTGGAGCTTGAGTTCAAGCAAAAGGCCCGTGATTTCCAGTTCCAGTCCAAGGAGCTGAACGAAGCCAAAGCCGTTGCCGACCGTGAAATGCTGAAGCAGCTCAAGCCGAAACTGGACAGCGCTGTGGAAGAAGTCATCAAGAAAGGTGCTTTTGACCTGGTCTTCGAGCGTGGCGCAGTGATTGATGTCAAACCTCAGTACGACATCACTCGCCAGGTTATCGAGCGCATGAATCAGCTGAAGTAACCCATGACAGCGACTATCAAGCTCGGCCAGCTGGCCGAGTTCCTCGGCGCCACCTTACGTGGCGACCCGAAGAAGGAAATTACTGGGCTAGCCACTTTGCAAGAGGCTGGCCCAGCTCAGTTGAGCTTTCTGGCAAACCCCCAATACCGTAAATACCTGACTGGCAGTCAGGCCGCAGCTGTATTGCTGAAGGCCGCCGACGCTGAAGGTTTTGCCGGTGATGCCCTGGTGGTGCCTGATCCGTATCTGGCCTACGCGCGCATTTCCCATTTGTTCGATCCCAAGCCCAAGGCACCTGCCGGTATTCATCCGACAGCCGTGGTGGCAGCGGATGCGGTGGTTGATCCGGCAGCGAGCATCGGTGCCTTTGCGGTGATCGAAAGCGCAGCGCGAATTGGTGCTGGTGTGACCGTTGGGGCTCATTGCTTCATTGGCGCTCGTAGCGAAATCGGCGAGGGCGGCTGGCTGGCCCCGCGCGTTACGCTGTATCACGACGTGCGCGTCGGCAAACGGGTCGTGATTCAATCCGGTGCCGTGCTCGGCGGTGAAGGCTTCGGTTTTGCCAATGAGAAAGGTGTCTGGCAGAAAATCGCCCAGATCGGCGGCGTCTCGATTGGTGACGACGTTGAAATAGGTGTAAATACCGCTATCGATCGCGGTGCGTTGGCCGATACCGTCATCGGCAATGGTGTGAAGCTCGACAACCAGATTCAGATCGCCCACAACGTCCAGGTCGGTGACCACACTGCCATGGCCGCATGTGTGGGGATTTCCGGCAGCACCAAAATCGGCAAGCATTGCATGCTCGCCGGTGGCGTAGGGCTGGTGGGGCATATCGATATTTGCGATAACGTTTTCCTGACCGGGATGACCATGGTGACCCACTCGATTACCGAGCCGGGCTCTTATTCTTCCGGTACGGCGATGCAACCGGCAGCCGAATGGCGCAAAAGCGCGGCACGTATCCGTCAGCTCGATGACATCGCGCGACGTCTGCGACAGCTGGAAAAGCGTGTAGGGGACGTGACCCCTGACGGTAATGCTTCATCAGATGGCTGATACCATTTCCATATCAAGTGTGCACAGCCACTAGACTGCCTCCTTGATTTGCTAGAGGAGTGCGCGTCAGTCGCGCGCTCCCAATCTTTACATAGGCTTCCCCCCGAAATGATGGACATCAACGAGATTCGCGAATACCTGCCTCACCGTTACCCGTTCCTGCTGGTGGATCGGGTCGTGGATCTGGATGTGGAAGACAAGCGCATTCGCGCCTACAAGAATGTCAGCATCAACGAGCCGTTCTTCAATGGTCACTTCCCTGCGCATCCAATCATGCCGGGCGTATTGATCATCGAAGCGATGGCTCAGGCTGCCGGGATCCTTGGTTTCAAAATGCTCGACGTGAAACCGGCCGACGGCACCCTTTACTATTTCGTCGGCTCCGACAAATTGCGCTTTCGTCAGCCAGTGCTGCCGGGCGACCAACTGATCCTTGAAGCCAAGTTCATCAGCTGCAAGCGTCAGATCTGGAAATTCGAATGCCAGGCTTCGGTCGATGGCAAACCCGTCTGCTCCGCTGAAATCATCTGCGCGGAACGCAAGCTATGAGTTTGATTGACCCTCGCGCAATCATCGATCCGACGGCCGTTCTGGCCGACGACGTCGAAGTCGGCCCTTGGTCGATCATCGGCGCAGGTGTGGAAATCGGCGAGGGAACAGTGATCGGGCCGCATGTGATTCTCAAGGGCCCGACCCGAATCGGTAAGCACAACCGCATCTACCAGTTTTCTTCGGTAGGCGAGGACACGCCCGATTTGAAATACAAAGGCGAAGAAACCCGTCTGGTCATCGGTGATCACAACGTCATCCGCGAAGGCGTGACGATTCACCGTGGGACCATTCAGGACCGTTCGGAAACGACCCTCGGCGATCACAACCTGATCATGGCCTATGCCCACATCGGCCATGACAGCGTCATCGGTAATCACTGCATTCTGGTCAACAACACCGCGTTGGCGGGCCATGTGCATGTCGAGGACTGGGCGATCCTGTCCGGTTTTACCCTGGTTCACCAGTATTGCCACATTGGTGCCCACAGCTTTTCCGGCATGGGCACCGCCATTGGCAAGGACGTTCCAGCCTACGTCACGGTATTCGGCAACCCGGCCGAAGCCCGCAGCATGAACTTCGAAGGCATGCGCCGTCGCGGTTTCAGCGAAGACGCGATCCACGCGCTGCGTCGTGCCTACAAGGTGGTTTACCGCCAGGGCCTGACGGTCGAGCAAGCGCTTGCCGAGCTGGCGGAACCTTCGCTGCAGTTCCCGGAAGTCGCGGTATTCCGTGATTCCATCCAGTCTTCGACCCGCGGCATCACCCGCTAATCATGGCCAATCTGCGTATTGCGCTGGTGGCGGGTGAGGCTTCCGGTGACATTCTGGGCGCGGGTCTGATGCGTGCGCTCAAGGCACAGCATCCTGCGGTCGAGTTCATGGGTGTCGGCGGTCCGCTGATGCAGGCCGAAGGCCTGACCTCCTATTTCCCGATGGAACGCCTTTCTGTCATGGGGCTGGTGGAAGTGCTGGGCCGTTTGCGCGAGCTGTTGGCACGTCGCAAGAAATTGGTTGCGGACCTGATTGCCGAGAAGCCGGACGTGTTCATCGGTATCGATGCCCCGGACTTCAATCTCAATATCGAACTCAAGCTGCATCAGGCCGGGATCAAGACGGTGCATTACGTCAGCCCGTCGGTCTGGGCCTGGCGGCAAAAACGGGTGCTGAAGATTCGCGAAGGTTGCGACCTGATGCTGACGCTGTTCCCGTTCGAAGCTAAATTTTATCAAGAGAAGGGCGTGCCGGTGCGGTTTGTCGGGCATTCCCTGGCCGATGCAATCCCGCTTGAGGCCGATCGCGCCGCTGCGCGGGCCGAACTCGGTTTGCCGGGCGGGCCGTTGGTCGCCCTGATGCCGGGCAGTCGTGGCGGTGAGGTCGGGCGCCTCGGCGCGCTGTTCCTTGATACCGCCCAGCGCCTGCGGGCCATGCGTCCAGGCGTGCGGTTCGTCATGCCGTGCGCCAGCCCGGAACGCCGGGCCCAGCTTGAAGAGCTGCTGGTCGGTCGCGACTTGCCGTTGACCTTGCTCGACGGCAAATCCCACCAGGCATTGGCGGCGTGCGATGCGGTATTGATCGCTTCAGGAACGGCGACGCTGGAAGCACTGCTGTACAAGCGGCCGATGGTGGTCGCTTATCGCTTGGCACCGCTGACGTTCTGGATTCTCAAGCGGATGGTGAAGAGTCCTTACGTCTCCTTGCCGAACCTGCTGGCCCAGCGTCTGCTGGTGCCGGAGTTGTTGCAGGACGATGCGACGGTCGAAGCCTTGGCCCAGACCCTGTCGCCACTGATCGAAGGTGGCCAGGAGCAGACCCGAGGCTTCGACGAAATCCACCGAACCCTGCGCCTGGACGCCTCCAATCAGGCAGCGGACGCGGTGCTGAACCTGATTGGCGGAGCATAATGAGCAAAGCAAGCAAGCAGCTGGGCCTGGATTTTATGCTGGTCGATGAAGTTGAAGATCTGGTGGCGGGTGTTGATGAAGTCGGTCGTGGCCCGCTGTGTGGTGCCGTGGTGACGGCGGCGGTGATCCTCGATCCGAGCCGGCCGATTCTCGGCCTCAACGATTCGAAGAAACTCACCGAAGCCCGCCGCGAAAAGCTCTACGACGAAATCTGCGAAAAAGCTCTGAGCTGGTGCATCGCTCGTGCCGAAGTTGAAGAAATCGACGAGCTGAACATTCTCCATGCCACGATGCTGGCCATGCAGCGCGCGGTCGAAGGCCTGCACATTCAGCCGAAACTGGCGATGATCGACGGCAACCGGTGCCCGAAACTCTCGATGCGTGCCGAAGCGGTGGTGCAGGGTGACGGCAAAGTGCCAGCCATCGCCGCGGCGTCGATTCTGGCCAAGGTCAGCCGTGATCGTGAAATGGCGGCGTTCGAACTGATTTACCCGGGTTACGGCATCGGTGGCCACAAAGGCTACCCGACGCCCGTTCATCTGGAAGCGCTGACGCGTCTGGGGCCGACACCGATTCATCGGCGCTCGTTCGCCCCGGTACGCTTGGCGTATGAAGCGCGGGAAAACCTGATCGAGGGTTAGTCGCAGGCTGATGTTTTACTCAAGGCCCGGTACAATCCGGGCCTTGTTGTCTTCACGTTTCTAGTTTCTAGACAGGATCACTATGCCGGCATCATTCGTTCATCTACGCCTGCACACTGAATATTCCCTGGTCGACGGTCTGGTGCGGATCAAACCGCTGGTCAAGACCCTGGTCGGCATGAACATGCCTGCCGTGGCGGTCACCGACCAGAACAACATGTGTTCCCTGGTCAAATTCTATAAGGCCGCCATGGGCGCCGGGATCAAGCCGATCTGCGGCGCCGACCTGTGGCTGTCGAACAAGGATCCGGACAACCCCTTGAGCCGGATCAGCCTGCTGGCGATGAACGCCACGGGTTATCGCAACCTCACCGAACTGATCTCCCGCGGCTTCATCGACGGCCAGCGCAATGGCTCGATCATCATCGAGCGCGAGTGGGTGGCCGAAGCCAGCGAAGGCTTGATCATGCTGTCGGCGGCGAAAGAGGGCGAAATCGGTCTGGCCATGCTCGGTGGCAACCCGGACGAAGCCGAAACCCTGGCTCGCGAATGGATGTCGGTGTTCCCGGATCGTTTCTATCTGGAAGTCCAGCGCACCAACCGCCCCAATGATGAAGAACAACTGCACGGCGCCGTGGCCCTGGCCGAGAAAATCGGCGCGCCACTGGTAGCGACCAACGACGTGCGCTTCATCAAGCAGGAAGACTTCGAAGCCCACGAAACCCGCGTTTGCATCGGTGAGGGCCGCGCCCTCGACGATCCGCGACGTTCGAAAAATTACAGCGATCAGCAATACCTCAAAAGCGCAGAGGAAATGGCCGAGCTGTTCAGCGACCTGCCCGAGGCGCTGGAGAACACGGTCGAGATCGCCAAGCGCTGCAACATCGAAGTGAAACTGGGCAAGCACTTCCTGCCCAACTTCCCGATTCCCGATGGCATGACCATCGATGAGTATTTCCGCAAGGTTTCGTTCGACGGTCTGGAAGAGCGCCTCACCGTTCTACTGCCCAAAGACACCACCGAAGACTACGAAGCCAAGCGTCAGGTCTATGTCGACCGATTGAATTTCGAGCTGGATATCATCATCCAGATGGGCTTCCCCGGTTACTTCCTGATCGTGATGGACTTTATCCAGTGGGCCAAGAACAACGGCGTGCCGGTCGGTCCTGGCCGTGGGTCGGGTGCCGGGTCGCTGGTGGCCTACGTGCAGAAGATCACCGACCTCGACCCGCTGGAATATGACCTGCTGTTCGAACGATTCCTTAACCCGGAACGGGTTTCCATGCCCGACTTCGACGTCGACTTCTGTATGGACGGTCGCGACCGCGTGATCGATTACGTGGCCGAGAAGTACGGCCGTAACGCGGTAAGCCAGATCATCACCTTCGGTTCCATGGCGGCCAAGGCTGTGGTCCGTGACGTGGCGCGAGTGCAGGGCAAGTCCTACGGCCTGGCGGATCGTCTGTCGAAGATGATTCCGTTCGAAGTCGGCATGACCCTGGAAAAAGCCTACGAGCAGGAAGAAATCCTGCGCGACTTCATCAAGGTCGATGAAGAAGCCGCGGAAATCTGGGAAATGGCGCGCAAGCTCGAAGGCGTTGTGCGTAACGTCGGTAAACACGCCGGTGGTGTGGTAATCGCGCCGACCAAGCTGACCGACTTCTCGCCGATCTATTGCGACGAAGCGGGCGACGGTCTGGTGACCCAGTTCGACAAGGACGACGTCGAGGCTGCCGGTCTGGTGAAGTTCGACTTCCTGGGGCTTCGGACCCTGACGATCATTGACTGGGCGCTGAAAACCATCAACCGCGAGCGCGCCAAGGTCAACGAACCGCCGCTGGATATCGCCTTTATTCCGCTGGACGACAAACCGACTTACACGTTGCTGCAAAAAGCCGAAACCACCGCGGTGTTCCAGCTCGAGTCGCGCGGCATGAAAGAGCTGATCAAAAAGCTCAAGCCCGACTGCCTGGAAGACTTGATCGCACTGGTGGCCCTGTTCCGTCCGGGCCCGTTGCAATCGGGCATGGTGGACGACTTCATCAACCGTAAGCACGGTCGCGCGGAGCTCGCGTACCCGCACTCGGACTACCAGTACGAAGGCCTCAAGCCCGTCCTGGCGCCGACGTACGGCATCATCCTGTATCAGGAACAGGTGATGCAGATTGCCCAGGTCATGGCCGGTTACACCCTCGGCGGCGCGGACATGCTGCGTCGAGCCATGGGTAAGAAAAAACCCGAAGAAATGGCCAAACAGCGCGGCGGTTTCATTGAAGGTTGCGCCACCAACAATATCGACGCTGACCTGGCCGGTAACATTTTCGACCTGGTGGAAAAATTCGCCGGTTACGGCTTCAACAAATCCCACTCCGCCGCCTACGGCCTGGTGTCGTACCAGACCGCGTGGCTGAAAGCCCACTACCCGGCGCCGTTCATGGCCGCGGTGCTCTCGGCGGATATGCACAACACCGACAAGGTCGTGACCTTGATCGAAGAAGTGCGGACCATGAAGCTGCGCCTCGACGCGCCGGACGTGAACACCTCGGAGTTCAAGTTCACGGTGAACGACGAAGGCCGCATCATTTACGGTCTGGGCGCTATCAAGGGGGTGGGCGAGGGGCCGGTCGAAGCGATTACCGAGGCGCGGCAGGACGGGCCGTTCAAGGACCTGTTCGATTTCTGCGCGCGGGTCGACCTCAAACGCATCAATAAACGAACCCTCGACGGCTTGATCCGCAGTGGTGCCCTGGACCGCCTTGGCCCGTATTTTCACGATGAGCAGAAAGCCTATCAGGCCAACATCGATCGTAACCGCGCGGTCTTGTTGACGGCCATGGAAGAAGCGATCAAGGCAGCCGAACAAACCGCTCGCACTCACGACAGTGGTCATGCCGATCTGTTTGGCGGTCTGTTCGTTGAAGAAGACGCCGATGTCTACGCCAATCACCGCAAGGCCAAGGAACTGACCCTCAAGGAACGTCTGAAAGGCGAGAAAGACACCTTGGGCCTGTACCTCACCGGCCACCCGATCGACGAATACGAAGGCGAGATTCGTCGCTTCGCCCGTCAACGCATCATCGACCTGAAGCCGGCTCGCGATACCCAGACGGTCGCGGGCATGATCATCGCCCTGCGAGTGATGAAGAACAAAAAGGGCGACAAGATGGGCTTTATCACCCTCGACGACCGCTCCGGGCGGATTGAAGCTTCGTTGTTTGCCGACGCCTTCCATTCCGCGCAGTCGCTGTTGCAGACCGATGCGATGGTGGTAGTGGAAGGTGAAGTCAGCAACGACGACTTCTCTGGCGGCCTGCGGCTGCGGGTCAAGCGGGTGATGAGCATGGAAGATGCGCGCACCAACCTGGCCGAAAGCCTGCGCCTGAAATTGCACACCAAGGATTTGAAAGGCGATCAGCTACGCTGGCTGGGGGAGCTGTTCAAGCGTCACCGCGGCGCGTGTCCGATCACCATGGAGTACACCAGTCCCGATGCGAAGGCCTTGTTGCAGTTCGGCGAGACCTGGCGGATCGACCCGGCGGATGCCTTGATTCAAGCCCTGCGTGACCAGTTTGGGCGAGACAACGTCTTCCTCCAATACCGTTGACGGTCAGGTGCCATTCTTTACCATTGGAACGCGCCTGATCCCGACCCGAATTTTTAATCTCGACCTGAACGCGCCTGTCCCTTAAGGTAGGGCGCGAATAGACAACCGGCCGGCCCAAGCTCTCTTGGACGTCGACCCAAGACGGACGCCTATGAACCCGAATTTCCTGGATTTCGAACAGCCGATCGCCGACCTGCAAGCCAAGATCGAAGAGTTGCGCTTGGTCGGTAATGACAATTCGCTGAATATCGGCGATGAGATTTCCCGCCTGCAGGACAAGAGCAACACGCTGACCGAAGACATCTTCGGCAAGCTGACCAGCTGGCAGATCGCGCGTCTGGCGCGTCACCCGAAACGTCCGTACACCCTGGACTACATCGAACACATCTTCACTGAGTTCGATGAACTGCATGGCGACCGTCACTTCTCCGACGACGCTGCCATTGTTGGCGGTGTTGCCCGTCTGGACGACCAGCCGGTGATGATCATCGGTCACCAGAAAGGCCGTGAAGTGCGCGAGAAAGTTCGCCGCAACTTCGGCATGCCGCGCCCTGAGGGCTATCGCAAGGCGTGCCGCCTGATGGAAATGGCCGAGCGTTTCAAAATGCCGATCCTGACCTTCATCGACACCCCGGGCGCTTACCCGGGCATCGATGCCGAAGAGCGCAACCAGAGCGAAGCGATTGCCTGGAACCTGCGCGTCATGGCTCGCCTGAAAACCCCAATCATCGCCACCGTGATCGGTGAGGGTGGTTCCGGTGGTGCACTGGCAATCGGCGTCTGCGATCAGCTGAACATGCTGCAATACTCGACCTACGCGGTGATTTCGCCGGAAGGTTGTGCCTCGATTCTGTGGAAAACTTCCGAGAAAGCTCCAGATGCCGCTGAAGCCATGGGCATCACTGCCGAGCGCCTGAAAGGCCTGGGCATTGTCGATAAAGTGATCAGCGAGCCGTTGGGCGGCGCTCATCGTGATCCGGCCGCTGCCGCTGCCTCGATCCGTGCCGAGCTGAGCTCGCAACTGGCGATGCTGAAGAAGTTCGACAACGACGCGCTGCTGGCCCGCCGTTACGAGCGTCTGATGAGCTACGGTCTCTGATCTGACGCAGATTCGGCTGACCATAGAAAAAACTGTGGGAGCGGGCTTGCCCGCGAAAGCGATGTAACATTCAACGAATGTGTTGGCTGTTACGCCGCCTTCGCGGGCAAGCCCGCTCCCACATTTGATTTGTGCGAAGTGATCGATATGAGTCAGCCCACGATTGATCTGCCTGCCAGGCTCCTGCGCAACCTCACGCCTTGGCGCAATGCTACAACCTGGCGCGTCGCTTTCTCCGGTGGTCTTGATTCCACCGTCCTGCTGCACCTTCTCGCGCACCTTGCGAAAACCCAATCCCTGCCGGCGCTGACCGCCATTCATGTCCACCACGGCCTTCAGGCTGCGGCTGATGCGTGGCCGGATCATTGTCAGTCGGTCTGTGATGCGTTGGGAGTGCCGCTGGAGGTTGTGCGCGTTCAGGTTGAGCCTGGCGCAAGCCTTGAGCGTGCGGCGC
Source organism: Pseudomonas sp. EL_65y_Pfl2_R96 (assembly GCF_963970905.1). NCBI lineage: Bacteria > Pseudomonadati > Pseudomonadota > Gammaproteobacteria > Pseudomonadales > Pseudomonadaceae > Pseudomonas > Pseudomonas sp. EL_65y_Pfl2_R96. Next base: position 599,560 of record NZ_CAXAQH010000001.1, on the reverse strand, counting down.
GGGATGCGCGTTATGGCGCCTTCATCGCGGCAACTTGCGCCGGTGAAGTGCTGCTCACTGGCCAGCACCGTGACGATCAGGCGGAAACCCTGTTGTTTCGGCTCTTGCGTGGGGCTGGAGTGAGAGGTTTGTCGGGAATGCCGAGCGAGCGTCCGTTGGGGCGGGGGCATCTGCTACGGCCGCTGCTTGATGTCACTCGCGCCGAGCTTGAGGCCTACGCAACTGAACATCAGTTGAGCTGGATCGAAGATCCTTCGAACCAGGACCGACAGTTCTCGCGCAATTACCTGCGCCATCAGGTGTTCCCCGTGTTGACCGCACGCTGGCCGCAAGCGGTGGCGACCATGGCTCGCAGCGCCGCGCATCTGAGTGAAGCCCAGGGCTTGCTCGACGACTTGGCACAAATCGATCTGGCCCACGCCAGTACCGTCAGTGATTTCGATTGGCTGGGTTTGCCATCGCTGGAGCTGGCGCCACTGGAAACACTCTCTGATGCGCGCCAGCGCAACGCGTTAAGTCATTGGCTCAAACCGCTGACATCTTTGCCAGACAGTGACCATTGGTCGGGTTGGGAGAGTTTGCGCGATGCGACCGGTGATGCGCGTCCCGTCTGGCGGCTGGCGACGGGTGAGCTGCATCGGGCCGGTGGGCGTCTCTGGTGGTTGTCAGGTGGTTGGCTGCGTACGCTATCCTCTCCGGTATCCTGGGCTGATCCCTCGGTATCACTGGCGTTGCCGGATAACGGTGTGCTCACACTCACCGGTCAGATCCCCGATGGCCCGTTGCAGATTCGCTATCGTGAGGGCGGCGAGGTCATGAATCTGCCCGATCGCGGCCACCGTGACTTGAAGCGTTTGCTCAACGAAAGCGGCCTGCCGAGCTTCGCCCGTGGCAGATTGCCGCTGGTCTACAGAGGCGAGCAATTGCTGGCGGTGGCGAACCTGCGGGGGCTAAATGGCGATGTACAGGGTGGCTGGTATTTGCATTGGCAGCCGCTGATCGAAGATCTAGGTTTGAGCTGAAAGGGGCTTTCCGGTAGACTACGCTCCCTTCTTGATACAACTTCTGTGGATTCGCCTGAATCGCAGGAGTTGCCGATTACCAAGCAGTCTTTGCTGGGCGATTCCAAAAAATGTGTAGCGAGCAACCTACCGGTGTTTCATCTGCCGGTCTGTCCCAACGCGGCGGTTTTTTTGAAAGGTGCACTGTGATTAATGCAGGTGATCGGGGGCTTCGGCCTTCCTTCGCTTTCCCCGGCGGCTCGGACCGCTTTAACGCAGACTTCTAGGGTTTTTCATGACGCGCTACATATTCGTCACGGGCGGTGTTGTTTCTTCATTGGGGAAAGGCATTGCCTCGGCTTCATTGGCGGCCATCCTGGAGGCGCGGGGACTTAAGGTCACCATGCTGAAGCTGGACCCGTACATCAACGTTGACCCGGGCACCATGAGCCCGTTCCAGCACGGTGAAGTGTTCGTCACCCACGACGGCGCCGAGACCGACCTGGACCTGGGCCACTACGAGCGGTTCATCCGCACGACCATGACCCAGAACAACAACTTCACTACCGGTCGTGTCTACGAACACGTCCTGCGCAAAGAGCGCCGTGGTGATTACCTTGGCGCAACCATTCAGGTGATCCCGCACATCACCGACGAAATCAAGCGCCGGATCATCAAGGGCGCCGGCGATGCCGACGTGGCCATGGTCGAGATCGGTGGCACCGTGGGTGACATCGAGTCGCAACCGTTCCTCGAAGCGATCCGTCAATTGCGTTTCGAAGTGGGCGCCAAGCGCGCGATGCTGATGCACCTGACGCTGGTGCCGTACATCGCCACTGCCGGCGAAACCAAAACCAAGCCGACCCAGCACTCGGTCAAGGAACTGCGTTCCATTGGCCTGCAACCAGACGTGCTGGTATGCCGTTCCGATCACCCGATCGATATCTCTTCGCGTCGCAAGATCGCGCAGTTCACCAACGTTGAAGAACGTGCGGTGATCGCGCTGGAAGACGCCGACACCATCTACAAGATCCCGGGCATTCTGCACTCCCAGGGCCTGGATGATTTCGTCGTCGAGCGTTTCGGCCTGCAATGCGACAGCGCCGATCTGTCCGAGTGGGAAGCGGTGGTTGACGCCAAGCTGAACCCGGAGCACGAAGTCACCATCGCCATGGTCGGCAAGTACATGGAACTGCTGGACGCCTACAAGTCGCTGATCGAAGCGATGAGTCACGCCGGCATCAGCAACCGCACCAAGGTCAACCTGCGCTATATCGATTCCGAAGACATCGAAAACCAGGGCACCGCGCTGCTGGAAGGCGTCGACGCGATTCTGGTACCAGGCGGCTTCGGTCTGCGTGGTGTCGAAGGCAAGATCACTGCCGTTCAATACGCTCGCGAAAACAAGGTTCCGTACCTGGGCATCTGCCTGGGCATGCAAGTGGCCGTCATCGAGTTCGCTCGTAACGTCATGGGCTGGAAAGACGCCAACTCCACCGAGTTCGATCGCACCAGCGGTCACCCGGTCGTGGGTCTGATCACCGAATGGGAAGACGCCACCGGCGCAGTCGAAATCCGTACCGAAGCGTCCGATCTGGGCGGCACCATGCGCCTCGGCGCTCAGGATTGCCTGCTTGAGCCAGGTTCCCTGGTGCACGATTGCTACGCCAAGGACGTGATCGTCGAGCGTCACCGTCATCGCTACGAAGTGAACAACAACCTGCTGCCGCAAATCATGGAAGCCGGTCTGAAAATCTCCGGTCGCTCCGGTGATGGCGCGTTGGTTGAAGTGGTCGAAGCACCGGATCACCCATGGTTCGTCGCTTGCCAGTTCCACCCTGAGTTCACCTCTACTCCACGCGACGGTCACCCGTTGTTCAGCGGTTTCGTCAAAGCCGCTTTGGCTCAACATCAGAAGAAGGCTTGAACTTCATGGCGCAGAAAATCATCCGTGTAGGCAACATCGAGATCGCTAACGACAAGCCGATGGTGCTGTTCGGTGGCATGAACGTACTGGAAAGCCGCGACATGGCGATGCAGGTCTGCGAAGAGTACGTAAAGGTGACCGAGAAACTCGGTATCCCTTACGTGTTCAAGGCCAGTTTCGACAAGGCCAACCGTTCCTCTGTGACCTCTTACCGTGGCCCTGGCCTGGAAGAGGGCATGCGAATTTTCCAGGACATCAAGCAAGCCTTCGGCGTGCCGATCATCACCGACGTTCACGAGCCTGATCAGGCTGCGGTCGTGGCTGAAGTCTGCGACATCATCCAGCTGCCGGCCTTCCTTTCGCGTCAGACCGACCTCGTGGTTGCGATGGCCAAGACCGGCGCGGTGATCAACATCAAGAAAGCCCAGTTCCTCGCGCCTCAGGAAATGAAACACATCCTGAACAAATGCGTAGAAGCCGGTAACGATCAGTTGATCCTCTGCGAGCGTGGTTCGAGCTTCGGCTACAACAACCTGGTCGTCGACATGCTCGGCTTCGGCATCATGAAGCAGTTCGAATACCCGGTGTTCTTCGACGTGACCCACGCGCTGCAAATGCCTGGCGGTCGCTCCGATTCCGCTGGCGGTCGTCGTGCCCAGGTCACCGACCTGGCCAAGGCCGGCATGAGCCAGTCGCTGGCCGGGCTGTTCCTCGAAGCCCACCCGGACCCGGACAACGCCAAATGCGACGGCCCTTGCGCCTTGCGTCTGGACAAACTGGAACCCTTCCTGGCCCAGCTCAAAGCACTGGACGAACTGGTGAAGGGTTTTCCGACGGTAGAAACCGCGTAAACCTCGATTCTCCGGTAAAGTACCGCACGGTTTAATGCTCAGGCCCTCGGGCTTGAGCCTTATCGTCCGCAAGCCTGCCCGCTGTCTGTCGCTTGCCGACGATAAAAGATTTCCTTCAGCTGCGTCGTTTTCGTCAACTTTGGAGTGTTTACAACAATGGCAAAAATCGTCGACATCAAAGGTCGTGAAGTTCTCGACTCCCGTGGCAATCCCACTGTGGAAGCAGACGTGCTTCTCGATAACGGCATCATCGGCAGCGCTTGCGCGCCGTCCGGTGCTTCCACTGGCTCGCGTGAAGCGCTCGAGCTGCGTGATGGCGACAAGAGCCGTTACCTGGGCAAGGGCGTGCTCAAGGCTGTAGCCAATATCAACGGTCCGATTCGCGACCTGTTGCTGGGTACAGACCCAAGCGACCAGAAAGCGCTGGATCACGCGATGATCAAGCTCGACGGCACCGAAAACAAAGCGACCCTGGGCGCCAACGCGATCCTCGCCGTTTCCCTGGCCGCGGCCAAGGCAGCAGCACAGGACCAGGACCTGCCGCTGTACGCACACATTGCCAACCTGAACGGCACCCCAGGCGTCTACTCGATGCCGGTTCCGATGATGAACATCATCAACGGTGGCGAGCACGCCGATAACAACGTCGACATCCAGGAATTCATGGTTCAGCCGGTTGGCGCCAAGTCTTTCTCGGAAGGTCTGCGCATGGGCACCGAGATTTTCCATCACCTCAAAGCCGTTCTGAAGGCTCGTGGCCTGAGCACTGCCGTTGGTGACGAAGGTGGTTTCGCGCCGAACCTGGCCTCCAACGAAGACGCTTTGAAAGTGATCTCCGAAGCCGTGGCCAACGCCGGTTACAAGCTGGGCACCGACGTGACCCTGGCGCTGGACTGCGCGGCCAGCGAATTCTACGAAGACGGCAAGTACAACCTGTCCGGCGAAGGCCAGGTGTTCACCGCTGAAGGTTTCGCCGACTACCTGAAAGGTCTGACCGAGCGTTATCCGATCATCTCCATCGAAGACGGTCTGGACGAGTCCGACTGGGCTGGCTGGAAAATCCTCACCGACAAGATCGGCGAGAAGACTCAGCTGGTTGGCGACGACCTGTTCGTGACCAACACCAAGATCCTGAAAGAAGGCATCGACAAAAAGATCGCCAACTCGATCCTGATCAAGTTCAACCAGATCGGCACTCTGACCGAAACCCTGGAAGCCATCCAGATGGCCAAGGCCGCTGGTTACACCGCCGTGATCTCGCACCGCTCCGGCGAAACCGAAGATTCGACCATTGCCGACCTGGCCGTGGGCACCTCGGCTGGCCAGATCAAAACCGGTTCTCTGTGCCGTTCCGACCGCGTTTCCAAGTACAACCAACTGCTGCGTATCGAAGAGCAGTTGAATGGCAAAGCCAAGTACAACGGCCGTAGCGAGTTCCGCGGCTGAGTGGTAAACGATAAAAAGACACCGGATTGTGTCGGAAAAATCGCAGCAGCGATGGATTTGCCACTAATCTGATGCCTTAAGAGCACAAGCCTGGTTCTTCCAGGCTTCGTGCTATCAGAAGCTTCAAAGTTTTGGCATGGCTGTCTTTTTTCACTGGATACCTGATATTCGATGCGCAGTCCCAATTGGTTGTTCCTCGTCTTGCTCTTGCTGCTGGCTGGCCTGCAGTACCGCCTGTGGGTGGGTAATGGCAGTCTGGCGCAAGTGGCCGAGCTGAAGCAGCAGATTGCGGACCAACATGCCGAGAACGAGGCGCTGCTGGAACGCAATCGGGTGATGGATGCCGAAGTCAGCGAATTGAAAAAGGGCATGGAGACCGTTGAAGAGCGGGCTCGCCATGAGTTGGGCATGGTCAAGGACGGTGAAACCCTTTACCAGTTGGCCCAATGATGGAGTCGTTACCGGCCTTCTGGGCCGTGATTCCTGCCGCGGGTGTCGGTGCCCGTATGGCCGCGGACCGTCCCAAGCAATACTTGCAGCTGGGCGGGCGCACTATTCTGGAACACAGTCTTGGCTGTTTTCTCGATCATCCTTCCCTGAAGGGGTTGGTGGTCAGTCTTGCTATCGACGATCCTTACTGGCCGAACCTGGCGTGTGCTGCCGATCCGCGTATTCAGCGGGTTGAAGGTGGCGCCGAGCGTTCCGGGTCGGTGCTCAATGCCTTGCTGCATCTGCATGCCCAAGGCGCTGACGATGAGGATTGGGTGTTGGTTCACGATGCTGCGCGACCGAATCTGGCGCGTGATGATCTCGATAAATTGCTCAGTGAGCTGGTCGACGATCCGGTGGGTGGTCTGTTGGCGGTGCCTGCGCGCGATACCCTCAAGCGGGTCGACCAGCATGGGCGTGTGCTGGAAACGGTGGATCGCAGTGTGATCTGGCAGGCCTACACACCGCAGATGTTTCGCCTCGGCGCGTTGCATCGGGCGTTGGCGGACAGTCTGGTAGCGGACGTTGTCATCACCGATGAAGCTTCGGCCATGGAGTGGTCGGGCCAGGCGCCGCGCCTGATCGAAGGTCGATCCGATAACATCAAGGTCACTCGCCCCGAAGACCTTGAGTGGTTGCGGCAGCGTTGGGCTAACCGCCGTTAAAAGATCGCAGCCTTCGGCAGCTCCTACATTGATCGTGTGCGCCTCGGATTAACGGGTGTACTCGATACCTGTAGGAGCTGCCGCAGGCTGCGATCTTTTTATCTTAAGTTCGATACTCCGGCCGTTCGGCCAACCCCGCCTTCAAGTAATCCACCAACTTGCGCACCTTCGGCGACAGATGCCGTTGCTGTGGGTAAAGTGCCCACACGGCTGTATTCGGCGGTTGGTGGGCTTCCAGCAGCGAAATCAATTCGCCGTTTTTCAGGTGCTCCAGGACGTAGTAATCCGGCAGCTGACACAACCCAACCCCCTGTAGCGCGGCATCCAGCACCGCTTGCCCACTGTTGCAGCGCCAGTTTCCCTGTACTCGCTGGGAAAATTCCCGCCCGTTCTGTTCCAGTTGCCAGATATCCGAGCTGCCGATGAGGCAGTTATGGCGGCTCAGTTCCGACAAACTGTGTGGGCGACCATACCGCTCCAGGTAAGACGGCGAGGCGCACAGGTACATGCGTCGTGGTGCCAGACGTGTCGCGACCAATCTTGAATCCTGCAGACGGCCGAGGCGGATGGCCAGGTCCAGGCCTTCATGCACCAGATCGAGCGGATGATTGCTCAGTTCGATGTCAACGCGTAGTTGCGGATACAGCCCCATGAAACGAGTGACCAGAGGCACGATGAATCGCTCGCCGTAAGCCACGGCGCAGGTCATGCGCAACATACCTTTGGGTTCGCTGGTCAAATCACCGACGGCTCGCAACGCTTCTTCGCGACCGTCCTGCAGGCGCTGGCAATGTTGCAGAAAGGTTTGCCCGGCCTCGGTCAGCGTGACCCGACGGGTGCTGCGATAGAGCAAACGGGTTTGCAGGCGCTCTTCCAGCCGTACGATTTGGCGACTGATGTGGGAGGAAGACACCCCAAGGCGTTCAGCCGCGGCAGTGAATTGGCTGCATTCGGCGACGGCGACGAACTCGTCGATACCTTCCCAGCGGTTTTCGGACATCAGGATTATCCCTGTATGGCAATAATGTTTTGCTTTTGTGCCGATTATTCATCGCAAGCAGCTGTATTACACTCCCTGTCTTGTTTTTATTCACTGGAGAGTCAGCATGATCAAGTCGCGCGCCGCCGTAGCCTTCGAGGCCAAGAAACCCCTCGAGATCGTTGAAGTCGATGTCGCCATGCCCAAGGCCGGTGAAGTTCTGCTGCGCGTGGTCGCTTCCGGTGTCTGCCATACCGATGCCTACACCCTCTCGGGCGCGGACCCGGAAGGCATTTTTCCTTCGATTCTGGGGCATGAAGGTGGCGCGGTGGTTGAAGCGATCGGCGAGGGCGTGACGTCGGTCGCGGTCGGTGACCATGTGATCCCGCTGTACACCCCGGAATGTGGCAAGTGCAAATTCTGTCTGTCGGGCAAAACCAACCTCTGCCAAGCCATTCGTGCGACGCAGGGTAAAGGCCTGATGCCGGATGGCACTTCGCGTTTTTCCTACAAGGGCGAAACGATTTTCCACTACATGGGGACCTCGACATTTTCCGAGTACACCGTGCTGCCGGAAATCTCCGTGGCCAAAATTCCTAAAGAAGCGCCGCTGGAAAAGGTCTGCCTGCTGGGCTGTGGCGTCACCACCGGCATTGGCGCGGTGATCAACACCGCCAAGGTCAAGCCGGGCGACACGGTTGCCATCTTCGGTCTGGGCGGCATCGGTCTGTCGGCTGTGATCGGTGCGGTCAAAGCCAAGGCCGGGCGGATCATCGCTATCGATATCAACCCGGCCAAGTTCGAGATCGCCAGGCAGTTGGGTGCTACCGATTGTGTAAACCCGAAAGATTTCGATCGTCCGATTCAGGAAGTGATCGTCGACATGACCGATGGCGGCGTCGACTTTTCCTTCGAATGCATCGGCAACGTCCAATTGATGCGTGCTGCACTTGAGTGCTGCCACAAGGGTTGGGGGGAGTCGGTGATCATCGGCGTGGCCGGCGCCGGTCAGGAAATCTCCACCCGTCCATTCCAGCTGGTGACCGGTCGTGTCTGGCGCGGTTCGGCATTCGGTGGCGTGCGCGGTCGTACCGAGTTGCCAAGCTATGTTGAAATGGCCCAGACCGGCGAGATCCCGCTGGATACCTTCATTACCCACACCATGGGGCTGGAAGATATCAACAAGGCATTCGACCTGATGCATGAAGGCAAAAGCATCCGTAGCGTCATCCATTTCTGAGGTCGGTCATGAGCCTGGAAAATATCTCCTGCCAGAAAAGCTTCGGCGGCTGGCACAAACGCTACCGGCACCGCTCCGATGTACTTGGCTGCGACATGGTGTTTGCCGTGTACCTGCCGCCGCAAGCGGAGCAGGGCGGCAAATTGCCGGTGCTGTACTGGTTGTCCGGCCTGACCTGCACCGACGAGAACTTCATGCAGAAGGCCGGCGCCATGCGCATGGCCGCCGAGCTTGGGCTGATCATCGTCGCACCGGACACCAGCCCACGCGGTCCCGACGTGCCGGGTGATCCGGACGGCGCCTGGGACTTCGGTCTCGGTGCCGGGTTTTATCTGAATGCCACGCAGGAACCGTGGTCCCGGCATTATCGGATGCATGACTATGTCGTGCAGGAATTGCCGGCATTGGTCGAAGCGCATTTCCCGGCATCGGACAAGCGTGGCATCAGCGGTCACTCCATGGGTGGTCACGGTGCGCTGGTTTGCGCGTTGCGCAACCCGGGGCGTTATCTGTCGGTGTCGGCGTTCTCGCCGATCAACAATCCGATGGATTGCCCATGGGGTCAGAAAGCCTTTTCCCGGTACCTGGGGGAAGACCGTTCGAAATGGCGCGAATGGGATGCCTGCGCGCTGATCGCCGAGGCTGACGAGAAGCTGCCGCTGTTGGTCGACCAAGGTGATCGAGACGATTTCCTGGCTACCCAGCTCAAGCCTGAGGCCTTGCAACAGACGGCCAAACTGGCTGGTCATCCGCTGACGTTGCGCTTGCAACCCGGCTACGACCATAGCTATTTCTTCATTGCCAGCTTTGTCGAGGACCACTTGCAACATCATGGGCGTGCGCTAAGCGCGTAGGGGCTGTTGACGTTCGGTGACGGCCGCGTTGCGCGCCAAGTTGCGCGATGCTGCGTTGCGGGATTTGCCAAGGGAACAACCATTGGCTGCATCCCGCGCCTTGCCTCGCACAACTTGGCACTGCAATGCGGCTCGCCACCAAACGTCAACAGACCCTAATGTCCGACAAAGCAGGTAGAATCACGCCCTGACAAAAATCGGGGCGTTTTTTTATGCGTATTGGCCACGGCTATGATGTGCACCGTTTCGGTGAAGGCGATTTCATCACGCTGGGCGGTGTGCGGATTGCACACAGCTTCGGGCTGCTTGCCCATTCCGACGGTGATGTCCTGCTGCACGCCTTGAGCGATGCCTTGCTCGGTGCTGCCGCATTGGGTGATATCGGTAAGCACTTCCCGGACACCGACCCGCAATTCAAGGGCGCCGACAGCCGTGCGCTGTTGCGTCATGTCGTCGCACTGATCCACGCCAAGGGCTGGAAAGTCGGCAACGTCGATAACACCATCGTCGCCCAGGCCCCGAAAATGGCCCCGCATATCGAATCGATGCGCGCGCTGATTGCCGCAGATCTTCAAGTTGAGTTGGATCAAGTGAATGTGAAAGCTACCACCACCGAAAAGCTTGGCTTTGTCGGTCGCGAAGAGGGCATTGCCGTGCACTCCGTTGCCTTGTTGCTGCGCGCATGAACGAGGCGCAATTGCTCGGCCCGCGGGCCTATGGTCAAGCCCTCGGCAGCGCGGTTCTGAAAGCCACGGCGGAAGATTTCCAGGTCGACGAAGTCCTCGATATTCCCCTGAGCGGCGACGGCGAACACCTGTGGATCTGGGTGGAAAAGCGCGGTCTGAATACCGAAGAAGCGGCGCGGCGGATCGCCAAGGCGGCGGGCGTGCCGTTGCGTACCGTCAGCTATGCGGGGCTCAAGGACCGTCAGGCGCTGACTCGCCAGTGGTTCAGCGTGCAACTGCCGGGCAAGGCCGATCCAGATCTGTCGGCGGCGGAAAACGATACGCTGAAAATCCTCAAGACCGGTCGGCATAAACGCAAACTGCAACGCGGAGCCCATTCGGCCAACGGTTTCACCTTGCGTTTGACCCAGTTCAGCGGTGACAAGGCGGCGATCGAAGAGCGTCTGCAACTGATCGCCACGAAAGGTATTCCCAATTATTTCGGCGCCCAGCGGTTCGGCTTTGACGGCGGCAACGTCGTCGATGCCCGTGCCTGGGCGGCGCGCAAGGCCCTGCCGGAGCAACGCAATGTGCGTTCGCGGCTGCTTTCCACTGCGCGCAGTTTTCTGTTCAATCAAGTGTTGGCGGCGCGCGTCGCCGATGGCACCTGGCAGCGCGCTCAGGTGGGCGATCTGTTGGCGTTCACCGACAGCCGCAGCTTCTTCCCGGCGGGTGAAGCCGAGTGCAGCGACCCGCGTTTGGCGATTCTCGACCTGCACCCGACCGGCCCGCAGTGGGGCGAAGGTGACTCGCCCGCGGCGGGCGCTGTCCATGAATTGGAACAGGCGATCGCCGCGCGCGAAGCGGATCTGCGCGATTGGTTGATCAACGCCGGAATGAGCCACGAACGTCGCATCCTGCGGCTGCCCATTGGCGGGTTGACGTGGCATTATCCCTCGCTGGACATTCTACAACTGGAATTCGTCCTGCCGGCCGGATGCTTCGCCACCGTATTGGTGCGTGAACTCGTCGATCTGGTGCCGGTGGGGCAGACGGACAGCCCATGCGTATTCTGATTTCTAACGACGATGGGGTAGCCGCACCCGGTCTCGCCGCGCTTTATGCTGCGCTGGCGGATTACACCGAATGCGTGGTTATTGCCCCTGACCAGGACAAAAGTGGCGCCAGCAGCTCGCTGACGCTCGACCGTCCGTTGCACCCGCAAACCCTGGCCAACGGCTTTATCAGCCTCAACGGCACACCCACCGACTGCGTACACCTGGGCCTTAATGGTTTGCTGGAGTTCGAGCCGGACATGGTGGTTTCCGGTATCAACCTGGGGGCGAACCTGGGAGATGATGTGCTGTATTCCGGCACCGTGGCGGCGGCCCTTGAGGGGCGTTTTCTGGAGCGTCCTTCGTTTGCTTTTTCGTTCGTCTCACGGCAAGTAGAGAACCTTCCCACCGCCGCCTATTTTGCGCGCAAACTGGTGGAGGCTCACGCGGACCTGGATCTGCCACCGCGCACGGTACTGAACGTGAACATTCCCAACTTGCCGCTGGATCACATTCGCGGTATCCAGCTGACCCGTCTCGGTCATCGCGCCCGAGCGGCTGCGCCGATGAAAGTGGTTGATCCGCGCGGCAAGTCGGGTTACTGGATCGCCGCAGCGGGGGACGCTGAAGATGGCGGCCCGGGCACCGATTTCCATGCGGTGATGCAAGGCTATGTTTCAATCACGCCACTGCAACTGGATCGCACCTTCAATGATGCCTTCAGTTGTCTCGATGGCTGGCTGGAGGGGCTGCGCAAATGACTCGTGAACAAGACGACATTCTGCGTCGCGGCATCGGAATGACCTCTCAGCGAACCCGCGAGCGCCTGATTCAGCGTCTCTATGAAGAAGGGGTGTCCAACGCCAAGGTGCTGGAAGTCATCCGCCGCACGCCGCGTCACCTGTTCGTCGACGAGGCGCTGGCACACCGCGCCTATGAAGATACCGCGTTGCCGATCGGGCATAACCAGACCATTTCCCAGCCTTATATGGTGGCGCGCATGAGCGAGCTGCTGCTGGAGGCCGGTCCGCTGGACAAGGTACTGGAAATCGGTACCGGTTCGGGTTACCAGACGGCGGTGTTGTCGCAGCTGGTCGAGCGGGTTTTTTCCGTGGAGCGCATCAAGGTTTTGCAAGACCGGGCCAAGGAGCGCCTGGTGGAACTGAATTTGCGCAACGTGGTATTTCGCTGGGGCGATGGTTGGGAAGGCTGGCCGGCGCTGGCGCCTTACAACGGCATCATCGTCACCGCCGTGGCCACCGACGTGCCTCAGGCACTGCTCGATCAGTTGGCGCCGGGCGGGCGACTGGTGATTCCGGTCGGCTCCGGTGAGGTGCAGCAATTGATGCTGATCATCCGTGAAGAGCAGGGCTTTTCCAGGCGTGTTCTGGGGGCGGTACGCTTTGTGCCATTGCTCAACGGGCCGCTGGCCTGAGCATTTATTTTGGCGCGCTGAATTCTCTTCGATTGCCTGGGTCTTACAGCGGCATCGATTGGTTAAACGTTTCATCGTCAGGCAGCAAACGTGTGCGCCAAGCAAATCGCTTCATTAAAGGTAAAGCCTGTTCGGCCCGTTATACTTGCGACATTTTGTGCCGGAACACGGCAATTCATATTTTCAGCCACCACAAAGGGAGCGGCGGGTGAGTCTCACAGTCGTTGCGCAGCGAATGGGTATAACGAGCTTTCAGCGTCTGGTGACTGGCCTTGTCTTGAGTACCTTGCTGGTCGGTTGCTCCAGTACCAAATCGAGTAGTGTGGGAGTTGTCGAACGCAACAACGCGGTCGCCCAGCGTCCGGTCGTGACCACCGGCCAGTACGTTGTTCGACCCAAAGACACCTTGTTCTCCATCGCCTTTCGCTACGGTTGGGACTACAAAGCCCTCGCGGCAAGGAACAATATTCCTACGCCTTACACGATTCATCCGGGTCAGACGATTCGCTTTGACGGTCGCAGCGGTTCAACGCCAACGGCAGTCGTGAGTTCGTCCAGTTCCTCGCCTTCTTCGTCGAGTAAAACCACGGTAATCCGACGCCAGGCAAATGGCGAAACGACCAGTACAACGGTGCTTGCACCGTCCGTCGCCAGCAAGCCGGCACCCGCGCCACTGCCTCCTGCCGGTCCGGCCCCGACGGGCTGGGGGTGGCCTTCTAGTGGCATTCTCATTGGAAAATTCTCTTCAAACGGTAGTTTGAATAAAGGAATTGATATCGCCGGAGATTTGGGACAGCCTGTTTTAGCTGCGTCTGATGGGACGGTGGTATACGCCGGGAGTGGCTTAAGGGGCTACGGCGAATTAGTCATCATCAAACACAGCGATACCTACGTCAGTGCCTACGGTCATAACCGCAGGCTTTTGGTTCGGGAGGGGCAGCAGGTCAAAGTCGGACAGACAATTGCCGAAATGGGGTCAACGGGTACAGACCGGGTGAAACTGCATTTTGAGATTCGCCGACAAGGTAAGCCTGTAGATCCGCTGCAATTCCTGCCACGTCGTTGATTTGTGAGCCAGCCTGTTCCGTCACGTAGAGGGAACAGGCTCCAGCGTTGCCAGGGATAAAGGCGCCGCTTGAGCTTGAGGTCGAACTCACCAAAGGACTATAACAATGGCTCTCAGTAAAGAAGTGCCGGAGTTTGACATCGACGATGAGGTTCTCCTGATGGAGACCGGCATCGCTACGGATTCGATGTCGAATGATGAAGGGGATGCACCACCTTCCGTTCGTGCCAAATCCAGACACTCCGCTTCGCTAAAGCAACACAAGTACATCGACTACACTCGGGCACTCGATGCCACGCAGCTGTACCTCAACGAAATCGGCTTTTCCCCATTGCTCTCTCCGGAAGAAGAAGTTCATTTTGCGCGCTTGTCGCAAAGTGGCGACCCGGCCGGGCGCAAGCGCATGATTGAAAGCAACCTGCGGCTGGTGGTGAAAATCGCCCGGCGTTACGTCAATCGTGGGCTGTCGCTGCTGGACCTGATCGAAGAGGGCAACCTCGGCCTGATCCGGGCAGTGGAAAAGTTCGATCCCGAACGCGGCTTCCGTTTTTCGACCTACGCCACCTGGTGGATTCGTCAGACCATCGAGCGCGCGATCATGAATCAGACCCGGACCATCCGGTTGCCGATCCATGTGGTCAAAGAGCTCAACGTGTACCTGCGGGCTGCACGGGAGCTGACTCAAAAGCTCGACCACGAACCCTCACCCGAAGAAATCGCCAACCTGCTGGAGAAACCGGTAGGCGAGGTCAAGCGCATGCTCGGCCTGAACGAGCGGGTTTCTTCGGTCGACGTCTCGCTGGGTCCGGATTCGGATAAAACCCTGCTGGACACCCTTACCGACGACCGCCCAACCGATCCGTGCGAATTGTTACAGGACGACGACCTGTCGCAGAGCATCGATCAATGGCTCTCGGAACTGACCGACAAACAACGCGAGGTGGTCATACGCCGCTTCGGCTTGCGAGGTCACGAGAGCAGCACCCTTGAAGACGTCGGCCTGGAAATCGGCCTGACCCGGGAGCGGGTCAGGCAAATCCAGGTTGAAGGCCTCAAGCGTCTTCGGGAGATTCTTGAGAAAAACGGCCTGTCGAGTGAGTCGCTGTTCCAATAAGCCATTCGCTCAACCGGTAACAAAAAGCCCCGACTGGTTTGACTGGTTCGGGGCTTTTTGCTGTCTGGGATATGAGAGGTGCATTGTTTTTGGCGCCGCCTCAGGTTTGTAGTCTTGTGGTGTAAGTCTTTGCTTACTCTTTCGTAAGTGTTCACTATTTTTACACCCTGGCAGTTGTCTATTCAACGTGTGCTCACGGTTTATCTAGTTGATTTATATGATTATTTTTTTAGGTTAACGACATATTACAGGTAGTTTCAGCCATAAAGGCCGATTGCGCTTGGTGGGGAACGCTTTAGTATTTGAACTGTGTCGACGGATAGACACGCCCTTCAAGGATGAGGGGAATGGATATCGCAGGATGCGATTCATCAGGACGATGAAAAGGAACACAGGGAATAGGGAAGAAATGTGGGCGGGTCAAACCGCCCCTTTTTTTTGCCTGCAGAAAAGCAAAATATCAAAAGATCGCAGCCTGCGGCAGCTCCTACACAAACCACGTACACCCGTGATTTCGCGAACATGAGCAATCTCTGTAGGAGCTGCCGCAGGCTGCGATCTTTTGATCTTTCTTTTGATCTTTGAAAAAGCAAAAAGGCCCGCAAGGAGCCTTTTCGAGAACGCGGGGGGTAATCAGCGTTCGAGGTCTTTGATCTTGCCTTTGACGCCATCCCACTCTTCGGCATCAGGCAGCGATTCTTTCTTCTCGGTGATGTTGGGCCAGATTTCCGCCAGCTCAACGTTCAGCTGAATGAATTCCTGCATATCTTCCGGAACTTCATCTTCGGAGAAGATGGCCACGGCAGGGCATTCTGGCTCGCACAGTGCGCAGTCGATGCACTCATCCGGGTGAATCACCAGGAAGTTCGGGCCTTCGTAAAAGCAGTCCACCGGACAGACTTCTACGCAGTCGGTGTACTTGCACTTGATGCAGTTGTCGGTGACGACGAAGGTCATTTCTAATTTTCTCCTCAGGCGGCGGCAGCGGAGCCCCTTCAGGACGGGGTCGCCAGGTTCGGGAGCGATAGTCTGCAGGCCAGGCTGTTAGCCTGCAGCATCCCAAACCGCGCGAGATTCTAACAGCTTGCAGGCAAGTGCGTTAGATCCGTGTCTTTAATGTATAGAGCATTTCCAAAGCCCTGCGCGGTGTCAGGTCATCCAGATCGAGCTTGGCCAGTTCATCCAGCACCGGGTGCGGCAGGCTGGCGAACATGTCGCTCTGCTGTGGCGCCACGGTTTTGCCTTTGGCCGGCGCTGGCATTTCATGAGGCAACGCTGTGGATTCCAGCCGGCTCAGGTGTTCACGAGCACGCACGATCACTTCGCTCGGCACACCGGCCAACTGCGCAACCGCCAGGCCATAGCTCTGGCTGGCAGGGCCAGGCAGCACGTGGTGCAGGAACACGATGCGTTCGTTGTGCTCGGTGGCATTGAGGTGCACGTTGGCCACCAGCGGTTGGGCTTCCGGCAGCACCGTCAGCTCGAAATAGTGGGTGGCAAACAGTGTGTAGGCCCGCAGGTGCGCCAGGCGCTCGGCGGCGGCCCAGGCCAGGGACAGGCCGTCGAAGGTGCTGGTACCACGTCCGACTTCGTCCATCAGCACCAGACTGCGCTCGGTGGCGTTGTGCAGGATGTTCGCGGTTTCGCTCATTTCGACCATGAAGGTCGAACGCCCGCCGGCCAAGTCATCGCTGGAACCGATTCGGGTGAAGATCCGGTCGACCAAGGACAATTCGCAACTGGCCGCCGGCACGAAGCTGCCGATGTGTGCCAGCAACACGATCAACGCGGTCTGACGCATGTAGGTGGATTTACCGCCCATGTTCGGGCCGGTGATCACCAGCATGCGGGTGTTGTCGTCGAGGCTCAGGTCGTTGGCCACGAACGGCGTGGTGAGTACTTGCTCGACCACCGGGTGACGACCCTGGCTGATGCGCATGCACGGTTCGCTGACGAAGCGCGGGCAGTTCAGGTCCAGGTTCAGTGCGCGCTCGGCGAGGTTGCTCAGCACGTCCAGTTCGGCCAGTGCGGCGGCGGTGTCTTGCAAGGGCGGCAACTGGGCGATCAGGTCTTCGAGCAGCGTTTCGTAGAGCATCTTCTCGCGAGCCAGGGCGCGGCTCTTGGCCGACAGCGCCTTGTCTTCGAACGCTTTCAGTTCCGGGGTGATGAAGCGCTCGGCGCCCTTGAGCGTCTGGCGACGGATATAGTCGGCCGGCGCCGATTCGGCCTGCTTGCTCGGCAGTTCGATGAAGTAGCCGTGAATGCGGTTGTAGCCGACCTTCAGGTTGGCCAGGCCAGTGCGGGCCTTCTCCCGGGCTTCAAGATCGATCAGGAACTGACCGGCGTTTTCGCTCAGCGATTGCAGTTCGTCGAGTTCGCTGTCGTAACCGGTTTTCAACACGCCGCCGTCACGGATGACAGCGGGCGGGTTGTCGATAATGGCCTTTTCCAGCAGCGCTGCCAGTTCCGGGTAGGTGCTGGTGGTCATCGCCAGTTGCATGATGTGCGGGGCTTCAAGCTCGGCCATCGCCACCTGCAACGCTGGCAGTGCACCGAGAGCATCGCGCAGGCGCGCCAGGTCACGAGGACGGGCATTACGCAGGCCGATCCGCGCCAGAATCCGCTCGATGTCACCGATTTCCTTGAGCTGCGGTTGCAGCTTTTCGAAGCGGTAGCCGTCGAGCAGGCAGGCGATCGAGGTCTGGCGTGCCAGCAATACGGTCAAATCCCGCAGCGGACGGTTCAACCAGCGGGTCAGCAGACGGCTGCCCATGGCGGTCTGGCAGCGGTCGACCACCGATTGCAAGGTGTTGTCGCGACCGCCGGCCAGGTTGGTGTCCAGTTCCAGGTTGCGACGGCTCGCGCCGTCCAGCACCACGGTGTCGTCCAGGCGTTCATGACGCAGGCTGCGCAAGTGCGGCAGGGCGGTGCGCTGGGTTTCCTTGGCGTAGCTGAGCAGGCAACCGGCGGCGCCAATCGCCAGGGTCAGGTTCTCGCAGCCGAAACCTTTCAGGTCCTGGGTGGAAAACTGCTGGCAAAGACTTTTCAGAGCCGAGTCGCGCTCGAAATCCCACGGCGCACGGCGACGAACCCCACGACGTTTCTCCGCCGGCAGATCCTTCGGCCAGTCGTCCGGGATCATCAGCTCTACTGGATTGACCCGCTCAAGTTCCGCCAGCAGGTTTTCCCAGCCTTTGATCTCCAGCACGGTGAAGTTGCCGCTGGTGATGTCCAGCACCGCCAGGCCGAACAGACGCTCGTCACCCAGTACCGCCGCGATCAGGTTGTCCCGGCGTTCATCCAGCAGCGCTTCATCGCTGACCGTGCCGGGCGTGATGATCCGCACCACCTGACGATCCACCGGGCCTTTGCTGGTGGCCGGGTCGCCGACCTGCTCACAAATCACCACCGATTCGCCGAGCTTCACCAGTTTCGCCAGGTAACCTTCTGCGGCGTGGTAAGGAATCCCACACATCGGAATCGCCTGACCCGCCGATTGCCCGCGAGCTGTTAGCGTGATGTCCAGCAACTTGGCGGCCTTCTTCGCGTCTTCATAGAAGATTTCGTAGAAGTCGCCCATGCGATAGAACATCAGCTGGTCAGGGTGCTGGTTCTTAAGGCGCCAGTATTGCTGCATCATCGGCGTGTGGGAGGATAGATCGGAGAGCGCTTTATTCATCGGATATAGGCAAATTCGTTGAAAGGTGTGGGGCAAAGGAGGGGCGTTGGCCCGGCTTTTCCGCGATGGGCGCAAGGTTAACATGAGCAGTCCGACCTACGCAGGCATGAAACCCCCGCAGTACATTTCCGCTGGCTATGCACGATCTATGCAAATCAGCATTTGTCTTCCGAAAAAAGATCAAGCACTATGCGCGTTATGCAAAAACGCAATGTTTCTACCGTCTTAAGAGCGCTGCTCGACCAACACGGGATCTCCCCCACGGAGCTTCACCGTCGCACCGGCGTGCCTCAATCCACTCTCTCGCGCATCCTCAGCGGGAAGATCGTCGATCCTTCGGATAAACACATTTCGAAGATTGCCGAATACTTCTCCGTGAGCACCGATCAGTTGCGGGGCCGCGCGGATGTCGCGCCGGCTGCCAGCGCCGGGCGCGATGAATTGCATTCGGAACTCAAGGACATAAGCCTGTGGGACGACGATACACCCGTCGATGACGACGAGGTGTCGGTCCCCTTTCTTCGCGAGGTTGAATTGGCTGCTGGATCAGGAAGATTCGTCATCGAAGAGAGCGAGCGCTCTAGCCTGCGCTTCGGCAAGCGCAGTTTGCGCCACAACGGTGTGCAGTTCGACCAGGCCAAATGCGTGACCGTGCGTGGCAACAGCATGTTGCCGGTGCTGCGCGATGGCGCCACCGTTGGTGTGAATGCTGGCAAATGCGGGATTGGCGACATCGTCGACGGCGACCTGTACGCCATCAACCACAACGGCCAATTGCGGGTGAAACAGCTTTATCGCCTGCCGACCGGGATTCGCCTGCGCAGCTTCAATCGCGATGAGCATCCGGACGAGGACTACAGCTTCCAGGAAATCCAGGAAGAGCAAATTGTCATCCTCGGTCACGTCTTCTGGTGGGGCATGTACGCCCGTTAACCTCACCGCTGTCAGATAGAACCCGCCACCCGGCGGGTTTTTTTTCGCCTGCCGTAAACCGCCAACGCCTTTGTCTGCGGGGCTTTCATGCGTTCGTGCATTTTTAGTGCATAAATAAATGCATTTATGCATTGACTGTATATGCATGCATGCATATTCTTTGTCTCAAGCCGCTCAACAAGGCGGCTCGAAACGAAGCTCTTTAGTTCCACAACAAAGGCAGCGATGAACCGGCCTCAACGGTTCAGAGGGTTGGCAACTGACCCGGGTGTGCAGCGTAAAGCACCAGAAGCAGTTATCCGGCGGGCAGGGACCGCGGTCGGAAAAACAATTTGAATCGATCCGTACCGCGCCAGTAGCGCCGAAAGATCAACTTCCTTCAGGCCGTTGGCCAGGGAAGGCGAAGGACCGCATTACTGAAAAGCCCGGCCAAAACCTGATGCCAGTCAGTTAAGCGCAACCCATGTGGGAGCGTCTTGACTGATTGGCATTGCGGCCAAAGCCGGGCTTTTTGGAATGCCTACCTCAAGAGACATCGTTTGAACCCAACACACATCACTCATCAATCACCCCAGGAGGCGTGACATGACAAACGAGCAACAAGCGTTGCTGGACATGCCGATCTGGCTAGTCATCCTCCTCGCCGTGGCGGGCGGGGTATCCGGCGAAATGTGGCGTGCCGACAAGGAGGGCGCCCGTGGCTGGTCGCTGTTGCGGCGCCTGGCGCTGCGGTCCGGGGCCTGCATGATCTGCGGCGTCTCGGCAATCATGCTGCTGTACGCCGCCGGCGTGTCGATCTGGGCCGCCGGTGCCTTTGGTTGCCTCACGGCGATGGCCGGGGCGGACGTGGCCATCGGGCTTTACGAACGCTGGGCCGCCAAGCGGATTGGCGTTTGCGAAGTGCCACCGCGGGATTCTCGTCCCGACCAACAGTAAACCGGCGTCGCTGATCTTCGCGTTGCTACAGGAACAGGAGGCCATGAATGCCCGCCGTCATCGAAAAACCGTCGCAGCTGTTTTCCGCCATTGCCGAGACATTGCGCAGCACCGTTCCCGGCTTGAAGGTCGGGAGTCATCAAGACTTTGACGGCACCGGCGATCAGCCCTGGGTGCTGATCGCCATCGAACGTGATGCGCCAGGCTGCCGTGCCAACGACGGGCGCATTGCTCACGTCTTGACCGTTTCCTTGCAAGCCGTGGTGCCCGGCACAGGGTTGGCGGCTTGCGATCTGGCCAGTGAGTTGAAGAACCTGGTTGTCGATAATCGCTGGGCACTGCCGGGCGAGCAATGCGATCCGCCCATGAACATTGAGGGTGTCCCGTCCACGTTCATCAGCGAAACACGGGAGCACACCGCCTGGACCGTTTCATTTACCCAAACCCTGTACCTCGGCCCGACGCTGCTCGAAGACCCGCTGGGCATCCCGAAATTCGCTCGCACCTGGGAGGTGTCGAACATCGACGACCCGGATCAATACACCGCACTCGAGGGCTGACCCATGTTTGATGCGCTTTTACGTCTGCAGCTGGGCCCGATCATCGAGCGTCTGGCCGAAATGGAAACCGAGATGGAAGACCTGCACCGGCGTGCCGACAGTTTCTGTCGCATCGGTGTGTGCCAGGAGGTCGATGCGGCCAGCAACACCTGCAAGGTCAGCCATGGGGAGCTGCTCACCCCGGCCATCCGGTTTTTCAACCCGAGTGCCGGCGCACAGAGCGAGTCGCGGATCCCCTCCGTGGGTGAGCAGTGTTTGCTGCTGAACCATGGCGGTGGCGAGGGCGGCGGGCAGTCGGTGGCGTTGTTCGGCCTCAACGGCGGTCAGTTTCCGCCCGTCTCGACACAGGCATCGCTGACGCGTCGCCTCTATCAGGACGGCACGGAAAACAGTTACGACCACGCCAGTCATGTTCTGCGCTGGCAAAACGGCCCGGCGGCGTTCACCGGCTCCCGTGAATCCCTAGAGTTGAGCATCGGCCCGGCGCGGCTGGCGATGACGCCTGAGGCCATCGAATTGCAACTGGGCGCCGTCGGCCTGCGGCTCGACGCTTCCGGTGTGCACCTGAGCGGCCCGTTGGTGGATCACCAGGGTCGCGTCATCAGTACCGCATAAAGAGCTTCCCATGATCGGAATCGATAGAAACACCGGCGCAACGGTCGATGACTGGCTGCAATTTGTGCAGCGTGCCACCCGGGCGTTGACCACGCCTTTGGGCACGCGTCAGAAGCGCCCTTTGTATGGCTGCGCACTCACTGAGTTGCTGGGGAGGAACCTCGGCGATGACCTGCTGATTCTGGCCCAGAGCCATGCGGCCCAAGCGTTCTACAACAAGCACAACGGCATCGACGATTTCGAGCCGCAGGTCATTGTGGCCAGCCGCTACGGTGCCGGGTTGTTGCTGCGCTTCGCCGGCACCTGGAAAAACCGCAATCAGACCTTCGAGGTGGTGGCATGAGCATGTTGATACCTGGCCAGAACCAGTTGGCCGAACCGGCCATCGTCACGGTCGAAGCGTTCGAGGATCTGCTCGCAGAGTTCAAGACCTTCGTCGTCGAGTACGTCGGAGCCCGTGCTCCCGAGAGCGCGGCCAAGCTTGCAGCTAGCCTTGAAAACGAAAGCGAGTTGCTGACCCTGGCCCTTGAGGCGTTCTGTGTACGGCTGCAAACCCACGAGCGCAAATACAACGCCCGCATCAAACAGATGCTGGCGTGGTGGGCCACCGGGACCAACCTCGATGCGCGCCTTGCGGACATGGGACTTGAACGTCAGCTGCTCGATCCGGGCGACCCGGCGGCGTTCCCGCCGATCGATCCGGTTTTTGAGAGCGACGACGACGCCCGGTTGCGTTATTACCTGGCGCCCCATGCCCCGGCGGCTGGCTCTCGCATGCAGTATCGGCGTGAGATCTTCACCCTTGGCGAACGGCCTGTCGTGAAAGTGGAAACCGCTGCGGCGGGTGTGGTGACGGTCACTTACACCTTCGACCCGGACGGTTTTGCAGCGCAGGTCAAGGACGGTAACGGGCGCCGAACCGCGCCCGGCGAAGTCGCGGTCACGGTGCTTTCCCGGGAGGGTGATGGCACGCCATCCCAAGCGCTGCTCGACGGTGTTCGCCAGCATTTCGCCCGGCCAGATGTACGACCGGAAACGGACCTCGTCATCGTGCAGGCCGCGCAAATCAAGACCTACAAAATCCGGGTCGTGGCCAAGATCAACGCAGGTCCCGATTCGGGGCTGACCAAGGTCGCCGCGCAACAGCAGTTGCAGGCGTATGCCGATTCTTGTCACCGGCTGGAAGGGCGGGTGGATCCGAGCTGGATCGACTACACGCTGCACAGTGCCGGCGCGGTTCAGCTGCAAATTCTTGAGCCGGTAACGCCGATTGTGACGACCGCTTTTCAAGCGCCGTATTGCACGGGCGTCGAGGTCGAGGTGGATACGTTATGAGTGACGACACACTTCGCCCGAGCCTGTTGCCGGCCAACAGCTCACCGCTGGAAAGGGCGCTTGATCTCGGTTTCGCCCGGTTGCTTGAGCGCATTGACCCGCCGTTCCCCGAACTGATGAACCCCGCCAAAACACCGCTGGCATTCCTGCCATATCTGGGCGCGGATCGCGGGGTCAGCGAATGGAGCACCGAGGCGACCGAGGCGGAAAAACGCCTGACGGTAGAACTCGCCTGGCCCACCGCACGACAGGCCGGGACTCGAAAAGCGCTGGCAAACGCGATCAAGGGATTGCAACTGATACCGGAAATTCGTGCCTGGTACGAGCAAACGCCGCCCGGCCCGGCTTACAGCTTTTCCGTCCGGGCTTTTTCCGAACAACCCTACAGCGAAGCAATCGACGCCCGTCTCGACCGACGCCTGGCGGATGCCAAAAGCGAACGCGACACCTTGAAGGTTTCCGTCGGCTTGAGCGCATTCGGCACTCACGTCATCGGTGCCGCGACGGTGTGCGGCGAGCTGACCACGGTTTATCCGCTTGTCATCGAAGGGCTTGAAGCCTCGGGCCAGGCCTTTATGGCCGCTGGGCTCTACACCGTCGAAACCTCCACTATTTATCCACAGGGGTCCTAAATGGCCGACTATTACACCCTGCTCACCAATGCGGGGATCGCCTACGAAACCGCCTGCAAGGCAGCGGGCACACCGATCAAGCTGTCGCAGATTTCCGTCGGCGACGGCGGCGGCGCGATTTATAACCCGGCCGCAACCGCCACGGCGCTTAAGCGCGAAGTGTGGCGTGGGCCACTCAATGCACTGTTCCAGGATGAGAAAAATCCGAGTTGGTTGTTGGCCGAAGTGACTATCCCGCCTGAAGTAGGCGGCTGGTATGTGCGTGAGGCTGGGCTGTGGACTGATACCGGCATTCTGTATGCCATCGTCAAGTATCCGGAGTCGTTCAAGCCGGTGTTGGCGACTTCGGGTTCGGGGAAAGAGTTCTACATTCGTTCGATTTTCGAGACCAGCAATGCAGCGTTGGTGACGTTGCTGATTGACGACACGGTTGTTAAAGCGACCCGTGCATGGGTGATGAGTTATCTCGCTGAAGAGCTCGGCAAACTCGACGGCAAGCAGTCCGTGCGTGTCGCGGCAACCGGCAACGTGGTGTTGAACGGTGCAAAGCAGGTCGACGGAGTTGCGGTGATTGCCGGTGACCGCGTTTTGCTGCCGAACCAGACGCTCGCCAAGGATAACGGTCTGTGGATCGTGGCCAACGGTGACTGGGTTCGGGCGAACGATGCCAACGTCAGCGCCAAGGTCGCGCCGGGCCTGACCGTGATGGTAGAAGAGGGCACGCAGAATGGTGATTCGCTGTGGCACCTGACCACTAACGGGCCGATCAATCTCGGCACCACCGCGCTGACTTTCGAGATGCTGGCCGGTCGTACCGGCATTGCACCTGGGACTTACAAAAGCCTGACCGTGGACAAATACGGCCGAGCGACGGCGGGTGCGAATCCCGAAACGCTGGCCGGGTTCGGGATCAAGGACAGCTACACCAAAACTGAAATCGAGGGGATGATTGCCAGCGCCTCGATGTTGCCGGTGGGGGCAATTGTCGCGTTTCCCGGTGATACGCCGCCGCTGGGCTTTCTTGAACTGGATAACAGCGTCAAGAGTACTGCGCTTTATCCGGATCTGAGTGCTTATCTCGCCGGCAAGTACAACAAGGGCGACGAGGGCGCTGGAAATTTTCGTTTGCCGGATGGGCGCGGCGAATTCCTGCGCGGTTGGGATCATGGACGCGGTGTTGATGGCGGTCGGACAATCGGCAGTTATCAGGTTGATACCTTACAGAACATCACCGGTACGTTTGACGGCTATCTCGATATCACCGCGGCAGGTGGTGCGTTCATGTTAAGCAACATGAGCACGTCCTCAACTCCGCTCAACCAGAAAGGCGCCTACCACGGCGTGTATTTTGATGCTTCGAAAGTGGCGCGCACCTCCACGGAAACGCGTCCCCGCAACCTCGCCGTCATGTGGTGCATCAAGGCCTGGAACGCACCTATCAATCAGGGAAACATCGACATCGGTGAGCTGGCCGCAGAGGTTCAGGCTCTGGGTGTGAATGGTCCGATAATAGGAACAACGCGCAAGCTGAAGGCGTTGCTGCCGGTAGCTTCGCAGGCAGTGACCTACGCGGCGGAAGAGATTGTTTTAGAAAATAAACTTGGCGGCATGAGCTATAAGCTTGCCAATGTCAGCGCGACACTTAGTCTGAGTGCGTCAACTGGCCTTGGATATATGGATACAGGGATAGCCCCCGTGAACGGCTATGTAGCTGTTTACTTACTCTATAATCCGGCCACCAGGATGTATGGTGCCATAGGCGTTAACGCGACTGCTGCCGAGGTTCCAGAAGTTTACGGCGGTAATTTTGCGCCCGTAGGGTATACCGCTTCCGCTCTTCTTGGTGTTTTGCCAACTAATGCTAGCGCTCAGTTCAAACCAGGTAAGCAGAAAGGTCGAACTCTCTATTTTCCTTATGTAAATGCGCTAGCTACATCAACCACGAGCGCGACGTTGGTCGCGTTTTCCGTGGCTGCATACATTCCAAAAAATGCAATATCCGTGAGTGGTGCATTAGCCGTTTCTGGAACTGGTTCTATGAACTCGTCGCTTGCAGGGGATTCAATTGGTAGTGGGTGGCGCTATTACTCAAATACAAATGCTGCAGGATCTGCACCATTTGACGACTTGATCGTAGACGTATCGCAGACGCTTTATTACTCCGCGACGCAAACGTCTCTATTTTCAGTTTTTCTTTCGTCTTACACCATTTAAAAGGGGGCGCTATGTTCGTTCAATTTTCAGACGAAACAGAAAAAAAAATTATTTCCGTATTTGGCTGTTTGCAAGATGAAAATGTGTGGCCGAATCAAGGCGAAGTGGATGAAAACGACCCACGATATATCGCCTTTCACGACATTTCGAGTAGTGGTGGAAAGGTTGAGACGTTAATCGCCAATACCCGTTATGAGCATGAAACGGCGGGCATCATGTACCAAGGTATGGCGGTAGGGACCACTCGAGATGACCGGGCGACACTCACCGATATGGCTCTGGCGGTCGTACTTGATCCTGCCTATGTCTGCAATCTGAAAACGTCCGAGGGTTTTGTGGTGCTGAACGCAGCGCAGCTTTTGGCCGTTTCGGCAGCTGTCCGTTCGTACGTACAGTCCTGTTTCGACCGCGAGCTTGAGTTATTGCAGGCCGTTGAGGCTGGTAAGTACCACGACGAAATGCTGACCAAGGGGTGGCCTGACCCATTGTTATCCGAGAATGTTTCTGGCTCCGCAGAGCCCCAATAAACGCCCCGCACCGCCGGGGCATTTTCTTATCCGCCAAACACCAAACAAAACCCGACAGCCCCTTCCTCAAAAGGGGCTTTTTCGTATCTGGAGAAACCCAAATGGCACAACGCCAAACCTACACCGTGCTCCTCCCATTCCCCACCGGGGGTGGCCACTGGTCGAGCGTCGGCCAAGAGCTCGACCTGCTCGATGTGGAGGCCAGTGCGTTGTGCAGCGCTGGTCGTCTGGAGCTGAAAAAAACCGAGGCTGCAGAGTCGGCCTCTACATCCAACCCGGCCAAAAAGGCCGCTGCCAAGAAGGCTGAATAACCATGGCTGAGGTTTTGAACTTCGAGCACAACGGCATTACCGTCAATGCCACTGAATCTCCCGAGGCCATGGGTGGCCTGGGTGACAACGTCATCGGTCTGGTCGGCACTGCGCCGAAAGCGGATCTGTTGATCCCGCGTAACGCCCCGTTCCGCATCAACAGCTTCACCACCCAGGCACTGCTGGACCCGACCGGCACCGAGTCGGGCACGCTGTTCCACGCGGTGTTCCAGATCCTGAAAGTGGTCAAGGTGCCGGTCTACGTGGTCATCGTCGAAGAGGGCACAACCCCGGCCGACACCGTGAACAACGTGATCGGCGGTATCGAGCCGTCGACTGGTCGCAAACTGGGTCTGGCCGCACTTGGCGGTGTGCCGGAAGACTTGACCATCATCGGCGCACCGGGTTTCACCGGCACCAAAGCGGTGGCCAGTGAGTTCGCCTCGTTCGGCAAACGCATCAAGGCTCGGGTGGTACTCGACGGCAAGGACGCCTCGGTCGCCGATCAAGTGACTTACAGCCAGGAACTGGGCGGCGCGGATCTCGGTTTCGACCGTTGCCTGGTGGTGCACAACATGCCGGCGGTTTACTCCAAAGCGGCGAAGAAAAACGTGTTCCTGGCGCCATCGAGCCTGGCCATCGCTGCATTGGCCAAGGTCAAACAGTGGGAAAGCCCAGGCAACCAGGTGACCTACGCCGAAGACGTTTCGCGAGTCGTGGAATACAACATCCTCGACACCTCCACCGAGGGCGATCTGCTCAACCGCTACGGCGTCAGCTACTACGCTCGCACGATCCTCGGCGGCTTCTCGCTGCTGGGTAACCGTTCCATCACCGGCAAGTTCATCAGCTACGTCGGCCTTGAAGATGCGATCAGCCGCAAGCTGGTGAAAGCCGGCCAGAAGGCCATGGCCAAGAACCTGACCAAGTCGTTCATGGATCAGGAGGTCAAGCGCATCAACGACTGGCTGCAAACCCTGGTTGCCGACGAAACCATTCCCGGCGGCAGCGTGTACCTGCACCCGGAATTGAACAGCGTCGAGAAGTACAAAAACGGCACCTGGTACGTGGTCATCGACTACGGCCGCTACGCGCCGAACGAACACATGATTTATCAACTCAACGCCCGCGATGAAATCATCGAGCAGTTCCTGGAGGACGTTCTCTAATGTTTACCAACCGCGTAAGACAGGCCATCGCGGCCACCCTGCAAGGCCTGCCGTTGTCGGCGACCGTGGAAGAGTTCACCCCGCCGAAGATCGAATTCGACATGGAACCGATGGCCGGCGGACGCTTCATCGCCGAGGAAATGGCCAAGAGCGGCAAAGTGCTGGGCGCCACCCTCATCCTGCAAGGCGCCGGTCCGGAAATCATGCTCGCCCTGGGTGTGAAACTGGGCGACGACATTCTGCTGAACGTACGTGAAGCCGGCCAGGATCAGGACGGCAATACCTGGTTCACCTACCACACCGTCGGCGGCAAGCTGAAGTCTCTTGGGGAAGCCGCGCTGAAAATGGGCGAAAAACCCAAGACCACCCTCGAGCTGTCCTGCCGCACCTACAACCGTCTGGAAAACGGCATCCCGGTAATCGACATCGACGTGCGCACCCAGAAGTTCGTACTCAACGGCGTCGACATCCTCGGCGACGCCCGCCGCGCTGTGTTGCTGCCGTAACACCAAGGCCAGCCAAGGCGCACAACCTGTGGGAGCGAGCCTGCTCGCGATGAGGGAATCACATTCAACATCATTGTTGACTGCCCTGACGTTATCGCGAGCAGGCTCGCTCCCACAAGGATTGTGGCAGCACCCATTCTTGAATCACCAAGGAATTTCCTACATGTCCTGGATGCCACCCAAACATGAACTGTTGTCGCCGATTACCGGTGATGACGGATCCGAAATCGAGCAGATCCAACTCAAACCGTTGTACTACGCCGCGCAGAAAGAGGCCCTGGCCCGTGCCGGCGATGATGAGGACGATCAGTTTTTCGAACTGGCCAGGCTGGCCACCGGCTTGTCGGTCAAGGAACTCGATCAGTTCAAACGCCCGGACTACGTGAGCATCGCGCAGTACGTGCATGAGATGTCGACTCGCCCAGCTTCGTACTTTCTTGAGCAGCAAGCGCAGGGCGAACAGTCGGTAGACCCAGACCAGGTGCAACTGCTGCAACCGCTCAACGTGGCAGGCCGCAGCATGACCTCGCTGACCCTGGAAATGCCGGTGCTGCGCGCCACCAAGGCGATGAAAAAACTCAAGACGGCCAAAGAACGCGCCGAGTTCATCACCGCCCATTGCACCGGGCTGATGCTTCCCGATCTGGACCTGCTGACCGTGCCCGACTGGACACAGCTTCAGGTGCGCATCGACGATTTTTTAAACAAACCGGCGGACTTCTTTCGGAGCGCGACATCGAAGTAATCCTCGATGTGGTGCCGCTCATTTACTCGGTAAGTGAGGCGGAAATTCTGGAGTGGGACGCCGGCAAGGCATTGCGCCGCTACGACATCGCGATCACTCGCCTTGGCGTGAAACAGGAGTAGAGCGGGATGGCGGACGATAGTTATTCGCTCAAATTCGCAGCCCTCGACGACAGTGGGTTGGCGTTCGGTAATACCAGCCTGACCACGGCAGTCACCAGCGTTGTGTCAGCACAAGGTACGGGCGCGTCCGCCAGGGATCAGATGCCCGGCCTCGGTCTGGCGCTGAAAGACGTCGGGCTCAAGCTCGGTCTGCTGACAACGGCTATTGAGTCGTTGACCTTGAAACTTTCGTCGCAACGTTTGTTATCCCAGGCAACGGGAGGCGGCGCCAAGAGTGAGCCGGCCAGCGAGCAAAAGAGTGCGGGCAAGTCGGGTGGCGGTATCGAGCCGCCTGACCTGCTTAAACCCGCGATAGCGATGGATTCGGCTAGGGCCGATCTGAAGCGGGACGCCCAATTTACCCCGCGCCAGAGCGAAGAGATGGCGCAGTCAACCCAGCACATCGCTATCGCTCCGCTGGTGGCGGCCGGGGGGACCAGGGCGGTTGATTTGGTGAGGATTGAAAGTCTGGCTGCCAAGGCAGGAATCGCTAGCGATCTGCCCAATGCTTCGGACCGACAGTTTGAGCTGCTGCGCTTTGCCAGTGATGCTGGCGTCGCCGCGTCGGCGTTCAAAATGCCGGCCATGGATGTCGCCGAGATGATGGTCGGCTGGCGCACCTCCATGAAGCTCAACGGTGCTCAAGCCTTTGACCTGGCGGATGCAACCAACCATCTGGGCAAGATACCCGGTGGTGCAAAAGCGGCTGACATCGGTGCCGTCTTGCAGCGTGACGGTGCTGCTGCTACGGCGGCGGGCCTGTCCCCTGCGCAAGCCGCAGCGTTGACGGCGGCACTGCTGAAAACCGGTACGCAAAAGGCTGATGCCGGCGAAGCGCTAAAAAGCATCACCACTGTGATGGGCAAGGGTGATCAGGCCTCGGCAACCGAGCAAGCGGCCTGGAAGCAGCTGGGTCTGGAGCCGAAGGCGGTGGCGAGCGGCTTGCGTGACAAGGACGCGGCGCCTGGCACGGTGATGTCGGTGCTTGCGGCCTTGAACGCGCAACCTGCCGAGAAACGCTCGACGCTTGCCTCCACGCTATTTGGCAATGGTGATGAGGCGGCGCTGCGCATGGCGCAAAACCTTGCCGATGTGAATGGCGCTTTCTGGCAGGTAAGAGACAAAGCCCAGTACGCCACATCGGAGTTGGGTGACAAAGGCTCGGTGAGGCAAGACGCACTCGCGCAGTCGAAAACCCAGCAAGGCCAGTTGAACATCTTGAGCGCGCGCAATGATCGTCTGTCGGTGGCCACGGGTAATGCTCTGGCGCCGGTGACGGAAATCTCGCTCCACTCCCTTGGTTCGCTGGTTGATGGCTTGAGTGAATTGGTTGAAACCTCACCTAAAGCCACCGCTGCAGTTGTACTGGTTGCAGCGGCGATCAAACCGCTGATGGGGACGTTGTTCAAGGCTGTAGCGGATCCTGCGAACGCTGCGAAAGCTGAGGCCGGGGCGAGTGCTAGCGGTGCCCTGACAGGCATGAGCGCTTCATTGGGCTCGGTTACCCGTTTTATACCTGGAGCATTCGCGTTAAGTGCCGCCCCCCAGGTGGTTGAAGGCGCGATGAACGGCGATGCCCGGATGGCAGGCGCTGGCCTGGGAGCCGCTGGCGGCGGTTGGGCGGGGGCTTCGGCAGGTGTTGCCATGGGCGCCACCGTGGGTAGCTTTTTCGGCCCTGTCTTAGGCACTGCCATTGGCGGGGCGGTCGGCGCGGTCATCGGCGGACTGGCGGGAAGCTGGATGGGGAGAGAATCGGGTTCCTGGCTGGGTGACAAACTCGCCGCGCCCGCCGACAAGCTCGCCGCTCCAGATCAGGTCAGCAAAGACCTGACCAACACCCAGGCAGCCAGTCAGCAAAACGCACTGACCGCGAACATTTATATCAATGGTCAGGATCAAGCCAGCGCCACTCAACTGGCAAACCTGGTGGTGCAGCACATTTCCGGGCAATTCGGACTGATGACAACGACCAACCAACTCGCCGTGCGACGTGACACGGCCCTGACTGACGGGGTGGCTTGATGAGGCAGCAAATGGCACTCGGCACGTTCATTTTCGGCTTGTCGCGCAACTTCGCCTACAGCGGTCTGGTGCGCAAATCGGACGGTGGCTGGGTGAAGGTGGATATTCTGACCAGCAAGCCCAAGTCCAGCCAGACCGGTCAAGGCCTGCAAAGCCTGACGATAACCGGCAAGGCGATGTACGCGGTGGCGATGGACCGGCTCGATGAATTGCGCGCCTTGCAAGCAATGAGAGTACCGCTGCCGTTGGTCGATGGCATTGGCCGTAACTGGGGTTTATGGCGGATCAACGATGTGACGGAAACCCAAAGCGACGTGATTGATGACGGCACGGCGATGTTGATCAGTTGGTCGATTACATTGGAGGAATTCGTCAATGCGTAAGGTACGAACGGTGGCCGGTGATTCGGTGAATCTGTTGCTCTACCGAGAGCTTGAACGTTGTGACGATTTGGCCGAAGAGGCGCTGTGGCGTCTCAACCCGACACTGGCCGAGCAAGGTCCGGTACTGCCCGCCGGCATCTGGGTGGTGCTGCCGGAACTTGAATCCAGACCCGTAGCGACCACACCGGTAACAGCGTGGGATTGAGGAGGTTACATGGCACTGGGGTTCACGCCTGCGGTAGAAATTTACGGGGCCAACGCGGCCCTGATCAATCAGCGTCTGATCAGTTGGGAGCACATCGATGCCGCCGGTATCGAGTCCGATCAACTGACTCTGCTACTCGATCTCGAAGGCCTTGAAGGGCTGCCGAGCCTGGGCGGGAAAGTCGGCTTGCGCGTGGGTTATCTGGAGTCCGGGCTGGTGGATAAAGGCCAGTTTCTGGTGACCCGACGCACGCCGACGCTGTTCCCGTTTCGTGTGTCACTGGTGGCTACCGCCGCACCGTTCAGTGCGGCGGACGAGAGCGGATTTCAGCAGCGTCGTTCGGCCAGTCATGGCCCGACTACCCTCGGTGCATTGTTTCGCGAGCTGACGGCCAGGCACGGCTTTTCGCCGAGGGTGGACCCGGCATTGGCGCTGAAAAAGGTCGAACACATCGACCAGTCGAATGAAACCGACATGGGCTTCATCACACGTTTGGCGGCCAAGTACGGCGCCATCGCCAAACCGGTCAATGAGCTGTATGTGCTGGCTCGGCCAGGCCAGGTCAAATCGTTGTCGGGCAAAGTTTTGCCGGACGTGAAACTGTCGGTCACCCACAACAATCGCCCCGGCGATCATGGGTTCATCACCGCCACCCTCGATGACTCCGCCCGGGGCAAAAGCCAGGGCTGCAAGATCAGTTGGTGGGATGCCGCAGCCGGTTTGCTGCAGGTGGTTGAAACCGGGCTCGCGCCGTTCAAGACCGTGCGCCAGAGCTGCCAAAGCGCGGAAGAAGCGCAGGCGGTCGGCGAAGGTGAAGTGCGCAAAATGGGCCGTGAAAAGCTCAAGGTGAAAATCAGCTGTCCGGGCAATCCTGACTTCTCGGCTGAAGGGCTGGTAGTGCTGGACGACACGTGGCCGGACTTTATGCGTGGTCGCTGGTCGATCGACAAAGTCACCGCCAACGGTGATCGCACCAACAGCTATCGCTGCATGATCGAGGCGACTTGCCTCGATCCAGGCGCTGACACCGTCGCCTGATCCAAACCTGTAGCCAACGCGCAGAGCCCTGTGAGAGCGAGCCTGCTCGCGAAGATGGCCGCTCATTCAACATCGATGGCGCCAGACCCGCCGCTATCGCGAGCAGGCTCGCTCCCACACGTTCCTGCGGCACCTTTCATTCGAGTCTGGAGCACCTCCATGAAGATCACCCCGATCCTCACGCAGTTGCGTGAGCAATGCCCAACCCTGGCCAATCGCGTGGCCGCTGGCATCGATCTCGCCACGCTGCAAGCCAACACCCCGCTGCAAACACCTTGCGCCTATGTGGTGCCGATTGCCGATCTGGCGAGCAAGAGCGTGGCGCAAAACCTGATGCTGCAACCGATCCGTGACCGCTTCGAAGTGACCCTGGTGCTCGACACCACGGACGCCACAAACGCGCTGGATCTACTGCATGACTTACGCGCCGAACTGTGGCGCGCACTGGTGGGTTTCAAGCCCGGCAATGGCTACGGCGCCATCGCCTACGACGGCGGCGAACTGGTTTCCATCAACAGCAGCCGCGTGCTCTACCGCCTGCGCTTTTTTACCGAATTCCAGCTCGGCCGCAATCTGCCGGGTCAACCGGCAGAAAGCTGGCACGAGCGTGAACTGGACGGCTTGTCGTCCTTTACCGGGGTCACCGTGCGGGTCGATGCGATTGATCCGGCGGACCCCAATCTGCAACGCCCAGGCCCCGACGGGCGCCTGGAACTGACTTTCTCTGGAGACGTAACCCCATGAGCAAACGCATCACCGTGCTGCCGGCCCCGGGCCGTGCCGTGCCGGACCCGGAAGCGGGCGATCTGTTGCCCCTCGAGGGCCGTGAAGTGCCGGACAACGCCTGGTGGCGTCGACGTCTGGCCGATGGCGATATCACTACCAAAGCCGTGAAAGCGGCGAAACCACAGGGAGCCAAATAATGGCGATCGGATTCAGCAACATCCCCGCGGACATTCGTGTTCCGCTGTTCTATGCCGAAATGGACAACTCGGCCGCCAATAGCGCGTCATCGGCCATGCGCCGCCTGATCGTCGCTCAGGTCAACGACAACATTGCGCCGGCCGATGTCGGCAAACTTGTGCTGGTGTCCAGCGTGGCGCTGGCCAAAAGCATTGGCGGCCAGGGCTCGATGCTCGCCTCGATGTACGAAACCTGGCGCAAGACCGACCCGATCGGCGAGATCTGGTGCCTGCCGCTGCACAACACTGGGGGCAGCATTGCCAAAGGTGTGCTGACCCTGACGGGTGCGGCGACCCAAAGCGGCGTGCTCAACCTGTACGTCGGCGGCGTTCGCGTTCAGGCGGCCATCGTCAACGGCGCCACCGCGGCGCAAGCGGCCACGGCCCTGGCACTGAAAATCAACGCCAGCGCCGATCTGCCTGTCACTGCTGCGGCGGTCGAAGGTGTGGTCACCCTGAGCGCCAAATGGACGGGCGACAGCGGCAACGACATCAGCCTGCAATTCAATCGTCTGGGCAAGAGCAACGGCGAAGAAACCCCGGCGGGCCTGACCTCGGCCATCACCGCCATGACCGGCGGCGCCGGTGTGCCGGATCAAGTGGCCGCCGTGGCGGCGCTGGGCGATGAACCGTTCGAGTTCATCTGCATGCCGTGGTCGGATCTGTCGACCCTCAACACCTGGCAAGCCGTCATGGATGACAGCACCGGTCGGTGGTCCTGGGCCAAGCAATTGTTCGGTCACGTCTACAGCGCCAAGCGCGGCACCGTCGGTACGCTGGTGGCGGCAGGGCAAGCGCGTAACGACCAGCACATGACCATCCAGGCGCTGGAACCGGGCGTCCCGCAACCGTTCTGGGTGCAGGCCGCCGCACTGGCCGCGCGCACCTCGGTGTTTATCTCGGCCGACGCCAGCCGTCCGACCCAAAGCGGCAGCCTGCCAGGTCTCGACCCGGCACCGGCGAGTGAGCGTTTCACCCTGACCGAACGTCAGTCGCTGCTCAACTACGGCATCGCCACCGCGTACTACGAAGGTGGCTACGTGCGCATTCAGCGTTCGATCACCACCTATCAGAAGAACGCCTACGGCCAGGCAGACAACTCCTACCTGGACAGCGAAACCATGCACCAGTCGGCGTTCATCGTGCGTCGCCTGCAAAGCGTGATCACCAGCAAATACGGTCGCCACAAACTGGCCTCCGACGGCACCCGTTTCGGCGCCGGCCAGCCCATCGTCACCCCGAGCACTCTTCGCGGTGAGCTGATCGCCCAGTACGCCAAGCTCGAACTGGAAGGCCACGTGGAAAACGCCGAGCTGTTCGCCGAACACCTGATCGTCGAACGCGATGTTCAGGACCCGAGCCGGGTCAACGTGATGTTCCCGCCGGATTACATCAATGGCCTGCGCGTGTTCGCGCTGCTCAACCAGTTCCGTCTGCAGTACGACGCCGCCGCCTGATCGCTGCGCTTGACTGTGTGAATTCAGCCCACCCCGCGTGGGCTTTTTATTTGAAGGGAGAAACACCATGGGTCAACTGATTGCGGGCACCTGCTACGTCAAAGTGGACGGCGCTCAACTGACCATCAACGGTGGCTGCGAAGCGCCATTGATGGCCGTTAAACGGGAAACCGTCGTGCCGGGTTTTTACAAGGAAACCGACATTGCGCCGTCATTCAAAGTGACGGCGCTGCACACCGCGGACTTCCCGCTCAAGCAACTGATCGCAGGCTCCGACATGACCGTCACCTGCGAATTCAGCAACGGCAAAGTCTACGTGCTGGCCGGCGCCTACCTGGTGGAAGAGCCGGTATCCAAAGGCGATGACGCCACCATCGAACTGAAATTCGAAGGCATCAAGGGGACCTGGCAATGAGCAACGCCGTGAAGCTTCAAGTTGCGATCGAAGCCCACGGCGAGCCCTTGACCGAACTCAACCTGCGCCGCCCGACGGTGCAGGAAGTGCGGGCGATCAAGGCGCTGCCGTACAAGATCGACAAGAGCGAAGAGGTCAGCCTCGACATGGACGTCGCGGCCAAATACATCGCCGTGTGCGCCGGCATCCCGCCGTCGTCGGTCAACCAGCTGGACCTGGCTGACCTCAACGCGCTGAGTTGGGCCGTCGCGAGTTTTTTCATGAGTGCGGCGTCGGCGCCATCACCGACCTGATCGCAGTCGCCTATGACCTGGCCTGGTTCTGGAAGGTTGACCCCGAACAGATGATGGCCAGGCCACTGGATGTGCTCCGCGAATCGCTGGAGCACGCGCAACGGATCAATGCGATGCAGCAGGTGCAGTGATGGCGAACACAGAAACGAAAGAGAAAACCTCGGTGCTGCTCACGGGCATCGACGAACTGTCACCCAAACTCGGTGCCCTTCGGGCAAAAGTCGAAAGCTTCAAGAAAAACCTGGAGCAGACCGGCCTTGGCAAACTGGACATCAGCGGTCTGTTCAAGGGCGGCAGCGTGATCACGCCGTTCGTGGACGGGATCAAGGCGTCTGCTGCGTTCCAGGGCAAATTGGCCGAGGTCAGTGAGACGGCCAAAACGGTCGACATGCCCGCTGCGCCGAAAACCGCCGCGCAGAACCTGAATGTGTTCAGCGCGTCGATGGAAAAAGTCTCCGCCGCCGTGGATGCCGCGCTGTTGCCGGCGGTCGGAGCGGTAGTGGTCGGTCTTGAGCCGTTGCTGACCGGTGTCGGCAGTCTGCTCAACGACAACCCGAAACTGGTCGAAGGCCTGGCGGCAGGGGCCATTGCGTTCTCGGCGATGCAAACCGCCGTGACCGGCGCCACTCAGGTGTTCGATCTGATGAGCATGGTGCTCAAGACCAATCCGATCATGCTGATTGCCATGGGCATTGCCCTGGCGGCCGGTTTGATCATTGCCAACTGGGAACCGATTTCGACGTTCTTCGCCGGGCTCTGGCAAAAGGTTGTCAGTTACTGGGCGCCGATCAGCGGCGTTTTCTCGGCCATTTTTGATCAAGTCAAAGCAGTCGTGAGTGCGGGATTCGATTTCCTCAAGGCGTGGTTTGCCTGGACGCCTTACGGAATGATCCTGAACAACTGGGGGGCCATTGTCGGTTTGTTTGCGGCCATCTGGGATCTGCTCATGGCACTGACCGTGCCGGTGAAGGAGAAACTGCGCAGCCTGTTCGACTGGGTCCCGCTGGACGCCATTGCCGCGGCTTGGGGTCAGGTGCCTGCCGTGTTCTCGGGGTACTGGGAGTCAATCAAGCTTGGGGCGCAGGCGTTTTTTTCCTACCTCAGCGGCCTGTTCACTTGGTCGCCCTTGGACGCACTGAGCGAAACATGGGCATCTGTGGTTCAGTTTTTCAGTGAAAAAGCGGAACAGCTCCGGGCCATTCTGGCGCCGATCCAGGAGATGCTGGGCGGCAGCGTTGGTGGTTTTATTGCCAAAATTACCGGCAAGGTCGAAGACTTCACCGAGGTGCAAAAGAAAACCAATGCCGATGGCAAGGGTGAGTTTGCGCCGGCGGCGGCGTTCATTAATGCCGCTACCGAGCAACCCTCAAACGCGTTGGCGACTCCCGGCAGTTTGCCGCTCAAGTCGTCGATGCAACCCGGTTCTCTGACCCAAAACTCCAACACCCTGATCCAGCAAAGCGCCGCCAACAACCGCACGCAACTCGAAGGCGGCCTGACCGTGCGCTTCGAAAACGCGCCGGCCGGCCTGCGCACTGATCAGCCGCAAACCAATCAACCGGGGCTGTCGCTCAATTCGCGCATCGGCTATCGCTCGCTGTCTATGGGAGGTTCCAATGAACTGGCGTGACCGTTTGTTGCCGGCATCTTTTCGCGGTGTCGGTTTCTGGGTCGATCAGGCGAAAACCCCGGTCGGTAAAAAGGGCCAGTTGCATGAATATCCGCAGCGGGACCTACCGTTTTTCGAGGGCCTTGGCCAGCAGGCGAAGATCCACGATCTGACGGCGTTCATCGTCGGCCCCGATTGCCTGGAGCAGCGCGACAAGCTGCTCAAGGCGCTGGAGGCGGGCAGCGGCGAACTGGTGCACCCGTGGCTGGGGCGCTTGCAGGTCAAGGTCGGCGAGTGCGACATGACCCACACCCGCCAGGACGGCGGGTTGGTGACCTTTGCGCTGAAGTTTTACCCCGATGAACCGCTGCCGTTTCCGACGGCCACGGTCAGCACGCAGAAGGTGTTGCTGGCCAAGGCCGACACCTTGCTGGGCTCGG
The DNA here is from genome assembly GCF_963970905.1 of Pseudomonas sp. EL_65y_Pfl2_R96. Classification (NCBI taxonomy): domain Bacteria; kingdom Pseudomonadati; phylum Pseudomonadota; class Gammaproteobacteria; order Pseudomonadales; family Pseudomonadaceae; genus Pseudomonas; species Pseudomonas sp. EL_65y_Pfl2_R96. The sequence continues at coordinate 561,626 of NZ_CAXAQH010000001.1, read as the reverse complement.
CAGTGGCGCGGTTCGAACAGGCCATGACCCTGATCAAGGCCGCGCGAATCGGCATCGCCAATCTGCGCAACAGCCTGACCGGGGTGTATGACGTCATCAAGGAACAGCTCAAACCGTTGATCGAGCAGTACCGACAGATCACCGAGCTGGTCAAGGCGGTCAAGGAATTGCCCAAGGAAGTGGCAGCGGAATTCAAGGGATTGCTCGGCGATATCAAATCGCTCAAGGACTTCGCGAAGGAGGGCTATCGTGGCGTGATTGCCGACGTGTCCCAACAGCTCGAAGCCATCCGCAAGGCCGATGCGCCGAAGCTCACCACCGGCAAGGACACCACGGCCGCGGCTCAAGCCATGGCCGATCTGGTGCAGGACACGTTGCTGGTCAAAGTGGCGCAATGGGTTGCCTCGATGCCGGTGGCGTCGAGGCCGGTGAAACTGGTCTCGCAGCCGTCGCTGGATCATCAGACGCTGCAGCCGGTCACCCGTCAGGAAGTGCCGGTCACCGACGATTTGCAGTTGTTGCAAAAGGAGTTGAACGAAGCGCTCCAACTGGCATTGAACAAGGCCAATCCCTCGCACTACCAGGCCATCAATGATGTGAAGCAGGCGTTGAATGCGCACCTCAAGGCGGTGGCGTCATCCGGCGTGCGGCTGGTCAGTAAATCCTTTCAGGAGAGCTTGCCTGCCGTCGTCGTGGCCTATCGGCAATTTGCCGATGCCACGCGGGTCACGGAAGTGACTCAACGCAACGGTGTTGCCCATCCGTTGTTCCTGCCGCCGAACGATGTGAAAGTCTCCGGGGAGTGAGCCATGAACGACATGGATAACCGGGTCACCCTGACCGTCGGCGGCCTGGAATACGGCGGCTGGAAAAGCGTGGAAATCACTGCGGATCTGGAGCGCCAGTTCCGCACCTTTAAACTCAATATCACCTGGCAATGGCCGGGGCAGACCGTGGACAAACGGATCCAGCCCGGTGACGCCTGTGAAGTGCGCATCGGCCAGGATCTGGTGCTGACCGGGTATGTGTTCAAGGCCCCGATCAGTTATGACGGGCGGCAGATCAGCCTGAACATCGAAGGCAGTTCCTGCACCCAGGACCTGGTGGATTGCGCCGCGACCAACCGCCCGAACCAATGGCATGAGCAATCGCTGTTGAGCATCGTCGAAGCGCTGGCGATCACCTACAAGGTCTTTGTGGTCAGTGAAATTCCCGAGACCGCCCGGCTCAGCAGTCACACCATCGTGCCGGGGGAAACGGTGTTTCAATCCATCGACCGCTTGCTGACGTTGTTCCGGGTGTTTTCTACCGATGATGCCCAAGGCCGGCTGGTGCTGGCCAAGCCTGGCAGTGGTGGCCGGGCCAGCGATGCGCTGGAGCTGGGCAAAAATATTCTGTCGGCCAACGCGCCGATGGATTACAGCCAGGTGTTCTCCGAATACCGGGTCATCGGTCAGCACAAGGGCACGGACAAGAAGAGCGGGGCAGCGGTCAGCGAGGTTGAATCGGTGTCCGCCGACCTGAGCTACAAGCGTCGGCGGGTCACGGTGATCAACGAAGGCATGCAGATCAATCCCGATCTGGCCTTGCAGCGGGCCAACTGGGAAAGCGCCACCCGCGTGGGCAAGGCCAAAACCACCACCTATCAGGTGCAGGGCTGGCGGCAATCCAACGGCGATCTGTGGCGTCATAACACGCAGGTCAGGGTCAAGGACCCGGTGCTGGGGTTCGATGACGACATGCTGATCTCCAAAGTGACGTATTCGCTATCGGCGCAAGGCTCGGTCACCACCCTGCAAGTCGCACCGCCGCATACCTTCGACGCCAATCCAGAGCCCCCGAAGAAAACCTGAGCTCGACACTTACCCTAAATGGCATCTGGAATGCCAATGCTGTGAACAACGCCGAACCCTGTGGGAGCGGGCTTGCCCGCGAAAGCGGTGTTCGCTGCAACGCTCCTTTGCCTGACATACCGCCATCGCGGGCAAGCCCGCTCCCACAGGTTTGTCTGTGTTTCGCCGACTCTTGAGAACAACCCATGAGCCTACTGACACGCCTTCTGGCGCGCGGCACTGTCGTGCTCGCCAACTCGGCCACCAAGCTTCAATCGCTGCAAATGCGCCTCACCGCCGGTGAAGTGAACGACGACGTGGAGCACTTCGAACCCTACGGTTTCACCAGCAATCCGCTGGCCGGCGCCGAAGGTATCGCCACGTTTCTCGGTGGTGATCGCTCCCACGCCATCGTGCTGGTGGTCGCCGACCGTCGCTATCGCCTCCAGTCCCTGGCCGCTGGCGAAGTGGCGATCTACACCGATGAAGGCGACAAGATCCACTTCAAGCGCGGGCGGATCATCGACATCGAAACCGCCACCCTGAACATCCGCGCCAGCAGCGCGGTGAACATCGACACGCCGACCCTGACCCAGACCGGCAAGATCGTCTCCCAAGGCGATCAGATTGCCGGTGGCATCAGCCAGATCAAGCACGTGCATGGCGGCGTACAAGCGGGCAACGGCCAGACCGGCGTACCGGCGGGAGGGCAGTGATGTTGATCAGCCAAAACCTCCACGCCGCCCTGACCCGCTCAGTGCTGATCAGCCTGTTCACCTGGCGCCGCGCCGCCGATGACGATGCCCTCGACGACGAAGAGCGTTTCGGCTGGTGGGGCGACACCTTTCCGACGGTGGCCGACGACCGCATCGGTTCGCGGCTGTGGCTGCTGCGCCGGGTCAAGCTGACCCGACAAACCCAGATGGACGCCGAGTTCTATGCCCGCGAAGCCCTGCAATGGCTGATCGACGACGGCCATTGCAGCGCCATCGACATCATCAGCGAACGCCTCGACGCCCAGCGCCTGAACCTGCGCACGGTCCTGACCCTGGCCGACGGCGAGCGCCTGGACATCAACCCTGATAACAGTTGGCAGGTGATCTATGCCGTTTGAAACCCCTTCGCTGCCGGTGCTGATCAAGCGCACCCAAAGCGACCTGGCCAGCGATTCGCTGCGCCAGTCCGATGCGCAAGTGCTGGCCCGCACCCTCGGTGGCGCCGCCTATGGCCTGTATGGCTACCTGGACTGGATCGCCGAGCAGATCCTCCCGGACAAGGCCGATGAATCGACCCTGGAACGGATCGCCGCACTGCGCCTGAACCAGCCGCGCAAAGCCGCACAAGCGGCCAGCGGCAGCGTCAGCTTTAGCGCCAGCGCCGGTGCCGTGCTGGACGTCGACACCCTGCTGCAATCGAGCGACGGTCGCACCTACAAAGTGACCGCCGCGCGCACCACCAGCAACGGTCTCAACACCACCACCATCGCCGCGCTCGAGGCTGGCAGCCTGGGCAATGCCGAGGCCGGTCTGGCGCTGATTCCGGTGCAGCCGATCCTGGGCGTTGCCGGCAGTAGCTTCACCGTGCTGGCGCCGGGACTGATCGGCGGCATCGCTCGGGAGAGTCTGGAATCCCTGCGTTCCCGGGTTATCAGTTCCTATCGCATCATTCCCCACGGCGGCTCGGCGCAAGACTACGAAACCTGGGCGCTCGAATGCCCCGGCGTGACTCGGGCCTGGTGTCGAGGCAGCTACCTGGGCCCCGGCACCGTCGGTCTGTTCATCATGCGCGATGACGACCCGCAACCGATCCCGACCGACGCGCAACTGGCCGAAGTCCAGGCCTACGTCGAGCCGCTGCGCCCGGTCACCGCCGAGGTGCATGTGCTGTCACCGGTGCAAGTGCCGGTCACTTACAGCTTGCGCCTGACCCCAGACACCACTGCTGTTCGCGCCGCCGTCGAAGCGCAACTGCGCGATCTGCATAACCGCGAAGCGGGCCTCGGCGACACGTTGCTGTTGACCCACATCGCCGAAGCCATCAGCAGCGCCACCGGCGAAAACGACCACAAACTCTTGTCGCCGACCGCCGATGTAGCAGCAGCCAATAACCAGTTGCTGACCTTCGGAGGTTGCGTATGGCAGGCATAAGAACCGCCGCGCAATACCACGCCCAACTGCGCAGCCTGCTGCCCAGTGGACCTGCCTGGGACCCCGAGCGGGTGCCGGAACTGGAAGAGGTGCTCGAAGGCGTCGCCCAGGAACTGTCCCGCATCGACGGCCGTGCCGCTGACCTGCTCAATGAAATGGACCCAGCCGGCGTCAGCGAACTGGTGCCCGACTGGGAACGGGTGATGAACCTGCCCGACCCGTGCCTGGGCGCCACCCCGTTGTTCGATGACCGCCGGCTGGCCGTGCGACGCCGCCTGCTCGCGGTCGGCAGTCAAGCCATCGGCTACTACCTCGATATTGCCAAGAGCCAGGGTTACCCCAACGCCACCATCAGCGAACTCGAAGCTCCGCGAATGGGACGGGCAAGGTTTGGCGCGGCGCACTTCGGGACGTGGCAGGCGCAGTTCATGTGGACACTGAACACCGGCGGGCGATTGCTGCTGGGGCGGCGTTTTGGCGCGAGTTATTGGGGCGAGCGCTTCGGGGCGAACCCGGGCAACGCCCTTGAATGCTTGATACGCCGGCAGATTCCGGCACACACCGTTGTACACATTAATTATGACTGAGAGGTAAGAACATGGATTTTCCAATTAGTGCGCCCGGCATTGGGCTGGTAGGCGGCAAATTTGTAGATGAAGACCCATTGCTTGGGACGCCGGGATCCTTGATTCCTTCCCAGTGGGGCAATGCCGTTACCGAAGAAATTTTGAATGTGATCCTCGGTGGCGGCCTGGTACCGAATGAAGACAACAATGTTCAGCTTGTCGCGGCAATTCGTCTTCTCAATAAACAACCTGTCTTGCTTACCGATACTGGGGCAGCGAACGCCTATGCTGCGGCCAATACACCAGCTCTGACCGCTCTTCCTGTCAAAGGCTATGTGCAGCGCGTTGTGATCGCCCACCCGAACACCGGTGCATCGACCTATGCGCCTGATGGACTTGCAGCGAAACCGATTTACGGGCTCGGTTTGCAACCGCTTCAGGGGGGAGAATTACCCATTGGCGTGGCTGTGCTGATGTACCTGGTGCAGGCCGGTGTCAACGGAGGCAACGGTGCCTGGATCATTATTGAGTCGTTGGGCGGTGCGTCTCAGATTGCTCCAGCCACGCAAAGCCAGCACGCCATGCAGTTGGGCCAGGCTGTTGGCCGACTGCTCAACATCCAGACCATTACTGTCAGCGGCACTTATACCAAAACGTCTGGAACGAACAAGATCCGCGTTCGTGGTTGTGGCCCCGGCGGCGCGGGTGGTGGTACTGCTGCAACTAGCGCAAGCCAAGCGGCGTCGGGTGGTGGTGGTAGTGCAGGTGCGATCGGGGAGGGCATTTATGACGCCTCCGGGTTTACTACACAAACTGTTGTGCTGGGTTCGCCGGGCACCGGAGTTGTTGGGGCTGCAGGCGGTAACGGTGGCACTTCAACTTTTGGCAGCTTGCTCACCTTGCCCGGCGGAATCGGCGGAGGGGTGGGCCCGGCGCAGTCTTCCTTTTCTAACGCTGGCGGTTTGGGGGGGGCGCCAGGAAGTGCCCCAACTGGTGCGAATATCTTTGGCACACCCGGTGACGGCGGCGGGACCGGTGCCGCATTCCAAGTCAGTAGTGCAGTAGGGGGGATGGGGGGTAAATCACCATTTGGCGCTTCCAGGGACTTCGGCGGAGTCTCAGGGTATGGGGTCGGTGGCAGTGGCCAAAGGGCCACTGCAACTTCCGGGGCAAACAACGGCAACAATGGAGCCCCATCCATTTTTATTGTGGAGGAATACGCATGAGAATTTTCGCGCGCATTGAAAACGGCATTGTTATTGAACTCTTCCCACCTGTACCAACGCCGCCAGAGCTATTGGAAATCCTGCCGGAAGACGGTGATATCCGCCCGATATTTGGCTATCCCCTTGAGGTATGGCAAGAGGTAACGGGGCTGGACCCTGAACCACAACAGAACTGGACGTTCTCTGATGGGGTTTTTACAGAGCCTGCACCGCACATACCGACGCCTGCTGAAATGTTGGCAGCGCAAAGTTTGAAGCTGCAGCTCGCCACCCAGCTTGCCGCCGCTCAAAAGACCGCGCTGGCGAACCGTATTAGCGTGCTGACTGATGCCATTGACCTGGAAATGGCAACGCCTGAGGAGGAGGCCGAGCTTGTATTGCGCTCGGCGCAGCTAAAACAGTGGAAGACGTACGCCATTCTTCTAGGTCGGGTCACGACCCAAGCGGGCTGGCCGCCTGATGTAGATTGGCCTGTAGAGCCAGCAGGCAGAATGGACCTGACTGTTTCAGCTGCTGCCCCACCTAACGCTTGAGTTTAAGGCGTCCCGCAAGCCAGCCAAGTTGCCGGTTTTTTGGCGCTCCAGGCTTGGCGCGTTGCGCGAAGCGCAACCAGCCTGGCTATGGTGGTCACTCTGGTGACTTGGAGGTGAAAGTCCTCTACACACCCGGCAAGGGGAAGTGTTAGCCAGAGGCGGTTCTCGGACTACCCACAAACTTCGCTGCATCATCTGGCGTCAATGGAAGCAGCCCTCGACGAGGGCGCGCAACCTGATGCGCCTGGGGATCGATGAAAGGCGCGCTAGCACATCAGCGTCCAATGGCCGAGGTCCGTGGTGGAACTCGGGAGCGCCACACATGAATCAGGCGTTGCCGAAGAAACTGTGAGATCGACTGGGGCTGGTCTCGATACTGGATACGACAAACCGGATTAACTGCATAGCCTGAACCGCCGTATACGGAGCCGTATATATGGTGGTATGAGAGGACGGCGGTTGTAAATCCGCCTCCTATTCGATCCTGGAGAAAAGTTATGCCCATCACCCCGCAGCAACTGCTGCTGATCCTCCCCAACGCCCGCCAAGTTGCGGGCTTTTTTGTGCCCGTGCTCAACACCGCTATGCGCAAGTACCGGATCATCACGTCCGTGCGTATAGCCGCGTTTATCGCCCAGGTTGGGCATGAGTCTGGCCATCTCAACTATGTGAAGGAGCTGGGCAATAACCAATACCTGAGTAAATACGATACCGGCACGCTGGCCGCCCGCTTGGGCAACACTCCGGAATCCGACGGCGACGGTCAAAAATACCGTGGCCGCGGCCTGATCCAGATCACCGGTCGCAACAATTACCGCCAATGCAGCCTCGGCCTGTTCGGCGATGAACGCCTGTTGGCCTTGCCTGAACTGCTGGAGCAACCGCAATGGGCGGCTGAGTCCGCCGCGTGGTTCTGGGAGCAGAACGGCCTGAATGAACTGGCCGACCGCGACCAGTTCAATAGCATCACTCGCCGTATCAACGGCGGGCTTAACGGGTTGCAGGATCGCCTGGAACTCTGGGCGCGGGCGAGGGCGGTGTTATGCCAGCCTTCGGCCTGATTTCCTGGCGAGTGATCGGCATGCTGGTGCTCGCCGGTTGTTCGGCGGCTCTGGCCTGGCAGTTTCAGGACTGGCGCTACGGCCGGCAACTGGCGGAGCAGGCCGGGCTGCACGCGGGGGCCCTTAATCAACTGACTCAAGCGGCCGCCACCGAGCAACAGGCCGAGCAGGAAAAGCGTCTGGCCCTGGAGCAACAGCTTTCGGTCAGTGAACAAACCCATTATCGAGCGCTTAGCGATGCCGAACGTGATCAAGGTCGCCTGCGCGATCGTCTTGCCACTGCTGATGTGCGCCTGTCGGTCCTCCTCGATGCCCATGACGCTGCCTCAACCTGTGCAGTGCCAGCCGCCTCCGGCGCCGGCGGCATGGATCATGGCGCCCCGCGAGCCCGACTTGACCCGGCGCATGCTCAACGAATTATCGCCATCACCGACGCCGGCGACCGGGGACTGATCGCGCTGGCTGCATGCCAGGCGTACGTGCGGGAGTTTCAAGGGAGTCAACGAAAGTAGCGATCTCGTAAGCAGTTGTCACCAACATCCAATGCAACGTTCCACCCGCCCTGGGTCAAGCTTTGCGGCCCTGTTAGCCCTGCGATGGGCTTGTTCATAGCGAAAGTTCTTTGAGCTGATATTTTAAAGTTTGCGGATTTCCATACTTCTATCATTTCAGGGGAGCATGATCCTATGCGGATTTTCATGTCTGTTAAGTCATCGTAATCGCTGAGAACTTTTGCAAATCCTTTGAGTACGCCGCCTGCAACTGCCACAGGATCAATGCCGTCGCAGTAAGATAATACGACTTCCTTTGGTCCGCAATTGAAGATCGCTAAGCCGATAATCTCCCCATCTTCAATTATTGAAACCCATTTGTAAGAGATGTATTTGAGGGTGGGGTTGTATCTGTACTTAAGATATTCTTTTTTGGAATAGAATCTCCCATTGAAGCCGGTTTTAAATGGAGTGATGTCCCCTTCTAAGCTGTAATTCCCGACATCAATCTGCCGGCCAGTCTGAATGATGGCGGTATTAGCTTGGGAGTTAAGTTTGCTGGCTGAATTTATACTGCGAACAAGTATTTGAAAGCCTTCAAAATATTGCCACTTGGCTCCGCGAAAGAAGTTATGAGCAGATTCTGTACCGCCAAAAGATAAACAGTTCTTGCGGTTGCGATCTGTCCATAACCTGTAGGTGGATGCACCGGCCAGCGAGGTTGAGGCGAACCAGTTCGACCCAAAGAACAAGCTACCACTCTCGCCATCATACTGGTATGGGATCTCTTCAATTCCCATGGTTCCTACTATTTCTCCAGCAGCATCAAGATAAATGTGGAGGTCAGAGTATGGACTGTCGAAGTAATAGTGTTTAAGGAATTCTAGGTGCTGCAAGTTTCCATGCTCGTCGAATTTGTCGGCGAATTTTTTGATTGCTTCAAAATTTGAAGCTGTTGCAATTATCTTTTCCATTGTTTTGCACCGAGGATTTTTGGTGTGTCACTGAGCAAAAGCGGTTTGATGCCCATCTTTGCCGCGAGCTCTAACGTCATCTCGAGCCTGGCTATGGTCTGCTTTGTTCTGTCAGCGGTTTTAGACGATGGCGACTGCCCTTCGATTAGCTCGGATGAGTGATACATCATGGTGAACACATTCAGCTGGTTATCCTTGAACAAAGATGTGATTAGCGATTTGTAATCATCATTTTTCATAAGATAGTTAGGCCGGAAGGATAGCGCCGTTGGCAAAGCTCGCTTTTGGACGCGTCGTCGCTCAATGAACCATGATTTACCGGGGTAATTGAATTTAACTGCGGGGTGCGCTTTCCTGAGAAGCGGCACAGGAACCTGCAATACTCGGTAAGAGTTCGAGCGGCCTGGCTTGGATAGCCGGGATCTTGAGGGATAGTAAGGGGTTTTCGGGCATGTTCCGTCGTTTTCCTTGATGAACTCGCTCACTCCTTTCATTTGCGTCTGAGAGACACCATGTGTCATAGATGAATCAACGGCATAGCCATTATCTTCAAGGAAATCCATGGTTCTATGGTCGATCGCCCATCGCCCCGCGCGATGACTGGTCGGGAATCTTCCTGTGACTTCATGAATTTTGTTATGCAGGGATTTGAGCTTCGCTGTGAGAAGGTCATCGGGCAACTCGGATTGGAATCCGTCGATCCAGTGCTCGTCAACCTGGTGCTGGTTAGGGTTTTGAAACGGTGGTGTGCTCCACACGTGAAGGTGAGAGGCAATCTCGCAAGGGCCGGCGGCTATCTGGCGCTGAATTTCCTGCTGGCACTCTGGGTCGTTCAAAACCTCATAGGTACAGAAATGGGTCAGATGAAATCCGTATCTAGAGGCGATTTCGCTGGATAGCTTCATCGATGGAACGACATTGGTCAGCAAATTGGTTTTCTTATCAAACCAATCCACCTCGGTGTCGATGGAAATTACAAGATATTTTTCTTCACGGTCCATGTAATTTTTTGCACCTTACTTGGAGGATGGGTAAACATGCTGGCCAGTATTCGGGCAGACGCTAGACGTAGTTAAGGCAGCGCAAGACCAATGACGCTGTCCGGTTCGCGGCTGCGAGGCTTCTATTTTCTTCTCCATCCCTAAGGTCTGGCGAATGTGGTAGCGAGAATACCAGCGTTGAATCGGCGATTCACTACTGCGATGGGGGATTGTGTTCGGTCGGCAGAACGCCGGTATCGATCTACAACCGCGAGCGTCCGCACCTGTCTTTGAAATACAAAACGCCCGATGTGATGCGATGCATCGGGCGTTGGGGTGAAACAGGTGTAAACCTATTTCAGGACTAGACATGATGAACAGGAAGCGGATAGAGGCGGCACAGCGGGGTTAGAAGGCCAACATCTTAAACGCCCGATACTTGCACGGAACGCTGTGACGTAGATCCGACAGGCATAAGCAGGAAGGTCGCGCGAATTACCCTGGGAGATCTGTGCGTTTGCCATTGTGCTACCGAGCGTCGAGAGGCGTCGGGATGAGCGTGCAGAAGTCAGCCGAGGCCATAGTAAGTGGCGAATAACCCCGTCACCAAGGGCCGAACAGGTATGCGCTGGTACTGGTGCTGATGACGGCAGGTGAGGTGCGGACGGTGCAGGGATGGCGCTACGGCAAGCAGCTAGCCGAGCAGGCGGCGCTCCACCGGGCCGATCTGGACATCATCGACAAGGCGGCTATCGCGCAGCAGCAGGCAGAGCAGGGTAAACGTCTGGTGCTCGAGCAGCGGCTTTCGTCCAGCGAGCGATCTCACTACAAGGAGCTGAGCGATGCTCAAACCAATCAAGCGCGCCTGCGTGATCGCCTTGCCACTGCTGATCTGCGGCTGTCAGTCCTTCTCGATGCCTCGGATCCAGTCGGTGGTTGTTCAGTGCCCGCCAGTACCGGTTCCGGCGGCGTGGTTCATGGAGGAACGCGCGCCCGACTTGACCCAGCGCATGCTCAACGAATTATCGGAATTACCGACGCCGGCGACCAAGGACTGATCGCTCTGACAGCATGCCAAGCGTATGTGCGAGAACTGCATAAATAGGGATTGTGCCTAGTTTATGCGAACAGCAAATTTAACATCTTAAGATAGGGATAATGAACATGATGAAGAAAGGTTTGCCACTTATATTGGCCCTAATAGTCAGTGCCGGAACAGCATGGGCTGAAGATGTTCTGACAGCAACCCGCAAGGCTAGCGACATGGCAGCGAGTGCTGTATTTCCTTCGAGCATGGTGACGACAGACTATGTAGAGGCCAACGCGGCTGGCGAGCCGTACCTGATAAAATGCACCGCTCAAGCGAATCGCATCATCCTTTACCTGCACACCTGGGATGCTGATTATCAGAGCGTCAAAACGGTTTTTCCCGAGCTGGTGGGTCTGAGTCGTGCCTGCATTGTTTCACCGAACTTCAATGGGCCAAACACTACTCCGCAAGCAATGGGTTCTGACGATTCGCTGGCGCGTATCGATATCGTCCTGCAGGAAGTGCAGTATAAGACAGGCCTGTCACGCATCTATATAGCTGCGGCGTCAGGCGGTACGATGGCGGCCCTGAATTACATGGGCAAGTATCCGGGCAAGGTGCACCTGGCATCGTTGTGGCTGGTGATCCACGATTTGGCGTCGATCTACACCACGACTCAGGATCAGCAGCTCAAGGACAACATGCTGACAGTCCTTGGCGCTCCACCGTCCGGCCCGAACGATCCTGCCTATCTGGCAAGGTCGCCGCGGGCTCGGTTGGAGACAGTCAAAGGTCCTTCCAGGCTCATGCTGAACGTGGGCACACTGGATGTCAGCACACCCGCCGCTCAAGCTGATATGGCAAAGGCGCAGATCAATTCTGTGGCACCTGATGTTGGCGTTTCCATAAAGGCTTGGCCAATTGCACATACGTTTGATGCATCATCTCGGCTGGAGGCAATCAAGCAACTGCTCCTCGAGTAATGGATGAGCAGTTCTGGTCTGGTGTGACCCGGACTGATTGCCTTGCAGGCCTGTCAGGCCTATGTCAGGGCTCTCGCTCGCTAACATTTTGATCGATCCCAAACCTTGCAAGCGCGATCCGCTCGTGTACGGTAGGCCTCATTCCGCTCGATCAGGAGAGAGTCGTGAAAGATATCACTCAGCTGGCCGCTGAACTTGGCAGGCGCTTGCAGGTTCTCAATGCCCACGTCACTGCCGCCGAGTCCTGCACCGGAGGCGGGATTTGCGAGGCGATCACCCGCATTCCGGGCAGTTCGGCGTGGTTCGAGGCCGGTTATGTCACTTACTCCAACCGCCAGAAAACCCAGCAATTGAATGTCCCGGCCGAGTTGTTTTCAACCGTCGGGGCGGTCAGTCGCGAGGTGGTCGAGGCCATGGTTCGCGGCGCGCAGGAAAAAAACCGGGCGCGTTTTGCCGTGGCGGTCAGCGGTGTGGCGGGGCCGGATGGCGGTTCGCCGGGCAAGCCGGTGGGCACGGTGTGGCTGGCCTGGGGTGTTGGCGAGCAGGTGTTCAGCGAGGTTCAACACTTCCCCGGTAACCGCGACGAGGTCCGCCGACAAACGGTGAAGGCCGCGCTAGAGGGGCTGCTGCGGCATGCCGCGGGAGAAATCTCAAATCAGGGGTAGGCGATCCTGAAACGCTGTGGAATAATACTGGCTACTTATACAGGTGTTGGCCGTCAGGCCTTATTGATTACGTGAGGACTTTAATGGACGACAACAAGAAGAAAGCCTTGGCTGCGGCCCTGGGTCAGATCGAACGTCAATTCGGCAAGGGTGCCGTAATGCGTATGGGCGATCAGGACCGTCAGGCGATCCCGGCCATTTCCACGGGCTCTCTGGGTCTGGACATCGCGCTCGGCATTGGCGGCCTGCCAAAAGGCCGTATCGTTGAAATCTACGGTCCTGAATCCTCCGGTAAAACCACCCTGACACTGTCGGTGATCGCCCAGGCTCAAAAAGCCGGCGCGACCTGCGCCTTCGTCGACGCCGAACACGCCCTCGACCCTGAGTACGCCGGCAAACTGGGCGTCAACGTCGATGACCTGCTGGTTTCCCAGCCGGACACCGGTGAGCAGGCCCTGGAAATCACCGACATGCTGGTGCGTTCCAACGCGGTTGACGTGATCATCGTCGACTCCGTGGCCGCTCTGGTGCCAAAGGCTGAAATCGAAGGCGAAATGGGCGACATGCACGTGGGCCTGCAAGCCCGTCTGATGTCCCAGGCGCTGCGTAAAATCACCGGTAACATCAAGAACGCCAACTGCCTGGTAATCTTCATCAACCAGATCCGCATGAAGATCGGCGTGATGTTCGGTAGCCCGGAAACCACCACCGGTGGTAACGCGCTGAAGTTCTACGCCTCGGTTCGTCTGGACATCCGCCGTACTGGCGCGGTGAAAGAAGGTGATGAAGTCGTTGGTAGCGAAACCCGCGTCAAGGTTGTGAAGAACAAGGTGGCTTCGCCGTTCCGTCAGGCCGAGTTCCAGATTCTTTACGGCAAGGGCATCTACCTCAACGGTGAGATGATCGACTTGGGTGTTCTGCACGGTTTCGTCGAGAAATCCGGTGCATGGTATGCCTACGAAGGCACCAAGATCGGTCAGGGTAAGGCCAACTCGGCCAAGTTCCTGGCGGACAACCCGGAGATCGCCGCGAAACTTGAGAAGCAGCTGCGCGACAAATTGCTGTCTCCAGCGCCGGATGTCAAAGCATCGCCGGTCAAAGAGACTGCTGACGACCTGGCTGACGCTGATATCTGATCGATCCGATGACCGCCGTACTCGATACACTCGTCGCGGTGCGGCGAACCGCAATGGACCTGCTCGCGCGACGCGAGCACGGTCGAGTCGAGCTGACGCGTAAACTGCGTCAGCGCGGCGCCCTCCCTGAAATGATCGACACAGCACTCGACCGCTTGACGGAAGAGGGCCTGTTGTCCGAATCCCGTTACCTCGAAAGCTTCGTTTCCTACCGTGCTCGTTCCGGCTATGGCCCTTTGCGAATTCGCGAAGAGTTGAGCCAGCGCGGCCTGCAACGCACCGACATCGAACTGGCTTTACGCGAGAGTGGTATCGACTGGCAGGAACAACTGGAAGACACCTGGCGCCGCAAGTTTGCCGGGCATTTACCGATAGACGCCCGGGAACGCGCCAAGCAGGGCAGGTTCCTGAGTTATCGGGGATATTCCATGGAAATGATCAGCCGCTTGTTCAGCGGCCGAGGGATGGACGATTGACTGAAGCGGCTCGCTATTTCGATAGCGGGCCGTTTTTTTTTGCCTCACGTTACCTTGGACGGTTTCCGTGTGCGTTGTTGCGCCTGGGGTTTGGACTGGGCCCAGTTTTCCGGCAGGTTGATGTAATCCACCAATTCCCGCAGACGGCCGTGATCACGGGCGTTGAAGGTGAAGGACAGTCGCGCCAGATGGCTGAACTGCGCTTCGTCGTGCTCCTCGCCGCTGTAGGTGTGTTGATGGAAATGATCGCTCAGGCACAGGTCGGCGAATGCTTGCTGCATATGTTCGAGTGCCGGGTCGCTGAGCTTGTGGTTCATACGAATCACGAACTGATGCTTGAGCCAGCGGCTGGAGTGGAAGTTGCTGTAAAACTGGTTGATCTGCTCCACCGCTTCTTCGGCACTGTAGACCATGCTCAACAGCTTCATGTCGCTCGGCAGGATGTAGCGATTTTCCTCCAGTTGATGGTGAATGAAATCCAGCGCGCCTTGCCAGAACGTGCCGCCCGGCGCATCCAGTAGCACCACGGGTACCAGCGGGCTTTTGCCGGTCTGGATCAGGGTCAGTACTTCCAGCGCTTCATCCAGCGTGCCAAAACCGCCTGGGCACAGGACCAGTGCGTCGGCTTCCTTGACGAAGAACAGCTTGCGGGTAAAGAAAAAGTGGAAGGGCAGCAGGTTGGCGGTGCCATTGACCGTGGGATTGGCGTGTTGCTCGAAGGGCAGGGTGATATTGAATCCCAGGCTGTGTTCCAGGCCGGCACCCTCATGGGCCGCCGCCATGATGCCGCCACCGGCACCGGTGATGACCATCATGTCCGAGCGCGCCAGAGCGGCGCCCAATTCACGGGCCAGACCATACAACGGGTGTTCTATGGGGGTGCGGGCCGAGCCGAAAACAGTGACTTTGCGTCGCCCCTTGAACTGCTCCAACACACGGAAGGCATGCTCGAGTTCGCGCAGGGTTTGCAGGGTGATCTTGGCATTCCAGCGGTTGTGATCTTCCTGGGCCATGCGCAGCACGGTCAGGATCATGTCGCGGTAAATCGGGATGTTGGGGCTGTTGGGTGAAACCAGGTTGAGTTGTTCTTCGACCTTGCTGGTGAGGTCGTGGCCGCTTTCTTGAAAATGACGGCTCAGGAGGTCATTCGGTTGGTAAGGCATTCAACTTCTCCTTCTGCACAGAACCCTCGGCCCGACCAAACAATCGCCGGTGCCGCGACACCCCTTGTGTCGCTGTCTGCCCAAGCCCATGCCTGGGCGCTCCATCTGACTCGGTTGCAATCGAGCCATCCATACGGGCTCTGTTTATCCCTTGAATGAAAGAAACGTTCGCACAATAAGACCTGCAATGGGCAGCCCCTTTTCTGCCCTGAAAAAAATCAACGTGAACACTTTGAATTTAGACCCTCGCAACGATTTTCGCTGGCTTGATCATTGCGCCGCAAAGTCTTTCCTGGCAACCGCTTATTGACGATTTGCAAGGTGCTCTCACCGCTCGTCTGAACGCAAGCCGTATGTCCTGCGCTCTGATTTACTAAGTGACAGGCGTGACACGACAACTTTGCGTCAATGGCAGGACGCAACGTTCTAGCAATTCAGGGATTTATCGCGTGGTCAACAGTGATCAATGCGTGCAGGGAGGCGGGAAACCATGCCCAGAGTCACTCTGGAGATCGATGCGCAACTGTATCGATTACTGAAAGCATCGGCCGAGGCCCACCATTTGAGTCTCGAAGAAGAGTGCTGCCGACGTCTGGAGGGCGGGGACCGGCGTTCGCGCTACTTGCAGGCGCTGTTGGCAGAACTGCGCGCCGAGGATGAACAGCGGCGCGCCAATTCCAGGTGATTACTTCTTCTTCGGTGGAGTCGCTTTCGGGCAGTCCGATTCCTGGAAGCTTGCGGAGCCGACCGGGCGGTTGGTCTTCACCTCGGTGAAGTCGTAGCGCATGATCGCGCCCTTGGCCATCAGCTTGCGGAACCCTTCGTTTCTGCAGACGGAGGCGCCAAGCTGGAAGTACACCGCTTTCGGATCGGCGCGCATTTTTTCGGCGTGGCTGCTTTGCACGCTCAAGTGGTTGATCAGCACGTTGCCTTCGGCAGTGTAGCCCTGATCAAGAATGTCTTCGTTGATCGCCCGTGGAGTGCCAACACTGCTTTGTGCGGCGACGTTTCGCAGCTCTCTGTTCAGATTCTGCTCACTCAAGGACGCAGCCTGAGCGCTGAAGGACGACGCCAGCAAAACGGCAGCGGTGGGAACGATAAGGCGCAGCATGAAACTCTCCTGGTTCAGTGACTGGTGGTTCGACCCGTCACGTGACTGTGCGTTCAGTGGCGGCGAATTATAGGGGAGGTGGCCCGGACGGTACAGGCTTGCGCCGAACCCTCTGGTAAACTGCCGGCACTTTTTGCCTTGCCGAGTGTTTTTTGTGTCGATTTTCCTTAGCCGTCGGCGTTGCCTGCGATGAGTCAAACCCCTATGCACTTTGCGAAGAACGCCGTAGCCCGCTTGCGCGACGAGCGCGAAGAGGCGGGCATCAAGCCGATTCAGGCCCGTGGCTGGCGGGCAACCCGTTGCCGCGCCTGTCGCGTGATCGAGAGCCACTGCCTGTGCGCCTGGCGCCCGCAGGTCGACACCCGCAGCGGCGTGTGCCTGATCATGACCAACAAAGAAGTGTTCAAACCGAGCAACACCGGTTGGCTGATTGCCGATGTGGTGCGCGACAACCATGCGTTCATCTGGTCGCGTACCGAGGTCGATGAACAACTGCTGGCGCTGTTGGCCGACCCGCAATGGCAGCCGTATCTGGTGTTTCCGGGGGAATACGTCGAGCCCGAGCGAGTCACCCACAGCGTCGCGGTCGATAGCACCAAGCGCCCGCTGTTCATTCTGCTGGACGCCACCTGGACCGAAGCCCGGAAGATTTTCCGTAAAAGCCCCTATTTCGATGCGTTGCCGATTCTGAGCCTGCTCCCCGAGAAGCTTTCACGCTACCGATTGCGCAGGTCCACGCGCAGCGAGCACCTGTGCACGGCCGAAGTGGCAGCGCTGTGCCTGGATCTTGCCGGCGATACCGACGCTGCCTCGGCACTGGACGCCTATTTTGATGTGTTCAGCCAGCATTACCTGGACGCTAAACATCAGCTGGATATGAATGTTGAAACACCGGCCCACGCCGAGTTGATGCCCTTCGTGCAGCACACGGCGCCCGTGGTCTGCTGAACGTCGCCCATACTGCAAAGAACGAGGTTCGTTGGCAGCGCCATGCAACTTGACCACCCCGGCTTCGCTGGGCATGCTTGGCGCCGTTTTGGCGAGGCCTGAATGCATCGGGCGTCCCATGAAAAACAGGATCATTTGAAAAATGGCCACATACGAAATCCTGATTGCCGATGATCACCCTCTTTTTCGTAGTGCCTTGCATCAAGCGTTGACCCTGGGCCTGGGCCCGGATGTCCGCCTGGTGGAGGTGGCGAGCATTGCCGAACTGGAAACCCGTCTTGACGAGAAGGCCGACTGGGATCTGGTGTTGCTGGACCTGAACATGCCGGGGGCTTACGGTTTTTCCGGATTGGTGCTGTTGCGTGGGCAGTACCCGCAGATTCCGGTGGTGATGGTGTCGGCTCAGGAAGAAGCGTCGATCATGGTGAAATCCCGTGAGTTCGGCGCCAGTGGCTTCATTCCCAAGTCCAGTGACCTGAGCGTCATTCAGAAAGCGGTGCGCGCGGTGCTCGATGGCGACGTATTCTGGCCGCCCCAGGCCTTCGAAGCGGTCAGCGTTTCCGACGAAGCCAAGGCTGCCAGCGAAGGCCTTGCCAGCCTGACACCCCAGCAGTTCCGGGTGTTGACCATGGTCTGTGAAGGTTTGCTGAACAAGCAGATTGCTTACGAATTGAGCGTTTCCGAAGCGACGATCAAGGCCCACGTCACAGCGATTTTCCGTAAGTTGAATGTGCGGACCCGGACTCAGGCGGCGCTGCTCCTGCAACAACTTGAGTCAATTCCGAGTCACTAAAGCACTACGTATTCACGCTTTTTTGACTTTGCTTCATCTAGCTTTCCCACTCCTTTTTGGTCAGTTGCTTACTCTATGTCACCTTTCAAAGGCCAGACCGGCCTAAAACGCATCCTCAACGCCTCCGGTTACTCCCTGGACGGCCTGCGCGCGGCCTTCACCGGTGAAGCGGCCTTTCGCCAACTGGTGTTGCTCAATGCCATCCTGATTCCGCTGTCGTTTTTCCTGAATGTCAGTCGTGTCGAGCAGGCGCTGCTGATTGCAGTCTGCCTGTTGGCGCTGATCGTCGAATTGCTCAACTCGGCGGTGGAAGCGGCCATCGACCGTATTTCCCTCGAGTTGCACCCGCTGTCCAAGAACGCCAAGGACATGGGCAGCGCTGCTCAATTGGTGGCGTTGAGCATGATCGCCCTGGTGTGGGCGGTGATCCTGCTTTAAGCGATGGTGGGCAGGACGATCTCGTCGCTGCGCTGAACCCCGGCGGTGAACGCGCGGCACAAGTCGAGGAATTCGCGCATCGCCGATGTCTGATATTTCTGTTTGTGCCAGATGAAATAGAACTGTCGCGCCAGGTCCAGATCCGGTGTTTCCACCGGCACCAGGCTGCCGCGACGGAACGCATCGCGCAGCGCCAGGCGCGAAATGCAGCCAATCCCCAAACCTGACTCCACCGCGCGCTTGATCGCTTCGGTGTGTTCCAGCTCCAGGCGAATGTTCAGCGCGCTACGGTGGTGACGCATGGCCTGGTCGAACGTCAGCCGTGTGCCCGAGCCTTGTTCACGCAAGATCCAGGCTTCGTGGCTCAGCGCCTCCATGGTGGCTGTGCCGCGTTTGGCCAGCGGATGCTGGGGCGCGCAGAACACCACCAGCTCATCTTCGACCCAGCTCTGCACTTCGATGTCCGGATGGCTGCAGTCGCCTTCGATCAGACCCAGATCAATTTCATAGTGAGCCACCTGTTGCACGATGTTGGCGGTGTTCTGCACATGCAGCTTCACTTGGCTTTCCGGGTGACGCTGCATGAAGCTGCCGATCAGCAAGGTCGCCAGGTAATTGCCGATGGTCAGGGTCGCGCCGACCGCCAGGGAGCCGAAACCGGATTTGCCATTGAGCAGGTCTTCGATTTCCTTGGCCTGATCGAGCAGGGCCACCGCTTGTGGCAACAGCTGTTTGCCGAGGGCGTTGAGGCTCAGCCGTTTGCCGGCGCGGTCGAACAGCTGGCAGCTGCACTGGCGCTCTAGCTCGGTGATCGAGGTGCTCGCCGCCGATTGTGAGAGGTTGAGCAGACCCGCGGCACGGGATACGCTTTCCTGCTGAGCGACGGCGACGAATACTTGAAGTTGACGGAGAGTAAATCGCATATCGATATAACCGATAACCCTTATCTTAATAATCCATTTAACAGATATTGTCGCTGCCATTAGAATGCGATGCAATTGCGCACAACAGCTCATCTTTCGCAGAGCAGGCGCAGAGCATGCGCAGACAAAATCTCCCAGGAGTCCCACGTACATGAGCAACATGAACCACGAGCGTGTCCTCAGTGTTCACCACTGGAACGACACTCTGTTCAGCTTCAAGTGCACCCGCGATCCGGGCCTGCGCTTCGAGAACGGTCAGTTCGTGATGATCGGCCTGCAACAACCCAACGGCCGGCCGCTTATGCGCGCTTACTCGATTGCCAGCCCGAACTGGGAAGAGCATCTCGAGTTCTTCAGCATCAAGGTGCCTGATGGCCCGCTGACTTCCCAGTTGCAGCATCTGAAGGAAGGCGACGAGATCATCATCAGCAAGAAGCCTACCGGTACGCTGGTGCTGGACGACTTGAAGCCTGGCAAACATCTGTACCTGCTCAGCACCGGTACCGGTCTGGCGCCGTTCATGAGCGTCATCCAGGACCCGGAAACCTACGAGCGTTTCGAAAAAGTGATCCTGTGCCACGGCGTGCGTTACGTCAATGAAGTCGCTTACCGCGAATTCATCACCGAGCACCTGCCGCAGAACGAGTTCTTCGGCGAGGCCCTGCGTGACAAGTTGATCTACTACCCGACCGTGACCCGCGAGCCGTTCGAAAACGAAGGCCGCCTGACCGACCTGATGCGCAGCGGCAAGCTGTTCAGCGACATCGGTCTGCCACCGATCAACCCGCAGGACGACCGCGCCATGCTGTGCGGCAGCCCGAGCATGCTCGACGAAACCAGCGAAGTGTTGAACAGCTTCGGCCTGAAAGTTTCGCCACGGATGCGCGAGCCGGGTGATTACCTGATCGAGCGTGCGTTCGTCGAGAAGTAAGAACACCGCATCACTGAAAAGCCCCCATTGCCTGTGAAGGCAATGGGGGCTTTTTTATGCCGGACACAAACCTTGTAGGAGCTGTCGAGTGAAACGAGGCTGCTCCTACGCGTTGGAGACGGGAATGACTTCAAGGACGCGGATCAGGTCAGGCGTGGGGTAATGCCAGCGCACATCCACATCCCAGAACTGCGCGCCGTATTCCCGCTCAGGCGCAGGAATCTGGTAGGCCGGGCGTGGGTCTTGTGCCAGGCATTGCTCGATCAGCTCGACCAAGGGCTCTTCAAGGCGCTGAGCGTGGCTGTGAGCCTGTTGCAGCGCTGAGTCCGTCCACTGCACGGGAATCAACGGTGGCGGGGTGCTGGCGATGCTGTTGGACGCTGTGTCGATGATGTCGGCGTAGGGCACGTAAGGTTTGATGTCGAGAACCGGCGTGCCGTCCAGCAAGTCGATGCCGGAGATCCACAGCCGATTGGCTTCGACCTTGTCCAGTTTGACCACCGATTGACCGATGCCATTGGGGCGGTGCGTCGCGCGGGTGGCGAACACGCCCATGGATTTGTTGCCGCCCAGGCGCGGAGGGCGGACTTTCAGGCGTGGCTTTTCTTCCAGGGCCTGATGGAACAGGAACAACAGCCAGACATGGCTGACCTGCTCCAGCCCCTGCACCGCATCACCCTGATCGAACGGCGCCACCAGTTCCAGCACGCCCCGAGCGGCCGGGGCCAGTTGCGGTTGGCGCGGAATGGCGAACTTCTCCTTGAAACAGGAGCGCACGAAGCCGATGGGGGAAACGCTGTAGGTCATGGTCTGGGGTCAAGGCGGGGGATTAGGGCGGCATGATAACCCGAGCGGTCGCGAGATCGGTGGCGCTTGTCAGTCCGCCATCGCGAGCAGGCTCGCTCCCACATTTGATTTGCGGCGGGCACAAATGTTGTGGTCACAGCGGGCCTCTGTGGGAGCGAGCCTGCTCGCGATGGACGCGCCACCAATCTCAGAGACTAAACCCGCCGTCCAAAGGAATGACATTCCCGGTCATATACGCCCCGGCCGTACTCGCCAGACTGATCGCCAACGCCGCCATCTCTTCCTCCCGCCCCCAGCGCTTCATCGGAATCAACGCTGTGTCCTCGGCCAGTGCCTGCTCATCGTTGCCAATGTGCTGAGTCATCTTGCTCGGGAAGCGTCCCGGCGCAATCACGTTGACGTTGATGTGCTGGCTCACCAGCTCCCGCGCCAGGATCCGCGACAGTTCCTACACAGCGTTCACAGATCAGATCCGTCTCGCACGTTATTGCGGGCGCACGCGCAGGGTCAGGCCCTTGAGGAAGTTGCGCAGCAACTGGTCGCCGCACGGGCGGTAGTTGGTGTGGCCGAATTTGCGGAACAGCGCGCTCAGCTCAGGCTTGGATACCGGGAACTCGGCGGCCTTGAGGATGGCGTGCATGTCGTCTTCCTTCAACTCGAAGGCCACGCGCAATTTCTTCAGGATGATGTTGTTGGTCACCGGCACTTCGATCGGCTGCGGTGGACGGCTTTCGTCTTTGCCGCGCTTGAAGATCACCAGACCGTCGAGGAAATGCGCCATGACCTCGTCCGGGCAGCGTACGAAGCCTTCCTCGTCTTCCTCTTTCTTGTCGAGGTACGTCAGCAGGTCTTCCATGGACACGTCCATGCCGCCGAGCTTGATGATCTCGATGACTTTCTTGTCGCTGATGTCGAGCATGTAGCGCACGCTGCGCAGTACGTCGTTATGAATCATGTGTGCAGTCCTGATAGTTCGCTGTGGGCGCCGCATAAAGCTGCAGCGCCGAAATGTGTGGCGGCGGGAAAAGTCTTAGAACTTCTCTTTGCCGGACAGGTAGCGCCATTGCCCGGCGGGCACTTTGCCGATGGACACGCCGCCGATGCGGATGCGGCGGATGGCGACGACCTTGAGGCCGACGGCCTGGCAGAACAGGGCAATCACACCCGGTTGTGGGTTCTTCATGGCAAAGCGCAGACGGTTTTCGTTTTGCCAGCTGGCTTTGACCGGCGGCAGTTCCTTGCCCTTGTAGGTCAGGCCGTGGTTCAGGCGGTTGAGACCGTGAGCCACCATGTCGCCTTCAACTTCGACCACATATTCCTGCTCGATTTTGCTGGCGTCGGCGGTGAGCTTGCGCAGGATCTTCCAGTCCTGGGTGAACACCAGCAGACCGCTGGCGTTGGCCTGCAGGTCGGCGCTGGCGGTCAGGCGCAGGAAGTGGCCCTTGAGCGGACGTTTGCCATAGCGGTGTTCTTCGCTCAGGGTCGCGGCGCTGAGGGTCGCCATGGCCGTTTCCGCGTCCATGCCCACAGGGACATTCATCAGGATGGTCACCGGCTCTGGTGCGGTGGCCTTGGCTTCGGGATCAAGTTCGACTTTCTGGGTGTCGACCTTGAACTGCGGCTCGTCGATGACTTCACCGTCCACGGTGACCCAGCCGCCCTCGATGAACAGCTCAGCCTCCCGACGGGAGCAGCCGACGAGTTCGATGAGGCGTTTGGAGAGACGAATCGGGTCAGTCATGACAGGGCCGTAACAAAAAAGGGGTGGGCATTGTACCTGCCTGGCGCCGGTTAATCGCGGGTCCATTTGCCTCATGTGCTTTTAATGTGGGAGCGAGCCTGCTCGCGAAAGCGTCATGAGCTTCAACATCAATGTCGATTGATAGGCCGCTTTCGCGAGCAGGCGCGCTCCCACAAGGGTTTCATGTTGTGTCAGCCGCTGCGCGTACGTTGTTGCGCCTGACGCAAACGCATGTGCAGCAACGGATAGGGCTGGCCCATGCCGTCATGCTCGGAGCGACCGATCACTTCGAAGCCTTGCTTGAAGTAAAAGCCCAGGGCCTGCGGGTTCTGCTCGTTGACGTCCAGCTCATCGGCGTTCAGGTGTTCCAGGGCATAGCGCAGCAATTGCTTGCCCAGGCCCTTGCCACGGTGGTCTGGATCGATGAAGAGCATTTCGATCTTGCCCGCCGCGATGCCGGCGAACCCGGTAATGCGCTGGCGCGAGTCTTTGGTGCAGATCAGCATGACGGCGTCGAGGTAGCGGGTCAGCACCAGGTTCTTCAGCAGTTCGATATAGGTGTCGGGCAGAAAGTCATGGGTAGCGCGCACCGAGGCTTCCCACACTTGGGTGAGTTCTTCGTAGTCGCTCTGTTTCGGTGTGTGAATGACCGAATGTTGGCGCATGGCCGCTTGCTCCTTCTGTTAAGAGCCGTTTCCGTAATGCTGCGAGCTTTTTCTCCCACAAAACGATAGACGTAAAAAAGCCCCGCATCTCTTCAAGAGGGCGGGGCTTTTTGTATTTTTGCGTTTAGATCTGTTCAGCCCACAGGTCGTATTCGTCGGCGTCAGTCACTTTGCACCAGACTTTGTCGCCTGGCTTCAGGTTGCTGCCGTTGTCGATGAACACGTTGCCGTCGATTTCCGGGGCATCGAAGAAGCAACGGCCGACTGCGCCTTGCTCGTCGACTTCATCGACCAGCACTTCGATCTCACGGCCGATGCGCATTTGCAGGCGCGCCGAGCTGATGGCCTGCTGGTGCGCCATGAAGCGCTCCCAGCGGTCTTGCTTGACGTCGTCCGGAACGATTTCCAGGTCCAGATCGTTGGCCGGTGCGCCTTCAACCGGCGAGTACTGGAAGCAGCCGACGCGGTCGAGCTGGGCTTCGGTCAGCCAGTTCAGCAGGTACTGGAAGTCTTCTTCGGTTTCGCCGGGGAAGCCGACGATGAAGGTCGAACGGATGATCAGGTCCGGGCAGATCTCGCGCCAGTTCTTGATCCGCGCCAGGGTCTTGTCTTCGAAGGCCGGGCGTTTCATGGCTTTGAGGACTTTCGGGCTGGCGTGCTGGAACGGGATGTCCAGGTACGGCAGGATTTTCCCGGCGGCCATCAGCGGGATCAGCTCGTCGACGTGCGGGTACGGGTAAACGTAGTGCAGGCGCACCCAGACGCCGAGGGTGCTCAGGGCTTCGCAGAGTTCGGTCATGCGGGTTTTCACCGGCGCGCCGTTCCAGAAACCAGTGCGGTATTTCACGTCGACGCCGTAGGCGCTGGTGTCCTGGGAAATCACCAACAGCTCTTTGACGCCGGACTTGACCAGGCGCTGGGCCTCGTCGAGCACGTCACCGACCGGGCGGCTGACCAGTTTGCCGCGCATCGACGGGATGATGCAGAAGCTGCAGCTATGGTTGCAGCCTTCGGAAATCTTCAGGTAGGCGTAGTGGCGCGGGGTCAGTTTGATCCCTTGGGGCGGCACCAGGTCGATCAGCGGGTTGTGATCCTGACGCGGCGGCACGACGTCGTGCACGGCGTTGACCACTTGCTCGTACTGCTGCGGACCGGTCACCGCCAGCACACTTGGGTGCACGTTGCGGATATTGCCTTCTTCGACACCCATGCAGCCGGTCACGATGACCTTGCCGTTTTCCTTGATGGCTTCGCCGATCACTTCCAGGGACTCGGCCTTGGCCGAGTCGATGAAGCCGCAGGTGTTGACTACCACGACGTCGGCGTCCTGATAAGTGGACACAACGTCATAGCCTTCCATGCGCAGTTGGGTAAGGATGCGCTCGGAGTCGACCAGTGCTTTCGGGCAACCCAGGGATACGAAGCCAACCTTTGGATTGGCCGGCGCAGGAGTGGTGGACATGTCTAACCTCGGTATTTGTGACGCCTCCAGCCGAAGACGGCAAGGCGACAGACGGGCGCTATCTTGCACCCTCTGGTCAAAAAGTGCGCAATTCTAACGATGGGCAGCGCACTTGACCAGCTTTATGCAGGGAAATACGACGAGTGCTGCGTTATGCTTCGCGCCGTTACGCTTTACCGATTTTTGCAGTCAATAAAAGGTCTGTAACGACAAGTAAAAAAGTGCATGCTGCACGACAAAGCATAGTGCTTCTTCGATGAAGTCCGGGTCTGAGTAGTAGGAGTGATGGATGGGGCAGGCAAGTAGTCAGGCGATAGCCGGCGGGCATTCGGCGGCGAAGCCGATCAGCATGCTGGTCGCGGCGGTCGGGGTGGTTTACGGCGATATCGGCACGAGCCCGCTGTACACCCTCAAAGAGGTTTTTGCCGGGCATTATGGGGTTCCGGTCAACCATGACGGAGTATTCGGGATTCTGGCACTGATCTTCTGGTCGCTGATCTGGGTCGTTTCGATTAAATATGTGCTGTTCATTCTTCGCGCCGACAATCAGGGTGAAGGCGGGATCATGGCGCTGACGGCACTGGCTCGTCGTGCTTCGACGCCTTATCCGAAGTTGCGCGCGCTATTGGTGATTCTGGGATTGATCGGTGCTGCGCTGTTTTATGGCGATAGCATGATCACCCCAGCCATTTCCGTTCTATCGGCGGTGGAAGGGCTGGAACTGGCGTTCGAGGGGCTGGAGCGCTGGGTCGTACCATTGTCGCTGATCGTGTTGGTGGGGTTGTTCCTGATCCAGAAACACGGCACGGACCGCATCGGCAAGCTGTTTGGCCCGGTGATGGTGTCGTGGTTTGTGGTGCTGGGTGTACTCGGCATCAGCGGGATCATCAAACATCCTGAAGTACTCAATGCACTCAATCCGGTGTGGGGTGTGCGTTTCTTCATTGTGCATCCGGGCATGGGGGTGGCGATTCTCGGCGCGGTCGTGCTGGCCTTGACCGGTGCCGAAGCGCTTTATGCAGACATGGGCCACTTCGGCCGTAAGCCGATCGCTCGTGCCTGGTTCGCGCTGGTGCTGCCGGCGTTGGTGCTGAACTACTTCGGTCAGGGCGCCTTGTTGCTGGAAGACCCGGAAGCTGCACGTAACCCGTTTTACCTGTTGGCGCCAGGCTGGGCGTTGATTCCTCTGGTGATCCTGTCGACGCTGGCCACCGTCATCGCCTCGCAAGCGGTGATCTCCGGTGCGTTCTCGTTGACCCGTCAGGCGATTCAGTTGGGCTACATCCCGCGCATGCGCATTCAGCACACCTCCAGTGCCGAACAGGGGCAGATTTACATTGGTGCAGTGAATTGGGCGCTGATGGTCGGGGTGATTTTGCTGGTGCTGGGGTTTGAGTCTTCCGGTGCGCTGGCCTCGGCCTACGGTGTCGCCGTGACCGGGACCATGCTGATCACCAGCATTCTGGTGTCGGCGGTGATGCTGCTGCTTTGGAAATGGCCGCCGGTGCTGACGGTGCCGATATTGATCGGCTTCTTGTTGGTGGACGGGCTGTTCTTCGCCGCCAACGTGCCGAAGATCATTCAGGGTGGTGCCTTTCCGGTTCTGGCGGGGATCGTGCTGTTTATCCTGATGACCACCTGGAAGCGCGGTAAAGAGCTGCTGGTCGATCGTCTGGACGAGGGCGGGCTACCGCTGCCGATCTTCATCAGCAGTATCCGCGTGCAACCGCCGCATCGGGTCCAGGGCACGGCTGTGTTCCTTACCGCTCGCCCGGACGCGGTGCCTCACGCGCTGTTGCACAACTTGCTGCATAACCAGGTGCTGCATGAGCAAGTGGTGTTGCTGACGGTGGTGTACGAAGACATCCCGCGCGTCCCGCCGCAACGGCGTTTCGCGGTCGATTCCTACGGCGAAGGGTTCTTCCGGGTGATCCTGCATTTCGGCTTCATCGACGAGCCGGATGTGCCGCAAGCGCTGAAGCTGTGTCATCTCGACGACCTGGACTTCAGCCCGATGCGCACCACTTACTTCCTCAGCCGCGAGACGGTCATCGCCTCCAAGCTCGAAGGCATGGCCCGCTGGCGAGAGGCGTTGTTCGCCTTCATGCTGAA
The DNA here is from genome assembly GCF_963970905.1 of Pseudomonas sp. EL_65y_Pfl2_R96. Classification (NCBI taxonomy): domain Bacteria; kingdom Pseudomonadati; phylum Pseudomonadota; class Gammaproteobacteria; order Pseudomonadales; family Pseudomonadaceae; genus Pseudomonas; species Pseudomonas sp. EL_65y_Pfl2_R96. The sequence goes on along the minus strand of NZ_CAXAQH010000001.1, from coordinate 534,432 downwards.
GAATGCCAACGGTAATCTGCGCTTCTTCAACCTGCCGTTGAATCGGGTGATTGAACTGGGTACCCAGGTCGAGATGTAAGCCCCCATGAAAAAGCCCCCGTTGCCATGAAGGTAGCGGGGGCTTTTTTGTGGTCGATGACTTGAGTCCACTGACAATCCCCTGTGGGAGCGAGCCTGCTCGCGATGAGGACCTGTCAGCCAACGCAGATGTTGAATGTAATGGCCTCATCGCGAGCAGGCTCGCTCCCATAGGGGATCTGCGGTGTTGGCACCTTTACTTGCTTTCAGGCAGCTCTTCTTCAGATTCAGTCATTGTCCGAGCAGGTCGCGGGGTCAGCACCTTCACTACATCATCAATCACCGCCTTACCCATCGCCGTCAGATAATGCGCGGCCCAGGCGTGGCGGTCAGTGTCTTTTGCGTAGGCGGCATCCTCGGAAAATGATTTGGCGAGGAACAGCAGATCGGAGGCTTGTGACAATGCATCAACGATGGGGACGCCGGCGCGGACGTTGAACAACGCCTGATCCGAGCAGTAGATGAGCGGGGTGAAGCCGATGGTTTTTAGTTCTGAAATCGCGGACGAATCAATTTTAGTCATAGTCAAAATCCTAGTCGAGGAGCTGACACATTCGTTTCCAAGCGAATGGGTGACAGCTGTACGCAGGTTGGAAAACCGGGAACTAGGAACCGGCACGCCCGAGGACGTCCCACGCACAGCTGCCATAACTCATGATCACAAAACGCATGCAATCATGACGGGGCGCTGTTGCGGCTAGTATCCGACGGGTTTCCAAGCCCGATCGCTGAATGGTCAGCGACGTCCGGAGAGTATCCCGTCGAAGAAAAGTGCAACAAGGCGGCAAAGTGCCCAAACGCGAGATTCGGAGTTTGCCTACAAGGTCTGCGTCCGTCATCCGATATTGCGACACCTTAAGTAAACGAAACTAAACGCGGTGAGGGATTTTACAAGTCGCTGGAGTTTTTGCTTTGTTGCAGCAGACGAGTGAAACCGGAATTGTCACTATCCCACCTGTTCGCGAATTGGCAGACGATCTGCAGGTTTCCCAGTGAAAACTGATAAATATCGAAAGGACTTGACGGCTCGATATTTCCAATGAGACAAGTGTCCACGTTTCATGGAATGTGGACACTTGGAGTTTTTAGCTTCATGAAGAGTCAAGACATTTTGCTTTTGTTCAAGATGGCCAGCCTGCACGCCCAGGAAGAAAATCTTTTTGGGAAGATGGAGTTTGAGTCGAATTCGAACATGGTTGAGGAATTGTTGAAGCCCCAGCAGCTAAGTCGAATGACGGTTGGGGGGCGAGTGGGGCCGCCGCTAGTCACCTACCCCGCTGATGATGAAGACACTGTATTCCACCGCCAGGAATTCGACTCACCCTTGGGTGATGAGCATGGGTGGGAAGGGTGGCTGGAGCCGGTATCTTCTCCGCTGCTGGCGAGTTGGAGTGAAGGTTACTCGTTGCGTGCGTTGTCTGCGTCCCTTGGGCTAAGCAAAAGCGAGATTTCAAACTCTATAGCCAGGTGTCGTGAGTCCGGAATGCTCACCAATGACTACGACACCGGCCTTCCGAAAGTTAATCGGCGAGAGCTGCTGAAAATCACCGAGCACGCTCTGAAATACTTTTTCCCCGTGAAGCCGGGCGCGATGGTTCGCGGTATTCCAACAGGCTTCGCAGCGCCAGCCCTGTCCAAAAGCATCAAGAGTGCTGGCGGGTTGATTCCGGTTTGGCCCGATGCTCTCGGAACTGAGCGTGGTCAGGCGATAGAGCCGCTCTACAAGACGGTGCCGGAGGCGGTGAAGAGGGACAGAATCCTTTATCACTATCTTGCGCTTGCTGATGCGATCCGTCTTGGTGGCCCGCGAGAGTGTGGTGTGGCGGTTAACATTCTAAAAGCAGGGATGGGGCTGAAATAACATGTCATCAAACGCGGATCACAACTATGAGCTCATAGAATTTGTTGCAGACGGCTTGGGGGAGGCGTTTCTCGCAGAGGTTGCCTTTGTCGGTGGTTGCACCACGGCCATGCTGGTTACTGATACTGCTGTGCTGGACGATATCCGTTTCACCGATGATGTTGACTTGGTGATCGAGCTGGCAGGCATTAGCGCTTGGCAACACCTCATAGAACGGCTGGCGGCCAAGAGCTTCAAGATCACCGGTGAGGATGAAGTCAACTGTCGTTTCCGCTTCAACGACGTCGTCGTTGACGTGATGCCTTCTGATCCCGAAGTTCTCGGATATGCCAACCGTTGGTTCGTGGAGGGGCTGGCGAGGGCCGATAAATTTACGTTGCCCAGCGGTACCGTAATCCAGATATTTAAACCGACCTACTTTCTTGCGACGAAACTAGAGGCCTTTAGCGGTCGTGGTGAGGGCGACCCCTACCACAAAGACGTCGAAGACATAATCATCTTGATTGATGGTCGTACAGAGCTTTTGGAAGAAGTTCGCCAAGCTGAGTCTGAACTCAAAGAATTCATCACGACTGGAATTCGAGAACTCACGGTGCTCAGGGGTATCGACTACGTGATTGAAAGCTCGGGCTCGGTGCAGGCTAATCCGGGCAGAGGGCGAATCATTCACAAGCGCATGAAGGACCTGGGCAACGCATGAGATACGGCACCAGATCAGTAATAGGTCGGACTAGGAAAGCCAATCATGACTGTGCTGGAGTTCTCTGCGATGGCGACAGAGGGCTATTCGTCATTACGGACGGTACGTCGAAGCCCGGCAGTGGTCAGCTGGCTGAATGCTTCGTAAAAGGTGTTTTAGCGGCCTGCCCGAAACACATGGATCGGGAGGGCGATATCACTGAGTACGGAGCAGTTGAGCGGGTACTTGGTTCAGTGCTGGCCGAGCTTCACTCCGTTTTGTTTGCGGACCAGACTGGGGCCACGTGTTACCTGATCGGTTTCGCTGCTCATGGGAAGCTCACGCTTGCGTATGAGGGTGACTGTTCGTGTGGTGTAGTGACACCGGCAGGCACGATCGAGTGGATTACGCCGCCCCACTGCAAGGCCAATTGGAGGCGCGATCGTTCGCACCGTGAGCTGGCGCAAGATCCGGCTCGAAACTGGATAACCCGATGCCTGAAGGTTAATCGTACCCCGGACCCTGACTTTGTTTTTCACCCATTGGCCGTCGGTGAGCGACTGGTGTTCGTAACCGATGGCTTCTGGGCGGAGTTAACGGAGTCGCAGCAAAGCAGCTTGCTGGCAGCACCGGATAGCGACTTTATCGGTGTTGAAGATGACGTAACGTGGATAGATGTTCAGCTTTAGCCATGGAAACACAGAACATCCACATGAAGTCCGGCTAGCGGGTAGCGCCTCATGTTTGTACATGTAAAAAAAGCCCCCGCAACCATAAGGCTGCGGGGGCTTTTTTGTGAGCGCGGCTCAGATCACTCCTGCGCCGCCGCCTTCGCTTGACGCTTCTCGATGGCATCGACCAGGCGCTGGGCCAGTTTCGGGTAGTTCTCGTCGAAGTGATGGCCGCCAGGCAGTTTCATCGCTTCGCCCACGGCGGTCTTGTCGGTGCAGCCGCTCTCGTCGACTTCTTCCTCGCCGTAGATGCACACCACTTTTGCAGGCGGCAGCTTGGCCATTTCCGGGCCGGTGGCGGCTTCTTTGCCGGCGTTGCCGAGCCAGCCTTCGACTTCGATTTCGAAGCTGCCGGTGCGGGCGAAGGCCAGCAGGATGATTGCATCGACTCGCTGCTGCTCGGCTTCCGGCAGGCGGTTGTAGATGGCGGGCAGGACGTCCGCGCCGAACGAGTAGCCCGTCAGGATGAAGCGCTTGGTGCCCCATTTCTGCCGGTAGTGCTGCATCAGTTCGGTCAGGTCCAGAGCGCTTTGCTCCGGGCTCTTGTGCTGCCAGTAGTAGCGCAGGGTGTCGATGCCGACCACTGGGTAACCGATCTTCGCCATCTCGCCGGCCACGTCGCGGTCCAGGTCGCGCCAACCGCCGTCACCGGAAAGGAACAGGGTGACGGTGTCCTTGGCTTGACCGGCCGGGACTTCGACCACCGGGATCTGCAGGCCGCCAGCGGCTTTATCGCCGCCGACGAGGATTTTGCGCAGTTCGTTGTTCAGCACTTGCGGCAGGTTGATGTCGTAGTCGCTGATGCTGGTTTCGGCATTGGGTTGGTCGCGCACGAAGCCGGCGCTGGTGTCGTCCGGGTTGTCGTTCCAGGCCACCAGCCAGTGGCCGTGAGCGGCACTTTTTGGCAGCAGGTGAGTGCAGCCGGGTTTTTCCAGGGCCAGGTCAACCGAAATGGCCTGAGTCTTGTCGTCCTTTTGTTCGGACAACCAGCGCCAGGCCAGTACAGCGCCAGGGCCGATACCGCTGACCAGGGTTGCCGGGCCTTTGAGTTCTCTTAAACCCGATTGCAATGCGCGGCTTTGCAGCAGGCAGTCTTTGGGCAAAATCACCTGAACAATCTGCGCCGAGCCGCTGCGGCTCAGGGTCATCAATTGTTTGTCGCTGAGCTTCTGCTCTTCATTGACCGCCACCAGCACCTGGGCGCGCGGCGTGGTGCCGGGGATGACGCGGGTCATCGCGGCGCCATCGGCTGGCGTCAGCAGTTCGAGGGTCGGTTCTGGCGCCGGGCGTTTGAGGTACCAGTAACCGCCACCGACAATCAGGGCCAGCACTACCAGTGTGGCCAGTACGTACCGCAGGGAGCGTTGAATCATCAGCGTTTCACCAATCCAGTCAAGCCGCCCGCAATCAGGGCAGCAGTGTCGGCCAGGGCCACCAGCGGATCGAGTCCGGCGGGCACAGCCATATAACGGGGTTCCCAGTCGGGCTGGAACTTGTCTTTGAAGCGGCGCAAACCTTGGAAGTTGTACAACTGCTCACCACGGCGGAATACCATCGAGCCCAGGCGCTGGGTCAGTGGCGCGCCTCGGCGGGGTTGCAACCCCGACAACGGCACCATGCCCAGGCTGAAGCGCGCGTATCCATGATTTTTATAATGTTGAATCAGGCCGACCATCATGAACTCCATGGTCAGCTTCGGCGCGTCGGGGTGCGCGCGCATCAGGTCGAGGCTGGCCAGTTCATGGCCGTAGGTCTCGAGCAGGTTGGCGAACGCCACCGGGCGCCCTTCGAAACGAATCACCGCGACACGGAAGTGCTTGAGGTAGTCATCACTGAAACGCCCGAGCGAGAAGCCTTTCTCGCGCACGTTCTTGCCGGTCAGCCAGGCATCGGAAATCACCTTGAGCTCGTCCATCGGCGCTTGCCCTGGCTCATGGATCTCCAGCGACAGGCCGTCACGGGTGCCGCGGTTCCAGGTGTAGCGCAGGTCCTTCATCTCTTTGCCTTTGGCCTCGAGATCGAAACGCTTGAGGTCGACCCGGGCTTCCTCGCCGAGCTTGATCGCGCTCAGGCCGATGTCCATGTAGTACGGCAGGTTCTCGGCGCGCACTTGATAAAACACAGGGCGGGCGTGGTGGATATCGCACAGGTCGCGGAACTGCCAGATCATTTCCGCCCGTTGCTGGGTCGGGCCGATCGGGTCATACAGCGCCACCAGGCTGCGGCCACGGCGAGCGTACATCAGAAACGCCTCGTCGTTGGGGTGAAACAGTAGCGCCTTGTCACCGGTCAGGGCCAGGCCGCCATCCGGTTGGGAGGAGGCCATGAGAACCTTTACCGCGCGGTCCAGTTCATCGGGCGTTGGCAGATGGATCACCGGGCGCGCAGTGCGCAGCAACCAGGTCAGCGACACCACCACCAGCAGGACCGCGGCGCCGAGCAGCGAGCGCAGGCCCCGCGGGGCGTCGGCGTCAAGGGTGAACTGCCACCAGAGTTGATGGCTGTAGGGAACGTCCTGATAGGCGAACAGCAGCAGCCAGATCGACGCGCCGAGTACGCAGAGGCTGGACACTAGATACAGCGGCGAAAACGGCAATTCGGTCAGGCGACTGGGGCGGTAGAACGAGCGCCGGAAAACCCCCAGCAAGCTCGCCGTCAGGGTCATCAGGCAGGCCTCTTCCCAGTCGAACCCTTTGAGCAGAGAGAGCACCGCGCCGACCAACAACAGAATGGTGGTCAGCATCCATGCGGCCGACAGGCGGCGACGCAGCCCCTGAGCCAGCAGCAGGCAGAGAACGCCCACCAGGCTGGCGCCGAAGTGCGAGGCGTCGACCAGGCGATGGGGGATCAGAAAGCCGATGTGTTCAAGGCGGGTATCGATTTCCGGCGTCACGCCGGAAAACAGCAGCACCACGCCGGACAGGAACACCAGCACCGCCAGAATCGGCGCGGCCAGACCTGATGCGGCACGCAGGGACTGGCGCGTTTGAAACAGGCGCTGGCCTTCGTTGATCAGCAGCAATACGCAAGCCACCAGCAGTGGCAACACCACGTAGATCAGGCGGTAGAGCAGCAGGGCGGCAGCCAGTGGCGCGGCGCCGAGCTTGTCGGCGAAGGCGGCCAGCAAAATCGCTTCGAACACCCCGACACCGCCCGGCACATGGCTGAGCACGCCAGCGGCCAGGGCCAATAGATAGACCAGCAGGAACGCACCGAAGGGTGGCGCTTCCGGCAGCAACAGATAGAGCACCGTCGCGGCGGCGGCCACGTCTAGGGCAGTGATGACCAGTTGCAGGAAGGTCAGGCGACGACCTGGCAGGCGCAAGGTGCGGCGGCCGACCTTGACCAGCAGGTTGTCCGGGTAAGGCTGTTCCGGCAGGCGACGGCGATAGATACCGATGGCCAATACCGTGGCGAGCAGTAGCACGGCCACTGCAATCGCACCCAGCAAGGTCTGGGAGAAACCCAGGGCCACGGAGGCGGCAGGCAGGTTGCTGAGCGTGGCGAGGGCGGCCAGGGGCGGCAGGGCGCAACCGAGCGAGAGGCTGGCAAACAGCGTCATATGCGCGACTTCCGAAGCGCCCACGCCATGACGTGCATATAAACGGTAGCGAACCGAGCCGCCCGATAGCAGCGAAAGACCGATGGCATTGCCGATAGCGAAGGCGGTAAAACCGCCCAGTGCCAGTATTCGCGGCGCCAGCGTCGCGCCGGCATAACGGCTGGCTGACCATTCATAGCCCAGCAGAATGATGAAACCGATGACGGTCGCACCGAACGCACCCAGCAAGGCCGGTTTCGGCACCTCCAGGATCGAGTCGTGCAGCGCGTACAAATCGAGTTCGCTGAGCAGGTGACGACAGGCAATCAGCGCGATGGCGAACAACAGCAACGTGACTGCCAGACCGATGGGTTGACGGTATTTGCTGATTCGATCCAGCAAGCGCAGACGCTCGGCTTTGATCGGTTGTGTCGCTGTGACGGTGTCTTGTGGATCAGACGAGTTGGCGCGCATCAATCACCTCTTGGATTGTGCGCGACAGGATGGGGGTATCCGGCCAAGTTACCAATCCCTGTAGAAAAAAATAATCACAAATATTAACGCCTCTCACCGGCTGTCGGCGATGGCGCGTCATCAGTCGTACAGGGTTCTGTCTGCGATTTAGTCAGGTTTGAACTCACAGTCTGGCGATCCCGAACGACTCACTGCACAGTGACAGATCATTGTTGCGAAAGGGCTTTTTCAACAGATACAAAAAAGGCCACTCTTTCGAGTAGCCTTTTTTGATGTTTGGTTGCGGGAGCCGGATTTGAACCGACGACCTTCGGGTTATGAGCCCGACGAGCTACCAGACTGCTCCATCCCGCGTCTGTGTGGCGGCATTCTACAGGCGAACGCCGGAGTGTCAACCGTTAATCCAAGGATAGATCAAATAAGCGTGAATCAGCGGCGAACGGTCGCGGGGGAGACCTAAGTTTCGGAATCAGAACGATTTCTTTTTTCTGTGCCGTGAGGCATCGACCGCTATTTTTTATAAAACGGGCGCGCACAAAAAAGGCCACTCTTTCGAGTAGCCTTTTTCGATGTTTGGTTGCGGGAGCCGGATTTGAACCGACGACCTTCGGGTTATGAGCCCGACGAGCTACCAGACTGCTCCATCCCGCGTCTGTGTGTCGGCATTCTACAGAGGATCGCCGGGCTGTCAACCTTCAATCTCGGTAAAACCTGTTCCTGTTCAATCGCTTAGGTGAAAACAGGGGTCGACGACCGGGCTGAAACGCAGGCGGGGCAAGGCTTTCGACTCTATCGAGGGAACTCTTTCGATTGAGAAAATAAATTCCTCCGGTGCTTTTCCTACGAGTTGAAAAGAACATTCAGACTACTGGTGCTATATACAGGTGTCAGTGAGATACTGCCGGCAAGACATACCAATACTTCATTTCTTCGCCATGAACACCGCTTTTATATGACGCAGCGAAAAATCATCCACGTCGATTGTGACTGCTTCTACGCCGCCATCGAGATGCGGGACGACCCGCGCCTGGCCGGTAGGCCATTGGCGGTGGGCGGCTCGGCGGATCGGCGTGGGGTGATTGCCACCTGCAACTATGAAGCGCGGGCTTATGGCGTACGCTCGGCCATGTCTTCCGGGCATGCCTTGAAGCTGTGCCCGGATCTGACCATCGTCAAGCCGCGCATGGAAGCCTATAGAGAAGCGTCGAAGGAAATTCACACGATCTTTCGCGATTACACCGACCTGATCGAACCGCTTTCCCTGGATGAGGCGTACCTCGACGTGTCGGACAGCGCGCATTTCGGCGGCAGCGCCACGCGAATCGCCCAGGACATTCGTCGTCGGGTGTCCAACCAGTTGCACATCACCGTGTCGGCCGGTGTGGCGCCGAATAAGTTTCTCGCCAAGATCGCCAGTGACTGGAAGAAGCCCAACGGCTTGTTCGTGATCACGCCGGATCAGGTGGAAGATTTTGTCAGTGGTTTGCCGGTGAGCAAGCTGCACGGTGTTGGCAAAGTGACCGCCGATAAACTGGGCAAGCTCGGCATCGCCGATTGCTCGCAATTACGCGAATGGAGCAAATTGGCGCTGGTGCGAGAATTTGGCAGCTTCGGCGAGCGACTCTGGAGCCTGGCCCGTGGGATCGATGAGCGGCTGGTGCACAACGACAGTCGTCGGCAGTCGATCAGCGTCGAAAATACCTACGACGTGGACCTGCCGGATCTGGTGAGTTGTCTGGATAAATTGCCTGAGTTACTGGAGTCCCTGAATGGCCGCATGGCACGGATCGACAGCAGCTATCGACCGGGTAAGCCGTTCGTCAAAGTGAAATTTCATGATTTTACCCAGACCACGTTAGAGCAAGCCGGGGCAGGGCGGGATCTGGGGAGTTATCAGTTGCTGCTGACACAGGCCTTCAATCGTGGCGGGAAACCGGTGCGGTTGTTGGGGATTGGGGTAAGGCTGGAGGATTTGCGGGGCGGGTTTGAGCAGCTGGAGTTGTTTGAGCGGTAGTTTGGGGGGGAATTTAAGGGCCTCATCGCGAGCAGGCTCGCTCCCACAGTTGACCGAGTTGTTCAGACGAACGCGGTCTAATGTGGGAGCGAGCCTGCTCGCGATGCTTTTAGGCTTTAATTCGGCCCCGGATCCGCCACCAGTCGCCCGGCATCCTTGGTCAGTGACTTGAGGAACTCGGCCTGCAACTCGGGATCGTTGCGGGTCAGTTCGATCAGGCTCTGTTCCAGCTCACTGGCTTCTTCTTCCAGACCCAGTTCCGACAGGCGTTTGACCCGGTGCACCCACTGGCTCACTTCGTCGTCTTCGAGGTCGTCGTAAATCAGCCCATGGGCTTCGAGCAGCTTGCCGCGCAAGGTGTTGCTGATCGCCAGGGACGAGTCGGTGTGCACATCGTCCTTGTTGTCCTCGACACTGATCTGCAGCTTGTCCAGATGGTTGAGGTCATGTTCGGCGAAAGGGCTGTCCAGCAGGTTCAGGCGCAACACGCCGTTGCGGTCGGTGCTCAGCTCGAACGTGTTCTTGCCAGCCTTGACCTGCACCGGGCGCTCGCTCCACGGCAGGCTCGAGTATTCCGTGCGCTTGTCGCGCTGGACTTCGTCAATACCCGCCAGGTTCTGTTGCGCCCGGCCATGGGACTGCACGTTCATGAACGGGTTGAGCCCGGCGAAACCATAGCTGAGCCAGTCCTTCGTCACGCTGTCCGGCAGATTGCCGAGGGCGAACACGTTGACCACGTTCGCACCGATCCCGGCTACCACCGCCACCGCGCCCAGCGGAATCTCGTAGACCTCCCGCCAGGGTTGGTAAGGCGTGTAGCGATCATAGTGACGCGTAACTTCGAACTCGGTGACTTCGAAGGTTTTCTGCTCGTGGATTTTCACCCGACGTTGCGGCAGCTCAAGCACCTTGGGCTCGCCGACATCGATCTGCAGGCTGTGATCGAGCAATTTGCGCTCGACCCGTTCCTCGTGTTCGCTGCGTTGTGACATCTGATTGGCACAGCCGCTGACCAGCAGCGCGCCGCACAGGGCGGCGGCACCGAGGCCTAAGGTGTTTCGCTTGAACATGACGTCTCTATCTGGTGTCAGCGGCGGATACGGGCCTGGAGGAAAGACAGCACGTCAGCGACCGGCAGCGCTTGCGCCTCGGCCTCGGTGCGGCTCTTGTATTCCAGATTGCCGTCGGCGAGGCCGCGGTCACTGACCACGATCCGGTGTGGAATGCCGATCAGCTCCATGTCCGCGAACTTGATGCCCGGGCTGGTTTTCTTGTCGCGGTCGTCCAGCAGCACTTCGAAGCCTGCGGCAGTCAGTTCTGCGTAGAGCTTGTCGGTGGCTTCGCGAACCTGTTCGGTTTCGTAGCGCAGCGGTACCAGAGCAACCTGGAACGGGGCCAGAGCGTCGCTCCAGATGATCCCGTTCTCGTCGTTGTTCTGTTCGATGGCGGCGGCCACCACGCGAGACACGCCAATGCCGTAGCAGCCCATTTCCAGGGTGACCGGCTTGCCGTTCTCGCCCAGCACTTCGCACTTCATCGCTTTGCTGTACTTGTTGCCCAGCTGGAAGATGTGCCCGACTTCGATGCCACGCTTGATTTCCAGGGTGCCTTTGCCGTCAGGGCTCGGATCACCGGCCACGACATTGCGCAGGTCGGCGACGGTCGGAACCGGCAGATCGCGCTCCCAGTTCACGCCGAAGTAGTGTTTGTCGTCGATGTTGGCACCAATGCCGAAGTCGCTCATCAGCTCGACGGAACGGTCGATGATGATCGGCAGCGGCAGGTTCAGCGGGCCGAGGGAACCGGCGCCGGCGCCAATGGCGTCGCGCAGTTCGGCTTCGCCAGCCATGACCAGCGGGCTGGCAACGCCAGGTTGGTTGGCGGCCTTGATTTCGTTCAGCTCGTGGTCGCCACGGATGATCAGGGCAATCAGTTTGCCTTGTTCTTCAGCGTGCACCACCAGGGTCTTGATGGTCTTTTCGATAGGCAGATTGAAGCCTTCGACCAGTTGCGCAATGGTCTTGGCGTTCGGCGTGTCGACCAGGCGCAGCTCTTCGGTAGGCGCGGCACGAGAGGTTTCCCGCGGTACGGCTTCGGCCTTTTCGATGTTCGCTGCGTAGTCGGAACCGTTGCTGAAGACGATGTCGTCTTCGCCGGATTCGGCCAGCACGTGGAATTCGTGGGAGCCGGCACCGCCGATCGAGCCGTTGTCGGCTTCAACCGGGCGGAATTTCAGGCCCAGGCGGGTGAACACGTTGCAGTACGCCTGGTGCATGCGGTCGTAGGTGATCTGCAGCGATGCCTGGTCGGCGTGGAAGGAGTAGGCGTCCTTCATGATGAATTCGCGGCCGCGCATCAAACCGAAGCGTGGGCGGATTTCATCACGGAATTTGGTCTGGATCTGATACAGGTTGATCGGCAGCTGTTTGTAGCTGCTCAACTCGTTACGCATCAGGTCGGTGATGACTTCTTCGTGAGTCGGGCCGGCGCAGAAGTCGCGGCCATGGCGATCCTTGAAGCGCAGCAATTCCGGGCCGTATTCTTCCCAGCGACCGGATTCCTGCCACAGCTCAGCCGGTTGAGTACTCGGCATCAACACTTCGAGAGAGCCGGCGGCGTTCATTTCTTCACGCACGATGGCTTCGACCTTGCGCATCACTCGCAAGCCCATCGGCAGCCAGGTGTACAGGCCCGAGGCGAGTTTGCGGATCATGCCGGCGCGCAGCATCAGCTGATGGCTGATGACGACCGCATCGGAAGGCGTTTCTTTCTGTGTGGCGAGCAAAAATTGACTGGTGCGCATGGTTGGCCGTTGTCGGTTGCTGATATCGAGAAGTGACGGAGCATTGTACGGGCGAGATCTGCCGGCGTACAGGAGTGCGGCCGGCTGTGTGGCTGGAGGGCGAGAATCCGCTCGCCCTCATGCTTGCTGCGTAATAGAGCCTACGATTCTTCCGTGACGGGAGTCTGAACCGGTTCCGGCGTCGGTGTCGGACCTGCGCGGCGGTTTTCCTGGAACCAGTGCAAGGCGATCAACAGCAGGGTCGGAACGCCCAGCAGGGCGGTGATCAGGAAGAACTGGTGATAACCGAATTTCTCCACCATAACCCCTGAGTAGCCGCCGATCAGGCGGGGCAGCAAGAGCATGATCGAGCTCAGCAGGGCGTACTGGGTGGCGGAGAATTTGAGGTTGGTCAGGCTCGACAGGTAAGCGACAAATGCCGAAGTCGCCAGGCCCGAGCTGAAGTTATCCAGCGAAATGGTGACGATCAGCATCTGCAGATTGGCCCCCATGTCCGTGAGCATCAGGAACAACAGGTTGGTGGCGGCCGATGCAGTGCCGCCGATGAACAGGATGGGCAGAATGCCGAAGCGCACGATCAGCAGGCCGCCCATGCCGGCACCGACCAGCGTCATGATCAGGCCGAAAACCTTGCTGACACTGGCAATCTGGTCCTTGGTGAACCCCTGGTCGATGTAGAACACGTTGGCCATCACGCCCATGACCGTATCGGACATCCGATAGGTGGCGATCAGCCCGAGCAGCAGCAGCGCCTGCCAGCGGTAACGCAGAATGAAGTCGTTGACCGGGGTCAGCACCGGCGCCAGGCCACGGCGGCCCATGGCCGACAAGCACAGGGTGGTGAGCGTGGTATAGAGGATCGCTCGCAGGAACGCGCGGTCTTCGAGCAGCAGGTCGAGCAGGCTTACACCGTTGAACAGTACGCTGGCGAAGTCAGTGTTGTAGAGCTGGGTGAACATGGCCGGTACGGACACCAGCAGCACGATCAGCACGAACACTGACGCCAATTGGTGCACAAAGCTGTAGCGGCCGGCCTGAAGCTGAGTGCGCAGTGGCACCGGCGGTTCGCGCATGAACAGGGAGGTCAGCAGCGCCGGGATCATCAAGATGCCGAACAGCACGTAGGTGCCGGTCCACGCCGCATGCTTGTAGTTGAAACCGGTGGAGCCGAAGCCTTCGGCGAAGAACAGTGCGCCGGCCGTCGCCAGCAGGGCCGCGACCCGATAACCGGCCATGTAGCTGGCCGCCAATGCAGCCTGGCGGGTGTCGTCGGCGATTTCCAGGCGATAGGCGTCGACGGCGATGTCTTGCGTCGCGGAGGCGAAGGCGACGATCACGGCGATGGCGATCAGCCAGGACAGGTGCTTTTGCGGGTCGCAGAAACCCATGCCGATCAGGCCGAGGATCACCAGTGCCTGGGCCAGAACCAGCCAGGAACGTCGTCGACCCAGCTTACCGAGCAGTGGCAGGCGCCATTGGTCGAGCAGCGGGGACCAGACCCATTTAAAGGCGTAGGCCAGGCCGATCAGGCTTGCGTAGCCGATGGTTTCGCGGGCAACACCGGCCTCGCGCAGCCAGACTGAAAGCGTCGAAAACACCAGCATGTAGGGCAGGCCGGCGGCGAAACCAAGCAGCAACAACACGAGCGTCGAAGGGCTGGCATAGGCGGCGAGCGCGGCGCGCCAGGTTTTACGGGGCATGGGCTGGAGTCTGCCTCAAGAGTTACGGAAACAAAGCGCGCACTCTAACCGCTGTGCTCTACCGGGCGCCAGCCATGGCGCTGAATATCAACACGATTGTTCTGGATACTGATGCCTTCCATGCGCAACCGGGCCCGTTGTTCATCCCCCGAAGGGCTGCCCACAGGCAGGCTGATCCGACCGCCGGCAGCCAGCACACGGTGCCAGGGCAATTTAGTGTCGCCGGGCAGTTGGCTCAATGTTCGCCCGACCCAGCGGGCGGCACGGCCCAGTCCCGCCAGCTCGGCAAGCTGGCCATAACTCACGACTTTGCCCTCGGGTACTTGCGCCAGGGTCAGGTAGAGCGCCGTGCGTCGGATTTGCGCCGCGCTTTCGGTTTCAGCGGTTGAGTCGGTCACGTCCCGGGCTTCCTGAAAAATGCGTATTGACCGTCTGTAGGGTAAATCCTGGATCGGCCGTTGAGAACTGAACTCAATAGAAATAGTCGGGTCAGTGCTTGCTAGGGCCCTATTCGTAAGAATAATGCCGACTTTTTTTCGCAAAGTTGAGCCTTCCATTCGCTTATGTTGTCCAGAACCTTGCTGTGCCTCGCTGTCGTCAGTGCTTCCACTCCCTTGCTCGCCGACACCGTGTGGTTGAAGAACGGTGACAAGTTGAGTGGCAAAATCACCGTGTTCGACGGTGGCAAGCTATTGATCCAGACCCAATATGCCGGGGCGGTGCCGATTGACTGGAAAGAGGTGAAAACCCTGGAAAGCGATCAGCAGTTGCTGGTCAAACAGGATGCCTACACCGGCGAAAAGGCCAAGGCGCTACACGCGGCAGAAGATGGCAAGGTCACCCTGGCCAACGGCGAGACGCCCAAGACGGTTGAGCTGGCGAGTATCCAGCAGATCCTCAAGCCGAAACCGGTGGTCGAGGATTTGGTGTGGAAAGGTAATGTTGATATGGCGCTGGATTATCGGCGGGCCGAAAAAGATACCGATGATTATGACGTCGGCTTCAAGACTATCGCGCGTCATGGTCGATGGCGTCATACGGCGGAAGGTGAGTACAGCCGCGAGTTCCAGGATGACGTCGTCACCACTGACAACTGGCGTGCCGAGTATTCTCTCGACCGATTCCTCACCGAGAAGTGGTTCTGGCAAGGGCGTTTGAATTACAAGCGTGACAAGGTCGAAGACCTGTCCCGTCAACGCGTGGTCGGTACCGGTCCCGGCTATCAGTTCTGGGATGATGAATTGGGCGCTTTCTCCCTTGGATCCCTGCTCAACCATACGGATTATGAGTACAGGGATGGTGGCAAGGATCAATTCTATTCCTTGGCCATGAAGTGGAACTACAACCGCTACCTGATCGGCAAGAAGGTCGAGTTCTTCACCAGCGGCGAAGTTGGCAAGCCGTTGTCGGGCGTGGCGGATTACGCCCTCGATACCGAGGTCGGCCTGCGCTACAAAGTCACCGATTGGGCGTCGCTGAACCTGAAGGCCGAGAAAGACGTCATCAGCGGTACCGAGGATGCTGACTTGAGCAAGACTCGCTATACGGCGGGGTTTGGCGTGGCCTGGTAACACGCTGAAAGATCAAAAGATCGCAGCCTTCGGCAGCTCCTGCGCAGGATTGAGGTCCATCCTGTAGGAGCTGTTTAGGCTGCGATCTTTTTTTGCCACACAAAACACTCAGCATAAAAAATGCTTTTGAGGGCGAGGTTTTATTGGCGTGTCGCGTGCTCAGTTAAAGGCTCGTGCATTCGCCTTGGCGGACACCGGCGTCGTAGTGACATTCAGCACTCAAGCGGCCGTCCGGCCCCCAGAAACGGCTGACGCCCTGTTGGAGACCGTCCTTATATTCCGCTGACGAATTCATCTGACCACTTTCGTACCAGGTGAGGGCAGTGCCCTCAAGCTTTCCGTCCTTGTAGATCTTGTGATCCTTGAGTCGGCCAGTGCCATACCACTCTTTGAAGTCACCTTGCTCGCGGTGTTGTTCATCCCACTGCCATTGCACGGTTTGCACGCCCTGATCGGTCCATGTTGCGTAACTACGCTGCACGTTTTGTTCGTCGTTGAAGTCCTTCTGTTTCTCTTTTCCATTGGGGTGGTACTGGATATGCCAGCCCAAGGGCATGTTGTCGACATAGTCCCCGCTGCTTTGTAGCGTGCCGTCCGGGTAGTAAGAAAGGCTTGGGCCAACCTTTTTTCCGTCGACGAACTGGCCGCGATGCTCGATCGTGCCGTCGGGGTAGTAGCCGAAAATCGGACCGTCCAGTACATCGTTGCGATAGCTGACGCGACCGATCACTGCGCCGTTTTCGTCATATTCCAAATACTCACCGTCCACCCGCTGGCCCGAGTGCCAGTTGTAGGACTCTGATTTCTTGCCGTTATCGTGGTAGGTGGTTTCCCAGCCTTCCAGTTCATCGTTCAAGTAATGGGCGCGTTTAGTGACAATACCGCTGTCTGAGTAGGTCAGCATTTCGCCCTGACGCTTGCCGTTCATGTCGTACTTGAAGGTTTGGCCGATTTTTTTGTCTGGGTAGTAGGTTTTCGAATCAAGGACGGGCTTGCCTGAAACAAAGTCCTTGGCGTCGACGAAGTAGTCGCGACGCACGGTGCCAGATTCGACGTAAAAGACCTTGGCGTGCCAGGCCTTGCGCTTGCTGTCGTAGGTCAGCGGCATCGGCAAGAAATAAGAGGCCTGGCCCTTTGTTGTTGGCGCATATTGCTCATCCAGATACAGCTTGCCGTCCACCAGTGATGCCGTCAGTGCGCTGCATTCTTCTGGCGTGCAGGGGCGCACCTTTTCGAAAAAGGCCCGTTTGCCGTCGCACTCCGAAAGCGTCAGCAGCAGTGGGGTTTCATCGTCGATCAGTTGCTGAACTTCGTCGAGGAGCCTGCCAAACGATTCATTGGGAACGCCCACCGATTCTGGTGTGAGGTAGACCTCGTTGCTGCCGCAGGCATGCGCTGTGGAGAGCGTCAGCAATGCCGCAGCTCTCAACTGGGCCTGGGGAACGCCCTGTATTTCCGGGCCTTTGCCGATATACGTTGCGTGAGGGTTCATGCCGATAATGATCGTCGGATGATCGGGGTGGGGAGTATCGGCGTGAGCCGAGAGGGGGAGTGCAAGTGCAATCAGCGTTGCGCCCAGCGACGTCCATTGTGTGAATTGCATCCTGCTGCTTCCATGTGGTTTTTTCAGGCGGCGAATCTTATAGATGACAAGCGGTGGGTGTAAGGGGGAAATAGACGCCCACAAAAAAGCCCCGCTTTTAAGGGCGGGGCTTTTTACTAAAGCAGTTACAAGTTAGATAACTTGAACTTCTTCAGCTTGCATGCCTTTCTGACCGCGGGTAGCGATGAAAGAAACCTGTTGGCCTTCTTTCAGGCTTTTGAAGCCGTCGGATTGGATAGCTTTGAAGTGAACGAACAGGTCGTCACCGGATTGTGGAGTGATGAAGCCGAAGCCTTTTTCATCGTTGAACCACTTAACGGTACCGGTTTGGCGATTAGACATGGTGTAACTCCTTGAACAAAGATAACTGCGACTCAGGAAGAACCCTGGCCGAGACTGAGTGCAAAGAGCAGGAAAAATTCTTGTAGATGGTTGGATCGAAATTCAACATATCGTGTAGAGATTCTCAGTGACACAAGCAGCACAGTGGCGCCACCTTAACCCTTTTTCCGGAACGTGCCAATGGTTCTTGCGAAGGTTTCTCTGTTTTCATGACTGACGGTGCGTCGTACAACGGTGACGGCCCGGAATTCACGGGGGATCGGCGAGAATTGTCTCCCGGACTTTGAACCCGGAGCGCCTGCCCGGTAAGATGCCGGACAGAATTTTTCCACCTCGCTATTCAGGACACCCGCCATGAGCATCAAATCGGACAAGTGGATTCGCCGCATGGCGCAGGAACACGGCATGATCGAGCCTTTCGTCGAGCGCCAGGTGCGCGGCAGCGACGATAGCCGTGTGATCTCCTACGGCGTGTCCAGCTACGGCTACGATGTGCGTTGCACCAATCACTTCAAGGTGTTTACCAACATCAATTCGGCGATCGTCGACCCGAAAAACTTCGATGCTGGCAGCTTCGTCGACATCCACAGCGACGTGTGCATCATTCCGCCGAACTCCTTCGCTCTGGCCAGCACCGTCGAATACTTCCGCATCCCGCGTAACGTATTGACCATTTGCCTGGGGAAAAGCACCTACGCGCGTTGCGGCATCATCGTCAACGTCACGCCGCTCGAGCCTGAGTGGGAAGGTCACGTGACCCTGGAGTTCTCCAACACCACCAATCTGCCGGCGAAAATCTACGCGAACGAAGGCGTGGCGCAGATGTTGTTCCTTGAGTCGGACGAAGAGTGCGAAGTTTCCTACAAGGACCGTGGCGGCAAGTACCAGGGCCAGCGCGGCGTGACCCTGCCGCGGACCTGAGTCAACCGTCTGACAACCCGTTGGAATTCCTGAGCGAGCGTACACTCTATGGGGTGTACTGCTCCGATTCGCGCAAGGTGGATCGGGCCATCGCTCAGGAGTGCTTCATGAAGATCGATCCGCGAATAAGTGCCGAACTGGCAAGGCTTGAACCCAATCAGGTTGGCGTGCTGGCCTGGTCCTTGTTGGCACATCCGCCCGTCAGCATGGCAGGGGGCATCCCCCATCAGCCTGATCCCGACACCCCCAACGAAGATCCGACAGAACCCGGAGAGCCCACCCTGCCGGATGAGCCGCCTCCCGCACCTGTGGTCTAAGGCCTGTCGCTGAAATCCGCTCCTGTAGGAGTTGCCGAAGGTTCGGGCCGCGTTCGGACGATCTTTGGTGGGTTGCGAGATTTCACAGCCGAAAAGCCAGATCAAAAGATCGCAGGCTTCGCCAGTTTCTACAGAGCGATCTGTAGCCGTGGGCGAAACCTGCGATATTTTTATTTCAGGTTGCCGCTCAAGAACTGCTTCAACCGCTCACTCTTCGGATTGCCCAGCACGTCTTCCGGCGCACCTTCTTCTTCCACCAGCCCCTGGTGCAGGAACAGCACCTGGCTCGAGACCTTGCGGGCGAAGCTCATTTCGTGGGTGACCATGATCATGGTCCGGCCTTCTTCGGCCAGGCCCTGGATCACCTTGAGCACTTCGCCCACCAGTTCCGGGTCCAGCGCCGAGGTCGGTTCGTCGAACAGCATGACTTCCGGTTCCATGGCCAGCGCGCGGGCAATGGCTACCCGTTGTTGCTGGCCACCCGACAGGAACGCCGGGTACTGATCCGCCACACGCGCCGCCAGGCCAACCTTGTCGAGGTAACGTCGAGCACGGTCCTCGGCTTCTGCCTTGCTGCAACCGAGCACCCGTCGCGGGGCCATGGTGATGTTTTCCAGCACCGTCATGTGGCTCCACAGGTTGAAGTGCTGGAACACCATGGCCAGGCGGGTGCGTAGCCGTTGCAGCTCATCGGGGTCGGCCACGTGGATGCCATGGTGATCCTTGACCATGCGGATGTTCTGGCCGTCGAGGCTCATGGTGCCGTCGTTGGGTTGTTCGAGAAAGTTGATGCAGCGCAAAAAGGTGCTTTTGCCCGAGCCGCTGGCGCCGATCAGGCTGATGACGTCACCGGTCTTGGCCTTGAGCGAAACGCCTTTGAGCACCTTATGATCGCCGTAGCTTTTATGCAGGTCTTCGATGGTCAATTTGTACATGGGACATGCATCCTCAAGGCGAAAGTAGGTAGCCGCTGCGATAGGCTTCGGTGCCCGCGACGTGGGCGATCACCATGCCGGCAGTGGCCATGCGCCGCAGCGAGCGGGCGTACATCAGCCCGGCGGCGGTGCAATGAACGGGGGTGACGCGATCATTGATAGGGTCGATGACTTCGGCGATCAGTTGCCCGGCCTCCACGTATTCCCCGGGCAGGGCCGTGAACACCAGCAATCCGCCCACGGGTGTCGATACCGGTTCGACACCGGCCAGCGGCGTGGCCGGGTAGGGCAGTTCCGGTAATGGCGCCGGCTCACCGTCAATCGCACCGAAGTAAATCAGATAATCGATCAGGGCCTGGCAATCGAGGCTGGCCAGCGGGTGATTGACGTCGCCCTGACCGCGTAATTCGACGGTGACCGAAAAACTGCCCAGCGGAATATCGAAGTGTTCGCCGAAGCGCTCCTTCAACTGCCACCAGAGCAGGGTGAAGCATTCATCGAACGACTGGCCACCCGAATCGGTGGCCAGCAGGCTGGCTTCGGCACCAATGTACCGCGCCAGCGGCTCGACCTGAGGCCAGGCCTCGGGTGTGGTGTAGAGGTGCGCGACGGCTTCGAAATCGCAATGCAGGTCCAGCACCATGTCCGCATCGCAGGCCAGCCGTTGCAGGGTCAAGCGTTGGGATTGCAGTTGAGTGGCGGCGGTCTGCCGCGTCAAAGCCTTGCGCAGGCTGTCGCGGATCAGTTCAAGGTTGCGTTGCGGGTCGTCACCGAGCAGACCTTCGATCTCGTAGCCGACTTCTTCACTCAAGTCGACGAACCAGCGATTGAAGTTCTGCCCGCTTTCCAGCTCGTAGCGGCCCAGTGGAACGTCCATCAACACTTGTTCCAGGCCAACCGGGTTGGCCACGGGCACCAGCACGATTTCGCTGCGCAACCGGCCAGCGGCTTCCAGCTCCGCCAGACGTTGCTTGAGGTGCCAGGCCACCAGCATGCCGGGCAGTTCATCGGCGTGCAGGGAGGACTGGATATAGATCTTGCCTTTGGCCGCCTGGGGGCCGAAGTGGAAGCTGTGAATCTGTCGCACGGTCCCCGGCAGAGGGGCCAGCAGGTCATGAATCTGGTGGCGCATGTACGAATTGTCCTAGTGAGTCGGCCCGAGGAAAGCCAGCCATCGGCGTTCGGCGAGGCGGAACAGGCCGACCAGCGCAAAGGTAACGGTCAGGTAGATCAGCGCGGCGATGCCGAACGACTGAAAGGTCAGAAAGGTCGCGGAGTTCGCATCACGAGCGACTTTCAGGACATCCGGGATGGTCGCGGTGAACGCCACGGTGGTCGAGTGCAGCATCAGAATCACTTCGTTGCTGTAATAAGGCAACGAACGACGCAGGGCTGACGGCATGATCACGTAGGCATAGAGCTTCCAGCCCGACAGACCGTAAGCCTTGGCCGCCTCGACTTCACCGTGCGCCATGCTGCGAATCGCCCCGGCGAAGATCTCCGTGGTGTAGGCGCAGGTGTTCAGGGCGAAGGCCAGGATGGTGCAGTTCATCGCATCGCGAAAGAACGCATCCAGTACCGGTTGGGCGCGCACGGCGGCCAGGCTGTAAATCCCGGTGTAGCAAATCAGCAACTGGATATACAGCGGCGTCCCGCGAAACAGGTAGGTGTAGAACTGCACTGGCCAGCGGACGTAGACCTTGGGTGAAACCCTGGCGATGGACAGCGGGATCGACACCAGAAAACCGATGAAGATCGACGCGCTGAGCAACCACATGGTCATGGCCAGGCCGGTGATGTGGTAACCGTCGGTATAAAGGAAGGGCTTCCAGTAATCCTGCAAGAGTTCGATCATCGTACGGCCTCCCGGGAGCCGGCGGCGTAGCGGCGTTCAAGTTTGCGCAGGACGAAATTGGAGGCGCTGGTGATCAGTAGGTAAATCACCGCGGCCAACACCAGGAAGTAGAACAGTTGATAGGTGCTTTTGCCGGCGTCCTGAGCGGCTTTGACCAGGTCGGCGAGGCCGATGATCGACACCAGCGCAGTGGCCTTGAGCATCACCATCCAGTTATTGCCGATACCCGGCAGGGCAAAACGCATCATTTGCGGGAACACCACGATCCAGAAGCGCTGGCCACGCTTGAGGCCATAAGCGGTTGCGGCTTCGACCTGACCCCGTGGCACGGCAAGGATCGCCCCGCGAAAGGTTTCGGTGAAGTACGCGCCATAGATAAAGCCCAGGGTAATGACCCCGGCGCTGAACGGGTTGATCTCGATGTATTCCCATTCCATGAAGTCGGTGAGCGACGTCAGCCAGGTTTGCAGGCTGTAGAAAATCAACAGCATCAGCACCAGATCCGGCACGCCGCGAATCAGCGTGGTGTAGACCTGCGCCGGCACGCGCACCAGTTTGACTTTGGACAGTTTGGCACTGGCGCCCAGCAAGCCGAGCAAGACGGCGACCAAGAGCGACAACACCGATAATTTGATGGTCATCCAGGTGCCTTCCATCAACAAAGGACCGAAGCCCTTGAGGCTGAAGGCGGAGAGCCCCAGATTTTGTAATAGGGTTTCGAACATAAATCAGCAACCTGATCGGATAAAAAAAGCGCCCATCGCGAGATGGGCGCCGGGCATTACTTGCCGCTGTACAGATTCAGATCGCCAAAGTGTTTCTTCTGAATGGTGGCGTAGGTGCCATCGTCGTGTAACGCTTTGATACCTTTATCCAAAAGTGCCTTGAGGTCTTTGTTACCTTTAGAGATACCGATCGCTGTTTTGGCTGGCAGCAATTCGCTGTCCACCGGCTTGCTGATTTCGTAATCGGTGCCTTTTGGTGACTTCAAGAAGCCCAGTTCGGCCTGCAGCATGTCCTGGATCGCCGCATCGAGGCGACCGGAAGTCAGGTCGGAATACACCTGATCCTGGTTCTGATAGGCCTGGGTTTTCACGCCAGCCTTGTCCAGAACGGCTTTGGCGTACGCTTCCTGGATGGTGCCTTGCTCGTAGCCTACGGTTTTACCCTTCAGCGAGGCGACGTCTTCGGTCAGGCCGGAACCTTTCTTGAACACGTAAGCGGTTGGGCCGGAGAACAGCTCGCTGGAGAAGTCGATGACTTTTTCGCGGGCGGGGGTGACGGTCATCGAAGAGATCACACCGTCGAATTTATTGGCCTTGAGGCCCGGAATCATGCCGTCGAAATCGCTTTCGACCCACTTGCACTTGACCTTCAGCTCGGCGCAGATCGCATTGCCCAGGTCGATGTCGAAGCCTACCAGGCTGCCATCGGCTGCTTTGGACTCGAACGGCGCGTAGGAAGGGTCAACGCCAAAACGCAATTCTTTGTATTCCTTGGCCAGCGCGGAGCCGGCAGCCATGCACAACGCCAGTGCAGAAAGGGTCAGCAATGCTTTTTTCATTATTCAATCCCTAAGAACCAATATGAGCGCTTGTGGCGCAGAAGTACTGTTACTGAAAAGCGTAAGACCTATTAAAAGTAGCAATTTCCGAACCAGAGTCCCGAACAAGCGTTTAAAAGGTAGTACAAGAAGTGGCAATGCGGGATTTGTGCACGAAAACGGGCGCCGCCAGATCTTTGCGTCTGGATGGTGCGCTGTGTGGGCCAGGGGGCTAGCCCTGATCAGCCAGTCAAGGTGCAGAACCTGTGGGAGCGGGCTTGCTCGCGAAGGCGGTGTGCCAGGCAACATTGATGTCGGCTGACACTCCCTCTTCGCGAGCAAGCCCACAGTTGACCGTGCCAGGCGCCAAATGTGGGAGTGGGGTTACTTGCCGGGCGTCAACGTCAACCGCGTTTTGCCATACACCTTGTCAAAGTTCTGCGGCTGCATCGGCAGGCTCATGTATTGCCCCTTGAGCCATGGATCGACGCTGTCGAGATAGTGCGGGCTGGCGGGGTTGCCGGATTGGCCGGTACCGTTCTGGCCCATCAGCGGTTCTGTCTGGCCGAAGTCGACGATAAAGCGCATGGCGGGCGCCAGCGTGGTGTTGAAGTCCTGTCCCCAGGTGAACGCGGCAGTATTGAGCGTGGTGTGGTCGCCGCCGGCCGCCAGCGGACCGCGCACGGTCTGGCCACTGGCGTTCTTCCACTCGTAGCGGTGCAGTTTGCCCCACTGCCAGGCTTTGTGGTCGCCGCCCAACTGGCTGTCACCCGCGCTGATCGCCGAGGCCAGGCTACGGGCGAGAATCGCCGGTTTGTCTTCTTTCTGCGCAGTGCGCACGTCATCCCAGAACGGACTGTCCTCACGGCCCAGCAGGTGATCGGCCTGAGCTGCGTAGGACAACTTGCCGTTGACGATAAAGGCTTTCCACGCCGGGCTGCTTTCCGGGCCCAGTTCGTCGAGGAAAATCTGTTTCGTGCTTTCCTGCAGGAACAGCTCGTAAATCGCCGCGTCGGCGGAGGTCGGGCTCAGTTTGCCGTCGAAGGCCATCAAGCGTGTGTACGTCTCGCGAGCCTTGCCGCGGTCCGCAACCGGCAACGCTTCGATGGCCTGCTTGAGTGGCTGAGCCATGCCCGGCGCTTCAAACATTTTCTTCAGTTTGGCGGCGAAGGTGGTGGTCTGGTCGTATTGCATGGCGATCAGGCTGCGAGTGTCGTGTTTGCCCACGCCCGCCAGTTCGGCCATGCGTTCGCCGCGCTCCGGGGCGGACCAGGAATTGGACAGCTGCATGCCGTAACCATGGGGAATGACCCGCTGGTTGGCGGTGCCGAGCCAGCCCTGAGCCGGGTCCTGGTCATACGGGTGGAGCATCGGGTCGGCGTAACCGTCCCAGTCGTAGCGACCTTCCCAGCCTGGCGACGGCAGCAAGCCTTCGCCTTCGCGACGGTTCGGGTAGCGACCGGTGACTTGCCAGCCGATATTGCTGGCATCGGCAAACACCAGATTCAGGGCAATGGCACGGATCTCACGGCTGGCGTCCGACGCTTTCTCGGCGCTCTGTGCTCGGGACAGGTCGAAAAAGGCGTCCAGGCTTTTGTCGTCGGTGAAGTCCGGCATCTGCAAGGCCAGACCGTAACCATTCGCCAGCGCGGTGCCTTGTGCGCTGTTGAGCAGCGGCCCGTGGCGGGTTTCGTACACCGCTTCGCGAATCGGCCGCTGGCCTTTGACGAAATAAGTTTCGTTGCGCACGATCGCCGGCTGCCATTTGCCGCCCACTTCGTAGGAAAGGCCGTTGCCCTGGCGTTTGATTTTTTCCAGGAACAGGTCCTGGTTGTCGCCCATGACGGTGGTCATGCTCCACGCCACTTTGCCGTTGAAACCACCGAGCACCATCGGTAACCCGGCAATGGTCACGCCGGAGGCCTGGTATTTCGGCGCGCGAATCTGCACGTAACTGAGCAACGACGGCACGCCCAGCGGCCCGTGGCTGTCGCTGGCCAGCAGGCTTTTGCCGCTGCGGCTGCGTTGCGGGGCGATCGCCCAGTTGTTCGAAGACGTGGCGCCCAGCAGATTCAGATCCGACAGTTGGCCGGTGGCTTTGCCTATTTCGCTCAGCCCCGGGATTTGCCCGTTGAGTTTGATGCCCTGAAGTTTTTCGGCTTCAGCCACCGGCAGTTTTTCGTCGGGCGCAGACGGCGTCAGCCACGCCAGTTTGTCGGTGCTGACGGTCTGGGCCAGCATCAATGAGGAAATCTCTTCCGGCAGGTTCGCCGATTGGCTGAAGTTCAGCAGGCAGAACATCAGCGCCGAATCTTCCGGTTTCCAGTATTCAGGCTTGTAGCCGGTGGCCGCGAGGTCCGCAGGCAATTTGTCGCGGTAGCGGAACAGGTAGGCGTTGACCCCGCGGGCATAGACTTCGAAGAACCGCTTGAGACGCGGCGAAGAGGCCTTGTACAGCTCATCCGCGCTTTTCTTCAGATTGACCGCGCGCATGTAGCGGTCGGCGTCGAGCAGGTCCGAACCGGACATCTCCGCCAAACGGCCCCGGGCCAACAGGCGCAGAGTGACCATCTGGCTGATGCGGTCGCTGGCGTGCACGTAGCCGAGGGTGAACAGCGCATCGTGGAAGCTGTTGCTCTCGATCAGCGGCATGCCCATGGCATTGCGACGAACCGAAACGTTCTGCGCCAGACCCTTGAGCGGTTGCACGCCGGAGGTGGGCGGGAGGGTGTCCTGAGTGTTCCAGGTCTGACAACCGGTCAGGCTCAAAACACCGGCCACTGCTGCGGCAACGCCGAACCGGGGAAGAAAATGTGTAAGGGCTGGCGAGGCCATGGCAAAGCTCCTGCGGGGGGTAGAGGCGCAATAAAGGCGCTACGTTAGTGAGCAGGAGGAGGCCGCGCAAGCGGGGTGTAGGGTTATTTCAGGAAATGTCTGATAAACCACAAACTTCTGGACGATGCGTTACCCGTGGCGAGGGGGCAAGCCCCCTCGCCACAACAGCCTCCTAACCACAGGGTTTGTGTTTGCCTCAGGATTTAGGTGGATTGACCTTGTCCACCAGCGCATACGCCTTCACCGTCGCCGGGCGGTTCTGGATGTGGTTGAACCAGCGCAGCACGTTAGGGAAGTCTTCCAGGTTCTGGCTCTGCCATTTGTGGGAAACGATCCACGGGTAGATCGCCATGTCGGCAATTCTGCCCGGCCATCGGCCCCAGGCCGCCCATCTGCCAGAACAGCCATTGCAGCGCCTGCTGGCGCCCGCGCAGGTCCTTGGGCAAGAACTTGCCGGTTTTCTCCGCCAGGTACAAAAGAATCGCCCCCGACTCGAACAGCGACAACGGAGCTCCGCCATCGGCCGGCTCGTGATCGACGATGGTTCCAAATCAAGAGACATCGTCAGGTATGGGCAGCGACCGCGAGCATCAGGTCGTCCTGTTTGCGTTTGATGGCTTGCCAGTAGCAGGAAGTGATGCTGAAGTGCGAAAAACTCAATGACCTTGCATGAGAAAAGTCGGCATGGAGCTCAAGACGAACGCGGCGCTGATCATCATCGATCAACAAAAAGGCATCCTGCACCCCAGGTTGGGTCGTCGAAACAACCCACAGGCCGAAGAGCGCATTCTGGAATTGCTGGGGCATTGGCGTCGAACCGGGCGGCCGGTGATTCATGTGCAACACTTGTCCCGTTCAGCGGATTCGGTGTTCTGGCCGCAGCAATCGGGGGTGGAGTTTCAGCAGCGATTTCAGCCATCGGTCGGTGAGTGGCTGATACAGAAGCAAGTGCCGGATGCGTTTTGTTCGACGGGGTTGGAGGCGCGTTTGCGCGAGGCGGGGATCGATCAGTTGATCATCGTTGGTGTGGCGACCCACAACTCGGTGGAGTCCACGGCGCGAACGGCCGGGAATCTGGGGTTTGAAGCGTGGGTTGCGGAGGATGCGTGCTTTACCTTCGACAAGGCGGATTTTTTCGGCAACGACCACTCAGCCGAGGAGGTACATGCGATGTCGCTGGGTAATTTGCATGGCGAATATGCGACGGTCGTGGGCACAGCAGAAATATTAATGGCTGGCTGAAAACCTGTGGGAGCGAGCCTGCTCGCGATAGCGTTTTAACGGCCAAATTGATAGTGAGTGTGCCGCCGTCTTCGCGAGCAAGCCCGCGAAGGCGATTCAACAGGCGAAAAAATTATCCGCCCGAAGCATCAAGCGCCGTGGCACTTCTTGAATTTCTTGCCGTTGCCGCAGGGGCAAGGGTCGTTGCGGCCGACATCCTTCAGGGCGTTGCGCACCGGCTCCTGGTGGGCGTGGCCGCAGTTCGGGCCGTGGACATGGCCATGGTCGTGATCATGGTGGTCGTGATGGTCATGATCGTGGTTGCAGTCAGGGCCATGGACATGGGGTTGCTGGGTCATCGGGGTCACTCCGGAATTAAATCGGCGGCGATTATCACGCCATTGCGCGCCAGGTGCACGTAGTGCGCGATGAATATACCGGTTTCAAGTGTGCCTTCCAGACGATAGGGAATCGGTTGATCGGGTTTTTTCAGCAGTTTCACCAGGTCCCGGACTTTGGGCCACAGGTTGGTGCGGATCGGTACTTTGAAATAGGCGCTGCGCTTGGGACCTACGGTGAACCAGTGTTCGTGCTCGCCTTCGGTCAGCAGGATGTCCCCCAGGTGAATGCGATATTCCAGGGCGCGCACCGTCAGGTCTTGGTCATTGGGATTGTCGACGCGAAAATGCAGCAGGAATTTCTGCTCCAGCAGCCTGGCCCGGACCACCTCGACCTTGACCAGATGGACCTGCGGATCCGGCAGGTCGTCACTGAACCATGAGGCGCAGCCGCCGAGTCCTGAAAACAGCAGCAAGGTGAACAGATAGAGCGCGAGTCGTCGGGTGGTCATGGTCGTGTTTCTCCCTTTGTAGCAGCTGGCGAAGCCTGCGTTCGGCTGCGAAGCAGTCGCCAACCCTGGCGCCTCGGTCTATCTTAAACACCGCGCCGCCCGGTTTCACGACTGCTGCGCAGCCGAACGCAGCCTCACAGGCTCGACAGCTGCTACAGGGATCACCTCAAGCGCTGAAATAACTCGCACAACACTTCTTGAACTTCTGCCCGCTGGCGCAAGGGCACGCATCGTTGCGCCCGGCCTTGAGTGGCACGGTAGGGTCGATGAAGTACCAGCGGCCGGCGTTCTGTACAAATGACGAACGTTCGCGGTGGCTGTGTTCGCCGCTGTTGTCGTGCCAGCGAGCGGTAAAGGTGACGAAGGCGTGCTCCGGCTGACCGCCGAAGACTTCGGCGCTCTCCACTTCCAGGCCCAGCCAGGTGCTTTGGGCGCTCCAGTCGCTGATCGACTGGCGATCCAGGCCGGTCTGTTGCGCGGGCAGGGTGGTCGCCACCAGATAGTCGACCAGCCCCAGCACATAGGCGCTGTAGCGCGAACGCATCAAGACTTCGGCGCTAGGGGCCGGATGGCCGGCATGGTAATGACCGCAGCAGGCATCGAGCAGCGTGCCGCTGCCGCAAGGGCAAATGGATGTACTCATTGCGTTACCACCAATATTTCCCGAAGTTTTCCGGATTGGCCCAGAAGCGTGAGTTGAGCCAGTCGGGCACCTGTTTGTAGTCAAGCAGATCGTAGGTAAACAACGTCAACACTTGATCGTCGCGCTGGAAGCGTTCGCTGGCTTGCAGGGCCAGGGAGAAAAAATCCGTCTCCTGCCAGCCGCTGGCCGGCAAGTCGGCCAGCACTGCAATGCGGCTGGCATTGAGGTTGCGTATTCCGCCGAGCAGATTCAGGCCGTCGCGCTTGGGCAAGTGTTCGAGGCAATCGACCACCAGCGCCAGATCATACCGTTGCGCCGCCAGTTCGGCCGGCAATGGCCCGGGCGCGGCAAAGGCGACGATGCTCTGCGGGTGCGCGAGCTGGAACGCCTCGAGCGCGGGGAATTCGCTGGCGCCCATCAGCAGCAGACGCGCCGGGGCGTAACGATCAAGCAATGCGGCCAACGCCTGTTGGGGCGTGCGCGAAGAAATACCTGCAATCATCGAAGATCCTCAATCAGAACGCCAAGACTAGCTTGTCTTGTCGGGCGGTTTAAGCAAAAAGCGGCGATCTTCCGTGAACATAGGGCAAAACAGCAATGGCCTATTGCTGGCGGAGATTAAAGCTCGGGTCTTTACTTCCTGAATCGGCTTTAAGCCGATCCCTCAGGAGAAGAACTAGATGAGCATAATTCGGACAGCATTACCCTTGGTTCTGCTAACCAGTGTGTTGACTGGTTGCGCAGGTTTGCAGAAAACTGACTGGCCGACCTGTGCGGCGGTCGGTGGTGTCGTCGGTGCAGGGCTCGGCGCGACAGAGAGCGCGGCATGGGCGGGCTATGGCGCGCTGCTGGTCGGCGGCACGACAGCGGCCTGGTGCTGGGTGCACGGCGATGGCGACGAGGACGGCGATGGCGTGCCGGACAGCCGCGACAAGTGCCCGCACACACCTAAAGGCGTGCGGGTCGATGCCGACGGCTGCCCTCCACCGGCGCCTGTGCCGGTGGTCGAAGAGAATGCGGTGGTCAAGGAAGAAGTCATCGTTATCCGTGATGTTCACTTCCAGTTCGATTCGGCCAAGCTCACCCCTTCCGATAAAGAGGTACTCAACA
This sequence comes from Pseudomonas sp. EL_65y_Pfl2_R96, assembly GCF_963970905.1. Classification (NCBI taxonomy): domain Bacteria; kingdom Pseudomonadati; phylum Pseudomonadota; class Gammaproteobacteria; order Pseudomonadales; family Pseudomonadaceae; genus Pseudomonas; species Pseudomonas sp. EL_65y_Pfl2_R96. Next base: position 504,805 of record NZ_CAXAQH010000001.1, on the reverse strand, counting down.
CCGTTGCCACGCGCCTGAAACAGGAATCCTCCGGTTCCCGACTGACCGTCACCGGTCATACCGACAGCGTCGGCAGCGATAAGTACAACCAGAAACTGTCGGACAGGCGCGCCCATTCGGTGGTGGAATACCTGATTTCCCAAGGCGTGCCACGCAGCAGCTTCGTGTCTGTGACCGGTGCCGGTGAAAGCCAGCCGGTGGCCGATAACAAAACCGCTGACGGCCGTGCGCAGAACCGCCGCACAGAAATCAAAATCAACCGCTGAGTCCCTTGTACTCCGCGGCTTGTGCAGTCGCGGATGCGGGTCTTTACTCCTGTGTGACCGGTATGGGCCGGTGACACAGGAGCATTCACAATGAGCGTTCTCACAAGGACCGTCTTGCCGGTTATGTTACTTGGCAGTCTTCTTTCCGGTTGCGCGACTCACAGCGATGGCACCGCCCCCTTGAATCAACGAACCTGGCCAATCTGCAGTGTCATTGGCGGACTGGTCGGCGGCGGTTTGGGCGCGATCGAAAGTGGCGGTTGGGCGGCAGGTGGAGCGGCGCTCGGGATCTTGACCGGTGGTTTGATCTGTTATGCCCAGGATGGCGACGAAGACGATGATGGTGTCTTCGATCGACGCGATCGCTGCCCCGATACGCCCGCCAATACGCCTGTCGAACATCACGGTTGTCCGTTGCCGCAGTACCCGGCCAGCGTGAAACCTGCTGAACCTGAAGCCGCGAAATCCGAAGTCATCACCCTGAGCAGTAACGTGTTGTTCGCTTACAACAAATCCAACCTGACGCCCGAAGCGCACAGTCAGCTGGATTCGTTGATGGCCAAATTGCAGAGCGCCGATGTGGTGAGCATCAAAGTCGTCGGTCATACCGACAGCCAGGGTTCGGACGCCTATAACCAGAAACTGTCGGAACGTCGTGCCAGCAGCGTCGCAGCCTACCTGTTGAGTCAGGGGCTGGCGCCGAACAAACTCACCAGTGAAGGCAGGGGCGAAAGCCAGCCGGTGGCCGATAACGACACGGAAGAAGGGCGGGCGCAAAACCGTCGCGTGGAGTTGCACATCAATCGCTGAGCTTTGTGATCAAGAGGCCTGTGATAGAGCCGTCGGAGGACCATCAAGGTGGGCCCGGCGGCCATTCGGCGCCTACCGGAAGAATTTTCTGTTGCCCTCTGGCTTATCCCGCCTGTAAGCCGTTACTGTGCGTGCAAAGAATAATTCTCAACGGAGGAGCGTATGAAGGTGTTTTGGGGGCTGGGGAAGTTGTTGACCCTGCTGTTCTGGTTGGTGGTGCTGGTCAATCTGCTCATACCGTTTGTTCATCCGCTGCACCTGTTGATCAATCTGGCCGGCAGCCTGTTGGCGCTGACTCATCTTCTGGAGCTAGTGTTCTGCAACCGCAGCCTCAAAGGTCGAGCCCACCCCTGGCGTGATCGCCTGAAGATTGTCTTTTTCGGCGTTTTTCACCTGCAAACCATTCCGGCCCCGGCCACTGCGAAGGCTTCCCATGCGTAAACTCTGTCTGCTCGCCGCACTCATCAGCCCATTGGCCTGCGCCCAGGTGGTGAGCGTCGAAACCAACTCGCTGATGCGCTTGCCCAACACCGCCAGCGCCTTGCAACTGGAACGGCTGGAAGTCGCCGATCACGGTACCTTGCTGATTCCCTCGAACGTGACTGAAGTGACCGTCGGTGAGTTGCACCTGGGGCGCGACGCGCGGATCGCCATTGTGCCGAGCGAACAGGCTTTGGTATTGAAGGTCAGCCGTGCCGAGTTGTCCGAAGGCAGCCAGATCACTGCGCGGGGCGCGGCGGGGACTTATCAGAAGGCCGCGCGCTCCGGGCGTAATCTGAACTTGCAGATCAAGGCCTTGAAAGCACCGCAACTGTCGGTAGACGCACGCGGTGGCGCGGGTGCACCGGGTTTTGTCGGTCTCGATGGCGGCAACGGCGCGGCATCGGGTTGCACCGGGGGTCAAGGCGGCGATGGCGGCGACGGCGGTGATGGCAGCGACGGCCAGCCAGGGGCACCGGGTGCGCTGGTTCGGTTAGAAGTGCCGCGTGAATTCCCGGCAGAGCAAATCAAGGTCGAAGTGGCGGGCGGTGCCGGTGGCGTGGCAGGGACTGGTGGCAAACCGGGAGCGGGCGGCAAGGCCGAGGGCTGCATCGTGTACACAGCCGATGGCGGCAAGAGCGGTCGTCCTGGCGCTGATGGTCAGCCAGGGCCTGCCGGGGCGGCGGGTTCGGTGAGCATTCAGCGGTTGTAAGAACGACTGAGCCCCTCTGTGGCGAGGGAGCTTGCTCCCGCTGGGTCGCGAAGCGGCCCCCAAAACCGGCGACTCTGTTCTTTCAGAACGTGTGCAGTGATCGATTACGACTGCTGCGCAGCCGAGCGGGAGCAAGCTCCCTCGCCACAGAGACTATGCATTGCTCAGAGCATCGGCCGAGCCGCAGCAATCGCCACCAGCACCAACCCGACCATCAGGTTAATTCCCACCAACCGGCGAATCCTGCCCAGCGTCGCCGCACCCGTCGGCCAATCCTGAGCCTCCACCGCTGTGCGCAGTTCCGGCAGCAGCAACGCCTGAATCCGGATAAACAGCGCCACCATCACCACGTACAAGCCCATCATCACCTGCACATAACGCGGTGCCGCTTCAAACCCGGTGAACTGCAAATGAATCATGCCCACACCGCTGATCGGCAAAAGCACCACCGCGACCCAGACCCAGCGGAAAAAACCTTGAAACACTTCCACCCACAACTTCAACCGGGCAGGGCCTTCCAGTGCCTTCATCGCCGCGGGACGCAGGACCATCCAGGCGAAAAACATGCCGCCGACCCACACCAGGGCGGCCAGGACATGCAGGATATAAACGATGCCAAAAGGTGTCATTGGGGTACTCCGTTCTGCGCGGGATTAATTAGCGGGGTATGATAGCGGCCGATCCGAACCACTGAAAATTTATCCAGCGTTTTTTGCGCCCGACAATCCATGATCAGCACCGAACTCAAAACCACGATCCAGGGCGCCTACTCGCGTTTTCTCGAAGCCAAGAGCCTCAAGCCGCGCTACGGCCAACGCCTGATGATCGCCGAAATCGCCAAGGTCCTCGGTGACATCGACACCGACGACGAAGGCCGGCGCAGTGGCGACCCCGCGATTGTCGCGGTGGAAGCCGGCACCGGTACCGGCAAAACCGTGGCTTACAGCCTGGCGGCCATCCCCGCCGCCAAGGCCGCCGGCAAGCGTCTGGTGATTGCCACGGCCACCGTGGCCCTGCAAGAGCAGATCGTCTACAAGGACTTGCCCGACCTGATGCGTAACAGCGGGCTGAATTTCAGCTTCGCGCTGGCCAAGGGCCGGGGGCGCTACCTGTGCCTGTCCAAGCTCGACATGTTGCTCCAGGAAGGTCACGCGCAAACCGCCACCGCGCAGCTGTTCGAAGAAGAAGGCTTCAAGATCGAGGTCGATGAGGCCAGTCAGAAGCTGTTCACCAGCATGATCGAAAAGCTCGCCGGCAATAAGTGGGACGGCGACCGTGACAGTTGGTCGACTGCGCTGGAAGACGCCGACTGGGCGCGCCTGACCACCGATCATAGCCAGTGCACCAACCGTCATTGCCCGAATTTCGGCCAGTGCGCCTTTTACAAGGCGCGCGAAGGCATGGGCAAGGTCGACGTGATCGTCACCAACCACGACATGGTGCTGGCCGACCTGGCCCTGGGCGGCGGCGCGGTACTGCCGGACCCGCGCGACACGATCTACGTGTTCGACGAAGGCCATCACCTGCCGGACAAGGCCATCGGCCACTTCGCCCATTACACACGCCTGCGCTCCACCGCCGACTGGCTGGAAACCACCGCCAAGAACCTCACCAAATTGCTCGCCCAGCATCCATTGCCGGGAGATCTGGGCAAGTTGATCGAGCAGGTGCCGGAGCTGGCGCGGGAGATCAAGACCCAGCAGCAGTTCATGTTCAGCGCCTGTGAGCAGGTCGCTGACTTCAAACCCGGCGAAGATGTCGAAGGCCGTGAGCGGCCGCGTCACCGTTTCGTCGGCGGGGTGATTCCCGAGCACATGCGCGAAATGGGCATCGAGCTGAAGAAGGGCTTTGCCCGGCTGACCGACCTGTTCACCCGGCTCACCGAACTGCTCAAGGAAGGCATGGACGGCGAGGTCAACATCGGTATCGCCAGCAACCAGGCCGAAGAGTGGTATCCGTTGTTCGGCAGCCTGCTGTCCCGTTCTTCGGGCAACTGGGAGTTGTGGACCGCCTTCACCGTCGAAGACCCGGAAGACAACCCGCCCATGGCCCGTTGGCTGACCCTGGCCGAAAGCGGTTCGTTGTTCGACATCGAGGTCAACGCCAGCCCGATCCTCGCGGCGGAAATGCTCCGGCGCAACCTGTGGAACGTGGCTTACGGGGCGCTGGTGACCTCGGCGACCCTGACCGCCCTCGGCACCTTCGACCGTTTCCGCATGCGCGCCGGCCTGCCTAAAACCGCCGTGACCGCAGTGGTCCCGAGCCCGTTCCATCATGCCGACGCCGGCGTGCTGCGGGTGCCGGACCTCAAAGCCGACCCGCGTGATGCGCCGGCTCACACCGCAGCGATCATTCGTGACTTGCCGGAACTGGTCGAGGGTTCCCGTGGCACCCTGGTGCTGTTCTCCTCGCGCAAACAGATGCAAGACGTATTCGACGGGCTGGACCGCGACTGGCGCAAGCAAGTGTTCATTCAAGGCAACCTGTCGAAACAGGAAACCCTGAACAAGCACAAGGCGCGGGTCGATGGCGGGGACTCCAGCGTGCTGTTCGGCCTGGCGAGTTTTGCCGAAGGCGTGGATTTGCCCGGTGCCTACTGCGAGCACGTGGTGATCGCCAAGATTCCGTTCTCGGTGCCCGACGATCCGGTCGAAGCCGCGCTGGCTGAGTGGATCGAAGCCCGTGGCGGCAATCCGTTCATGGAAATCTCGGTGCCGGACGCGTCGCTGAAACTGGTCCAGGCCTGCGGTCGCCTGCTGCGGACCGAAGAAGATCGCGGCACCATCACCTTGCTCGACCGTCGTTTGGTCACGCAGCGCTACGGCAAAGCTATTCTCAATGCGTTGCCGCCATTTCGTCGTGAAATTTCCTGATGCGCCGGTGGGCAAATAGGCCCACCGCGTTGTCTACCTCACTGCCACTGCTTTTCCATTGGCCCATTGATGGTCGTTAGGGAGAACCACGTTCCTATGATTCGCCGTTCGTTGCCCACTGTTTTTGCCTTGATGTTCGCAACCCCTTTGCTGGCGGCCCCTGCCGACCAGCAGACGCTGTTCAATTTTGTGCGCCCCGCCGACGTGGTTCAGGTGGCGACCCAGGACGCCAGCCTGCCGCAATCCAACGCGGAGCAAACAGCTGAAGGTGAAGTGCTGCGCCGCGTGACCTTCAACCCGGTCGCCCAGCCGACCGTGCGCCTGACGCCGCAGACCGGTGCGTGGGACTGGTCGCAGTCGGGCGTCATGAGCCTGCGGATCCAGAGCGCGATGAGCTGGGCCGTGACCCTGTACGTGAACATCCAGAGCAATGACGGCAAAACCCTGGTCAGCCGTGTCGATCTGCCGGCCGGCCCTGCACAAACCCTGCTGGTGCCTTTGGTCGCCAGTTCGCCGCTGAGCCAGGGCATGAAAGCCGGCCCGCCGATGCCGATGAACTTCGAGGGCCAACGTGTGTTGCTGGCCAGCAGCGCCGGTGAGCTGGATCGCAGCCAGGTGGTGTCGGTGACCTTGTCGATGGACCAGCCGAAAGTCGCCCAAAGCATTTTGCTTGAGCGCTTCGGCGTGCAGGACGGCGAGGCCGTGACCAAAGCCGCTTATGGCGGTCTGGTGGACGCCTATGGGCAATCGACCCGGGCCAAATGGCCGGAGAAGATCGGCAGCGACGAGCAACTGAAATCCGCAGCCGCCAAAGAACAGCAACAACTGAAAACCTGGCTGGCCGAGCGCGAGAAGGCGTCCCTGGACAAGTTCGGCGGCTTGAACAAAGGCCCGGTGTTCAAGGCCAGCGGTTTTTTTCGCACCGAAAAGCGTGACGGCCGCTGGTACCTGGTGACTCCGGAAGGTCATCCGTTCTATTCCCTCGGCGTTAATACCGTGACCCCGAGCGTCAACCAGACCTACGTCGCCGGTCGTGAGTGGATGTTCGAATCCCTGCCCAAACCCGACGAACCCCTGGCCAGCCATTATGGCGAAGGCGATAACCGTGGCGGCAACGGTGCCGATCAGGGCCGAGCCTACAACGCCGGTCGCTGGTATGATTTCTATGGCGCTAACCTGCAGCGTCTTTATGGCGAGCCTTGCGCACCGGGCAGCGACACCAAGGCCGGTGTGGCTGAAGCCGCCAAGGCCGGCGCCGTTGAAGCGTCGGTCGAAAAAGCGGCCGAGCCAACCGCCGCCGAACCCTGCAAAGTGGTTATCGACGAAAAACGCTGGGCCAGTCACACCCTCGATCGCCTGCAAGCCTGGGGCTTCAACACCCTCGGCAACTGGAGCGCGCCTGTTCTGGGCAATGCCGACCGTGTGCCGTACACCTTGCCGCTGTCGATTGTCGGCGATTACGCCAGCATCAGCACTGGCACCGATTGGTGGGGCGGCATGCCCGACCCGTTCGACCCGCGTTTCGCCATGGCCACCGAGCGCGCCGTGGCCATCGCCGCCCGCGATCATCGCGACGATCCATGGCTGATCGGTTACTTCGCCGACAACGAACTGGCCTGGGCCGGTCCCGGTGACGACCCGAAGGCTCGTTATGCCTTGGCCTACGGCACCTTGAAGATGACCACCGACGTGCCGGCCAAACGCGCCTTCCTCAAACAGCTGCGAGACAAGTACCGTAACCAGGCGGGTCTGTCGAAAGCCTGGGGCATTGATCTGCCGGCCTGGGAATTGATGGAGGACCCGGGCTTCGTGCCGCCGCAACCGAGCGCCGAATACCCGGAAATCGAAGCCGACTTCAAATACTTCCAGAAGGTCTTTGCCGACACTTACTTCAAGACCATTTCCGACTCGCTCAAATGGCATGCGCCGAATCAACTGTTGCTGGGCGGCCGCTTTGCAATCAGCACCCCGGAAGCGGTTGAGTCCTGCGCGCAATACTGCGATGTGTTGAGCTTCAACATGTACACCCTGCAACCCCAGGACGGTTACGACTTTGCCAGACTGCGCAGCCTGGACAAACCGGTGCTGATCACCGAATTCAACTTCGGATCAAAGGATCGCGGCCCGTTCTGGAGCGGCGTGACGCAACTGGCGAAGGAAGAAGACCGCGGCCCGGCTTACGCCAACTTCCTCAAGCAGGCGATGAGCGAGCCGTCAATTGTCGGGGTGCACTGGTTCCAGTACCTCGATCAACCGGTGACCGGCCGTCTGCTGGATGGCGAGAACGGGCACTTCGGTCTGGTGGGCATTACTGATCTGCCGTTCCAGGGGTTCGTCGACAGCGTGCGCAAAAGCAATGTGCAGATCGTCGATCAACTTGGCAAAGAGGCCGAGAAGGCCAGGGCCGAGGCGGATAAAGCCAGTCACGACGCCGAGGGCGGCAGGAAAGGCGAGGCAGGCAAAGGCCCGGGGAAAGGGGCAGGGCATGCAGGTGGGCATTCGGGCAACGGCCATTGATTGCTGAGTTCTGACACACTGCGTCATCGTTCTTCGCGAGCAAGCCCGCTCCCACACTGGATCGCGTCCGTCTGGATACCTCGGTCAAATGTGGGAGCGGGCTTGTTCGCGAAGGCGTCATCAGCATCGCCGCTTCTCAAAGCGGAATACAGGGCTACCTACCACCCAGCCCACGACTGTTCCCAAAACCCTCAAGGGCTGGAACAATGCGGGCCACTTTGTAGAGCGTTTATCCGGGAGAGTTGCGGGTGCAGATTCAGGGTCATTACGAGCTTAAGTTCGAAGCGGTGCGCGAAGCGTTCGCCGCGCTGTTCGACGATCCTCAGGAACGCGGCGCGGCGTTGTGCATCCGGATCGGCGGTGAAACCGTTCTCGACCTCTGGGGCGGTACCGCCGACAAGGACGGCCTTGAGGCCTGGCACAGCGACACCATTGCCAACCTGTTTTCCTGCACCAAAACCTTCACCGCCGTGACGGCGCTGCAATTGGTGGCCGAAGGCAAGCTGCAACTGGATACCCCGATCGCCCGCTACTGGCCCGAGTTTGCCGCCGCCGGCAAAGAGTCCGTGACCCTGCGCCAGTTACTCTGCCATCAGGCCGGTCTGCCGGCACTGCGCGAGTTGCTGCCCGCCGAAGCACTTTACGACTGGCAGACCATGGCCGATGTCCTGGCCGCCGAAGCGCCATGGTGGACGCCGGGTCAAGGTCACGGTTATGCGGCGATTACCTATGGCTGGCTGGTCGGTGAATTGCTGCGACGCGCCGACGGTCGTGGGCCGGGCGAATCCATCGTGGCGCGGGTCGCCAAGCCTTTGGGGCTGGATTTCCACGTCGGCCTTGCCGACAAAGAGTTTCATCGTGTGGCGCACATCGCCCGTAGCAAAGGCAACCTCGGTGATGCCGCGGCCCAGCGCTTGCTGCAAGTGACCATGCGCGAACCGACGGCCATGACCACCCGGGCCTTCACCAACCCGCCGTCAATCCTGACGAGCACCAACAAGCCGGAATGGCGGCGCATGCAGCAGCCGGCCGCCAATGGCCACGGCAATGCCCGCAGCCTGGCCGGGTTCTACGCCGGTCTGCTCGATGGCAGTCTGCTGGAAAGCGAAATGCTTGACGAGTTGACCCGCGAACACAGCATTGGCGAGGACAAGACGTTACTGACCCGGACCCGATTCGGCCTGGGTTGCATGCTCGATCAACCGGACGTCCCCAACGCCACCTACGGCCTCGGCCCACGGGCGTTCGGTCACCCGGGTGCCGGCGGCTCCATCGGTTTTGCTGACCCAGAACACGATGTGGCCTTCGGCTTTGTGACAAATACCCTGGGGCCGTACGTTTTGATGGATCCACGAGCTCAAAAGCTTGTGCGAGTACTGGCCACTTGTCTGTAAATCACGCTCAAGGGGGCCAGGGCCGGAACCCGAAAGCCTGTGTGGTTTCAAAGCGTCTGTTTATCCGGGGCAACCCGGTCTGATTCTTCATTACTTCATTTTGTGGATATCCCATGTCGTCCAATAAAACCCTCGCCCTGGCCCTGTGCTTCGCTATCACCGGTTGTGCACAAACCCCACAAAATGACGCCGCAGGCGGCAGCAGTTGGTGGCCGTTCGGTTCTTCCGACAAGGTTGCGACTAAAGAACCTACCCCGGCCCCGGCACCCCTGAAACCTGCTGCCACAGCACCTGTCACCAAGGCTGAAGCCGATGCCGGTGGCAAGTGGTGGTGGCCGTTCGGCGGCAAGGAGCAGAGCACCGCCAAAGCAGCCGTGCCGATGCCCGATCCGAAAGTCACCCAGGCCTGGCTCGACGACTACGAACCGCGTCTGCGCGAGGCCATCAAGGACAGCAACCTGAAACTCGAGCGCCGTGAAAATGTGCTGGTCGTCACGGCCCCGGTAGAAGGTTCGTTCAACCCTGATCGTCCGGCCATGCTGCTGCCGGTGACCCTCGGCCCGTTCACCCGTGTCGCGAAAATCCTCGAAGCCGATCCAAAGACTGTCGTGCTGGTACTCGGCCACAGTGATACCTCGGGTGCCGCACCGGCCAACGTGAAACTGAGCCAGGAGCGCGCCCAAGCAGTGGCGGCGATCTTCCGTCTCAGCGGCCTGCAACGTGATCGCCTGATGCTGCGCGGCATGGGCGGTGAGGCCCCACGTGCCGCCAACGACAGTGCTGAAGGTCGTGCCTTGAACCGTCGCGTCGAGCTGTTGGTGACGCCGGCAGACACCATGGTCGCGTTGCTGAACAAGTACAACATGCCGGCACCGGCGCCGGTGACCAAAGTTGTCGCGCAAGACGTCAAGCCAGTGGCCAAGCCTGTTACCCCTGCGCCAGCCACCAAAAAAGCAGCCACCAAAAAAGCAGCCGCGAAAAAAGCACCGGCCAAGAAAGCGGCCGCCAAGGCTCCAGCCAAAAAAGCACCGGCTAAAACCGCGACCCCAGCGAAAAAGACGGCGCCGGCCAAAGCCGCTGCCGATTCGAAGAGCACTACCGCCGCCGATGCTACAAAGCAGTGATTCGTTAACCAAAAGGAATGCGCCATGACCAAGGCCTTGGCTGATATGCGTCGCGATTACACCCGTGATGGCCTGACCGAGGCGCAAGCCCCGGCCGAGCCGTTCACGCTGTTCCATCAGTGGTTCGCCGACGCGGTGAAAACCGAGCAGCTGCCGGTGGAGGCGAATGCCATGACGCTGGCCACCGTCGATCAGGACGGCCGGCCGCATTGCCGCATTCTGCTGCTCAAGGGCCTGGATGAGCAGGGCTTCACCTTTTTCACCAACTATGAAAGCGACAAGGGGCAGCAACTGGCAACCAATCCATTTGCGGCCATGACGTTCTTCTGGCCGGCCCTGGAGCGCCAGGTGCGCATCGAAGGGCGGGTGGTGAAGGTCACGCCTGAAGATTCCGACGCCTACTATCAGGTTCGTCCTCTGGGCAGCCGTCTTGGTGCCTGGGCGTCGCCCCAGAGCCGGGTGATCGCCGATCGTGGCGAACTGGAAGCGTTGCTCAAGAACACCGAGCAACGTTTCAGCGACACCCAGCCTCACTGTCCCGAGCACTGGGGCGGTTATCGCTTGCTACCCGAGCGCATCGAATTCTGGCAGGGCCGTCCGAGCCGTCTGCACGATCGCCTCAACTACCGCTTGCAGGGCGCCGACTGGGTTCGTGAACGCCTGGCTCCCTAAACGGTCTACCGATCGGGATACCCTGCCGCAGCGGCCTCAAGCCACTGGGGCAGGTCTCGACGCTTGATCTTCTGCGCTTGAGCGTTCGCCAGTTGCTGGAGCATGAAGGCTCTTTTCTGTTCGTCTTTACCCGCCAGTGACAAGGCCAGGTCGCGGTCCATCCAGCGTTTGATCCGCACGTACAGCCACCAATGGAAGTACAAACCGGCGACGGTCGTGACGACAATGATGAAGTAATCCATGGAAATCCTTGGGTCAGCGGCGCAGATTTTGTAATTTGACGCTACTGTGTGGTGAGTTCGAAAAGTGCCTGTACCGGGCCTGAATGAAACCAATTTTATCCGGGCGATACCGTGACAGGCGTCAAGCTGCGGAGTTTAATGGACACCTGTCCTATGGAGTTTGATGCTATGCGTAAGTCTGTTCTGCTGGTTGCTTCCTTTTCCACGATGGCGATGTTGCTCACTGGCTGCCAATCGAGCCTGACCGGTGACTCCTACTCCCGTGACGAAGCGCGTCGCGTGCAGACGATTCGCATGGGCACCATCGAAGCCCTGCGTCCGGTGAAAATCGAAGGTACCAAAACCCCAATCGGCGGCCTCGCGGGTGCAGCCGTGGGTGGTGTAGGCGGTAGCGCCATCGGTGGCGGTCGCGGCAGCATCGTCGCAGCGGTCATCGGCGCGGTTGCCGGCGGCCTGGTGGGTTCGGCGGCCGAAGAAGGCCTGACCCGTACGCAAGGTGTTGAAATCACCGTGCGCGAAGACGATGGCAGCATGCGCGCCTATGTGCAGGAAGTTCAGCCAAACGAAGTGTTCCGCGTGGGTGAGCGGGTGCGGATCTCCACTGTGGGTGGGACCAGCCGCGTTACGCACTAAGCGGGGACGAAGGGTAAAAGAAAACCCCGATCAGGTGACTGGTCGGGTTTTTTTTTGTGTCTGCTGCCTTCACGCATTGCACGTGAGTTGGAAGTAATGGTCTGGGTCGTGAATGGGCTTTCCTATCAGCCCTTCGATCGCTGAAAGTTGCAACTGGGACAGGTTGTAGCCTTCCCAGCCTTGCTGGTCTGAAGTCCAGCCCATGATGACTTTCAGTTGGTCATCCGATCCGTCGGGTAAATCTTCCTCGAACGCGAGGAATTCGGTTTCGATATCGAACGCTTCTACGCGATAAATCAAAACTCGGTGTCTCCTGAGGACATCCAGTTAAAGGTAGGCTAAGTGCCTCGACTGGATCACCAGCTCTCGCGGTAATCGAAAGATAGTTGGTAATCGTGGGTGCCTAGGTCTATTAGGTGGCGAAAGTGGGGTTGAATAATATCGATCCAATGGCTGCCAACATCAAAACCCCCATTGTTAATATTGTTTTCGACGGGGATGCCGAGAGCATCAAGTATTGACTCATCGTCGCCTAAATCTTTAGAGGACTCTTCGCCCTTACAAATTTCGGTTTGCTTGTCATACCATTCCAACCGTAGCTTCAGTCCCATCTTTGTCTCACAAGTATTTTTTCTTGATGTTTCGTTCATTTTTAGCATCATCGCGTCGCTCACCCGTTACGGCGTCAAATGCTCCCAAATGACTCCCATTACTTGCGCGATATACCTCCAGTTCACCATGCATCGAGTCCCATTCGTAGATCGTTTTGCCCTTTGCATCAGTCCAACGCTCTCTAAGTCCTCCACCACCTACGACGGGGTTCTTTTTCTTGGCTTTTTTTAGACCAGGAAATGCACTGATATCCTCAGTTTTTGGCGCTGGATGATACCTGTGACCAGCTGTTGGCAAGCCTTTACGAGGCGCGCTGACCACAACATATAGCGGCGACACCCCGGAACCAACCGGAAACACCAGAATGAAATCCTTGTACTCAGGCGGATACACCGGATTCACGATGATGCTGTCAGCCGCCTTCGTCGGCGGATAAACCCAGATATGCGGCGCTTGCGGTGCGGCTTCCAAAGCGGGGATGCCAAGGATATTTGAACCGTCCTCCGCCGGTGTCCAGATCAGCTCGACACCATCTCCAAGCTCAGCCACTTGCTGACTGCCACGCAAGGTGAATTGCACGACATCGACCATTTCCCAGTCACGGTTTTTGCCGGTGTAGAACCCGTATCCCTTGAGACTGCCGTCAGCCTGTTGCTCGACCCGCAGGCGAACGCGGGTGCGGGCCTGTTTAAGGGCACGCAGTTGATCTTCGGTGTAGAGCGAGCTGTCGCCAAGGCTCGACGGTATGACCAGGGCCACCAAGCCTGCCAAGGTGGCCGCAGCGGTGCTGGCGGCGGCTGCGGGCAGTGCGGCGAACGCTGAGCCGGTCAAAGCAAAGCTGCCGAAACCTGCCGGAATCGCGGTGCCACTGATTTTCTTGAGCGGCACGACACCGGTTTCATCGGCCTCGCGGGCACCGAGCAGAACCAGTTCGCCATAGTCTTTCAGGCTGTCGGTCGGAACAACACCGGAGGGATTCGTGTAGTCGATGATTGCATCGGGCAACTTGCAGGACTTGGCGAACACGCATCCCGCGCGGACAACATCGTCCTTTTTCGCGACAACTTGAAGGCTGTCTTCGAAGGCCTGCTGCCTGGCGAGCATGACCTCGTAGGCTTTTTGCCTGGCATCGCGCTCGGCCAGTTCGGTGGCCGTCATGTAACGGTGGGTGACGTGATGCCCGTCGCCGGACGGTGGGTTTTGAACCCGGGGAATATCCTTGTTGCCAGCCACTGATTGTCCTTTCGCTCGTCCATCGGCAACCCCGGAAAGAGGGGCTGCACGACGTTAACGAACGTGGCTAATCGTGGCTGTAGGACGAATCCTCAATGCCGCTAAGAGTGTTCTCTATCGTTCAGGATGGCAGTGCGGTGTTCTTGCGACTCGCCGCCGCTGTCACCGCATAACCGATCAATGCCGCCAGTATCGAACCGGTCAAAATCCCCATGCGGTCCATCCCGGCGTATTCACTGGTGCCGGGCACGAAGGCCAGGGAACCGACGAACAGGCTCATGGTGAAACCGATGCCGCAGAGGATTGCTACGCCCAGCACCTGGCCCCAGTTGGCGCCTTGGGGCAGGGCGGCAATGCCGATTTTTACCGCCAGCCAGGTCAGGCCGAACACGCCGACGGTCTTGCCCAGCAGCAGGCCGACAGCAATCCCCATCGGCACATGGTGGGTGAAGCTTTCGACGGTCACGCCGCTCAGGGACAGGCCGGCGTTGGCGAAGGCGAACAGCGGCAGGATGCCGTAGGCCACCCACGGATGCAGGGCATGTTCCAGGGTCAGCAGCGGCGAAGGTTCGGCGTTTTTCGTGCGCAGTGGAATGCAGAAGGCCAGGGTCACACCGGCCAGCGTGGCGTGCACGCCACTCTTGAGCACGCAGACCCAGAGAATCAGCCCGATGATCATGTACGGCCCGAGCTTCACCACGCCGAGTCGATTCATCCCGATCAAGGCCGCGATGCAGGCCGCAGCCAGCGCCAGGGACAAGGTCGACAGCGCGCCGGAATAGAAAATCGCGATGATGATGATCGCGCCCAGGTCGTCGATGATCGCCAGGGTCATCAGGAACAGTTTCAGCGACACCGGCACCCGTTTGCCCAGCAGGGCCAGTACGCCTAGGGCGAAGGCAATGTCGGTGGCCGTCGGGATGGCCCAGCCACTCAGGGCGGACGGATTGTCGCGGTTGAGGAACCAGTAGATCAGCGCCGGCACCACCATGCCGCCAATTGCCGCCGCGCCGGGCAGGACGATCTGCGACGGTTTCGACAGTTGGCCGTCGAGGACTTCGCGCTTCACTTCCAGGCCGATCAACAGGAAGAACAGTGCCATCAGACCGTCGTTGATCCACAACAGCAGCGGCTTGGCGATCTTCAGCGCGCCGATCTGCGCCACCACGGGGGTGTCCAGCAGGCCGCCATAGAGCCACGACAGCGATGAATTGTTGATGATCAGTGCGAGGACAGCGGCAGCGATCAATAACAGACCGCTGGCAGCTTCCAACTGAAAGAAACGCGTGAATGTGCTACGCAGAGGCAAGGTCGCTCTCCATCGATGAGTTCAAAAGGTGACACACCCTAACCCGTACTGTTAGTTGTTAAAACAAAAGTTATATTCTTTTTTGTTATATGCCGTTACGACGTGGGCAGTCAGCAAAGGCCAGAGCCTAGCAGTTGCCGGACGTATTGGACCTCAGCTGTATCTGTGCATGATGTAGGTTCTTTCCTAAGCTTGTGGGCTGAGCCTTGCGACAAGGCCGACTCTTTGCCCGATCCAGCGAGAAAACCATCATGAGCGACAACCGACAGTGGGCCCGCGAAGCCATCCGGATCATAGAAGCCGACTTCCAGCGCAGCGCCGACACCCACCTGATCCCCTTGCCGCTGCCGGGGTTGCCGGGCATCGAGTTGTACTTCAAGGATGAGTCGAGCCATCCCACCGGCAGCCTGAAACATCGGCTGGCGCGCTCGTTGTTCCTTTATGCGCTGTGTAACGGTTGGCTCAAACCCGGTGCGCCGGTGATCGAGGCTTCCAGCGGTTCGACGGCGATTTCCGAGGCGTACTTCGCCCGCTTGCTGGGTTTGCCATTCATTGCGGTGATGCCCGCGAGCACGTCCAAGGAAAAGATCGCGCAGATTGCTTTCTACGGTGGCAAGAGCCATCTGGTGGATGATCCGACGCAGATCTACGCCGAGTCCGAACGCTTGGCTCGCGAACACGATGGGCACTTCATCGACCAGTTTACTTACGCCGAACGCGCCACCGACTGGCGGGCGAACAACAACATCGCCGAATCGATCTTCCAGCAGATGCGCTTCGAGCAGCACCCGGAGCCGAGTTGGCTGATTTCCAGCCCCGGCACCGGCGGCACCACCGCGACGCTGGGCCGCTACGTGCGCTATCGCCAGCATTGCACCCGCGTACTGTGCGCCGATGCCGAGCGTTCGGTGTTCTTCGATTACTACAAGACCGGCGACGCCAGCCTGCGCCTGGATCACGGTTCGCGGATCGAAGGCATTGGCCGGCCACGGGTGGAAGCGTCGTTCCTGCCCAAAGTGATCGATGCGATGGTCAAAGTGCCGGACGCGTTGTCGTTGGCGGCCATGCACTATCTGGCACAACGTTTGGGGCGACGGGTTGGCGGATCGAGCGGGACCAACCTGATCGGCGCCTTGATGGCGGCCCGGCAGATGGCGGCGGCGGGGGAATCGGGGTCGATCGTGGCGATTCTGTGCGACGGCGGCGAGCGCTATGCCACCACCTATTACGATCAGGCCTGGCTCAAGGCCCAGGGGTATGAGTTGAGTGGTTTGATGGATGCCGTGGCGGCGAGTGTCGAGCGTGGCGAGCCACTGCCGGCCAGCGTGTTGCGCGCCAATATCTGAGAAGTTTCAGACACTGAAGAACCTTGTGGGAGCCGGGCTTGCCCGCGATGGCGGATTCAAATTCAACAGAGATGTTGACTGATCCACCGCTATCGCGGGCAAGCCCGCTCCCACAGGTAATGTGTTGTTTCGGTATTTGTGTATCAGGCCTCGAGACCAAGAATGTCTCGGGCCACCGCTTCGGCAATTCGAATCCCGTCGACGCCCGCCGACAGAATCCCGCCCGCATAACCCGCACCTTCACCGGCTGGGAACAGGCCCTTCACGTTCAGGCTCTGCATCGACTCGTTACGGGTAATCCGCAACGGCGACGACGTGCGCGTCTCGATCCCGGTCAGCACCGCGTCGTGCAGCGAGTAGCCACGAATCTGCTTCTCGAACGCCGGCAAGGCTTCGCGAATCGCTTCGATGGCGAACGCCGGCAAAGCCAGGGCCAAGTCACCCAAGGCAACGCCCGGTTTGTAGGACGGCTCGACGCTGCCCAACTCGGTCGACGGCTTGCCGGCAATGAAGTCGCCGACCAGCTGCGCCGGTGCTTCGTAATTGCTGCCACCCAGCACAAAGGCGTGGGATTCCAGGCGTTCCTGCAACTCGATGCCAGCCAGCGGGCCGCCCGGATAATCGACTTCCGGGGTAATCCCGACGACGATCCCGGAGTTGGCGTTGCGCTCGTTACGCGAATACTGGCTCATGCCGTTGGTGACCACGCGGTTCGGCTCGGAGGTCGCCGCCACCACGGTGCCACCCGGGCACATGCAGAAACTGTAGACCGAACGGCCGTTCTTGGCGTGGTGCACCAGTTTGTAGTCGGCAGCGCCGAGTTTCGGGTGGCCGGCGTATTTGCCCAGGCGCGCGCGGTCGATCAGCGACTGCGGGTGCTCGATGCGAAAGCCCACCGAAAACGGCTTGGCTTCCATGTATACGCCACGGCCGTGAAGCATGCGGAAGGTGTCCCGGGCGCTGTGGCCGAGGGCCAGAATCACATGTTTCGAATGGATCTGCTCGCCGCCATCAAGCTCGACGCCGACCAGTTGGCCGTCTTCGATCAATACGTCAGTGACGCGCTGCTGGAAACGCACTTCGCCGCCCAGGGCACGAATTTGCTCACGCATGTTTTCCACCACACCGGTCAGACGAAACGTCCCGATGTGCGGCTTGCTGACGTAGAGGATTTCTTCCGGCGCGCCGGCCTTGACGAACTCGTGCAAGACTTTGCGACCGAGGAATTTCGGGTCTTTGATCTGGCTGTAGAGCTTGCCGTCGGAGAACGTACCCGCGCCGCCTTCACCGAATTGCACGTTGGATTCGGGGTTGAGCACGCTTTTGCGCCACAGGCCCCAGGTGTCCTTGGTGCGCTGACGCACTTCGGTGCCTCGTTCGAGGATGATCGGCTTGAAGCCCATCTGCGCCAGCAGCAGGCCGGCGAAGATCCCGCAGGGGCCGAACCCGACCACGATCGGGCGCTGGCTCAGGTCGGCCGGCGCCTGGCCGACCACTTTGTAGCTGACATCCGGCGCCACGTTGACGTTACGGTCATCGGCGAATGTGTGCAGCACCGCCGCCTCATCGCGAACGTTGAGGTCGATGGTGTAGATGAAGCACAGTTCGGAGGACTTTTTACGCGCATCGTAGCTGCGCTTGAACAAGGTGAAATCGAGCAGGTCATCACTGGCGATGCCCAAGCGCTGCACGATGGCAGGGCGCAGGTCTTCTTCGGGATGGTCGATCGGCAGCTTGAGTTCAGTGATTCGTAACATGACGGGATCCGGTTCGCGGGGCGCACAACTGCGCCAAGGCGTTTGAAGCCCGCGATTATAAGCCTCAAAGGATGATTCCAGTGAGGCTAAAACGATCAGTCGTCGCGCGATCCGCCGAAATACCCACAGCCGCGTTGCACCTGGCCATCGATGCGCAGCTCGGCGCTCATGTGCTGCACGCTGCCGGTGCTGCTGTCGACGCAACGTTGCGGCGCGACCCAGAGCTCGATGCGCTGATTATTGGCTTCGGTACTGAGGTTGAAGCGGCCATCGCCCAGTTGCTCTTCAACGTACGGCAGGGCCAAGGGCGGCTGACCGGCGCGGTCGATGACCATGCCCTTGCCGCTGACTTTGACGTTCCACTCAGGGCCATGGCCGGCGGCACGCAGGATCAGCCGCTTGAAATTGGGATCGTCGCACGCCGTGCCCGAGCGCTCGACGCGGTACAGCTGCGCCAGATCGAGCCGACTATCGGCACCACTGGCAACGATCCGACCGCGCACGTCGGCGAACAACTTGCCCTGATCATCGGCCAGGGTCGCGGCCTCTTGCAGGACGCTGGTGCCGCCGGTGTCGTTGACCACATAACTACGCTGTTCATTGCACGGCTGGAACAGCAACTTGCCGTCGGCCGCCGTCAACTGGCCCTGCATGCGAGTCTGGCCCACATGTGAAGCGCTTTCGCGCGGGCCGTCCAGCAACTGGCACGCGGCGAACAGCGGAAGCAGGGCAACAAGCACTAAGGAACGGGCAACACGCATCTTTGAGTCTCCTGACAAGTGCCGCCACGTTACTCAGCCTGACCGTTCATCACAACCCTGCAATGTCCTCGCTTTCCCAAAATCAAGAGCAAAAGATCGTAGCCTGCGGCAGTTCCTGCGGGGTGTACGCGGTGCCTTTTGTAGGAGCTGGCGAAGCCTGCGATCTTTTGATTCTGGCGGTTTAGCCGACGCGGTAGGTCTGGCCAGTCTGCAAGCCTTCCACGCTTTTGGCGTAGGCCAGTGCCACTTCGGCGGCGGGAACCGGTTTGAAACCACGGAAGTACGGGGCATAGCTGCCCATGGCTTCGACCAGCACGTTCGGGCTGACCGAGTTGATGCGCAAACCGCGCGGCAGTTCGATCGCCGCTGCACGGACGAAACTGTCCAGGGCGCCATTGACCAGGGACGCCGAGCTGCCAGTACGGATCGGATCGTGGCTGAGGATGCCGGTGGTGAAGGTGAATGACGCACCGTCATTGGCGAACTCCCGGCCGATCAGCAACAGGTTGACCTGGCCCATCAGCTTGTCCCGCAAGCCGAGCTCGAAGTCTTGCGCGGTCATGGTGGCCAGTGGCACGAAGTTGACACTGCCGGCGGCGCAGATCAGCGCGTCGAAATTGCCGGTCTGTTCGAACAGTTTGCGGATCGAGGCGCTGTCGCTGATGTCGACCTGAAAATCACCGCTCTTGCGGCCGATGCGGATGATTTTGTGGCGCTGGGACAGTTCATGGTCAATGGCCGAACCGACGGTGCCGGAGGCGCCAATCAAGAGAATTTTCATCGTGCTGTACCTGTATGGGTTGGATTTAAATTTAAGTTTAGTGTGGTTTTTTTTATTGATAAGCGTGCTAATAGGCAACCTTTGGTTTTCAAATGGAAACAATCCATGAGCGAAATGGACGACCTGGCGGCGTTCGCGATATTGATCGAGGCGGGCAGTTTCACCTTGGCGGCGCAGCAACTGGGTTGCAGCAAAGGGCAACTCTCCAAGCGCATCAGCCTGCTGGAAACGCGGTTTTGCGTGGTGTTGCTGCAACGCACCACGCGCCGCTTGAGCCTGACGGCGGCGGGCGCGGCGCTGTTGCCGCAAGCCCAGGCGCTGGTGATTCAAGTCGAGCGAGCGCGTCAGGCGTTGGCGCGGCTGAAGGACGACATGGCCGGCCCGGTGCGGATGACAGTTCCGGTTTCACTGGGGGAAACCTTCTTTGACGGCGCATTGCTGGAGTTTTCCCGGCAGTACCCCGAGGTGCAGATCGAGCTGGAGCTCAACAACCACTACCGCGACCTGTCCCGTGACGGATTCGATCTGGCGATCCGCTCGGAAGTGGCCAACGACGATCGCCTGGTCGCCCGCCCGCTGCTGGCCTGGCACGAGATGACTTGCGCCAGCCCGGCGTATCTTGAGCGATGCGGTGAACCGCTGACGCCTCAGGCGCTGGCCGAACACCGGTGCCTGCTCAACAGCCATTACAGCGGTCGCGAAGAATGGCTCTATCACCAACAGCACGAGTTACTGCGGGTGCGAGTGTCGGGACCGTTCGCCAGCAACCACTACAACCTCTTGAAGAAGGCCGCGCTGGCGGATGCGGGCATTGCGCGTTTGCCGTCGTACTTGCTGCAAGAGGAATTGGCTGACGGGCGTTTGAGATGGCTCCTGCGCGATTATCAGACTCGCAGCATGCCGATGTATCTGGTGCACCCGTATCAGGGCGGATTGCCGAAGCGCACCCAAGTGCTGGCGGATTATTTGATTGGTTGGTTCAAGCGCAGTGGCGAGGCGTTGGATCGGCTTCAACGATAACGGGAACTGGTGCAATTGGATCGGCAGCTCCTACAGGGGATCCCTATCCGTCAATGGTTGGCCGTTAGCGGGCGTAACGCTTGGCAATCAGATGATCAATCGACAACTTGCCCGGCCCGGTCGCCATCAAGTACAGCAGCACCGCCGCCCAAGTACCGTGAGTCGGATAGGCATCGGGGTACACGAACAGCTGAATAGTCAGCGTCATACCCAGCAGTGCCAGCGCCGAAAAACGTGTGGCAAAGCCGATCAGAATCAGCACCGGAAAGAAATGCTCGGCGAAGGCCGCCAGGTGCGCCGCCAGTTCCGGGGAGAGCAGTGGCAGGTGATATTCGCTCTGAAACAACGGAATAGTCGAGCCCGCCAGCCGTGGTACGCCGACTTCAAAGGTGCCGTCGATCAAGTCGATGGCCAGGCCTTCCACTTTGGTCTGCCCGGACTTCCAGAACACCGCGGCAATGGAAAAGCGCGCGATAAACGCGATCAGGCTGTGGGGGATTTTTTCCAGCAGCGCGATGGTACGGGCGATGGGGTTCTGGCGACTGTTCATGGCGATACCTTGTGGTGTAAATGGGTGATGACGTGGTGGCTGATCAGCAGCGCCAGGGTTTGGCTGAGGTCGAAGGCGGGCGCAGCCTCTAATGCTTGGGTCAGGGATTGGCCGTTTTGCAGGTTCTGAATGAATGTGCTGGCGCCGTGGTCGATGGCGAACACCTCAACCTCCAGCCCATTGCGCAATACCAGCGCGTTTTGCCCGTGGTCGAGGTCGATTCCGGTCAGCGTCGCGTCCTGTTGATGGGCCGCCCAGATCGCAACCACCGCGAAGGCTGAAGTCAGTAGATTCAGGGAGGGATGAAGGCCGACCGTCAGCTCGCTCAGCGCTTGCGGGGCCGACAACGCGGCGGTGATCTGTTCATGGCTCAGGGGTTGGGCGTCGGCGGCGTGATAGGCCTGAACGCGCAACCGTTCCAGCCGCGCCACGTCGGCCAGATAAGGCACGCTGGCTACCGGTTCAAAGCGGTCGATGAACTCGGCGAAGTCCTTGCCGTAGTCGTTGATGAGAGGGCCTTGAGGCGGGTAACACTGCACATACAACCCCGCCATCGCCCGGAAAAAATCATCACCGACTAACTGCCAAACCACTGGGTAGCTATCCGCCAATGCGTTGATCAGTGAGCTCTGCACATTGTTGCGATACACCGCGAAACGGCTGGCGGGATCGGCGCCGTTGGCACTGAACAAACCCTCGGGGCAGGGCCGTTGCGGATCGAGCAGGGCGGCGGCAAACGCGGCTTGAGTGCTCATGATCGGCTCCCCGCGCAATGCAGCAACGCATCAGCCTGACGGGCTTCGGCATGCAGCACGCTGAAGGCCGGTAACTGATTGTCGCGCTCGATCAACGTGGCGATCGGGCCAACTCGTTCCAGCACCCGCCGATACAGTGCCCACACCGCGTTATCGATGGGCGCACCGTGATCGTCGATCAGCAGACGGTCGCCAAGGCTGTCGGTGTCTTCGGCAAACCCGGCCAGATGAATCTCACTCACTGCGTGCAGCGGCAGTGCGTCGATGTAGGCCAGGGGATTTCTTTGATGATTGATGCAGGAGACGTAGACGTTGTTGACGTCCAGCAGCAGGCCACAGCCGGTGCGGCGAACGACTTCACCGATAAAGTCGGCCTCGTCCAGGGTCGAGCGCTGGAACGCCAGATACGTCGCCGGGTTCTCCAACAGCATCGGACGTTTGAGGGTGCTCTGCACCTGATCGATGTGCTCGCAGACGCGGTTCAGCGTCGGCGCATCGTAGGCCAGTGGTAGTAGGTCGTTGAGAAACACCGGGCCATGGCTGGACCAGGCCAGGTGTTCGGAAAAGGACTGGGGTTGATAGCGCTCGATCAGCGCGGCAAGCCTTTGCAGGTGCCAAGCATCCAGCGGACCTTCGGCACCGATGGACAGGCCAACACCGTGCAGCGACAGCGGATACTGCTCGCGGATCAACCCCAGAAAATGATGAAACGGGCCGCCGGCCACCATGTAGTTTTCGGCGTGGACTTCGAAGAAACCGATGTCCGGTTGTGCACCGAGCACTTCACGAAAGTGCTCGGTTTTGAGCCCCAGCCCGGAGCGGGGCGGGAGCCCGGAGAATGAATTGTTCATGGTCGACACTCAGGCTGGGGGCTGATTACGACTTGGCTTTGTAGGCTTCCATCTGGCCGAAACCGGTTGGCGAAGTCTTGCTCTCGGTGGTCAGGCAGGTGCCTTTCGGGACGAGTTTCCAGGCATTGGCCTGGTGATCCATTTTGGCGGTGCCGGCGCAAGTGGTGCCAGCGCCTGCGGCGCAATCGTTATGACCTTTCATGGCCACGCCGAAGCATTTTTCCATGTTGGCGTCAGCGGCATGGGCAGTCGACACGGCGGCGATGCTCAGGGCAGAACCGAGGGCCAGAACCAGGGCGGTGACGGACAGGGTGCGGGTGGTAGCAGTCATGATGTTTCTCCGAAATTGAGCTTGGGTTGGCAAGCGTTTGTGCTTGCTTACCGCTCTAGAGAAACGACAGGGCGTGGCGTTACAGCTGACAGCGAAATTTTTTCAGAAATCTTCAAAACACCACAAATCCCCTGTGGGAGCGGGCTTGCTCGCGAAGGCGATGTGTCAGCCAACATCTCTGTTGAATGTGATGCCGCTTTCGCGAGCAAGCCCGCTCCCACAGGGGATCTTCATTGGTGCGTGGGGTGTGGCAGGCATAAAAAAACGGCCGCAAAGGCCGTTTTTTTGTTCATCGGTAAGGCTTAGCCGCCGAGGTACGCTTCGCGCACTTTCGGGTCGGTCAACAGCGCTTCACCTGTCCCTGTCATCACCACCCGACCGTTTTCCAGCACGTAGGCACGGTCAGCGATTTTCAGAGCCTGGTTGGCGTTTTGTTCCACCAAAAACACCGTCACACCGTCCTTGCGCAGTTGTTCGATGATGTCGAAGATCTGCTGGATGATGATCGGTGCCAGGCCCAGCGATGGCTCGTCGAGCAGCAACAGCTTGGGCTTGCTCATCAACGCGCGGCCGATGGCGAGCATTTGCTGTTCGCCGCCAGACATGGTGCCGCCGCGTTGGGCGAAGCGTTCTTTCAGGCGTGGGAAAAGTCCGAGGACCTTGTCCATCTGTTCCTGATAGTCGCCCTTGTCGGTGAAGAATCCGCCCATGGCGAGGTTTTCTTCCACGGTCAGACGGGCAAACACCCGACGACCTTCCGGGACCACGGCGATGCTTTTACGCATGATATGCGACGAGTCCTGGCCGACGAGCTCTTCGCCCATGTAGCGGATGCTGCCGCTGTGGGCTTGCGGCGAACCGCAGAGGGTCATCAGCAGGGTCGACTTGCCGGCACCGTTGGCGCCGATCAGGGTCACGATCTCGCCCTGGCGGACTTCGACGTTGACGCTGTGCAGCGCCTGGATCTTGCCGTAGAAGGTGGAAACGTTTTCGAACTGCAGCATTTACGCTTCCCCCAGGTAGGCTTTGATCACTTCAGGATTGTCGCGGATCTGCTCCGGCGTGCCGTTGGCCAACGGTGTGCCCTGGTTGATCACGACGATGTGGTCGGAAATGCTCATGACCAGTTTCATGTCGTGTTCGATCAGCAGCACGGTAACGTTGTGCTCTTCACGCAGCATGCCGATCAGCGCCTTGAGGTCTTCGGTTTCCTTCGGGTTCAGGCCGGCGGCCGGTTCGTCGAGCATGATGATCCGTGGGCGGGTCATCATGCAGCGGGCGATTTCCAGGCGACGTTGCTGACCGTAGGCCAGGGTGCCGGCCGGACGGTTGGCGAACGCCTTGAGGTTGACCTTTTCCAGCCAGTATTCGGCGTATTCCATGGCCTCGCGTTCGCTTTTGCGAAAGCCCGGCGTCTTGAACAGACCGGCCAGGAAGTTGGTGTTCAGGTGACGGTGCTGGGCGATCAAGAGGTTCTCGACCGCGGTCATGTCCTTGAACAGCCGCACGTTCTGGAAGGTGCGCACCACGCCTTTGAGGGCGATCTTGTGGCCGGGCAGGCCTTCGATCGCTTCGCCGTCCAGCAGGATGCTGCCGCCGCTCGGTTTGTAGAAACCGGTCAGGCAGTTGAACACGGTGGTTTTGCCGGCGCCGTTGGGGCCGATCAGTGCCACGACCTGTTTTTCCTTCACGCTCAGGGCTACGCCGTTGACCGCGAGCAAGCCGCCGAAGCGCATGCTCAGATTTTCTACTTTGAGGATCTCACGGCTCATTTGCGCAGCTCCATGTGAGGGCGTTGCATAGGCAGCAGACCTTGAGGACGCCAGATCATCATCAGCACCATCAAGGCGCCGAACATCAACATGCGGTATTCACTGAATTCACGCATCATTTCCGGCAACAGGATCATCACCGTGGCGGCGAGTACGACGCCCAGTTGCGACCCCATGCCGCCCAGCACCACGATGGCGAGGATGGTCGCCGATTCGATGAAGGTGAAGGACTCCGGTGTCACCAGGCCTTGGCGCGCGGCGAAGAAGCTACCGGCGAAACCGGCGAACGCAGCACCGAGGGTGAAGGCCGACAGCTTGATGACCGTGGGATTGAGACCCAATGCACGGCAGGCGATTTCGTCTTCACGCAACGCTTCCCAGGCACGGCCCAGGGGCATGCGCAGCAGACGGTTGATGACGAACAGGGCGAACAGCGACAACAACACCGCGATCAGGTAAAGGAAGATCACCTTGTTTACCGGGTTGTAGGTCAGGCCGAAGTACTCGTGGAAGGTCTGCAGTCCGTCTGCGGCAGTTCTATCGAAGGTCAGTCCGAAAAGCGTTGGCTTGGGAATGTTGCTGATGCCGTTCGGGCCGCCGGTGAGGTCGGTCAGGTTGCGCAGGAACAGACGGATGATTTCACCGAAACCCAGGGTCACGATCGCCAGGTAATCACCGCGCAAACGCAGCACCGGGAAGCCGAGCAGGAAGCCAAACGTGGCCGCCATCATCCCGGCGATCGGCAAGCAGATCCAGAAGCTCAGGCCGTAGTAATGCGACAGCAACGCGTAGCTGTAGGCGCCCACGGCGTAGAAGCCGACGTAACCGAGGTCGAGCAGGCCGGCCAGGCCGACCACAATGTTCAGGCCGAGGCCGAGCATCACGTAGATCAGCACCAGCGTGGCGATATCCACCGCGCCGCGGGAGCCGAAGAACGGCCAGACCAGCGCACCGATGATCAACGCGATGATGATCCAGCGCTGGGTGGTCGGCAGGGTCAGGAAGGTACTGGCCTTGGCCGGCATCACCGGCAGGTTGGGCGAGGCTTTCCACGCCGAGCTGATCTGCTGGTCGAACAGCACGCGCAAGAACATCAGCACCGAGCATGCGGCGATGGTGATCAGTGTTGCAGTGCTGGTGCCATGGACTTCGAGGTTGATGCCGACAATGGTCAGTTTCAGACCGAGTACCGGGTAGGCCACGGCCCACACCAGCAAGGCGCTGAATAACGCCTGTTTAAGATTCCTAGTCATACTTTCTCAACCTCCGGACGGCCCAACAGGCCGGTTGGCCGGAACAACAACACCAGGACCAATAGGCCGAACGCCACGACGTCCTTGTACTGGTCGCCGAAGATATCGGCACCAAAGGCTTCCGCCACCCCAAGCACCAGCCCGCCGAGCATCGCGCCGGGGATGCTGCCGATACCGCCCAGTACCGCGGCGGTGAAGGCCTTGAGGCCGACCAGGAAACCGGCGTTCGGGTTGATCACGCCGTATTGCATGCTCAACAGCACAGCTGCGATAGCCGCCAGTGCCGCACCGATGACGAAGGTCAGGGCGATGATGTTGTTGGTGTTGATGCCCAAGAGGTTGGCCATCTTGATGTCTTCGGCACAGGCACGGCAGGCGCGACCCAGGCGAGAGCGGGAGATGAACAGCGTCAGGCCGAGCATGGCGACCAGGGTCACCACGAACACCACGATTTGCATGTAGGAAATCAGCACTTCATGTGCGCCACCTGGCCCGATGGCAAAGTTGCCAGGGATCAGGTTGGAGATGGATTTGTCCTTGGAGTCTTGCGCCAGCAGAACCGTGTTCTGCAGGAAAATCGACATGCCGATGGCGGAAATCAGCGGGATCAGACGGTTGCTGCCGCGAAGTGGGCGGTAGGCGATCCGTTCGATGCTATAGCCGTAGGCACTGGTTACAACGATGGTTGCGAGAAAAGCGGCGGTCATCAACAGCGGCACACTGTCGAGTCCCAGCATGGCCAGCCCGGCGATGGCGATGAACGCCACGTAAGAGCCGATCATGTACACCTCGCCGTGGGCGAAGTTGATCATTCCAATGATGCCGTAAACCATCGTATAGCCGATGGCAATCAGGGCATACGTGCTGCCGACGGTCAAACCGTTAACCAGCTGTTGGAAGAAGTGATAGATGTCAGGCATTACAGCGCTCCTAAAAACCTGATACGCATTTCACTGGTGGAGTCATTTTCCCGCTCGAGCCCCGTGGATCTGCATCCACTTCGAATTCGAGGTTTGCCAGCGAACCGCTGATGACGGTTTTGAGATTTTCAGGTGGGGAGGCTGGCGGATCACGCCAGCGCGGCCCAATACGTTCGTAAAACAAAGCCCACGGCACGCCGTGGGCTTTATTGGCAGTCAGTCAGGCCAAGGCCTTACTGAGGCGAAACTTCAGTTTTAGGTTTGCCGAAATGCCACTGGTAAACCACGAATTTGAAGTCTTTCAGGTCGCCCTTTTCGTCGAAAGACAGGTCGCCGGTCGGGGTTTTGAACGTACCTTTGTGGATAGCTTCAGCCACTTTGGCAGTGTCTTCGCTCTTGGCGGCCTTGATGCCATCGGCGATGACTTGCACAGCCGAGTAGGCCGGGAACACGAACGGACCGCTCGGGTCTTCTTTCTTGGCTTTGAACGCGTCAGCCAAGGCGATGTTGGCCGGATCCTGGTCGAAGGATTTCGGCAGGGTCACCAGCAGGCCTTCGGAAGATTCCTTGGCGATCTGCGAAATGGAGTCGTTACCCACGCCTTCCGGACCCATGAACTTGGCTTTCAGGCCTTTTTCCTGGGATTGACGCAGGATCAGACCCAGTTCCGGGTGGTAGCCGCCGTAGTAGACGAAGTCGACGTTGGCTTGCTTGAGCTTGGCGATCATCGAGGAGAAGTCTTTGTCGCCGGCGTTGATGCCTTCGAACACGGCAACCTTGACGCCTTTGCCTTCGAGGGTTTTCTTCACGGCGCTGGCGATGCCTTCACCGTATTGCTGTTTGTCGTGCAGCACGGCAACGATTTTCGGTTTGACGTGATCGGCGATGTAGTTACCGGCGGCAGGGCCTTGGGCGCTGTCCAGACCGATGGTACGGAACACCATTTTGTAACCACGGGAAGTGATGTCCGGGCTGGTAGCAGCCGGGGTGATCATGATCACGCCTTCGTCTTCGTAGATGTCGGACGCCGGTTGAGTGGAGCTGGAGCACAGGTGACCCACTACGAACTTGACGCCGTCGTTGACGACTTTGTTCGCGACAGCCACCGCTTGTTTTGGATCGCAGGCGTCATCGTATTCAACCGCGACGAGCTTCTTGCCGTCGATACCGCCCTTGGCGTTGATTTGTTCGATGGCCATTTTGGAGCCACTGAACTGCATGTCGCCGTATTGGGCTACAGGGCCGGTTTTAGGGCCGGCGATACCGATCTTGATGGTGTCAGCGGCGAACGAATGGCTGGCAACCCCGGCCAGAACCATAGCGGCAAACAGTTTTGAAATCTGCTTAGTAGCCTTAGTCATAGTGCTCCACTCTTGCTGTTGTAGTTTTTATAGTCCTGGCGCCGTAGCAGCAGAACCGGGTCAGATATCGTCGATATCCTCCGGAAAATGCCCCCGGCAACTGTACCGGTACAGTGTAGAGCGCCGATTGTTAGCCTGGGAAGCTGGCGCCAGGGGGCAAAACCTGAGGGTGTCGCTTTATTGAAAGAAAAAGACAGAATCGCGGCGGATGTCAGCTGGCTAATACTTGATTCAGCAGCATTCCCTGGCTTTCCTGCGTTTCTCATTCGGTGACGCGATTGCATCCGGGTTTTTCTGGCGCATTAGCGACGTTATCATTCACGTCGATTTCTTTTGCGGACAGGAACCCATGACTCAAGAACCTAGCACCCTCTATGCCAAGCTGCTTGGTGAGACCGCATCTATTACCTGGAAAGAGTTGGAGCCATTCTTCGCCAAGGGTGCCCTATTGTGGGTCGATCCAGGCCTGGATTTGATCGCTGCGGCAGAGGCGGTAGCCACCGATGAAGGCGAGAAAGTGGCTGCCTGGCTGGCCGCCGACAAGGTCGCCAAGCTGTCTGAAACGCGGGCGCTGGATCTTTTTGAACGTGATCCCGAGCTGTGGGCCGTTGTTGTTTCTCCATGGATTCTGATCCAGGAAAGGGCGACGAGCTGAGTACTTGCACTTGATTGGTGCGCGGCGTTGCCGGTTAAAAGTGTGTAGGCGAGTAGCGTGATGGCATGTTGCCGTAGAGAAAGGCCACAGAAGGGTCTTGGCGAGGGTGACGTAAACGTAACGGGAACAGTTTATTGAGCAGCCGATTGGCTGCTTAATTGTTTCTGGATGTTGGGGTTTGTGGTGATTCTTATGCCGCCATCGCGGGCAAGCCCGCTCCCACAGGTACTGCGTTTTTTCAAAAGAGAACGCGGTCCTTGTGGGAGCGGGCTTGCCCGCGATTGGGTGCACCGCGGTTTAAGCGGTCTTGCCGGTGTGGTTATTAAGCGAAATAACCTTGGTCTTGCCAATCCGGTGACGGTAGATCTCGCGCAGGTACTTGATCGCCTTTTTCACGCAATCCCGCGACAGGCGGATGTCGTTGATCGAGACGAACTTGTCCTTGTCGTTGATCAGCTCGCGGTACTTCTTCTCGTACATCGGTTTGATCGCGTACCAGTTGGTATCGAGGATCTTCGCCGGGTTTTCGAATTCGTTGAGTAGTTCGTCGATCCGGTCTTCGTCGAAGTCTTCATTGATGATGAAGTCCAGGATCGAGTTGTCCAGAGTCTCGTCGAAGCGGTACGGATTTTTCGCAAAGCAACGCTTGATGAAGGCCACGATCAGGGTCAGGAAGTCGTCCGACAGGCACGGGCTCTTGGCGATCAGGGTGGTCAGCGACAGGTTGGCCGAGGCGCCGATCACCAGCGCGTAACGCTTGAGCGTGGTGTTGGGGAACAGGCTGTTGAGGTGAGTCTTCAACCGGTTCAGGTCCATGTAGGACAGCTTGTAGTCTTTAGGCAACGAAACAATCGATACCACCGACGAGCAATTCTTGAAGAAGTGCAGGTCGTGCAACGCGGCCGCGTCGTAGCCCGAATTCTTGTACTGCTCCAGCGAAGCGCGATAGCGCTTGGACTCGATCGGCAACAGGCTGATGCCTTCGATCGCCTGGGTGACCTTGTTGAAGTGCGGCAGGTCGATGGAGCGGAAGAACAGGTCGTCGATGTTCAGGCGCTGCGGCTCTTTCTCGAACACCTTGAACTTGTCGCTGCTCGGCGGCGGGGTTTCCGGCACCACGGACTCGGCGTAAGCAATCGCCACCGGGCCGGCCAGGCTCATGAACAGGTCGTTGGCGTCCAGGCGAATGGTTTCGCCGATGTCGATGCCGGCGCGACGGAAATAGTTCTGGTCGTAGTCGGTGGTCACCGCCTGCGCTGTCAGAATGTTGAATATCTGCTGTGAGATGTACTGGTTGGCGTGCTTTTCCATGGCATTGACGTCAATGTTCTGGATGTTGCCGTCATCGCTTTCTTCGGCGTAGCGCATGATGTCGTTGGAGATCAGCATCATCGCGTTCCATGGGCGAATGCGCCCCATGACGCTGGCTTCGCTGCTGTCTTCGTTGGCGAAGTTGTAGGAGAAGTCCCATTCTTCCGACAGGTATTTGCACAGTAGGCGACCGGCGTTGATGTGCAGCGCCTCGGACATTTCACTGCGGTGATCGGAAATATTCGGCAGTACGCAAATGCCGCTGGTGAAGATCGGCTCGAAGACGAAGGAATGACCGCTCTTGCCGTCGTGCTCGTCCATCGGCTTGGTGTCGAACGTTTTGTTCATGTACGAGTGTTGCTGGGCCAGGCCGAATTCCGAGGCCATGCCCGAACCGGTACCGCCACCGGCGCTGAAGATCGAGAAATACAGGCGCGACTGGTTGGCCTTGATCCCGCAGCTGTCGATCAGGTACGAGTGAATCATTTTCCAGTCAGGGCTGGAGAACCGCTGGGTGTCCTTGTTCAGGATGATCTTGGCCAGGTACTGGCCGAGGATCGGCGCGTTACCGGCGCCACCGGCGTGGACTTCCGACAAGTCCATGATTTTCATTTTGCTGTAGTCACGCAGAAAGCCGCTTTTTTCTCCCTTGCGCGAGAAGCGGATGCGCCCGGCGATGTCCTTGTCCAGGTCGCCGAGCATCACCAGCGGTTCGACCAGGAACACCGGTTTGCTGGCCTTGTTCGACCCCAGGCGCAGGTTATTGCGAATCCACTGCGCCGGGCTGTAGCCCTTTTCGGCGTAGCGTTTGTCCGGCGACAGACGGTCTTCGTTGTTGAATTCGTTGAGGTAGAACTTGCGGGCGTTGTACACCAGCTCCGCCACGTCCAGCGCGATGTTCGAACCACAGCGGCCCAGGCCGATCAGGCACACCGACGGGAATTCCTGGTCGTTGTGCTGTTCGTTGTCACCTTCCAGATGGGGCGGGCGCGGGAACACCAGATCGCGCAGGCCGTCGAGGTTGTCGAGGATGCGGTCGGTATTGGTTTCGGTGAAGTACAGGTATTGCTGAGTCGCCAGTGGACGCGACGGGGTCAATGGCTTCGACGATGAGGGGCTGTTCGCCGCGGGGCTCAGGGTCAGATCGGATACCGCGGTGGCCGGATTATTTTTGGAAGTCATTTGCGCCATATACCTGGACTGGTCGGCTCGGCGACAAGTGTCATCGAGTCATCACGGAATGGGATCTCGCGTCTTTTTGCTGCGCGAATGTGGCCCAAGCGTCAGGGCCTTGGCCTGAGCATCGCTCGGGGGAATCCTTTCCTTAATCATGATGAGTCGGCCAATATTCGATGATCTTTAATCAAAGGGAGGCTAAATGATGGCAGCGTTACCTTCGCTGGGGTTGGCTCGATGCATCGGTGTCCGGCGGGGTGGTCGGCGCCGAGGCCGGCAGCCTGGCGATCATGGTCAGTGGCGGGGCGGCAGACCTTGCGCGGGTGCGGCCGGTGTTGTTGACCCTTGGCCAGCGGGTGACCCACATGGGGGCCGTCGGCGCGGGGCAGGTGACCAAGGCCTGCAATCAGATGATTGTCGCCTGCAATGCCCTGGTCATTGCCGAAGTGGTGGCCCTGGCCGAGCGTTCCGGGGTCGATGTCCGCCTGATCGCCGAGGCGTTGGCCGGTGGTTTCGCCGATTCAAAACCGTTGCAGATTCTTGCGCCGCAAATGGCCGAGAGCCGCTTCGAACCGATGAAATGGCACGTACGCACGCTGCTCAAGGACCTCGACACCGCCGTGAAGTTTTCCCGCGAACAGGGTTCGGCCACGCCGATCAGCGGATTGGCCGCACAACTGATGCGCCTCCATGGGGGGCAGGGGTTTCTGGAGAAGGATCCGTCGACGCTAGTGCAGTTGTACCGCGAGCCAGACTCAACGGATTGACGGTGTGCGTGTGTTTGCGCTGGTTGATTTCGGCCAGCACCGGACGCAATTCAGCCAGCGGCACCGGACGGCTGAGCAGGTAGCCCTGAACGAAGTCGCAGCCGTGGCGTTCGAGAAAATCGTATTGCTCGAAAGTTTCGACGCCTTCGGTGACGACCTGCAAATGCAGGGTGTGGGCCATGACGATAATGGCCATGACGATTTCCATGTCCTGGGTGGCCTTGGGGATGTCCTGAATGAACGAGCGGTCGATCTTCAGCGTGTTCAATGGCAGGCGCCTGAGGTAGGCCAGGGATGAGTAGCCGGTGCCGAAATCATCGATCGACAACGAAACCCCGAGGGCGCGAATCTGTCGCAGCAATACCAGGGTGTTGGTGATATTGCCCATCAGCGCGTTCTCGGTCACTTCCAGTTCCAGCCGCTGTGGTGCTACCCCGCAGATGCGCAGGGCGTGTTCGATTTCCTCGGCCAACTCTTCTCGCGCCAGGTTCAGGGGCGAGCAATTCACCGCGATTTTGAGGCCTTCGCAATCGTGGCGGGACAGCTCACCCAAGTCTTCGCAGGCCTTGCGCAGCACCCAGTTGTCCAGTTCGGCGATCAGGCCGTTGGCCTCGGCGATGGCGATGAACCGATCCGGCGTCAGTAATCCGTGAACCGGGTGTTGCCAGCGAATCAACGCTTCAAGTTTGGTGACCTGGCCGTTTTTGAGGTCATAGATGGGTTGGTAATACAGCATCAACCCGATGTTTTCGCGCAGGGCATAACGCAGTTCTTCTTCGAGTTGCAACTCCAGGGTGGCACGGGTTTTCAGGTTTGAACTGAAAAAATGCAGCGCGTTACGACCGCAGTCCTTGGACTGGTATAGCGCCAGATCGGCGTTCTTCAGCAATTCCTCGCAAGTCTTGCCATCTTCCGGAAACAGGCTGATGCCGATACTGGTAGTCATGACCATGCGCCGTCCGGACAACTCGATGGGTTCCTTCATTTTCAGCATGATGCGCTGGGCCATTTGCCGTGCTTCTTCGCGGTCGTACAGGCTGAAGAGGATGCAGAATTCGTCGCCTCCGAAGCGCGCCACCACGTCTTCATGGCTGCGTATCGAGGCCTTGATATGGCTGGCCAGGACTTTGAGCAGTTCGTCGCCGGCGTCATGGCCGAGGCTGTCATTGATCCGCTTGAAGTGGTCGATATCGAGGAACATCATCGCCAGCATGCCGCCTTCGTTGGTTTTCTCGATGAGCTTCTCGGCAAAGATCTGATTGAAGCCCCGGCGGTTGATCAGGTTGGTCAAGGGGTCGTAGTGCGCCACCTGTTGCAGCGACATGCGTGCCTGATCCAGTTGGCTGAGCAGGGCGTTGACCCGCTGCAGGTCGGACTCCTTGTGTTGCAGCTTCTTGTCCGCCAGCGCGGCACTGATGCTGCTGCCGATAATCAGCAGTGTGATCACCGCCACTGTCAATCCCAGTTGCAGGTGATTGTCGTCCTCGGGCAGTGGTTGAAGGCTGCCAGCGGGCAGCACCAGGCTGAGTGCCGCCATGCCGGTGAAATGCATGCTGACGATGCCGGCTCCGAGCACCAGGCTGGCGGTGTATTTGAGCAGTTGATGTAGCACACCGGCGCCATCGCGCAGGTGACTGGAAATCAACAGAGCGGCCAGGCTGGCACCGATGGCGATCACAATGGAAAGTGCGAACAAGAAGGGGTGGTAATAGACCCGCGCATTCGATCGCAGGGCGGCCATGCCAACGTAGTGCATGGTCGCGATGCCCAGGCCGATCCACACCGCGGCTTGCAGGTATCGTCGGAAACTCGGCTGAGGATGACTGAGGGTGTGCATGGCCAGCCACGAGGCGGTCAGGGCGAACAACAGCGAGAGCAGGGTGGTGGGCAGGTGGTAATGGATTTCGATCGGCGCCTGGAACGCCAGCATGCTGATGAAATGCATGGCCCAGATGCCGCCGGCCAGACACCCGGCGCCGACCCAGCGCCAGAGTCGCTGGGAGGCTGATTTTTCCACATGCCCGACCCGTTCGGTCATATCCAGCGTGGCAAAGCCGGCCGTGCAGGCGACCAGATAGGCCAGCAACACCAGAAAAGGGTTATGGGTGCAATCGAGTATGACCTGCCCGCTCTCTGGCAGCCCGGTCATGAAATGCAAACCCAGCCACTCCATAGCATGCCCCGTCTCTGATTCATCCTGGCCTGCGTCGTGCACGCGGGCGAATGCTTGCAGTATAGAGGCCATGCATGGAGC
Source organism: Pseudomonas sp. EL_65y_Pfl2_R96 (assembly GCF_963970905.1). NCBI lineage: Bacteria > Pseudomonadati > Pseudomonadota > Gammaproteobacteria > Pseudomonadales > Pseudomonadaceae > Pseudomonas > Pseudomonas sp. EL_65y_Pfl2_R96. The sequence goes on along the minus strand of NZ_CAXAQH010000001.1, from coordinate 470,307 downwards.
GCAAGGGGTGGTGGCACATTAGTGCCAATGCTTTTGGAATGGCTTTTAGAGCTATTGGAAATAAATTGTTGCATGGACCGCGCTGGCTGCCATGGATGGATATCAGCCTTACGAATAATGACAGACAGCGCTGGCGGGCCTGACTAGATTGACGGTTCCGGGCTCGAATGCGTTGGCAATGAAGCCCCAATAACAATAAAAGAGACGGACCCATGCAGAACTCGACCCAAGCGGCGAATGCCTGGCGCATTCTGTTCCTGTTGTTCCTGGCCAACCTGTTCAACTTCTTCGACCGCACGATCCCGGCCATCATCATTGAGCCGATCCGCATGGAGTGGCACCTCAGCGACTTTCAACTGGGGATCATCGGGACTGCATTCACCATCGTTTACGCCATTGCCGGCCTGCCTCTGGGGCGATTGGCCGATACCGGTTCGCGCAGCAAACTGATGGGCTGGGGCCTGGCGGCGTGGAGCGGGCTGACAGCGGTCAATGGGTTGGTGGGCAGTTTCTGGAGTTTCCTGATCGTGCGCATGGGCATCGGCATTGGTGAGGCCAGTTACGCGCCGGCCGCCAACTCGCTGATCGGCGATTTGTTCCCGGCTCACCGTCGGGCGCGGGCCATGGGTATTTTCATGCTCGGTTTGCCGCTGGGCCTGTTGTTGGCATTCTTCACCATTGGCGCGATGGTCAAGGCGTTCGACAGCTGGCGTGCGCCGTTCTTCATCGCGGCGGTGCCGGGGCTGATCCTGGCAGTCTTCATGTTCTTCATCAAAGAGCCGAAACGTGGTGCGGCAGAAAGCGTGCAAGTGTCTCAGGAACGCGTGGACCGGCCGATCCGTCGGGTGCTGGCGGTGCCGACTTTCCTGTGGCTGGTGATGGCGGGGCTGTGCTTCAACTTCGCCACCTATGCCTGCAACTCGTTCCTGGTGCCGATGCTGCAGCGTTATTTCCTGATGCCGTTGCAGGAAGCGGCGGTGGCGACCGGGGTGATCGTCGGGGTGACCGGGTTGTTCGGCCTTACACTCGGCGGCTGGATTGCCGACAAGATTCACCAGCGGGTGGCCAGTGGGCGACTGTTGTTCGCGGCGTTCAGCCTGGTCATTTCAACCTTGTGCACGGCCTGGGCGCTGCACGCCGGACGGATCGAGATCGGGGTGTTTGTCGCGGTGTTCAGCCTGGGTTGGTTGTTCGCCTACAACTTCTACACCTGTGTGTACACGGCGATTCAGGACGTGGTCGAACCGCGCCTGCGGGCCACGGCGATGGCGCTGTTCTTTGCCGGGTTGTACTTGCTGGGCGGCGGATTGGGGCCGGTGGTGGTGGGCGGATTGTCTGATCATTTTGCGCACTTGGCCATGCTCTCGGCCGGCGCTGAGCAGATGACTGAAGCCTTCAAGGCTGTTGGTTTGCATGATGCGATGTATCTGATTCCGGTGGCATTGTTCTTTACGATGGTGTTTCTGTTTTTGGCATCGCGGTGTTTTGTGAGGGATGCCAAACGGATGAAGGAAGGGTTGGTGGCGGTGGCTGAGCCGCAGACTCCGGTGGTCACCGCGTAAATGATCGTTCCCACGCAGAGCGTGGGAACGATCAGCAGACAAAAAAAGGCCCGCATCGCTGCGGGCCTTCTTTTTAGCGGTGGAGCAGAGCGGATTAACCCGCCACCAACACCCGAATCGCTTCCAGTCGCAGCGCCGCCTTGTCGAGCATCGCCAGGCCTTGCTCACGTTGCTTGCGCAGCGCAACCAGTTCGCTGTCACGTACGGTCGGGTTGACCGCTTGCAAGGCGGTCAGGCGTGCCAGTTCTTCGTCGGTATCCGCCGCCAGGCGACGTTGCGCCTCGGCCACGCGCTCGGCGTGACGCGGGGTGATCTTCTCTTCGCCGGCGTTGATCCGTGGCGTCAGCTGGTCGCGCTGGGCCTGGATGAACTTGTTGGCACTGGCGCGGGGCACGCTTTCCAGTTGATCGTTCAGGGTTTCGAACGACACCCGGGCCGACAGGTCATTGCCGTTGGCGTCGAGCAGGCAGCGCAGGGCGGCTGGCGGCAGGTAACGGCCCAGTTGCAGCGAACGCGGGGCAACCACTTCGCTGACGTAGAGCAGTTCCAGCAACACGGTGCCCGGTTTCAGCGCCTTGTTCTTGATCAGCGCCACGGCGGTGTTGCCCATCGAACCGGACAAGACCAGGTCCATGCCGCCCTGGACCATCGGGTGCTCCCAGGTGATGAACTGCATGTCTTCGCGAGACAACGCCTGGTTGCGGTCGTAGGTGATGGTCACGCCTTCGTCGTCGCCCAGCGGGAAGCTGGCGTCGAGCATTTTTTCGCTTGGCTTGAGGATCAGCGCGTTTTCCGAATGGTCTTCGCTGTCGATGCCGAAGGCGTCGAACAGGGTTTCCATGTAGATCGGCAGGGCAAACTGATCGTCTTGTTCGAGGATGTCCTCGACCAGTGCATCACCTTCGCCGGCGCCGCCGGAGTTGAGCTCCAGCAAGCGGTCACGGCCGGTGTGCAGCTCGGCTTCCAGACGTTCACGCTCGGCGCGGGCCTCGTCGATCAGCGCTTGCCACTCGCCGTCATCGGCGTTTTCCAGCAGCGGCAGCAGGCGTGGGCCGAACTGATGCTGCAAGGCGTTGCCGGTCGGACAGGTATTGAGGAACGCGTTCAGCGCTTCGTGGTACCACTGGAACAGCCGTTCTTGCGGGCTGGTCTCCAGGTACGGCACGTGCAGTTCGATGATGTGCTTCTGACCGATCCGGTCCAGACGACCGATGCGCTGCTCCAGCAGGTCCGGGTGCGACGGCAGGTCGAACAGCACCAGATGGTGCGAGAACTGGAAGTTGCGACCTTCACTGCCGATTTCCGAGCAGATCAGCACCTGAGCGCCGAATTCTTCGTCGGCGAAGTAGGCGGCGGCGCGGTCACGCTCTAGGATGTTCATGCCTTCGTGGAAGACCGTGGCCGGAATGCCGGAACGTACGCGCAAGGCGTCTTCCAGGTCCATGGCGGTTTCGGCGTGGGCGCAGATCACCAGCACTTTGGTGCGTTTGAGCATTTTCAGCTGATCGATCAGCCACTCGACGCGCGGGTCGAACTTCCACCAGCGCTCTTCTTCGTTGGCGTCCGGCTGGGCCTGGAAGCTGACTTCCGGGTACAGCTCGGCGTGATCGCCCAGTGGCAGTTCGAGGTATTCGGCCGGGCACGGCAACGGGTACGGATGCAGTTTGCGCTCCGGGAAACCCTGCACGGCGGCGCGGGTGTTACGGAACAGCACGCGGCCGGTGCCGTGGCGGTCCAGCAGTTCGCGGACCAGACGAGCGCTGGCTTCGGTGTCGCCATCATTGACGGCGGTCAGCAGGGCTTCGCCTTCGTTGCCGAGGAAACCGTGGATGGTCTTGTGCGCTTCAGGCGACAGACGCCCTTTGTCCAGCAGCTCCTGAACGGCTTCGGCCACCGGGCGATAGTTTTCGCTCTCGGCGCGGAAGGCGTGCAGGTCGTGGAAACGGTTCGGATCGAGCAGGCGCAGACGGGCGAAGTGGCTGTCCTGACCCAGTTGTTCCGGGGTAGCGGTCAGCAGCAAGACGCCGGGAATGACTTCGGCCAGTTGCTCCACCAGGGAGTATTCAGGGCTGACCTGGTCTTCGTGCCACACCAGGTGGTGCGCTTCGTCGACCACCATCAGGTCCCAACCCGCTGCGAACAACGCGTCCTGGGCCTTTTCGTCTTCCACCAGCCACTCAAGTGCAACCAGCGCAAGCTGGGTGTCTTCGAACGGGTTGGCGGCATCGCTTTCGATGAAGCGTTCTTCGTCGAACAGGGCGACTTGCAGGTTGAAGCGGCGGCGCATTTCCACCAGCCACTGGTGCTGGAGGTTTTCCGGCACCAGGATCAGCACGCGGTTGGCGCGGCCCGAGAGCAGTTGGCGATGGATCACCAGACCGGCTTCGATGGTCTTGCCCAGGCCCACTTCGTCGGCCAGCAGAACCCGCGGCGCGATACGGTCGGCGACTTCACGGGCGATGTGCAACTGGTGCGCGATGGGTTGCGCCCGCACGCCGCCCAGGCCCCAAAGGGAGGACTGCAACTGGCGGCTGGTGTGTTCGAGGGTGTGATAACGCAGGGAGAACCAGGCCAGCGGGTCGATCTGGCCGGCGAACAGACGGTCGCTCGCCAGGCGGAACTGAATGAAGTTCGACAGCTGGGTTTCCGGCAGGGTAACCACTTCGTTTTGCGCGTTGAGGCCGTGGTAGACCAGCAGGCCGTCGACGTCGTCGACTTCTTGTACGGTCAGTTTCCAGCCTTCGAAGTGAGTGATCGAGTCACCCGGCGAAAACCGCACGCGGGTGAGGGGCGCATTCCGTAGCGCGTACTGGCGAGTGTCGCCAGTGGCCGGGTAGAGCACGGTCAACAAGCGGCCGTCCTGTGCCAGAACGGTGCCTAAACCCAGCTCGGCTTCGCTGTCACTGATCCAGCGTTGCCCCGGTTGATACTGCTGCGCCATGCTGCCTGACTCCCACCTTGAAAAAGCGGGCTATCTTAACGGAATGAGCCTTCAGGACCAAAGGATTACATGCGCTCGCCGATGGAGGATGCGAACTTTTCGGGAGATGAAGATCAAAAGATCGCAGACTGGGCCAGCTCCTACGGTGCCAGACGGATCACAAGTTTGCGACCGATGGCTCAAGTCGCCATCCCCGCAGCCGACAGCCTGCTGACAGGAGACTAAAAATATGCTGCCACCGATGCTCCCCTTGAGCGCCGTGCCGATCACTTCACAGCAGGATCCGATCCGCCAGCGCCCGGATATTCCGCCCGTGGTGCCGGTGCAGGAAAACTCCAACGAAAGCACCATCGACCTGCAAAAGCGCGATCCGGAAGAGGCGGGCCTGCAGCTGCGCGAGGAACAGCGTCGTCGGCAGGAACGGGAGCGGCGCCGTCGTGAGGCCGATGAAGATCCTGAAGAACACCTCGCGATTCCCGGAAATGAACTCAATGCCGACAACACCGTGCCGGTGGTGCCGTTGATGGAGAATCAGCCACGTCAGGGATTGTGGGTCGATATCGAAATCTGAAGTGTCGGATGACTGGTCAGCACCCGCGCCAGACCGCATTATTGGCACAATCCTGCCGCCTTTAGCCGGCAGCTGAATTCATTTCCAAGCGATGCACTGAACGCCATGAGCCAAGATGACAAGCTGATTGACCTCAACTCCGAACGTGCCAAACGGGTTCATGACCTTAATGAAAAACGCCTGAACGAAGTACGCCAAGCGTTTGAGCAGGCCATGCCGCTGGGTAAAGCGAAGAAAAAGCCGAAGAACAAACCGAAAAAGCGTTGAAACACCCTGCATCGGTTGATGCAGGTCAGTTATTTCCCTTCCTTTACGCCCAGTCTTGGGCGGCATTGATCCCGGTCAATTTTTTCTCCTGCCCGATTGGTTAACTTAGCCCCATCGCAACAGGGCAAGTGCAGGAGGCCAGTCATGTTTTTCGACAACGTGGTGATCGCCGGAGTGCTGACAGTCGGCCTCATGGTTCTGTTTTTTGCCGGGTTTGGATTTTTCATCTGGAAGGATGCGCATAAGCGCAAGAAGCCGTAGGTCTTTCTGGAGCAATGAGCACGCAAGGCATTTTGGGCGACTTCGGTCGCCCTTTTTTTTTGTCTGTGGTTTTCCGGGGTACACGATCAACTGTGGGAGCGGGCTTGCCCGCAATAGCGATAGGTCTGTTACATCGATGTCGGATCTGCCGCCGTCATCGCGGGCAAGCCCGCTCCCACAGGGATCAGTGGTGTGATTGCAGCAATAAAAAAGGCGCGAACCTCACGGAACGCGCCTTTTTCAGTAGCGGTAGATCAGCTACCCAGTGCCTTCGATGCCAGCCAGAACAGGCCGGCCGACAGGGCTACGGTGGCTGGCAGGGTCAGGACCCAGGCCAGCAGGATGGTTCTGACAGTGCCGCCTTGCAGGCCGCTTTTGTTCGCGACCATGGTGCCGGCCACGCCTGAGGACAGAACGTGTGTGGTGGAAACCGGCAAGCTGAAGATGTTCGCCGCGCCGATCATGCACGCGGTGGTGATCTGCGCCGACATGCCTTGAGCGTAGGTCATGCCTTGCTTGCCGATCTTCTCGCCAATGGTCAGTACCACGCGTTTCCAGCCGACCATGGTACCCAGGCCGAGGGCCAGTGCGACCGCCAGAATCACCCAGAACGGGGCGTATTCGGTGGTGGTGGTCAGGTCCTTGCGCAGTTTGTCCAGGTCAGCCTTTTCACGGGCAGCGAGGCCTGGCAGCTTGGCGACTTTCTTCGCGGTGTCGTCCAGACAGAGCAGGTAGCGACGTACTTCGATGCGGCTTTCCGACGGCAACGAATGGTAGTCCGCTACACCTTTAAGGGTGCCAAGCAGCGCTGAAATGGTCGGTTCGGTCTGTTGCGGGTTGCAACGGAATTTCTCCGGCAGATCGCCTTTCACGCTTTTGCCCAGTGCCAGGAACTCACCCAGGGATTCGCGGTTGCGCTCGTAGAACTGGCTCAGGTGCAGGGTCGCATCGCGAGTCCGCTCGATCTGGTAGGTGGTACTGTTCAGGTCGAGGACGAACTGCGCCGGCACGATGCCGATCAGTACCAGCATGATCAGGCCGATACCTTTCTGGCCATCGTTCGAGCCGTGCACGAAACTGACCGCCATCGCCGAAATCACCAGCACCAGACGGTTCCAGAACGGCGGGTGTTTCTTGTCGTCGATCTTGCGGCGCTGTTCCGGTGTCTTGTGCATCTTGGACAGCGGACGCCACCATTTAAGGCCGATCAGCACCAGGGCTGCAATCAGGAAGCCGGCCATCGGCGAGAACACCAGGGACGCCCCGATATCGATCGCTTTCTGCCAGTTCACACCGTCGGCCAACGGAATGTCGTTGATCAGGGCGTTGGCCAGGCCAACCCCGAGGATCGAACCGATCAGCGTGTGGGAGCTGGAGGCCGGAATACCGAAGTACCAGGTGCCCAGGTTCCAGGTGATGGCGGCGGCGAGCAACGAGAACACCATGGCCAGTCCGTGACCGGTGTTCACATTGATCAGCAGTTCTACCGGCAGCAGATGGACGATGGCATACGCCACGCCCACACCGCCCAGCAATACGCCGAGGAAGTTGAACACACCGGAAAAGAACACCGCCAGATGAGGCGGCATGGCTTTGGTGTAGATAACAGTGGCCACCGCGTTTGCGGTGTCATGAAAGCCGTTGATGAACTCGAAGGCGAGGACAAAGGCCAGGGCGAGCAAGAGGCTCACAAGCACCCAAGCATCCAGTCCGCTGAATAAATCGATCATGAAGGTTTTCTGACCCGTTCGTAAGGGGGCGCGATTATGCCAGAAAAGACTGCTAATCGATGCACTAGCTGCTCGTCGGTAACATTCTTCAACGAATTAATTTGTGGCAATCCCCTAAGTCCCAGGCTTTTTCAGGGCTTTACAAGTCGTTGAATTTGCTTGGAAAGGCAGCAGCCACAAGGGTTTCGCTCGTCGGGGCGAGAGGCTTGGACGCTTGTGTGAAATATCTGAGAAGAGGGTCAGACATGAGCCATTTTCCTCATCCAATGGATGAGAGGAGCCGCCGCCCGCTTGTAGCGGGCGCGAAAAGCATCATCGATACAACCCGCTTTTAACGGGTGTAGACGCAGGCTCTTGAAAGGAATCAGGCCGAGGCAGTCATGGCTCTTCGGCTTTGAGTTCCTTTTCCATCTTCTGCAATTCCTGGGTGAAGGCCTGATCCTGAACGGTGGCGCGTTTACGCCAGGGTTTGCGTTCGGGTTCGGGCTGAGCGGCGTAAGTGGTGACTTCCCCGCCGTAAACTTCCTTGTAACGTTGTTCCTGGCGCTCAAGTTCTGCGCGCAGTTCGTCTTTCGTCACAGTGCTACCTGATTGAGTTGAGATTAATTCTGGTGAAACGCGCTGCATCGATCTATTGACCATGCTCGTAGAAAGGATAATGCCTGACACGGCATCATTCCCACGGCGCAATCAATACTTCCTTGTTGCAGGCGGCCACGGCACCAGAGAAAAACAGCTGACGTAGCATCAGTCTCCTGTTTCAGCGAGCGCGTTGGCGGAGCATATGAAATGAGCGTCAGGCGCTTGCTGCGGACAGCGGCAATGGATATTGCGCTGCCGGTTGGCGGATTCGGCACGTAAAAAACCGGTCGCCATTGAGATGCATTATAGCGGTCGATCCGAAGAACACTATCTCTCGAGAGTTAAAAGTAGTTCCTCATGTGTGATTGTTTTGTTGCTCCTAACTTTAGCAGTAACTACGGTGGGCTGATGCCAGTTGCTGCGGTGACATTCTGACGCCATTAAGCCGAACAAATTATTACATCGTCCTCCTTTAAGCCAGTGACCGAAAATAACAACCGTGTTGTGCGGCGAGTGAAAGCCGTGTGGCTCACCGTAAGCACTATCGATTGCGATTATCGGCCTGCGGTTCGATAATCGCCCAATGTTGGCGGCCGGTGACTTGTGTGCCAGACCGGCAGCCGCTTGTAATAGTCGCTGATCCGCGTGGGGAACAACCTGATATGAACGATCAAATGCGCAATTCCTTCGCTTCAGTAGCACCGCCGATCGTCGCCTCGCCCGCCAAGCGAATTCAGGCCCTGACCGGTGACCCGGATTTCATGACCTCCCTGGCTCGTGGCCTGGCGGTGGTGCAAGCGTTCCAGGAGCGCAAGCGGCACCTGACCATTGCACAGATCAGCCACCGTACGGAAATTCCCCGCGCCGCTGTGCGACGTTGCCTGCATACCCTGATCAAGCTCGGCTACGCCACCACCGACGGGCGCACCTATTCGCTGTTGCCCAAAGTCTTGACCCTGGGCCATGCCTATCTGTCGTCGACCCCGCTGGCGGTGTCTGCCCAGCCCTATCTGGACCGCATGAGCGAGCAACTGCACGAGGCCTGCAACATGGCCACCCTGGAAGGTGATGACATTTTGTACATCGCGCGCTCGGCGACCACCCAGCGGCTGATTTCCGTCGACCTCTCGGTGGGTGGACGCTTGCCGGCCTATTGCACCTCCATGGGCAGGATTCTTCTCGCCGCGCTGGACGACACGTCGTTGCGCGAGTATCTCGACCATGCCGAGCTGCAAGCCAAGACCAGTCGCACCTTGCATACTCCCGAGGCATTGCTCGAATGCCTGCAAGAGGTACGGCAACAAGGCTGGTGCATCGTCGATCAGGAACTGGAACAGGGGCTGCGCTCGATTGCCGTGCCGGTGTACGACGCTTCCGGCCAAGTGGTGGCGGCGCTGAACGTCAGCACCCATGCCGGCCGGGTCAGTCGCAGCGAGCTGGAGCAGCGTTTCCTGCCCGGCCTGCTAAGCGCCAGTCGTGATCTGAGCGCGCAACTCTTTGCCTAAGCTGTTCGATAAACGCACAGAGTCGCGTTTATCGAATTGACGCTCTTTCCCTTGGATCATTAATGTCGCGGCAGCGTCATCCGGCACTGTTGGCCTTCAGTCAGTCGCCGGATCACGGCCCAATAATAATGAGAAGAGGCATCATCATGCGCTCGTTACCCGACTGCCGCTGTTCCCTCCGGCTCAGCTGCCGAAACCGAATCGCCTGATCCCCGACCTCCTTTTCTTGTGACAGCGTCAGCCTCGGCTGGCACCTGTTCGACTGCGTTCTTTGCGTGGGATAAAAATAATGAACCAGCCTCAGTCTGCTGTAGGAAACTGCCTCGACGTGCAGTCCTTCATTAACGCTCAACCCATTTCGCGCTACCAATGGCGGGTGGTGATCCTGTGTTTCCTGATTGTCTTCCTCGATGGCCTCGACACTGCGGCCATGGGTTTTATCGCGCCGGCACTGTCCCAGGACTGGGGCATCGACCGCGCCAGTCTCGGTCCGGTGATGAGTGCGGCGCTGATCGGCATGGTCTTTGGTGCCTTGGGTTCCGGCCCGTTGGCTGACCGCTTCGGGCGAAAAGTCGTACTGGTGGGCGCGGTGCTGTTGTTCGGCGCGTTCAGCCTGGCGTCGGCCTACAGCACCAATGTCGATCAACTGCTGGTACTGCGCTTTCTCACCGGCCTGGGCCTGGGCGCCGGCATGCCGAACGCCACCACGCTGCTGTCCGAATACACACCGGAGCGCAAGAAGTCCCTGCTGGTGACCAGCATGTTCTGCGGCTTCAACCTCGGCATGGCCGGGGGCGGGTTCATCTCGGCCAAACTGATTCCGGCCTTCGGCTGGCACAGTCTGTTGATGATCGGCGGGATTCTGCCGCTGATCCTCGCCGTCGTATTGCTGTTCTGGTTGCCGGAATCGGCACGTTACCTGGTGGTGCGCAATCGCGGCACCGACAAAGTGCGCAAGGCCCTGGCGCCGATCGACCCGACGGTGGTGGCCCAGGCTTCGAGCTTCAGTGTGCCGGAACAGAAAACCGTGAAGGCGCGCAATGTGTTTGCGGTGATCTTCTCCGGCACTTACAGCACCGGCACGTTGTTGCTGTGGCTGACGTACTTCATGGGGCTGGTGATCGTTTACCTGCTGACCAGTTGGCTGCCGACGCTGATGCGTGACAGCGGCGCGAGCATGGAGCAGGCCGCATTCATTGGTGCGCTGTTCCAGTTCGGTGGGGTGTTGAGCGCAGTGGGTGTGGGCTGGGCGATGGACCGGTTCAATCCGCACAAGGTCATCGGCATTTTCTACTTATTCGCCGGGGTGTTTGCCTACGCGGTAGGGCAGAGCCTGGGCAACATCACATTGCTGGCGACCTTGGTGCTGGTGGCCGGGATGTGTGTCAACGGCGCGCAATCGGCGATGCCGTCGCTGGCGGCGCGGTTTTACCCGACTCAAGGGCGGGCGACCGGTGTGTCGTGGATGCTCGGGATTGGCCGTTTCGGCGCGATCCTCGGTGCGTGGATGGGCGCAACGTTGCTGGGCCTGGGCTGGAACTTCGAGCAGGTGCTGACGGCGCTGGTGATTCCGGCCGCGTTGGCGACCACGGCGGTGGTGATCAAGGGCATGGTCAGTCATGCGGACGCGACCTGAGGACAACTTTCAAGATTGTTGTTGAGTTTGCCGGCCCCATCGCGGGCAAGCCCGCTCCCGCAAGGATTGCGCATCAACCTGTGGGAGCGGGCTTGCCCGCGATGCTTTTAGTGATCGATAGCCAGACAACAATATGTTCGATAAACGAACGCTTAGTCGATTATCGGATTGTTTGGGTTTTTCCAGGGGCTTAATCTTCAGTCATTCCGGCGCTGCGCATCGCGCCTTTTTCTACCACTGTCGGTTGATAAAAAAACGGGAGCCTGCCCCATGGCTGAAATCCTTTCGCTGCATGACGCGGTGAAGCAGTTCGTCAACGACGGCGATACCGTCGCGCTCGAAGGCTTCACTCACTTGATTCCTACGGCGGCGGGTCACGAAATCATTCGCCAGGGCAAGAAAGACCTGACCCTGGTGCGGATGACGCCTGACTTGATCTACGACCAATTGATCGGTGCCGGTTGTGCTCGCAAGCTGATTTTCTCCTGGGGCGGTAACCCGGGCGTGGGCTCGCTGCACCGTCTGCGTGATGCGGTCGAGAAGCAGTGGCCGCATGCGTTGGAAATCGAAGAGCACAGCCATGCCGACCTGGCCAATGCCTACGTCGCGGGCGCTTCGGGCCTGCCGTTCGCGGTGTTGCGTGCCTACGCCGGTTCCGACCTGCCGAAGGTCAACCCGCTGATCAAGACCGTCACGTGCCCGTTCACCGGCGAAGTGCTGGCGGCGGTGCCGTCGGTGCGCCCGGACATCACCGTGATTCACGCGCAGAAAGCCGACCGTCAAGGCAACGTGTTGCTCTGGGGCATTCTCGGTGTGCAGAAAGAAGCGGCGCTGGCGGCCAAACGCTGCATCGTCACTGTCGAAGAAATCGTCGATGACCTTAATGCACCGATGAACGCTTGCGTGCTGCCGACTTGGGCTCTGAGCGCGGTCTGCCACGTCCCGGGTGGCGCGCATCCATCCTACGCCCACGGTTACACCGAGCGCGACAACCGTTTCTACCAAGCCTGGGACCCGATTGCCCGCGACCGTGAAACCTTCACCGCGTGGATCAACGAGTACATCCACGGCTGCGCTGACTTCAGCGAGTTCCAGGCCAAGCTGGCCGCTGCTTCGGAGGCCAAGTAATGACTTACACCACCAATGAAATGATGACCGTCGCCGCCGCCCGCCGTCTGAAAAACGGTTCGGTGTGCTTCGTCGGTATCGGCCTGCCGTCGAAAGCTGCCAACCTGGCGCGGCTGACGTCCTCGCCGGATGTAGTCCTGATCTACGAATCGGGTCCGATCGGTGCCAAGCCGAGCGTACTGCCGCTGTCGATCGGTGACGGTGAACTGGCGGAAACTGCCGACACTGTCGTCCCGACTGGTGAGATTTTTCGCTATTGGTTGCAGGGCGGGCGCATCGACGTCGGTTTCCTCGGTGCCGCGCAAGTCGACCGCTTCGGTAACATCAACACCACAGTGGTGGGCGACTACCATCAGCCGAAAGTTCGCCTGCCGGGTGCCGGTGGCGCGCCGGAGATCGCCGGTTCCGCCAAGAGCGTGCTGATCATCCTCAAGCAGTCGGCGCGTTCCTTTGTCGACAAACTCGATTTCATCACCTCGGTAGGCCATGGCGAGGGCGGGGACTCACGCAAGCGTCTCGGCCTGCCGGGCGCCGGTCCTGTCGGCATTATTACCGACCTGTGCATCATGGAACCCGAAGCGGATACTCATGAATTCGTGGTGACCGCGCTGCACCCAGGCGTGACCCGCGAGCAAGTGATTGCGGCCACCGGCTGGGCGATTCGCTTCGCCGATCAGGTGGAAAACACCGCCGAGCCAACCGATGTCGAGCTGACGGTGCTGCGTGATCTGGAAGCCCGCACCGCTGCGGCCCACGGCCAAGCACCCGGAGAAGCCTGATGCGTGACGTTTATATCTGCGACGCGATTCGCACCCCCATCGGCCGTTTCGGCGGTGGCCTGTCGGCGGTCCGCGCTGATGACTTGGCCGCCGTGCCGATCAAAGCGCTGATGGAACGCAACCCGTCGGTGGACTGGAGCGCGGTGGACGAGGTGTTCCTCGGCTGCGCCAACCAGGCCGGCGAAGACAACCGCAACGTGGCACGCATGGCGTTGTTGCTGGCCGGGCTGCCGGAAACCATTCCGGGCGTTACCCTCAATCGGCTGTGCGCTTCGGGCATGGATGCGATCGGCACCGCGTTTCGGGCCATCGCCAGCGGCGAGATGGAGCTGGCGATTGCTGGCGGCGTCGAGTCGATGTCCCGCGCACCGTTCGTGATGGGCAAGGCCGACGCGGCGTTTTCACGCAACATGAAGCTGGAAGACACCACCATCGGTTGGCGCTTCATCAATCCGTTGATGAAAGCCCAATATGGCGTCGATGCGATGCCGCAGACCGCCGATAACGTGGCCGACGATTACGAAGTTTCTCGCGAGGATCAGGACGCTTTCGCCCTGCGCAGTCAACAACGCACGGCCGTCGCGCAAGCCGCAGGATTTTTCGCCGAAGAAATAGTGGAAGTGCGCATTGCCCACAAGAAGGGTGAAACAGTGGTCAGCCAGGACGAACATCCGCGCGCCGACACAACGCTCGACACCCTGGCCAAACTCAAACCGGTCAATGGCCCGGACAAAACCGTCACTGCCGGTAATGCTTCCGGTGTGAATGACGGTGCGGCGGCGCTGATTCTGGCCTCGGCCGAAGCCGTGAAGAAACATGGCCTGACGGCCCGCGCCAAAGTGCTCGGCATGGCCAGCGCCGGAGTCGCACCACGGGTGATGGGCATCGGCCCGGTGCCGGCGGTGCGTAAATTGACCGAGCGTCTGGGCCTGGCGGTCAGCGATTTCGACGTGATCGAACTCAACGAAGCTTTCGCCAGCCAGGGTTTGGCCGTGCTGCGTGAACTGGGATTGGCGGATGACGCGGCCCAGGTCAACCCGAACGGTGGCGCCATTGCCTTGGGCCATCCGCTGGGCATGAGCGGTGCACGCCTTGTTCTGACTGCGCTGCATCAACTGGAAAAAAACGGTGGCAAGAAAGGTCTGGCGACCATGTGCGTCGGTGTCGGCCAGGGGCTGGCCTTGGCGATTGAACGGGTCTGACACGCTTGGCTGTGAATAAGTAGCGTCGACTAATAAGAACAGAGGAAAGCGCAATGACTGACAAACCTGGTTACCGTCGCCCACAGGCGGGCACTCAGCCGGAATACCTGCACCCTCCTTATCAATCCACCAACCTTCGCTCGCCGTCCAAGCCGTTGGTGTTTTTACCTCATTCGCTGTCGGAAATCACCGGGCCGACCATCGGCGCCGAGCGTATTCAGGAGCGGGACAACGACCTGACTGCCCAGCACTCGGGCGAGCCGTTGGGTGAACGGATCATCATCCACGGCCGTGTGCTGGATGAAAACGGTCTGCCGGTGCCGGGAATTCTGGTGGAGATCTGGCAGGCCAACGCCGCCGGTCGTTACAACCATGCCCGCGACCTGCACGACGCGCCGCTGGACCCGAACTTCACCGGCACCGGTCGCACCGTGACCGACGCCGATGGCTGGTATCAGTTCCAGACCATCAAGCCAGGCGCCTATCCGTGGGGCAACCACCACAATGCCTGGCGTCCGGCGCACATCCATTTCTCACTGTTCGGGCCGAGTATTCTGACGCGCCTGGTGACCCAGATGTATTTCCCGGGTGACCCGTTGCTGGCCTATGACCCGATCTACAACTGCGTGCCCGATACCAGCGCCAAAGAGCGTCTGATCGCCCGTTTCGATCTGGAAAAAACCATCCCTTCCTACGCCCTCGGTTATCGCTGGGACATCGTCTTGCGCGGCCGCGATGCCACGCCGATGGAGAAATAAGATGACGCTGAACGCGACCACGTCCCACACCGTCGGACCGTACTACCACATCGGCCTGACCTGGCTGAACCGCGAAGACCTGACCGTTGCACAAACCCTTGGCGAGCGCGTGGCGATCACCGGGCAAGTAGTCGATGGCAATGGCGACTTCGTCAACGACGCCATGCTGGAAGTCTGGCAGGCCAACGCCGCCGGCAAATACGACCATCCCGAAGACGATCAGGACAAACCCCTGGACCCGAACTTCGAAGGGTTTGGTCGGGTGCCGGTGGATGCAGAAGGGCGCTTCCGCTTCACCACGATCAAGCCGGGCACGGTGGAAGGCTTGAAGGGCTCGACCCAGGCGCCGCACCTGGTGGTGCTGGTGTTTGCTCGCGGGTTGGTGAAGCACTTGCTGACGCGGATTTACTTTGATGGCGAACCGGCCAACGTGGCGGACCCACTGCTGGAGTGCGTGCCTGCCGAACGCCGCAGTACGTTGCTGGCGAAGCAGGATGCTGCGGGTGTTTATCAGTGGAATGTGATTTTGCAGGGGACGGATGCGGAGACGGTGTTCTTCGATTATTGAGAACACCCAACCCCCTGTGGGAGCGAGCCTGCTCGCGATTGCGGTGAGTCATTCAGCATTGATGGCACTGATACGCCGCTTTCGCGAGCAGGCTCGCTCCCACAGGGAATCGTGTCGCTGATGCATTTGCGGAGCGGGGCTATTGCTAAATGTGTCTAGACTCTCGCGGTCCCCAAAAGAGTAAAAAACAATGACTACTCTCACAGCTCTCTACACCCGTGAAGAACGAAACAAAAGGATCTTTGCGATTGTCGGCGCCTCGTCCGGCAATCTGGTCGAGTGGTTCGACTTTTACGTCTACGCCTTCTGCGCAATCTATTTTGCCCCGGCGTTTTTCCCGTCCGACAACCCCACGGTGCAGTTGGTGAACACGGCGGGCGTATTCGCTGCCGGGTTCCTGATGCGGCCCATCGGCGGCTGGATCTTCGGTCGGTTGGCGGACAAACACGGGCGCAAGAATTCGATGTTGATCTCGATTCTGATGATGTGCTTCGGCTCTTTGCTCATTGCCTGCCTGCCGACCTACAACAGCATCGGTGTCTGGGCGCCGATCCTGCTGCTGTTCGCGCGCCTGCTGCAGGGCTTGTCGGTGGGCGGCGAATACGGCACCACCGCCACCTATATGAGCGAAGTCGCCCTCAAGGGCCAGCGCGGGTTCTTCGCGTCGTTCCAGTACGTGACACTGATTGGTGGGCAGTTGCTGGCGGTGTCGCTGGTGGTGATCCTGCAACAGTTCCTCAGCGAGGATGAATTGCGTGCCTATGGCTGGCGAATTCCGTTCGTGGTCGGGGCGGCCGCTGCGTTGATTTCGTTGTTCCTGCGTCGTGCGCTCAAGGAAACCAGCAGCAAGGAAATGCGCGAAAACAAAGACGCCGGCAGCATCGGTGCACTGTTCCGTGATCACAAGGCTGCGTTCATCACCGTGCTGGGTTACACCGCCGGTGGCTCGCTGATTTTCTACACCTTCACCACGTACATGCAGAAGTACCTGGTGAACACCGCCGGCATGCACGCCAAAACCGCCAGCTACATCATGACCGGCGCGCTGTTCCTTTACATGTGCATGCAACCGTTCTTCGGCATGCTCGCCGACAAGATCGGCCGGCGCAATTCGATGCTCTGGTTCGGCGCCCTCGGCACGTTGTGCACCGTACCGATCCTGTTGAGCCTGAAAAGTATCAGCAGTCCGTTCCTGGCCTTTGTGCTGATTACCGTGGCGCTGGCGATCGTCAGTTTCTACACCTCGATCAGCGGTCTGGTGAAAGCCGAAATGTTCCCGCCAGAGGTGCGCGCCTTGGGCGTCGGCCTGGCGTATGCGGTGGCCAATGCAATCTTCGGCGGTTCGGCGGAGTATGTGGCGCTGAGCCTTAAAGCCGGAGGCATGGAAAACTCGTTCTACTGGTACGTGACGGTGATGATGGCGGTCGCGTTCCTGTTCAGCTTGCGCCTGCCGAAACAGGCGAAGTATTTGCAAAACGACCTTTGATCTTTACGCGGGGGCCTCACTGACCCTCGCCTGCAAGGACTGTTTATGAACCAGCGACCGGGCAATCAATTGTTCGATGCCTACTTCACGGCACGGGACATGCGTGAGGTGTTCTGCGATCAGGGCCGGGTTCAGGCCATGCTTGATTTCGAAGCCGCACTGGCCCGGGCCGAGGCGCGGGTCGGCCTGATTCCGCAGACGGCTGTTGCGTCTATCGAAGCGGCCTGCCTCGCTGAACATTACGACTTCGTCGCGCTCGGCGAGGCGATTGCCACAGCGGGCAATTCTGCGATTCCTTTGGTCAAGGCACTGGGCAAGCAGATCGCCAGGAGCGATGCCGAAGCCGAGCGCTACGTGCATCTGGGCGCGACCAGCCAGGACGTGATGGACACCGGCCTGGTGTTGCAACTGCGCCGCGCACTGGAACTGATCGAAGCTGATCTGGCGCAACTGGGGGAAACCCTCGCCACCCAGGCCTGGCGTTACGTCGCCACGCCGCTGGCCGGGCGCACCTGGTTGCAGCACGCGACGCCGGTCACCCTCGGCATGAAAATCGCCAGTTGGCTGGGCGCGGTGACCCGCAGTCGCCAGCGCCTGCTGGAACTCAAACCGCGCCTGCTGGTGCTGCAATTCGGTGGCGCCTCCGGCACCCTCGCGGCGCTCGGTGAGCAGGCGATGCCGATTGCCAAAGCCTTGGCCACAGAACTGCAACTGACCTTGCCGGAACAACCCTGGCACACCCAGCGCGATCGTTTGGTGGAGTTCGGCGCGGTGCTGGGGTTGATCGCCGGCAGCCTCGGCAAACTCGGCCGCGACATCAGCCTGTTGATGCAGACCGAAGCCGGCGAAGTGTTCGAACCGTCGGCGCCGGGCAAGGGCGGTTCCTCGACCATGCCGCACAAACGCAACCCGGTGGGTGCTGCGGTGCTGATCGGTGCGGCGACGCGGGTGCCGGGTCTGCTCTCGACCTTGTTCAGCGCAATGCCCCAGGAGCACGAGCGCAGCCTGGGCTTGTGGCATGCCGAATGGGAGACCCTGCCGGAGATCTGCTGTTTGGTGTCGGGTAGCCTGAAGCAAGCGCTGTTGGTGGCCGACGGACTGGAAGTGGACGCGATGCGCATGACGCGCAACCTCGACCTGACCCAAGGCCTGGTGCTGGCCGAAGCGGTGAGCATCGTCCTGGCGCAACGGGTCGGTCGCGACACCGCGCACCATGTGCTGGAGCAATGCTGCAAGCGCGCAGTGGCTGAACAACGGCATCTACGCGCGGTACTCGGCGAGGAGCCGCAGGTGACTGCCGAGCTGTCGGACGCGGAACTCGATCGTCTGTTGGACCCCGCCCATTACCTCGGTCAGGCCCATACCTGGGTCGAGCGAGCGGTGGCTGAACATTTTGCGTTGATAGCCTGAAGGAGACTGCTGTGGCATTCGTACAACTCGCCGAGGGCGAACTGCATTACCAAATTCAAGGGCCGCAACTCGATGGACCGGCGGATGCGCCGGTGCTGGTGTTGTCCAACTCACTGGGCACCGACCTGCACATGTGGGACGCGCAGATCCCGGCGTTCACCGAACATTTTCGCGTGCTGCGTTTCGACACCCGTGGTCACGGCAAATCATTGGTGACACCAGGGCCGTACAGCATCGAGCAACTGGGCCGCGACGTGCTGGCGCTGCTGGATGCGCTGCACATCGAGCGCGCGCATTTCTGTGGTCTGTCCATGGGCGGGTTGATCGGCCAGTGGCTGGGGATCAATGCCGGTCAGCGATTGAACAAACTGATCGTGTGCAACACCGCAGCGAAAATCGGCGATCCATCGGTGTGGAATCCACGGATCGAAACCGTGCTGCGTGACGGCGCGGCGGCGATGGTTGCCCTGCGCGATGCGTCGATTGCGCGCTGGTTCACGCAGGATTTTGCCGAAGCCAATCCTGCTATAGCCAAGAAGATTACCGATATGCTCGCGGCGACTTCACCTGAAGGTTACGCAGCCAATTGCGCGGCGGTGCGCGATGCCGACTTCCGCGATCAGTTGTCTTCGATTCAAGTGCCGCTGTTGGTGATCGCCGGCACTGAAGACGCGGTCACGCCGCCGTCCGGTGGGCATTTCATTCAGGAACACGTGCGGGGCGCCGAGTACGCCGAGTTCTACTCCGCGCACCTGTCCAACGTCCAGGCCGGCGCTGCGTTCAGCGACCGAGTGCTGGCGTTTTTGTCAGCTCATTGAGGGGATTGTTGTGGACGAGAAACAACGTTACGACGAGGGCCTGAAAGTCCGCCGCGCAGTACTTGGCGACGCCCATGTCGACCGTAGCCTGAACACGCTGACCGAGTTCAACTCGGAGTTCCAGGAGATGATCACCCGCCACGCCTGGGGCGACATCTGGACCCGCCCGGGCCTGCCGCGCCACACCCGTAGCCTGATCACCATCGCCATGCTGATCGGCATGAACCGCAACGAAGAACTCAAACTGCACCTGCGCGCCGCCGCCAACAACGGCGTGACCCGCGGCGAGATCAAGGAAGTGATCATGCAGAGCGCAATCTACTGCGGCATCCCGGCGGCCAACGCGACCTTCCACCTGGCCGAGTCGGTGTGGGATGAGTTGGGGGTTGAGTCGCGGGAGTGATCCGCGAAAGTTGTGTTGCCTGGGCTGATGCCATCGCGGGCAAGCCTCGCTCCACAGGCCTGCGGTGTGAATGCAAATGTTGTGTTCACCGAAGATCCCTGTGGGAGCGAGGCTTGCCCGCGATGGCGGCAGTCCGTTCAATATTGATGTGACTGAAAGATTGCCATCGCGGGCAAGCCCGCTCCCACATTCAGTTTGTGTTTACAGCAGGCTGATCGGATAGCTGACGATCAACCGATTCTCGTCGAACTCGTTGTTGCTGAAGTCGCGGCGGATGGTCGAGTTGCGCCATTTGACGTTGAGGTTTTTCAGCGTGCCGCTCTGCACCGTATAGCCCAGTTCGCTTTCGCGGCCCCATTCCTTGCCGTCGCTGGTGGTTGCGGTATGGACGTTGTCGCCGCTGATGTAGCGGTTCATCAGGGTCAGGCCCGGTACACCCAGGGCGGCGAAGTTGTAGTCGTGGCGCAGTTGCCAGGATTTTTCCTTCGCGTTGTCATAGCTGGCGTTGTAGCTGTCGTTGGCCAGGGTGCCACCGCTGGTGCCGTTGACCCGCATCCAGGCGCTGTCGCCGGTGAGTTTTTGCAGGCCGACGTAGAAGGTGTTGCCACCGTATTTGGCCGAGAACAGGCCCGACCAGGTCTTGTTGTCCAGCTCGCCCGCCCGGGCGCTGCCGTCATCCTTGCCGTAGAAGAACCCGAGGTTGGCGCCCAGCGTCCAGTCGCCCAGCGGTTGGGTGTGGATCAAGTTGACGTATTGCTGGCTGTAGATGTCCTTGAGCTCAGCATTCCATAGGCCGATCTGGGTGCGCTTGTCGTTGAAGGCATATTCGCCACCCTGAAAGTTGAAGCGGTCTGAGGTGAACGCCGCTTTGCCGGTCATCGACATGTCGCTCATGCTGCTGTCGTCCCGCGGGCTGTTGGCGCGGAACTGGCCGCCGTAGAGGGTCAGCCCGTCGATTTCCTTCGAGGTGATCTGGCCGCCACGGAAGGTTTGCGGCAGCGAGCGACCGTCGTCCGAACGCAGGATCGGCAGCACCGGCATCCATTCACCGACCTTCACTTCGGTCTGCGACAGCTTGGCCTTGAACGCCACATTGGTGCGACCGAAGTTATCCGCCGGGCGACCGTCGTGATCCAGCGGCAGCAACTGCGTACCGCCGGTGCCTTTGCCGCCGTCGAGCTTGACCGAATACAACCCCAGCACGTCCATGCCGAACCCGACGGTGCCCTGGGTGAACCCGGACTTGGCGTCGAGGATGAAACTCTGCGTCCACTCTTCAGCCTTGCCCTGGGTCTTGGTCGGGTTGGTGAAGTTACGGTTGATGTAGAAGTTGCGCAGGTTCAGGTTGACCTTGGCACCTTCGACAAAACCGGCTTCCTCGGCCATGGCGGGCAGGGCCGCGCCGGCCAGTGCGATGGCGATCAGGCTGGGAAACAAATACTGCGTGGTGGAGGAAGTCATGGGCTCGGGTCTCTCTAATTGTCAGGGATGAAGCAGTACACAGCCGCAACCGAGGGGTCGCAGACAAAAAATCGAACGGGAAAAAGGATCGGGCGAGATCAGCCAGAGTGGGGAGGGCGCGTAGTCATGGTGTCGGACCTTGTTGTTATTGATTTTTGCAGGTGCGGGCAATGGTGCGAGGGATGGGCGGGGGGATTCAATTGGGTGGATGGGGTTTTGGGCGATTATCGAACGCTAATGGGCGCCAGCCCGGTCATGGACGGTATGAGGCATTCTTAATTAAATCCAATAGTTATCCGGGGCGATAATGGGTGTCCGGGTTTACGTTTTATTAATGGCGCTTTGTTTATGTTGAAGTTGGATGGATGTGCTTAATGCTTTGGTTGTAAGAAGTTTCCTACGGCTCTTTCTGTCATTAAAGGTCTGTCGATAATCGCCAGTTAAACTTAAGGATTGGTGTTGTCGGTTATCGTGAAAAGATTTAAAGGGAATCGTGGATGTGGCTGGAAAAGAAAAGAGGCCTTGCTATATTCAAAATCCTCAGGCGGGGAAAGGGAAATCGCATGCTTCGTCAGGGGTTTTTTTAGTCATGCCGAAATAACAAGGAGAAGTGCCATGGGTAATAAAGTCAATCAGGAACGTTTGGCCTCGGTTCTCGGACGCGCCGTGCTAGACGAGAAATTCGCCACTGAACTTCACAAAGATCCGGCCGGTGCCGCTAAAAATATTGGCGTGCACTTAAGTACTGATGAGATCGCGGCGGTTAAAGGTATGGATGCTGCAAAACTGACGGCAGCCTCCGCTGGAATCCGGAGCAACCTGGGAATCCGCGCGGTATTTGATACACAGAACCAGCAGCAACAGGCGCGAATGGATTAAAGGCCGGCGATGCCATTTGGCGTGCCACGCAAGGTTGGCTTTTTCGGTGGTACGCCGAATGGCTTTATTGAATTCATGATGTAAAGCGCTCGAGCACGGAGTGAATGACTCATGTCTGTCACCTTGGCTCCAATGAATGACGCGGACTTTGTTACGTTTGCTGAAAGAGCCCTTGCTGAATATGGCGACGGCATGGTCGCTGCGGGCGAGTGGGTTCGAGAGGAGGCGTCGCAAAAAGCACGAAGTGTCTTCGAGCAATTGTTGCCGCAAGGGCGACTGACTGAAAAAAATCAACTCTGGGTGATCAAGGATCAAGCTCGGCGCATCGGTGAATTATGGGTCGCCGAACGACAGGCCGGTGCTGGTCGGATCGCCTTCATCCTGGACATTTACATTGACCCCGACGTGCGTCGTCAGGGTTATGCAAAGCAATCGCTGCTGGCCCTGGAGTCATGGGCACGCCAGGCGGGATGCGAGGAAGTGCGGTTGCATGTCTTTGGCCGCAACGATGCGGCGCGTCGTCTTTATGAACAATCGGGTTATGGCATTGCCAGTCTGACGATGGCGAAGCCATTGCCGCCAGCCTAAGGGAAGGTTGAGAAATGGACATCGGTAACAGTGGTCAACGTGAGCTATCGGTCGACGATTTATTTCAGGGTACGACCTTCCTTCCGGATTCGGAGCTTTCGCGATTTGAAGTCTTGCTGGAGCGTGTCAGTCGAAATCGCTACACCAGCTTTGTTGCGCTGTACACCGAGCTTTTTCAATTGTTTCCCAATGCCCCGCATTTGGCGGATTTCTTTGAGCAGGCGTTTAATCTTATCGTTCCTCCCACCCGGGAACAGCGTTTGATTATTAATGATCCGGTGTTTCAAGTGTGGAATGTGCTGACGGCTCATTACGCCAACCTGGTCATAACGAAAAAGACGGAGGACAGGGGTGAGCTGGAAAAAATGTTGTTCGAATTTCCAGAGATGCTACTGCGCGTTAAAGCGACGGACAGTCCTCGCGCGAATCATTATTGTCCTCCCGTGCATCGGTTTGATGTCGATCCGCTGGTTGCGATAGTAATGCCTCCCAGCTATGAGTTTCCGGAAGATGAAACAGTCCGCAAACAGTTGGAACGTAGCGGTTACTCCGTGCGTTTTTTTTGCGATGTGGTGAATATTGCCCTGTTGCGCATAGAACACACCTGGCCTGCCTGTCGCGAACAATTTAAAAAGCTGGTCAAGTCGATTTTTTATTTACCCGATGGTTCATTTCGAAGCTGTTCGGCTTCCCGCTTCACCGGAATCATCCTCTTGTCGAGCCGGGATGATTCGATACTCGATCTGGAAGAGTCTCTGGTGCACGAGGCTACTCATCAGTTGCTCTATCACATTGTCGAGGTGTGCCCGGTCGTTAAGGAAGAGACCTCGCGGGAGCCGTTGTTCGCCTTGCCGTGGTCGGGACAGAAGCGTGACTTTTATGGCTACTTCCACGCGTTTTTCGTGTACATCGCGTTGGTCAAATACCTGGGGCGGGTTCGTTCGCGTTCGTCCGAGGAGCTGCAACGGGCGCAAAACCGTCTTGTGTTCATTCTGCAAGGCTTGATCAAGGCGGTGCCGGATTTCGAAGCCAGCACTGATTTCACCCCCCAGGGACGTCAGCTGATGGAAAACCTGGTCAAAGAGGTCAAATCGCTGGAAAGCCAGTATGCCGGGCTATTGGCGATATCGGGGGCTGAGGCTGAGCAACAACGCTTGCTGGGTATGACCGCTTGATGCCAGGGAGGCTCACATGGGGATGTTTGATGCCTCGCCCTATCCCGAGGCCGGGGTAGGGCTGGAATACCATTTGCCACGGCACAGCCTTCAGGATGATCTGTCGGAGCATGGACTCGACCAGACTGTCGAACGGATTCTCGCCGAGGGTTTACCGCATTTCGATTACGTCGAGTTTCAGCCGACGCACTGCATTCTGGAACCTCGTCTGCTTGAGGTCAGCGCCCAAGTGCCGAGCTTGCTGCATTCGTCCAGTTTGTCCCTGGGCAGCGTGGGTATCGCGATGGATCGCGAGTTTCTGCGCATGACGCGGCGACTGTGCGACAAGACCCGTTCGCCGTGGCTGGCCGAGCATATTTCCTGGTCGCGTTTCCACGGTGGCGACATTCAGCACTTCATTTTGCCGACCTTGGCCCAAGAGGTGGCTGACACGGTGGTGGCCAATGCCATTGAACTGCGGGAACTCACGGCAACGCTGCTGGTGCTGGAAAACGCGCCGCGGTTGTTTTCATTGCACGATGCACAAGCGCAGTCCGAAGGCGAGTTCATCTCCAGTGTGGTGGAGCGCAGCGGCTCGGGCTTTCTGCTGGATCTCGACAGCGCGATCACGACCGCCAGAACCCAGGGTTACGACCTGAACGACTATTTGCGGTCGTTGCCGCTGGACCGGCTGATTGAAATTCACACCGGTCATCCGCGGCGGGATTGGGATATCTTGCGTCAGTTGTTTGCAACATCCCCGGTGAAAGCGATCACCCTTGAATGGGATATTTCCCGCAAAGCCGATGACGCGGAACTGTCGACGTTGATCAAGGCCATCAAGTCCTTGAGACCCAAGGCCCTGTTCTGGCAGGGGAGCGATCAACAGGGCGCGCAACAGACGCCAGCGGAGGGTGCGCAGACTCTGTTGAAACTCAGGGAAAACACCTGGCTCAGTGTCGGCTCGGCATCGTTTTTTATCCGGGATCGGCAGCAGGACTTGAGCCTGGCGTTCGATGTGACGTTTCTGCCGTTACTGCGCCACTTCCTGACCCCGCAGACGCTGGAGAGTGCCTTGTTGCTGCCGGGTGTTTTGCAGAGCCCTGCACAGGACGACAACCTGGCGTTCCTGAGGACGCTGGTCAGCCACGGGGTTTTGCTGCCCGTCGCGAATCAATCGGACATTATCCCGCCCGACGAGTGCAAACATCCGCTTGACCTTTGGGCCCACTGGGATGCGGCGCTGGAGTTTTACCTGAGTACCCGGACCGGCTCGCACACGCCCTATATCAGCGTTGCCGAGCTGGAAACGGAGCTTGAGCAAAGGGCCTCGGCGCAACGCCAGCCCTCGGCGTTCAAGGACTATGGGTCCCATCCGTTCATTGCCCTGGAAAACCCGCTACTGACTCCCTGCGCGATTGCTCAGCCGGCGTTGCTGGACTCGCTGTGCAATCGCCGCACGTCACGAACCTTCAGTGACCAGCCGTTGAGTTCGGCACAGTTGTCTCTGTTGCTCTATTACACCTGGGGCGCGACGGTCATGGAGCAAAACCGCATGGGGGACTACTTCCTGAAAAAAACCTCGCCGGCCGGCGGTTCGCTGCAAGGCACCGAGGTGTATGCGGTGCTGATGAATGTGCAGGGTTTCGAGCGAGGTCTTTACCACTATTCGGTACGTCGTCATGGGCTTGAGTTGCTGTCCCTGGAAGATCCGCGAGCCTGGATCAGCGAGGCTTGTGGCGGGCAGCCGTGGATCAAGGACGCGGCGGCGGTGTTCGTTTCCACGGCGCGGGTCGAACGGATGGCCTGGAAATACGAATTCAGCCGGGCACTGCGGGTGGCGCTGATGGATGCCGGGCATCTGAGCCAGACCTTTTCGCTGCTGGCCACCGCCCTGGATCTGGGCTGTTTCACCACGGCGGCGTTACGCGACGAAATGCTCGAAAACCGCTTGGGGCTCGATTATCTGGAAGAGCCGGTGTTTCTGGTGAATGGGGTTGGGAGGTAATACGAACGCGTTACCTTTTTCATGGGCAACAAAAAGCCCACCATTTGGCGATTACACCGTTTGGTGGGCTTCGTGTTTACCGCGCTATCAGAACAACTTCATCTTCGGCGCTTCTTCTTTCAACGGCTCGTTCTTCGCCGTCTGTTCATTCCAGCCACCCCCCAGCGCCTTGTACAGATTGACCGCACTGGTCAGCTGCGCCAGACGGTCGGTGATCAGCGCCTGTTGGGCACTGAACAGCTGGCGCTGGGCGTCGAGGAAGGTCAGGTTGCTGTCGACGCCGATGCGGTAACGACGCTCGGCCAGACGGTAGTAGTCCTGGTTGGCGCTGACGAAATCACGCTGAGCCTGCAACTGCTCGGTGTAGGTCTGGCGTGCGGCCAGGCCGTCGGCGACTTCCTGGAAGGCCGTTTGAATGGACTTCTCGTAGTTCGCCACGCTGATGTCTTTCTGGATTTTGGAGTAATCCAGGCTGGCGCGCAGGCTGCCGGCGTTGAAGATCGGCAGGTTGATCTGCGGCTGGAACAACCAGGTGCCCGAACCGCCCTTGAACAGACCGGACAGGTCCGGGCTCAGGGAGCCGGCATTGGCGGTCAGGCTGATGCTCGGGAAGAACGCAGCCCGCGCCGCGCCGATGTTGGCGTTGGCAGCCTTGAGGTTGTACTCGGCCTGAAGGATGTCTGGACGACGTTGTAGCAAGTCCGACGGCAGGCCGGCCGGCACTTCGCTCAGCAGGTCGTCCGACAGTGGCTTGGCCGCTTGCAGATTGGCCGGCACACCGGTGCCGAGCAGCAGCACCAGGCTGTTTTCATCCTGGGCGACCTGACGGGTGTATTTGGCCTGTTGTGCGCGGGCGTTTTCCACCGAGGTACGCGATTGGGCCAGATCCAGCGCCGAGGCTACGCCCACTTCGTTGCTGCGCGAGGTGAGTTTGTAGCTCTCCTCGTAGGCGCCGAGGGTTTCCTGGGTCAGTTTCAGCAGCTCCTTGTCGGCCTGCCAGGTCAGGTAGGCATTGGCCACGCTGGCTACCAGACTGATCTGCGTGCTGCGGCGCGCTTCTTCAGTGGCGAAGTATTTCTGCAAGGCTTCTTCGCTCAGGCTGCGAACCCGACCGAACAGGTCGAGTTCATAGGCGCTGATGCCGACGGTGGCCGAGTAAGAGCTGGTGATACCCGCTTCACCGGTTTGCGAGGCCCGTGCCGGGACCCGCTGACGGCTGCCGCTGCCGGTAGCCGAAACCGCCGGGAACAGATCGGCACGCTGAATGCGGTACTGAGCCGCATAAGCGTCGATGTTCAGCGCCGCGACGCGCAGGTCACGGTTGTTCTCCAGCGCGGTCTGGATCAGCTGTTGCAGCGCCGGGTCATGGAAAAACTGCTTCCAGCCCTGTTCGGCGGCGGCCTGGTTGGGCGCCTGGGCCGGCGAATACGCCGGGCCTTGCGGGTATTGGCCCGCCACCGGTGCTTCAGGCTGCTGATAATCGGGTATCAGCGAGCAGCCACCCAGCACGAAGGCGGCGACTGCGAGGGAGAGTAGCGACTTGCTCATTAGCCAGCCTCTTGAGAAGTTTCAATGGCGTCATCCTGGTCGGCGACTTTGCGCTGGCCCATGGACGACACGGTGACGAAGAACAACGGAACCCAGAAGATCGCCAGGATCGTGGCCGTGAGCATACCGCCAATCACCCCGGTTCCGATCGCATGTTGGCTACCCGAACCTGCGCCCGTGGAAATGGCCAGCGGTACCACGCCGAGCACGAATGCGAGCGAGGTCATGATGATCGGTCGCAGACGCATCCGGCAGGCTTCGATCGCTGCATCGCGCAGGCTGCGCCCTTGTTCATGCAGTTCCTTGGCGAACTCGACGATCAGAATGGCGTTTTTCGCCGCCAGACCGATGGTGGTCAACAGCCCCACCTGGAAATACACGTCGTTGGACAGGCCGCGCAGGCTGGTCGCCATCAGCGCACCGATGATCCCAAGCGGCACGACCAACATGACCGCGATCGGGATCGACCAGCTTTCATACAACGCCGCCAGACACAGGAACACCATCAGCAGCGACAGGGCGTACAGCGCTGGCGCTTGCGAGCCGGACAGACGTTCCTCGTACGACAGACCGGTCCAGGAAATACCGACACCGGCCGGCAGTTTCTTGGCCAGGGCTTCGACTTCGGCCATGGCTTCACCGGTGGAATAACCGGGGGCCGGGGCACCGAGGATTTCCATCGCCTCTACGCCGTTGTAACGCGACAGCTTCGGCGCACCGTAAATCCACTCACCCTTGGCGAAGGCCGAGAACGGAACCATGGTGCCGGCGCTGTTGCGCACGTACCACTTCTTGACGTCTTCAGGGCTCATGCGGGCACCCGGCTGGCCTTGCACGTAAACCTTCTTCACCCGACCGCGGTCGATGAAGTCGTTCACATAGCTACTACCCAAGGCAATCGACAGGGTGTTGTTGATGTCAGTGAGGGTCACGCCCAGGGCGCTGGCCTTCTCATCGTCGATTTCCAGTTGGTATTGCGGCTCGTCGTTCAGACCGTTCGGACGGACTTGCGACAAGACCTTGCTTTGCGCCGCCATGCCGAGGAACTGGTTGCGTGCCTGCATCAGCTTCTCGTGACCGATACCGGCGCGGTCCTGAAGGAATACGTCGAAACCGGTGGCGTTACCCAGTTCCAGTACCGCCGGTGGCGCGAAGGCAAACACCATGGCGTCGCGGAAGGTAAAGAAGTGCTGTTGGGCACGGGCCGCCAGTTTGAACACGCTGTTGTCGGCGTTACGTTCGTCCCACGGTTTGAGCATGATGAACGCCATGCCCGAACTCTGGCCACGGCCGGCGAAGTTGAAACCGGTCACGGTAAACACCGAGGCCACCGCATCGCCTTCGCCGCCATCCTTGCTCGGACGCAGCAGGAACTCGCGCATTTCATCCACGACCACTTGCGTGCGCTGGGAGCTGGAACCGGCCGGGGTTTGCACCTGGGCAAACAGTACGCCCTGGTCTTCTTCCGGCAGGAACGCCGTTGGAATGCGGGTGAACAGCCAGATCATGCCGACCACGATGATCAGGTACGCCAGCAGGTACGGAGCCTTGTGCGCGAGCATGTTGCCGACGCCGCGCTCGTAGCTTCTGACGCCACGGTCGAAGTTGCGGTTGAACCAGCCGAAGAAGCCGCGTTTCGGTATGCCGTGCTCGCCTTTCGGAATCGCCTTGAGCATGGTGGCGCAGAGCGCCGGGGTGAAGATCAATGCAACCATCACCGACAAGGCCATGGCCGAAACGATGGTGATCGAGAACTGCTTGTAGATCACACCGGTGGAGCCGCTGAAGAACGCCATCGGCAGCAGTACCGCCGACAGCACCAGGGCAATACCGACCAGCGCACCCTGGATCTGCCCCATGGATTTCTTGGTGGCCTCCTTGGGTGACAGGCCTTCTTCGCTCATGACCCGTTCGACGTTTTCCACCACGACGATGGCGTCGTCCACCAGCAAGCCGATGGCCAGCACCATACCGAACATGGTCAGGGTGTTGATGCTGAAGCCGAATGCCGCGAGGATCCCGAACGTACCCAGCAGTACCACTGGCACGGTCATCGTGGTGATGACGGTGGCGCGGAAGTTCTGCAGGAACAGGAACATCACCAGGAACACCAGCACGATCGCTTCGACCAGGGTTTCAACCACACCCTTGATCGACTCGGTCACCACTGGGGTGGTGTCGTACGGGAACACCACTTCCATCCCTTGCGGGAAGAACGGCTTCAGGTCGTTGATGGTTTTGCGCAGGGCCTTGGCGGTATCGAGGGCGTTGGCACCGTTGGCCAGTTTCACTGCCAGACCGGAAGCCGGGCTGCCATTGAACTGGGCGCTGACGCTGTAGTTCTCGCCACCCAGGCCTACTTCGGCGACGTCTTTGAGACGAACCTGCGAGCCGTCCTTGTTGACCTTGAGCAGGATTTCCTTGAATTGCTCGGCAGTCTGCAGACGGGTCTTGCCGATGATCGTAGCGTTCAGTTGCTGGCCGGGCAGGGCGGGCAAGCCGCCGAGTTGACCGGACGAGACCTGGACGTTCTGGGCCGCGATGGCGGTTTTCACGTCCACCGGGGTCAGGTTGAAGTTGTTCAACTTGGCCGGGTCGAGCCAGATCCGCATCGCGTACTGGGCACCGAAGACCTGGAAGTCACCGACACCGGCGGTCCGCGAGATCGGGTCCTGCATGTTCGACACGATGTAGTTGGACAGGTCGTCCTTGGTCATGCTGCCGTCACGCGACACCACGCCGATGACCATCAGGAAGTTTTTCACCGACTTGGTCACGCGGATGCCCTGCTGCTGCACTTCTTGCGGCAGCAGCGGGGTGGCCAGGTTCAGTTTGTTCTGGACCTGAACCTGCGCGGTATCGGAGCTGGTGCCTTGCTCGAAGGTCGCGGTAATGGTCATGCTGCCGTCGGAGTTACTTTCCGACGAGACATAACGCAGATTGTCGATACCGTTGAGCTGTTGCTCGATCACCTGCACCACAGTGTCCTGCACGGTTTGTGCAGACGCGCCTGGGTAGGTCACAGAGATGGCAATGGCCGGAGGCGCAATGCTCGGGTATTGGTTGATCGGCAGTTTGAGGATCGATAAAGCCCCGACCAGCATGATCACCAGGGCAATCACCCAGGCGAAAATCGGACGGTCGATAAAAAATTTCGACATGGTTTACTCCCCTTTGCCGCCGACAGCTGTATTAGCTGCCTGTGCGGGGGCCGGGCTCTTTGCGCCAACGTTAGTCGCTTCAGTGGCTTTGACTACGACACCAGGTCTGACGAATTGCAGCCCTTCGGTAATCAGGCGATCGCCTGCCTTCAGACCGTCTTCAATCAGCCATTGGCTGCCGACGGTGCGGCTGGCCTTGAGCTGGCGCAGTTCGACCTTGTTGTCCGGACCGACGACCAGTGCGGTCGGGGTGCCTTTGAGGTCACGGGTCACGCCTTGTTGTGGCGCCAGAATCGCGGCGCTGTTCACGCCAGCCTGCAACTGGGCGTGAACGAACATGCCCGGCAGCAGGGTGTGATCAGGGTTCGGGAACACCGCGCGCAAGGTCACGGAACCGGTGGTCTGGTCAACCGAGACTTCGGAGAACTCAAGCTTGCCGTCCACTTTGTACTGGCTGCCGTCTTCCAGGGTCAGCTTGACCGCGGCGGCGTTGTCGCCAGCTTTTTGCAGACGACCGCTTTCCAGTTCACGACGCAGCTCAAGCAGCTCCACCGAGGACTGAGTCACGTCGACGTAGATCGGGTCGAGTTGCTGGATGACGGCCATGGCGTCGGTCTGGCCGCTGCTGACCAGTGCGCCTTCGGTCACGGACGAACGGCCGATGCGACCGGAGATCGGTGCGTAAACCTTGGTGTAGCGCACGTTGATCTGGGCACTTTGCAGGGATGCTTCCGATTGCAGGCGGTTGGCCAGCGCCGTGTCGTACTCCTGACGGCTGACGGCCTGTTCGTCGACCAGTTGTTTGTAGCGATCCGAGATCGACTTGGTCGAACGCAGGTTGGCTTCGGCGCTTTTCAGGGTCGCGTCATAGACCGACGGGTCGATCTGATAGAGCTGCTGACCGGCCTTGACGTCGCCGCCTTCCTTGAACAGTCGTTTGAGAATGATGCCGTTGACCTGTGGGCGAACTTCGGCAATGCGGAACGCACTGGTGCGCCCCGGAAGTTCGGACGTCAGGGTGAAGGCTTGAGGTTGCAGGGTTACGACGCCGACCTGAGGGGGTGGTGCGGCTGGTGCCGCTTCTTCCTTTTTACATCCGCTGAGCAGCGATGCCAGGGCGAGGGCAGTAACCAGAGCGGTAACAGCTGGCTTGAATTGCATGAAGATCCTCGGGTCAGGCGCGCACATTGCGCACAAGAAAGGTGGAAGGGTAAAAAATTTCTACCGGGTGGATAAGTAGCTTGCTAATGAATATACTTACGTTCATGGTTGTTTGTAAAGGGCCTTGGCGGCGTACCCACACAGTTACAAAAGCCGTTCAAAGGTTTGAATTGTAGGCCGGAGACGAAGCCCGAGAGCGCTCGCCCCACTTTTATTCAGCAGATATTCAGACATCGCTGAAGCACCCCTGATTGAGGTTTTACTGCCATGGTCCGTCGTACCAAAGAGGAAGCTCAAGAAACCCGAAGCCAGATACTCGAAGCGGCGGAAAAAGCCTTTTATGAGCGGGGCGTGGCACGCACGACGCTGGCGGATATCGCTGCCCTGGCCGGTGTGACTCGTGGAGCCATCTACTGGCATTTCAATAACAAGGCGGATCTGGTGCAGGCGATGCTTGATACCTTGCATGAGCCGCTGGAGGAAATGGCCAAGGCCAGCGAAAGCGAAGAGGAACTTGATCCGCTGGGCTGCATGCGCAAGCTGCTGATTCATTTGTTTCATCAAGTTGCACTGGACCCGAAAACCCGACGCATCAACGAGATTCTGTTTCATAAGTGCGAATTCACCGATGAAATGTGCGACCTGCGCCAGCAGCGCCGAACGGTCAGTCTCGATTGCAATGTGCGAATCGCTCTGGCCCTGAGTAATGCGATGAAACGCGGGCAATTGCCGGAAGATCTCGACGCTGCCCGCGCGGCCATCAGCCTGCATGCGTACATCGATGGCATCCTGTATCAGTGGCTGTTGGCTCCCGACAGTTTTCAGCTGCACACCGAAGCCGAGCGATGGGTCGATACAGGGTTGGAGATGCTGCGCTTGAGTCCCAGCCTGCGCAAATGAAACAAAATGCGTAATTGGATCAGGTTGTGTAAATGGACGGGCGCCAGTGAAGAACCCTGTTCGCTCGCCTCATTGCAATGGGATACTTTTATATACGTCTGCGACTCGGGTTGATACATAGCGAACTACGTATTTTGTAGGGATTTTGTGTCGAGTGTGTGAATGAGTGTGAACGACTGAAAAGATCGCAGCCTTCGGCAGCTCCCACAAGGTGTATGCCATTCCAAGGTAGGAGCTGCCGAAGGCTGCGATCTTTTGTTCTTCTATCCATACGCAAAAGCCCCGGCTCTTTCGAGTCGGGGCTTTTCATTTCAATAGTTGAAACTTACAACGCCGGATAATCGATATAACCGACCGGGCCTTTACCGTAGAACAACTCAGGACGCGCCTCGTTCAGCGGCGCATCGGCCTTCAGACGCGCCGGCAGATCCGGGTTGGCGATAAACGGTACACCGAATGCCACCGCATCAGCCTTGCCGCTGGCCAACCACTCGTTGGCGCTGTCCTTGGTGAAACGTTCGTTGGCGATGTACGGGCCGCCGAAGGCTTCCTTCAGTTGTGGGCCGAGGCTGTCGCCGGCTTCTTTCTCGCGCGAGCAGATGAAGGCGATACCACGTTTGCCCAATTCGCGAGCGACGTAGGTGAACGTCTCGGACAGGTTTTCGTCGCCCATGTCATGGAGATCGGCACGCGGTGACAGGTGCACACCCACGCGGCCCGCGCCCCAGATTTCGATGGCGGCATCGGTCACTTCCAGCAACAGGCGCGCACGGTTTTCCAGGGAGCCGCCGTAGTTGTCGGTGCGCTGGTTGGTGCTGCTTTGCAGGAACTGGTCGAGCAGGTAACCGTTGGCGCCGTGGATTTCCACACCGTCGAAACCGGCAGCCTTGGCGTTCTCGGCACCCACGCGGTAAGCATCGACGATGTCGGCGATTTCAGCGGTTTCCAGGGCACGCGGCGTTGGGAAGTCGGCCAATGGGCGAACCAGGCTGACATGGCCCTTGGGCTGGATGGCACTCGGCGCGACCGGTGCTTCGCCGTTCAGGTACAAGGGGTGGGAAATCCGACCCACGTGCCACAGTTGCAGGAAGATTTTGCCGCCAGCGCCGTGGATTGCTTTGGTCACGTTGCTCCAGCCGCGTACCTGGTCATTGGACCAGATACCGGGAGTGTCCGGGTAGCCCACGCCTATCGGCGTGACCGACGTAGCTTCGCTGAGGATCAGGCCGGCAGAGGCGCGCTGTACGTAGTACTCGGCCATCAGCGCGTTCGGCACACGGCCTTCGTCGGCGCGGCAGCGGGTCAGCGGTGCCATGATGATGCGGTTGGCCAACTCGAGGTCGCCCAGTTTGATCGGATCGAAAATAGTCGTCATTTAATACAACCCTCGTGAGGTATCAGTTAGTAGCAGGGGCCAGTTCGGGATTACCGCTCTGACGGAAAGTAATCAGGGTCACGAGCAGGGCGAGTACCGCCAGTGCCGCTGCCGCGAGCGGCACGCTGGTGAGACCGAAGCCGTGGGCGATGACGCTGCCGCCGACCCAGGCACCGAGCGCGTTGCCGACGTTGAAAGCGCCGATGTTCAGGGTCGATACCAGGTTCGGTGCCGCCTTGCCGTAGGTCACAACGTTCACTTGCAGGGCGGGTACGGCGGCGAAGCACGCGGTGGCCCAGAGGAACAGGGTGATTTCGGTCGGGATCACGGCAATGCTGGTCCAGGTCAGCACGGTGGACACGACCGCCATGGTGATGAACACACCGATCAGCGTCGCCGCCATGCTTTTGTCTGCCAGCTTGCCGCCGATGATGTTGCCGACCGTCAAGCCCAAGCCGATGAGCATCAAGGTCCAGGTCACGCCGCGTGGCGAGACACCGGTGACCTCACCCAATAGAGGGGCGACATAGGTGAATAAGGTGAAGACTGAGGCGGCGAACAATGCGGTCATGCTCAACGACGACCAGATGCCGGCGCCTTTGAGGGCGCGCAGTTCGGCGCGCATGTCGAGTTTCTCTTCATCGCGCCTGGCCGGCAGGAAGCGGATCAGGCCGATCAGCGCAATCACACCGATCACGGTCACCGCCCAGAAGGTCGAACGCCAGCCGGCTTCCTGACCGAGCGCAGTGCCCAGCGGCACGCCGAGGACGTTGGCCAGGGTCAGGCCGGTGAACATCAAAGCCACGGCCGACGCACGTTTGTTGGCCGGTACCAGACCTGCCGCCACCACCGAACCGATGCCGAAGAAGGCGCCATGACACAGCGCGGTGACCACGCGGGCAAACATCAAAACGTTGTAGTCACTGGCCAGGGCGCAGAGTAGGTTGCCGATGATGAAGATGCCCATCAATGCTACCAAAGCGGCCTTGCGCGGCAGTCTGGCGGTGGCCAGTGCCATGAACGGCGCACCGATGGCTACGCCCAGGGCGTAACCGGTCACCAGCCAGCCAGCGCCGGGGATCGACACGCCGAGGTCCGCCGCCACATCGGGCAGCAAACCCATGATGACGAACTCGGTGGTGCCGATGGCGAAGGCGCTCAAGGCCAGAATGAGTAGCGAGAGGGGCATTGTTGATTCCTTATCGGCGTACTGACGTAAAGGGTCAGAGCTCTTTGCTGAAAGTGCGGAGGAATTCCTGGATGGTTTCCTCGTTGCGTTTGAAAAAATGCCACTGGCCGACTTTGCGGCTGCTGATCAAGCCGGCGCGTTGCAGAGTCGCCAGGTGTGCGGACACCGTGGACTGCGACAAACCGCAACGTTGATCGATCTGCCCGGCGCAGACGCCGTGCTCATTGCTGTGGGACTGGTCGGGGAATTCGACGGTCGGGTCTTTGAGCCAGTGCAGGATGTCTCGCCGTACTGGGTGTGCCAGGGCTTTTATTATTTCGTCGAGGTCGAGGGTCATGGTTTGGGCTCGTGATGAGTAAAACGCTATATCGCGATGAGGCGAACTTTAAATCGGTACTTCGCGATATACCAATATGATTTTGGTCTGATGACCGCGTAAATCGGTATATCGAGTTATAACGATATGGATGACGCAGTGTTAAGCTGCGCCCATGAACTATCTCGCACATCTGCACCTCGGTGGCCAGCGCCCCGGTCAACTGCTCGGCAGTTTGTATGGCGATTTCGTCAAAGGACGGCTGCAAGGGCAGTTCGATCCGGAGATCGAAGCGGCCATTCAGTTGCATCGCAGCATTGACGTGTTTACCGATCGCCATCCTTTGGTGGATATCGCCTTGTCGCGGTTTTCCATCACGCGCAGGCGTTACGCCGGGATCGTGCTCGATGTGTTTTTCGATCATTGCCTGGCGCGGGACTGGACGCTTTATTCGGATCAGCCACTGGAGCAGTTCACGTCGGACGTGTACAGGGTGCTGTCCACCGAGTCGCAATTGCCGGAGCGCCTGGCGAAGATTGCGCCGCACATGGTGGCCAATGACTGGTTGGGGGCTTATCAGGAGTTCGAGGTGCTGGAGCAGGTGCTGCGCGGGATATCACGCAGGCTGACCCGGCCGGAGGAACTGGCCGCTGCGATGCAGGAATTACGGGTGTTGTATGAACCGTTGAGCGAGGATTTCCGATTGTTCTATCCCGAGTTGCAGGACTTTGTAGCGCGACGAGTGTAGCCAGCAGGATCAAAAGATCGCAGCCTTCGGCAGCTCCTACAGGGGGGCATCATTCCAATGTAGGAGCTGCCGAAGGCTGCGATCTTTTTCTATCAGGCAGCGATCAGTTCGCCGGCACGCCGTGGCTCGGCAGGTTTCGCGATTTCACCAAACAACGCCTTCTGCACCGCCTGCTGCGCTTCGAACGCCAGCGCCGCACGTTCCCGGTCCTGGCACTCGATCGGTTTGAGCAGGTGAATCTCCACCTCACCCCGATCATTGGCGAACAAACGCATCAGGTGCGACAGCAAATCATCATCGCCAATGAACGGTGCCAGGGCATCGAGCTCGCCATTGCGCAGATAACGAATCGCCACCGGCTGCAGCGCCACTTCGGAATCGATCGCCGCGGACAGCAAACGCCCATGAAACGTACGCAGCGAGCGGCCATCGGTGGTGGTGCCTTCCGGGAACATCAGCAGCGGATGTTCCTGTTCCAGATGACGGGTCATTTGTTTGCGGATCAACTGACTGTCGCCTGAACCACGGCGAATGAACAGGCTGCCGGCCTTGGCCGCCAACCAGCCCGCCACCGGCCAGGTACGCACTTCGGCCTTGGACAGGAACGACAGCGGCGTGAGCATGCCCAGCAGCGGAATGTCGGTCCAGGACACATGATTGCTGACCCACAGCATCGGCGCCTTCGGCAATTGACCATGCACGGTCACACGAAAGGGCAAGGCATTGCTCAGCCGTGCCATGAAAAACCGCGACCAGCGCTGGCGACGGACCATCGAATGGGCAACCCCCAGTCGCTCGAACAGCCCGAACACGCCGGCCATGCTCAAGCCCAGGGCCACCACCAAAAGCACTCGCGCAATTCGCGCGTACACCCGCAAGCGGCTCATTACACAGCCGCCTTGAAGTGCTTGGCGTAGCGCGGGCAGAGCTCGTCGCGCTTGAGCAGGATGAACACGTCGGCCACCTGGAAGTCTTCGTCCCAGCACGGCTCGCCGCAGATTTTCGCGCCCAGGCGCATGTAGGCCTTGAGCAGCGGCGGCATTTCGGCGATGACGTTGGACGGGATATCCAGTGTCGGCAACGGTTTCTTCGGCTCGGCCCGCAGGTGTTCGGTGCACAGGTAGCGTTCGCGCAGACGCTGCATGATCGCGTGGGCCTGAATGCCGCCGTCCTGCATCGGAATGCTCGCGCACCCCATCAAATAGCTGTAACCGCCCTGGTTCAGCACTTCGGCCAGTT
Organism: Pseudomonas sp. EL_65y_Pfl2_R96; assembly: GCF_963970905.1. Classification (NCBI taxonomy): domain Bacteria; kingdom Pseudomonadati; phylum Pseudomonadota; class Gammaproteobacteria; order Pseudomonadales; family Pseudomonadaceae; genus Pseudomonas; species Pseudomonas sp. EL_65y_Pfl2_R96. Next base: position 432,973 of record NZ_CAXAQH010000001.1, on the reverse strand, counting down.
CACCCCAGAGCACGGCGATGGTGCCGCCGTTGCGGTAGGCCGGGTCGACGCAGGTGCGACCGATTTCCAGGATCGGGCCTTTCAGATGGACCAGACCATGCAGGCTGAATTCTTCTTCGCTGTAGAACTTGCCCAGGCTGCTGGCGGCTGTGTGGTCGAGCAAACGGGTGGTCGCCACCAGGCGCCCGGTGTTCAAGTCACGCACGCCGATGTGGGCGCAGTGAACATCATAGTCATCCATGTCCAGACCCAGCTCCGCGCCTTTGAGCCTGGCGTTGAATTCGCCGCTGAACACGTTGAAGCGCAAGGCCTGGGCTTCCTGCAACGCCTCGGCGCCCACCAGGCGTTCGGCTTGCAGGCGGCGTTCATTGCCGGTGTCGCTGATGCGGGCGATCTGAGTCATTGCGAATCTCCGTACGGGCTGGCCACCCGTCTTGGGGTGCAGCCGATCGACTTTCTTTATGCAGCCGTGTTGTGCAAAGTCAGGCTATGTAGCCCCGGTGTCATCGCCATGAAGCTTTGGTGATGCTTATATGACAGCCCACAAGGAGCCTCTTATGCCCTGGCAAACCCTGTTGACTCGCCGCGATCGCCTGCCCGCCAACCCAGACCTGGCCGAAGGCTTTGCGACCTTGATGCACCGGTTGGGTACGGTCACGCCGTTCGAACTGGCGGTGGTCGGCGGACGGCTGATGGCGACACCGGGGCTGGCGTTTCTGGTGGGGTATCAAGCGGCGTTGCGCATGCTTTGGCCGAGCGCACCGCTGAGCCTCGGCGCGTTGTGCGCGACCGAACAGCGCAGTTTGCGGGTGGCGGACATGCAGACCCGCCTGAGCGATCTGCGCCTGAGCGGGCGCAAGGATTTTGTCACCGCCGGCGATGCCGCCGACTGGTTGCTGGTCGCCGCTCGCAGTGAAAAGCCCGGCAGCGACCCGCGACTGAGCCTGGCGGTGGTTTACCCCGGCGAACCGGGCGTGCGTCTGGAAAAACTCGCGCCGATGCCACTGATGCCGGACATAGGCCACGGTCGTTTGTTTCTCGATGACGCGCTGTGCGAATTGCTGGCGGGGGATGGCTGGGATGCTTACGTCAAACCGTTCCGCACCCTGGAAGACATCTATGTGCTGAGCGCCATGACTGCCTGGCTGTTCGGTGTCGGCCAGGACAGCGACTGGCCGCACGCCTTGCAACTGCGCTTGCTGGCGCTGCTGGCCGGGTGCGCGGAAGTCAGCCGCCAGGCGCCGAACAATCCGGCCGGGCATGTGTTGCTGGGCGGGTTGTTTGCGCAATTCGATGGGCTCAAGGCTGAAGTGAATCAGGCTCTGGCCGATGGGCCGCCGCAATGGGCGGCGATGTGGCAGCGCGATCAGGCCGTTATGGATTTGGCGGCAGGGGCGCGGGGCAAGCGGTTGACCAAGGCGTTGGCGGGGTTGTCGTAAGGCTGAAGGGACCCTTCGCGGGCAAGCCCGCTCCCACAAGGATCTCTGGTGTGCAAAATATTGTGTATGACGCAGATCATGTGGGAGCGGGCTTGCCCGCGATGGCGGCCTCATTGGCGACGCAAATACTGTCATCAACCTCGACTAGTCTCTGCAGGTTCATCCCTCCGAGCGCCCCTCATGTTCAAAGGCTTGTCCCTGATTGTCATGCTGCTGCTCAGCCTCACGGCCCAGGCCGAAAACTGGCCGGCCGAGCAATGGTCGCCCGGCCCGAAAGTCACCGGGCCGGCACTTCAGGCCCTGGAGAGTTACGCCTTCCCACCCCGCGACGATGCCACTCACCAAGGCATTCGCACCGATGCCTTGCTGGTGATCCGCGACGGTCAACTCGTCTACGAACGCTACGCCGGCCCGACCACTGCCCAAACGCCGCACCTGACCTGGTCGATCAGCAAAAGCCTGATGGCCACGGTGCTCGGTGTGGCGTATGGCGAAGGCTTGTTCAAATTGCACGACCCGGTGGTGCAGTTCTATCCGCCGCTGGAAAAACACCCGGCCATGACCATGGCCGACCTGCTGCACTGGGCTTCCGGCCTGGACTGGCAGGAAGACTATGAATACGCACCGTTGAAGTCCTCAGTGGTGGCCATGCTTTACACCCGTGGTCACCGCGACATGGCTGCGTTCACCGCCGACCACGACGAGTACGCCAAGCCCGGTCAGGCATTCCGTTACTCCAGCGGCGATAGCAACCTGCTGTCCGCCGCACTGAAAACCATCGTCGGCCCGGCCCGTTATCCGGATTATCCATGGACCGCGCTGTTCGAACCCTTGGGGATTCGCAGTGCGGTTTGGGAAGCGGATGCCACGGGGGCGTTCGTCGCATCGTCTTATGCCTACCTCACCGCCCGGGACCTGGCTCGCGTCGGCCTGTTGATGGCGCGTGACGGTCGTTGGCGTGAGCAGCAATTGCTGCCCAAGGATTGGGTCGACTTCAGCCGTGAGCCTTTTGCCCATTATCAAGCCAACCAGGATGAAGCAGTGCCCGGCGGGCATTGGTGGCTCAATCGCGCGGTGGATGGCGCGACACAACCTTGGCCCGATGCCCCCGCCGATACCTTCGCCGCACTGGGCCATTGGGGCCAGGCAATGTACGTGATTCCCAGCGAGAAGCTGGTGATCGTGCGCTACGGCGATGATCGCGATGGGCGTTATCGGCACAACGAATTGCTCAAACTTGCGCTCAAGGCGTTTGCCATGAAGGTGCAGCCATGAGCCGCCACAGTTTTATTCGCCGTCGGCCGTTCAGCACGCTGTTGCTGGTGCTGCTGATCGCCTTGTTCGGCTGGGTCTGGCAGGAGCGTGTGGCGTTGTGGGCTTTCCCGGACATCATCAGCGCCTATACCGCCAAGGAATACTGCTCGTGCCGCTACGTGATGAACAATCCGGTCGAGTATTGCCAGAGCTATGTGAAGCAGTATTTGCCCACCAGTGGATTCGTCGATGACGCCGTGAACAAGCGTGTGACGGTTGGTGGGATGGGGCGCAGCAATAGCGCTGTTTGGGTTGGTGAACGCCAAGGCTGTCGCCTGCAACCCTGACAGTGGTCAGTTTTTTGTGGCGAGGGAGCTTGCTCCCGCTCGGCTGCGAAGCAGTCGTAATGTCAGTGGCCGAGGTCTGACTGGAAGAACTCATTGTCTGATTTTGGGAGCGCTTCGCACTCCAGCGGGAGCAAGCTCCCTCGCCACAAAGGTTGGGTTGGAGTAACAGAAAGTTTGCAACCTGCCTCAGGCCAGTTAAGGTTCTCTCAGGTTTATCTGCCCATGAGTCTCTATGTTCAACCGTTTTGTCTGCAAAACCCTCGCTTTCCTGTTGCTGGCCGGTGTCACCGTGTCGGCCCAGGCCAATTGGTATCTGGACGGCGAGTCTTCGCGGCTGTCGTTCATCAGCACTAAAAACGCCAACATCTGCGAAGTGCAGCGCTTTTTGGTGCTGCACGGCAAGGTCGACCCCAAAGGCCTGGCGCAGGTGGAGGTTGAGCTGGAGTCGGTCAACAGCGGTATTCCGCTGCGTGACGAACGCATGCGCAAGGAGCTGTTCGAGATCCAGGCGTTTCCCGAAGCGCTGATCACCACGCAAATCGATCTGCGGCCGATCAACGACCTGGCGCCCGGTGCGCAACTGGAGTTGCGCTTGCCGCTGACGGTCAACCTGCATGGCAAACAACACCAATACAACGCCGAACTGCTGGCGACCCGTCTCGATGACCGGCGCTTTCAAGTGGTGACCCTCGAACCGTTGGTGATCAGTGCGCAAGATTTCGACCTGGCCCCGGGCCTGGAAAGCTTACGCAAGGTTGCCGGTTTGTCGGCCATCAGTCTGTCGGTGCCGGTGGGTGCGGTGCTGATTTTCACGGCGCGCTGATATGCGCGGCGCAATTTTCCCGTGGCGTGAAGGCAATCGCTTTGAACTGCTGATCGACGGTCCGCAGTTTTTTCCGCGAATGCTGGTGGCGATTGCCCGCGCCGAAGAGCAAGTCGAACTGGAGCTGTACCTGGTGGAGGCGGGGGCCTGCGCCGAGGCGATGGTTCAGGCGTTGGTCCAGGCCGCCGAGCGCGGCGTGCGGGTGCGCTGCCTGTTCGATGACTATGGCAGCCTGGCCTTCACCCTGACCTTGCGTCAGCGCCTGATGGCCGCCGGTGTCGAGTTACGTTTCTACAATCGCCTGAGCTGGCGGCGCTGGGTGGGCAACTTCTATCGCGATCACCGCAAGCTGCTGCTGGTGGATCAAACCCTGGCGGTCGTCGGCGGCACCGGGGTCACCGATGAGTTCTGGACGCCAGGCGAAGACACCAGCGAATGGCACGAAGTGATGGTGGAAATCACCGGCCCGCTGGTGATCGACTGGCAGTTGCTGTTTGACCGCCAATGGATCGCCAACCGCCATCGGCGTGCCTGGAAACCCACTGCGCACTTCGGTTTGCCGCGCCTGCCGCGAGTGCCGGCCATGGGCGAGGGCATGGGCCGGGTCGCCTATGCCGACGCCCGCCAACACCGCGATATTCTGCAATCGCTGGTTCGCGCGTTGAACAGCGGCCAGCGCCGAATCTGGCTGGCCACGCCGTATTTCCTGCCGACCTGGAAAGTCCGCCGCTCACTGCGCCGGGCGGCGAGTCGTGGCGTCGACGTGCGTCTGCTGCTGACCGGGCCCCGCACCGATCACCCGTCGGTACGCTACGCCGGGCATCGCTACTACCCGCGCCTGCTCAGGGCCGGTGTGAAGATCTTCGAATACCAGCCATGTTTCCTGCACCTGAAGATGGTGTTGATCGATGACTGGGTGAGCATCGGTTCGTGCAACTTCGATCACTGGAATCTGCGCTTTAATCTGGAAGCCAATCTCGAAGCCCTGGACCCCGGACTGACCCGGGCGGTGGCAGCGAGTTTCGAGAATGACTTTGCCCTGAGCCAGGAAGTCAGCCTCGAAGCATGGAAACGCCGACCGTTGTGGCGGCGGGTCAAGCAAAGGGTTTGGGGATGGGTGGATCGGTTGGTGGTGAATCTGCTGGATCGGCGGGGGTAGTCGTTCAGATCGTTCCCACGCTCTGCGTGGGAATGCAGCCCGTGACGCTCCGCGTCACTGGACGCGGAGCGTCCCTTGAGGCATTCCCACGCAGAGCGTGGGAACGATCAGTCCGTGCGCGGGATTACAGCAATTCAAAGCTCTGCTGCGTCACGTCCTGAGAGTCCAGGCCGATCTGCACGTTGAACTTGCCCGGTTCTGCGGCGTACTTGAGCTGGGCGTTGTAGAACTTCAGGTCATCCTCGGTGATGGTGAAGTGCACGACTTTCTGTTCGCCGGCCTTGACCATTACTTTCTGGAAGTTCTTCAATTCCTTGACCGGGCGGATCATCGAACCGGTCACGTCCTGGATGTACAGCTGCACCACGGTTTCACCGTCACGCTTGCCGGTGTTCTTCACCACGACGCTGGCGTCGAGCTTACCGGTCTTGTTCAGTGTGGTCGATGACAGGGCCATGTCGGTCAGGCTGAACTGGGTGTAGCTCAGGCCGAAGCCGAACGGGAACAATGGCCCGGTGGTGTCTTCGAAATACTGCGAGGTGTAGTTGCCCGGTTTGCCCGGGGTGAACGGCCGGCCAATGCTCAGGTGGTTGTAGTAGGTCGGAATCTGACCCACCGAGCGGGGAATGGTGATCGGCAGTTTGCCCGACGGGTTGTAGTCGCCGAACAGCACGTCGGCGATAGCGTTACCGCCTTCGGTGCCGCTGAACCAGGTTTCCAGAATCGCGTCAGCCTGCTCTTTCTCTTCGAGAATCGACAGCGGACGGCCATTCATCAACACCAGCACCAGCGGTTTGCCGGTGGCTTTCAAAGCCCTGATCAGCTCGCGCTGGTTGGCCGGAATGTTCAGGTCGGTACGGCTCGACGATTCGTGGGACATGCCACGTGATTCGCCCACCGCTGCCACCACCACATCGGCCTGCTGTGCGGCTTTCACCGCTTCATCGATCAGCACGTTGGCCGGACGCGGATCATCCACCACTTCCGGTGCATCGAAGTTGAGGAAGTTCAGGTAATCGAGGATTTTCTTGTCGCTGGTGATGTTCGCGCCACGGGCGTAGATCAGCGTCGACTGCGCGCCGAGTGCATGGGTCATGCCGTCGAACAGCGTTACCGATTGCGCGGGCCGGCCAGCGGCAGCCCAACTGCCCATCATGTCGATTGGGGCTTTGGCCAGTGGACCGACCAGGGCGATTTTCGCGGTTTTCTTCAGCGGCAGGGTGTCTCCCTGGTTCTTCAGCAATACCTGGCTGCGGCGCGCCACATCACGGGCCTCGGCGCGGTGCAGGCGGCTTTCGGCGTAGGTGTCGGCCGGGTCATCCTCGGCCTTGCCGATGCGCAGGTACGGGTCTTTGAACAGGCCCATGTCGTACTTGGCGGCGAGCACTTCGCGCACGGCGTTGTCGATGTCTTTCTGTTCGATCTCACCGGCCTTCAACAGCCCTGGCAACTCCTTGCCATAGAGGGTGTCGTTCATGCTCATGTCGATGCCGGCCTTGATCGCCAGCTTCGCGGCTTCGCGACCGTCAGCGGCGACGCCGTGCTTGATCAGCTCGAAAATTGCCCCGTGATCGCTGACCGCCAGGCCCTTGAAGCCCCATTCCTTGCGCAGCAGGTCGTTCATCAACCAGGTGTTGGCGGTGGCTGGCACGCCGTTGATCGAGTTCAGCGCAACCATCACCCCGCCAGCACCGGCGTCGATAGCGGCGCGGTACGGTGGCAGGTAATCCTGGTACATCTTGACCGGGCTCATGTCGACGACGTTGTAGTCGCGACCGCCCTCGACCGCGCCGTACAAGGCAAAATGCTTGACGCTGGCCATGATGCTGTCGGCCGCGTTCGCGCCTGAGCCCTGGAACGCCTTGACCATGACGCCGGCGATCCGCGAAACCAGGTAGGTGTCTTCGCCGAAACCTTCGGACGTGCGGCCCCAACGTGGGTCGCGGGAGATGTCGACCATCGGTGCGAAGGTGATGTCGAGGCTGTCAGCCGCCGCTTCCTGAGCGGCGATGCGCCCGGAGCGACCAATGGCGTCCATGTCCCAGCTCGAGGCCAGGGCCAGCGGAATCGGGAAAATGGTGCGGTGGCCGTGGATCACGTCATAGGCGAAGAACATCGGGATCTTCAACCGGCTGCGCATGGCCGCGTCCTGCATCGGACGGTTCTCGGCGCGGGTGATCGAGTTGAAGGTGCCGCCGATATTGCCGGCAGCGATCTCCTTGCGGATCATCTCCCGCGGCATTTCCGGGCCGATGCTGATCAGGCGTAACTGGCCGATCTTTTCATCGAGGGTCATTTGCTTCATCAGGTGGCTGATGAAGGCGTCCTTGTTCTCTATAGGTGCGGGCGTCGTGGCGGCCAATACGGTATGACTGGCCAGGCTGACGAACAGGCCCAGCAAACACAGCTTCTTCATGAATTGTTTTCTCAAAAGCCTAAACGGCAGTGAATACACGCCGGTCAGCCAAAATTTGGGGAGCGACTATTGTTGTTCAGGTAAATGCAGCACACTTCTGCAGAGTCTCAGTGCTGGGCATCTTTTAGCCCATTGGCTCGATGCAATCCAGTAGCGGCGCAGATTATGCCCCAAGAGCGGGGTTCAAAGTTCGCCGGTTGTTTTTCAACGGAATGTGCAAGGAGCGTCAACCAGATGAATGTACGACACCACTATCGGTCGAGCCTGCAGGTTGCAGCCTTGATGTTGCTGACCACACTACTGGCCGGTTGCGGCATCAACACTATCCCGACCCTCGACGAGCAGGCCAAGGCTGCCTGGGGCCAGGTGCAGAACCAGTACCAGCGCCGCGCCGACCTGATTCCCACTCTGGTGGAAGTCGTCAAGGGCTACGCCAAGCATGAAGAAGCCACCCTGACGGCGGTGATCGAAGCCCGGGCCAAGGCGACGTCGATTCAGGTCGATGCCAAGTCCCTCGATAATCCGGAAAAACTCAAACAGTATCAGCAGGCCCAGGATCAGTTGAGCGGTGCTCTCAGTCGTTTGATGGTGGTGTCTGAACGCTACCCGGACCTCAAGGCCAACCAGAACTTCCTGGCGCTGCAATCGCAACTCGAAGGCACTGAGAACCGCATCGCCGTGGCGCGTCGCGATTTCATCCTGGCGGTGCAAAAGTACAATACCGAGCTTCGCACTTTCCCCGGTCGCCTGTGGCACAGCGTGATGTACAGCGATTTGCCGATTCGCGAAACCTTCGAGGCCACCACTCCCGGGGCCGAACAAGCGCCGCAAGTGAAATTCTGATCAACGCCCTGTCGGCGATACAGTTATCAGGGATGAGGTTCCAATGCGTGTTTTTAGAATAGGCCTGGCGCTATTGTTGTGCGCCATGGCGCTCACGGCCCAGGCCGAATTGACGTTTCCGGCACTGACCGCAAGGGTGGTGGACAACGCCCGATTGATCGAGCCCGGGGTGCGCGAGCAATTGATGCAACAGCTCCAGGCTCACGAAAAGGCCACCGGTGAACAGGTGGTAGTGGTCACTGTGGAAAACCTGCAGGGCGCCAGCATCGAAGACTTCGGTTATCAGCTGGGACGCCACTGGGGCATCGGCCAGAAGGACAAAAATACGGGTGCCTTGCTGATCGTCGCCCGTGACGACCGCAAGTTGCGCATCGAAGTCGGGTATGGACTGGAAGATCGCCTGACCGATGCCCAGAGTTCAGTGATCATCAATCAGGTGATCACTCCCTCGTTCAAGACAGGCAATTTCAGCAAGGGCATCAGTGACGGCGTGGCCGCCATGCTGGTGGTGCTGGGTGGCAACCCGCTGAACGTGGGGCCGCCGGAAGACGAAGAGTCGTTTAGCCAGATATTTGCCAATGGCGTGGGTATGCTTTTTATCATGGCATTGCCTTTTTTGATTACGTACTGGTTCCTGAACATGCTCGGCGTAGTGGGCTCAAGGGGACGAAGCTCGTCTGACGACATATTCTACGGCAGCGGCTCTGATGGGGGCAGCGGCAGCGGCAGTGGAGATGGCGGCGGGGGCTTCAGCGGCGGCGGGGGCGGTTTCGGGGGCGGCGGTTCGTCGGGCGGTTGGTGATAACACTGAGGGTCATAACATTGCTGGTAAAAATAATAGCGAGCAGGCATTCATAACCATGGCATTACTGACTGAACACGAACAACGCAAAGTCGCCGAGGCGATTGCCCGGGTCGAGCACGACACCGACGCCGAACTGGTCACGGTGCTTGCGGCCCGCGCCGACGATTACGCGTACATCCCGCTGCTCTGGGCCAGTCTGTTGGCGCTGGTGGTGCCGGGCATCGTGCATTACCTGACGGGCTGGCTGACCATGCACAGCCTGTTGCTGGTGCAATGGCTCAGCTTCATCGTGTTGTGCCTGGTGTTCCGGATTCCGAAAGTCACCACGCGCCTGATCCCGCGCTCGGTCCGTCACTGGCGGGCGTCGAACCTGGCGCGTCGGCAGTTCCTGGAGCAAAACCTGCACCACACCGTGGGCAGCACCGGCATGCTGATTTTCGTCTCCGAGGCCGAGCGCTATGTGGAAATTCTGGTGGATGAAGGGATTTCCAAGCGGCTGGACAACAAGAACTGGGATGCGATCGTGGCCGCGTTCACGCAACAGGTGAAACAGGGGCAGACGTTGCAGGGCTTTGTGACGTGCATCGAGGCGTGCGGCGAGTTGCTCAAGGTGCATGTGCCGGTGACCCATGTGCGCAATGAGTTACCGAATCGGTTGGTGGTGTTGAACTAAAAAGATCGCAGCCTTCAGCCGCTTTTGTGGCGAGGGGGCTCACTCGCCGCAGGATTCGCACCGTTCGGCAAATAACTGCGTGTCCCGAACGGCCATCCCCCCTAAAATACCCACCATTCCCCGATCCGCACCGCCCGAGGCCGTTTTTTCCCATGTCTGTCACCGCCACTCCCGCCAGCCTCGCGCCGGATCATCACGCCCAGTTCATCGACCTGCTGCAAACCAGCCTCGACCAGAATGCTTTCATCAAACTGGTGCTGGCCAAGTACGTCGGTGGCGAAGCGGATTTGCAGCGGCTGATCATCAAGCAGCTGACGGTCAAGGATCAGCCATGCCTGTCCTTCGTCTATCGCTACAAAACCCGCGACATCACCAAAAACCTGCCGCTTGCCGAAGGCGTGGCGACCATCGCCGCACTGTTGCCGGTCTCGTTCAAAAATGCGCATTTACTGTCATTGACCGACGAAGCCCAGCTCGAATACAGCAAGAAGGGCAAATCTTCGCTGTTCAAGAGCAAGCCTCAGCAATTGCGCGAAGTGCCGTCCGCCGAGCACAACCGCGAGAAGAACCGCTTCCTCGACCTGAGCCGGCCGTTCCTCAAAGACCTCGGCGTGACCAACGCGCAGCATGAGCTGATCCCGGCGATGTCGCGCAAGTGGAAGCAGATCAACAAGTTCATCGAGGTCTTCAGCCATGCGCTGACCTCGTCGCCGTTGTCGCTGGACAAACCGGTACGGGTGGCGGATTTCGGTTCGGGCAAGGGTTACCTGACGTTCGCGATCCACGACTACCTGCGCAACACCTTGAAAGCCGAAGGTGAGGTGACTGGCGTCGAGTTGCGCGAAGACATGGTCAACCTGTGCAACAGCGCGGCGGCGAAGCTGGAGCATCCGGGGCTGGTGTTCAAATGCGGTGATGTACGCAGCGTGGCGCCGAGCGAACTGGACGTGATGATCGCGTTACACGCCTGCGACATCGCCACCGACTATGCGATTCACACCGGCATTCGTTCGGGCGCTTCGATCATCATGTGCTCGCCGTGCTGTCACAAACAGATTCGCTTGCAAATCCAGAGCCCGGCGCTGCTCAAGCCGATGCTGCAATACGGTCTGCACCTGGGCCAGCAGGCGGAAATGGTCACCGACAGTTTGCGTGCACTGTTTCTGGAAGCCTGCGGCTACGAGACCAAGGTGTTCGAGTTCATCTCACTGGACCACACCAACAAGAACAAGATGATTCTGGCGGTCAAACGCGCCGAGCCGGTGGACCCGGCTCAGTTGTTGGTGAAGATTCAGGAGCTGAAGGATTTCTACCACATCAGCGAGCATTGCCTGGAAACCCTGCTGCGGGCCGACGGCTTTCTCTAAATCTGTGGGAGCGAGCCTGCTCGCGAAGGCGGCTTAACTGTCAGCATAAGTGTTGAATGTTAAGCCCCCTTCGCGAGCAGGCTCGCTCCCACATGGGGTTTGATTGCGGTCTTGCGCCCCAACATCACCGTCACGATCACCCCGGCCGCAAACAGCCAGGTAATCGGCTCGACATGCTCACCGAAGAACAACGCCGAAAACGCGATCGTGAAGAAGATTTGCAGCAACTGGATCTGGCTGACCCGGGCAATGCCGCCCATGGCCAGCCCGGCGTACCAGGCAAAGAACCCGATGAACTGCGAAAACAGCGAGACGTAACCGAAGGCCCACCAGGTTTTCGCCGAAATTTCGCCCTGATGTTGCAGCGCCAGGTACACCACCGGCCCGATCAGCAGCGGTGTCGACAGCACCAGCGCCCAGCAGATCACCTGCCAGCCACCCATCTCCCTGGCCAACCGGCCGCCTTCGGCATAACCGAGCCCACCCACGGCAATCGCGCCGAGCATCAGCAAGTCACCGGCCTGAATACTGCCGGCGCCGCTGATCAATGCATAACCGAGCACCAACGCACTGCCCAGCGCGGCGCAGGCCCAGAAGGCTTTCGACGGGCGCTCATGGGACAGCCACGCGGCATACAGCGCCACGCACAGCGGTTGCAAGCCGTTGACCAATGCACCGTGGGAGGCGGGCAACGTCTGCATGGCCCAGGCCGACAGCACCGGGAAGCCGAGGATGACACCCGCGATCACCAGCGTCAGGCCTTTGACCTGTTTCCAGGTGGGCCATTTTTCCCGGCGCCACAGCAATAAAAGTGCTGCCGGAATCGCCGCAAACAGCGCACGGCCGAGGCCGTTGAGCAGTGGATGGAGTTCCTGCACGACGATCCGTGTGAAGGGCAGGGTCAGGCTGAAGATAACGACACCGAGCAGGCCGAGGGCCATGCCAGTGTTTTCGCGCGAGGACATGATGGCAACCAGAATCGAGGGTGGCGGAAGAGCCTTTATCTAGCCATAAACACGAGGTGAGCTGCTGTTACAGCTAGGCGCAGAGTTAGGCGTACAGTTTGAGGACGCCATCGCGAGCAGGCTCGCACACAGGGGAATGCATTCCAATGCGGGAGCGAGCCTGCTCGCGATGAACGATAACGCCGTAGTAGCTGGTTATTACCCACCCCGCCAGATAAGGACTACCTTGAATACTCCTGCATGCCCACGCATTTTCCAGAGGAGTCCTCCCCATGGCGGCTAAAAAAATTCTGATGCTGGTCGGCGATTACGTCGAAGACTACGAAGTGATGGTGCCCTTCCAGGCGCTGCTGATGGTCGGCCACACGGTGCATGCCGTTTGCCCGGACAAGTCCGCCGGCCAGACCGTGCGCACCGCGATCCATGACTTCGAAGGCGACCAGACCTACAGCGAGAAACCCGGTCACCTGTTTGCCTTGAACTTCGATTTCGCCAAAGTCGACGCCGCGGACTACGACGCGCTGCTGGTCCCGGGCGGTCGTGCACCGGAGTACCTGCGCCTGAACGAAAAAGTCCTGGACCTGGTGCGAGCGTTCGACAAGGCCGGCAAACCGATCGCCGCCGTGTGTCACGGCGCGCAATTGCTCGCCGCCGCAGGCATTCTTGAAGGTCGCGAGTGCAGCGCCTACCCGGCCTGTGCCCCGGAAGTGCGCCTGGCTGGTGGCACGTACATCGATATCCCAGTGACGGAAGGCCACGTTCAAGGCAATCTGGCCACTGCTCCGGCCTGGCCGGCGCACCCGAGCTGGCTGGCCGGTTTCCTCGGGTTGCTGGGTACCAAAATCACGCTGTAACGAGGGACCTGTTCATGTGCGAGCTCTATGTCAAAGCCGATCCGATACTCTACGAATCGCGCTCCCGCTCGCTGCGTATCTGCGGGGTGGTGACCACCCTGCGGCTGGAGAATCAGTTCTGGGACATCCTCAGCGAAATCGCCGAGGTCGACGGCATGACCACCAATCAGTTGATCGCCAAGCTGTATGAAGAGGTGATGGACTACCGTGGCGAAGTGGTGAATTTCGCCTCGTTCTTGCGGGTCAGTTGCATGCGCTATTTGAGCCAGCGTCGGGTGCAGGCACCTGAGTTGTCGGTGGTGCGGGCGGTGGTGAAATAGGACGGTTTTGTTTAGACCTTACCGGCCTCTTCGCGGGCAATCCCGCTCCCACATCAGACCGCACCTTCTGAACAACTCGGTCAACTGTGGGAACGGGCTTGCCCGCGAAGAGGCCGGTACAGGCGACAGAAATCCCGGCTTGGTCTTTACTCTGAAGCGCGCAACCTCTCAATCGCCAAGGAGAACAAGCATGTCTGGATGGTACGAAGTGAGCAAAACCAGCAACGGTCAATTCAAGTTTGTATTGAAAGCGGCCAACGCCGAAACCATTCTGGTCAGCGAGCTGTACACCACGCGCGGTGCGGCCGACAGCGGTATCGCCTCGGTTCAGGCCAACAGCCCGCTGGACGAACGCTACGAGAAAAAAAACACCAAGGACGGTCATCCTTACTTCAACCTCAAGGCTGCCAACCATCAGGTCATCGGCAGCAGCGAGTCCTACTCCTCCGATGCAGCGAGGGATAAAGGCATCGCCAGCGTCAAGGCCAACGGCCCGACCACGGTGATCAAGGACAAGACCTTGCCGGTGCTCTGACCCTGCCGTTTGCTAAGCCCGATACCCATCCAGTGTGGGAGCGGGCTTGGCGTACACCGCTCGCGAAGGCGTTGGCCCCGTCGCCGCTAAGCTTCGACCGGAACGGATAATTTCGGACTACCGAGTGCATGCGTCTTCGAATCAAAAAACCGCAACTCCACACCCGTCCCCTCAAACACCTTCGCGTAATGCCGCTTCTGATGCTGGATGAACGCCTTGCTGCGTGGATAAATCGAGATCGCCACTGTCTTCGGCTTCGCCTGGCGCAACGCATGAATGATGTGACTGTCCTGCTCGCCAAGGGCATGCCCGAAGATACACAACCCGTCGGCATGGCCGAGTAATTGGTCGTAGCAGAACGACAGGTAATCCGAGCTGCGAATGGTCTTGAGCTTGTCTTGAACCGGGCCTTCGTTGACGAACAGCGGCACGTCGTCGAGGGTCTTGATCGTATTGTTGATCGCGAAACTGCCGAGCAACGTGCCCTCGGTCGACATCAGTTTGCGCGCCGTGCCGTCCTGATTGCGCACCAGATGCAGACCGCCGTGCAGGTACAGCAGCCGGGTTTTGTCCGTTGCGGTGAGGCTCAGATCAAAACGTGGCTCGGTGCCCTGGAACAGATCGGTAATGACGTCCGGCCGGTGCTGAATCGCCCAATAGTTGAGCAGGTCGTAATTGGTGGTGAACACCGTCCGATAGCTGCCCAGTTCCTGGTTGATCGTCACCAGCGTCGAAGCCTTCACCAACCGCCACGGGATGTGTATTGCATGCACGGTGTTGATCAGCGCTTCCTTGATCGCGTAATAGCGATTACGCGGTGCGGCAGAGCTGACGGCCAATGCCTTGTTCACGCGGCTGGTGGTTTTCAGCGCGCTGAGAACCTGCTCGAAACTGCGCGTCTGCATCGCGTCGAACACGCTCAGTTCGGATTGGCTCAGAGGCTTTTCTTCGACAGTGCGGGCGTTTTCGAACAGCGAGTCGTAGCCGAAGTCGTCCCACACTGCGCGGCTGGCGCCGTTACCCACTAACAAGCCGCCGAACGAGGCGGTGGTGCGCAAGGCGTTCCAGTCTTCAAGTTGGGCATCGACATCCTGGAAATCGGTCATTGCGTTCGTTGTCTCAAAGCAAAAGGTCTGATGGACGGCGACTTTATCACGACCCGGACTTGAGCCAGATCAAGTTACCGCACGACTAATGGGTCGATCCTGTGCGCACCCGCCGGATCGGTGCTGTTGATTCGGCTTCAGCCAGGAGACACGCTCATGAGTAGTACGTTTTTCATCCCTGCCGTGAACATCATGGGCTCCGGTTGCCTCGACGAAGCCATGGACGCCATTGGCAAGTATGGTTTTCGCAAGGCGTTGATCGTCACCGACATCGGGCTGGCCGAGGCGGGCGTGGCGAAGATGATTGCCGGGAAACTGGCGCTGCAGGACATCGATTCGGTGATCTTCGACGGTGCCAAGCCGAATCCGAGCATCGCCAACGTCGAGCGTGGCCTGGGCTTGCTCAAGGAAAGTCGCTGTGATTTCGTGGTGTCTCTGGGCGGCGGTTCGCCTCACGACTGCGCCAAGGGCATCGCCTTGTGTGCCACTAACGGCGGGACGATTCGTGACTACGAAGGTGTCGACCAGTCGACCAAACCCCAACTACCGCTGATCGCGATCAACACCACCGCCGGCACCGCCAGCGAGATGACCCGCTTTTGCATCATCACCGACGAATCCCGTCACGTGAAAATGGCCATTGTCGACCGCAACGTTACGCCGCTGCTATCAGTCAACGACCCGGCGCTGATGGTCGCCATGCCCAAGGGCCTGACCGCCGCCACCGGCATGGATGCACTGACCCACGCCATCGAAGCCTACGTTTCCACGGCGGCCAACCCGATTACCGATGCCTGTGCGCTGAAAGCCATCACGTTGATCAGCCATAATCTGCGCCTGGCCGTACAGGACGGCAGTGACATGATCGCGCGGGAAAACATGGCTTACGCGCAGTTCCTCGCCGGGATGGCGTTCAACAATGCGTCCCTGGGCTATGTCCATGCCATGGCGCACCAGTTGGGCGGGTTTTACGACTTGCCCCATGGCGTGTGCAACGCGGTGCTGCTGCCTCATGTGCAAAGCTTCAATGCGTTGGTGTGTGCCGATCGTCTGACCGATGTGGCCCGGGCAATGGGCGCCGACATTCGTGGGTTCCGCCCGGAAGAGGGTGCGCAAGCAGCGATCGCGGCCATTCGCGGCCTGGCCAGGGATGTGGACATTCCCGCCGGTTTGCGTGAACTCGGTGCCAGGCTCAACGACATCCCGGTTCTCGCCAGCAATGCCCTGAAAGATGCCTGCGGACTGACCAATCCACGGCCGGCGGATCAGCGGCAGATCGAGGAAATTTTCCGCAGCGCGTTCTAAGCGGTTCTACGGCCGGGCGCGAGCACTGCGCAAAGCAGCGCGCCCAAGGCCAGCAAGGTGCAAAGCAGCGACAGCGGCCATGCCTGCTGGCTGGCTATCAGGCTGGCGATACCGCCGATTACGGCGGCCATCAGTTGGTGAATGAAACCGCTCAACGCCATCGCATAAGCACCGCCGACCGGTGAACCGTCATTGGCCAGGGACAGGCTGATCGGGTAATTCAGCGACTGGCCAAACACCGCAAAACAATAGGGCAACCAGAACAGCAGCGCTATTGAAGTGCCGGCGATGCTCCCCAGCAACATGACTGCGCTGCCGACCAGCATCAGTCCAACGCCCGCCGCCATCAGTTGGCGCTGACCCGTGCGCAGCACAAAGCGATTGACCGCCACAGCCCCGAGAAAATAGGCCGCGCTGATTGGCCAGCCCAACAATCCGTATTCCACTGCCGACCAGTTGAAGGCGCCTTGCAGAATCAGCGGAGCCGCCGTGTTGAACGCGACGATCACCCCGTACCCCAGACCACCGGCGAGGGCCGGCAGCAGGAAGGCCCGATGACGCAGAATGTGCCAGTAGCTCGTCCAGGCGGATGACGGTGTGTTCTCTTCTGCCAGTACCGGGAACGTGACCCGCGCCACCACCACCGCCATCAACAGGCTCACACCACCCAACACGCAGAAAATCGCCGACCAGCCCAGCACCAGCAGGATGATCGACCCCAGGTATTGGCCGATACCCAGATTTGTGCCGGATTCGATATTCGGTGCACCACAAATCAAATGTGTGGCGGGTTTGCTCGCGAAGACTGACTCACCGCCAACAAAGCCCCAGCAGCTCTACGCTCAAGGGCATTTAAGTTGTACGCTCCGTTCGGAACCCGCCAGAGCGACTCAAGGTAACCCAATCCATGCTGACCGGCCTCAACCACCCTGACTCTCGCCCGGACGGGCACAAGCTTGAGGCGCATGTCGGGGATCTGGCGTCGCGGCTGGCGGCTTGTCGGCAACGGCCGTATGCGGGGATGACGTTCTTCGACGATCAGTGAGTCGATGTTCCGGGCACTGAGATAGACTGGCGTGCATTCACCCCAAGCGTTTCAAAAGGACTTCCAATGACCCCATCGCTGCTAATGGCCGTTCTCGCCTCGGGCTTCATTTATGGCATCACGCCGGGGCCGGGGGTGCTGGCGGTGTTCGGCATCGGCGCGGCACGCGGGCGGCGGGCCGGAGCGGGGTTTCTGTGCGGGCATTTGCTGGGCGATGTGGTCTGGTGCAGCACTGCGCTGATCGCAATTGTCGGCGCGCGGGAAATCGGCAGCGCCGCGTTCGATGTGCTGGGTGTGCTCAGCGGGCTCTACCTGTTCTGGCTTGGCCTGCGCGCGGTTCGCGCTCGCCGCGCCAGTACCGAGTCTCCTCAAGGCCCGGCGCGGCAGCCGTTCTGGCACGGCATTGTGTTCGGCCTGACCAACCCCAAGGCCTATCCGGTGGCGGTGGCGACCTTTACTGCGCTGCTGTCCAGCCGTGCAGAATTGCTGCATTGGTCAATGCTGCCATGGCTGATCATCCTGAGCTTCGTCGGTGGCCTTATGGCCTACGCTATTCTCATCGGTATTGTCGGTGCGCAACAGGTGCGCACCTTGTATCAGCGCCATGAACTGGCGATCACCCGGTTGTGTGGGCTGATGTTCATCGGTTTTGCCATCAATGCCCTGGTGCACGCGCTGCCGGGGCTGGTGACGAACAAGGCTTGAGGCTGAGCGCAAGGAGGCGTCGGCTGCATCGTCATCGCGTGGGCGTATGACCGGTCAGGGAGGGTTGTTCAATGTTGCATTGTCCGGACATGCTCTCGGCATAATGGAAACCAGAAATTCCGCGCCACTGGCGAGCTACATCGACCTCTTGCTGGACGCCGTCTGTGCGGTGGACAAACAAGGCCGCTTCGTATTTGTCAGCGCGGCCTGCGAGCGCATTTTCGGTTACACCCCCGACGAGCTGATCGGCCAGCCAATGATCGATCTGGTCCATCCCGCCGACCGACAGCGCACCCTCGACGCCGCTCGGGAGATCATGGGGGGCGAGCCCAAGCTCAACTTTGAAAATCGTTACCTGCGCAAGGATGGCCGGGTGGCACACATTCTCTGGTCGGCACGCTGGTCGGAGGTCGACCAATTGCGCATCGCCGTGGCCCACGACATCACCGAGCGCAAACAGGCCGAGTCCCGGCAAGCGGCGCTGTATGCGATCTCCGAAGCGGCCCACGCGGCCGAAGATTTGCTGGCGCTGTTCAAACGCATCCATTCGATCATCGGCGAATGGCTCCCGGCGTTGAATTTCTCCGTGGCGCTGTATGACGAGCACTGTGCACAGCTGAATTTTCCCTATCACGTCGACGACCGTGAGTCGCAACCCGAACAGCCCGGGACTGTTACCGGGCGTCTGTGTGCCGAAGTGATTCGCAGTGGCCAGCCGATCCTGCTGACCCCGGATCAGGACAATCTGCCGGAGGGCTTTGCGGCGCTGGTCGCGGGCCAGGATTCGCCCTGCTGGCTGGGCGTGCCATTGAGTTCGCAGAACGGCACCATCGGCGCGCTGATCGTCAAAAGCATACCGGGCGGTGAGCGCTACACCGAGCAAGACAAAGAGCTGCTGCAGTATGTCTGCGCCCAGGTCGCAACCGCGATCGAGCGCAAGCAATTGCATACCCGGCTCCAGCGCATGGCCCAGTACGACCAACTGACCCAGTTGCCCAATCGCGAATTGCTGCGCGAACGCCTTAAAGCCTCGCTGGCGCAGGCCCGGGCAGACTCCGGTCGAATGGCGTTGCTCTACGTCGACCTGGACCGCTTCAAGCAAGTCAACGACACCCTCGGTCATGCGGTCGGCGACATGCTGCTGCAAGCGGTCGCCAATCGGCTCAAGGGGTGCGTGCGAGAAACCGACACGGTAGCGCGCATCGGCGGTGATGAGTTTGTCGTGTTGTTGCACAGCCTCCACGCCGCGGAAGACGCCGAGAATGTGGCGGGAAAAATCCGCCAGGTGCTGGTTCAGCCCCTGCGTCTGGACGGGCATAACCTGAACATCCAGCCGAGCATCGGCGTCGCGCGATACCCCGAGCATGGCACCGAAGAAAATCAGCTGTTCAGACATGCCGACGAGGCGATGTACGCCGCCAAGCGCCAGCATCATCTGCGTCTCGGGGCCTGAAAGACCGTCACCGTTCGTCGCGACGTTGTCAGGTTTTCTAAACCTTTTAGGTCATGGAAATTCATATCCTATGCGGGCGACTGCTCGCTGTGATCATCACCAAGAGGATGAGAGCCATGCCTACTTCAAAAACTCCGACCCCGGGTAGCGCCATCGATCGAACGAAGGCGTCTGAAGCCGGTCGCAAAGGTGGGAAAACTACCACCACGACTGTTGATAAAGACCCTGCCAAAGGCGGCATGGGCCGCAAAGGCGGTCAGAAATCTCGGTAATAGGTGACGGTAGTTTTGTTTAATAGACGGGGGCGCAAGCTCCCGTTTGAATTTCTAGAAGGAGGGCGCGACCATGAGCCGGATGGCCACCCGCTTACGCAATGCCAGTTTTGCCGCCTTACTGGGCCTGTGTGCCGGCAGTGCCTTTGCCCAGTCCCCCGCCGACTTCGTCAACGAGGCGTCGGCCAAAGGCATGGCCGATATCGAAGCCAGCCGCCTGGCGCATCAGAAAACCGAATCCAAAGCGGTCAAGGATTACACCATCGTGGTGATCAACGATCGCACTACCGCAAACCAGCATCTGGCGAAAATTGCCAAACAACTCGATTTACCGGTCGCGCCACGCGAAGAGGTGGTCGACAAGGCCAAAACCTTGATACCGGAAATGAAGGACGACGCCTCTTTTGATCAGGCGTACGTCGACAGTCAGGTAAAAACCACCCAGGAAGCCATCGAGCAACTTCAACAACAGGCGCAGACCACGGATGTGCCGCAAATCAAAGCGTTCGCCGAAGAAACCCTGCCCAAACTGCAAAACCACCTGCAAATGGCCAGGGCTCTGCAAGCCGGTCGCTAGTCAGCCTGTTGCGCGGGTGATTGGCGTCACCCGCGAGGCTTGGGCCAGCATTGATTCAACTCCTGCTTCTTTGTTTGCTGGACGACGGTGTCGTCCAGGGAAATCGTTTGCCCCTCGCCGAGGTGGCGCTTTCTCAGGGGCGAGTTTCTGTGCGACTTTCGCGAATTTCATTGCTGTGTTCCTTAGGGATGCGTCTGATTTTCAGATTGCACGAACATGATGAAAATGCTGCTTGAAAATCCCGTGTTCGATTAAACACCTTCGTTCTGAAGGGCACTTGCTGCGTCTGGAATCTTTCTTTGTGCCGGTTTGTGTCTAGTATCAATGGAAGTCAATTTGCCAGTACGCAAACACACGGATCGACACCAAGTAAGAGGTCACTCATGGAATTCTTTGAGAAGTTAGCAAGTCTAGCCGCCAAGGTTCGTTTGCAAAGCGCTGCAATTCAGACGGAGGAGGCCACCAAAAATGCTTTCGTCATGCCCTTTATCAGCACGGTGCTGGGCTACGATGTCTTTGATCCGAGTGAGGTGACTCCGGAATTCGTTTGCGATATTGGAACGAAAAAAGGAGAAAAAATTGACTACGCGATCATGAAAGAAGGAGAGGTACAGATACTCATCGAGTGCAAAAAAATAGGCGAGCCGCTGCACATCAACCATGCCTCCCAGCTGTTTCGCTATTTCCATGTCACCAGTGCTCGAATCTCCATCCTCACCAACGGGCAGGTCTACAAATTCTTCACCGATCTGGATGCGCCCAACAAGATGGATGAGAAGCCGTTTCTTGAACTCGACCTTCTGGATATCGACGATTACTCCGTTCCTGAATTGATCAAGCTCACCAGGTCTGCATTCGACGTAGATTCGATCATCAACGCCGCGGGTGAGTTGAAATACGTCAGTCAGATCAAGAAAGTCATTGCTTCGCAGGTCCTCAAACCTGATGACGACTTTGTAAAAGTGTTTGCCTCTCGAGTGTACGACGGGGTCATCACCCAGAAAGTCCGTGAGCAGTTTCAAGAGCTGACGAGAAAAGCGGTCGTGCAGTTTCTCAATGACCAGATCAATGACCGACTCAAATCAGCTATGAGTGGTGCAATTCAGCCTGCGCTGGCATCGATACCGGCTCCTGCCGGCGGCATTGATCTGACAGGTCAGCGTGATGAATCAGAGGATAAAGTGCTGACGACTCTGGAGGAGTTGGAGGGTTATCACATTGTCCGTGCAGTGGTTCGTTCGGTTGTGGACGCTAAACGGATAGTGCAACGCGACACGCAAAGCTACTTTGGCATTTTGCTGGATGACAACAATCGCAAACCGATTTGTCGCCTTCACTTCAATCGTTCACAAAAGTACATTGGGATTTTTGACGAAGAAAAAAATGAGACACGGCATCCGATTGGATCGGTTGATGATATTTACGATTATTCGGATCACTTGAAGAAGACTGTTGGATATTACGACTAGCACTGTCGAATCCGTACCATAAAAAGAACCGGCCCCTGAGGCCAATGCCGGTAAGTTAACAAGTTTGAGCGACGAAAATCCTGTGGGAGCGGGCTTGCCCGCGAAGAATGCGCCGCGGTTCTTCAGGTATTACGCGTCATCGTTCTTCGCGGGCAAGCCACGCTCCCACAGGTTCTGCGTCTTAACTGACTGGCATTAGGTTCTTGAGGCCGGTTTTTATGCCTATCCATTCACGCCGACAACGTCACTTCAGTTTTCCAGCTGAAGTACCCCATCGCTTCACAGCGCTGGTTGATCAGCATGAAGCTCAGTTCGCAGGTGGCCACGCCCATGGTCAGTTGCGAGCACTCCCAATAATGATCACCGGCCTTATGGCTACCCGGTTGGGTCGGATTGGCGGGGTCGGGCGCGGGGACTGTCTGGTCGCTGTGGACGACCAGTTTGGGTGGTGAAAGCACTCCGTCATCGCTCACTGTCATGTTGTGAAATACCACGCTGTGTTCGGCCAGCAAGCTGACGGTCCTGCCGCGGAGATGAAAGACTTTTCTGTTGTTGGCTGTCAGTGTAATTACACTGTCACTTTTAGCATTTTGTGTTGTCGTTGTACCGCTGATGGCGAAGATGAAATCATCTTCAATTACAGTTGGTTTTTTTGGTTCAAGACTTGGGTGCGGATAACGGGGAAGCAGCGATTCGGCGTCGACGATCAGCAGCACGTTATTGGCTGTCGCGATGCTCGCCGAAGGAGAAGTAATCGCTTTTGAAGTCATCATGGATTCCTTTCATGATGTTGAAGCAAAACCGTAGCCGCTTCAGTTCAAGCAAGAGATCCATTCCAGCCGAGGCGGTAACGAACCAGGTAGCCCCTCGTTGCCAAGGGGCCGATCCATCGTCAGTTATGGATGGAAATGAACGGGTCCCACGCACAGCAGCCGATAATTTGGCAGTCGCGATCCACGATCAGGAAGTTGAAGTGGTAGGTCACGCGACCACACGCAAGGGTTTCCGAGGACCAGTAATGGTTGTCGACTTTCTGACAACTAGGCACTGACGGATTGCTGGTGTTGGGTACCGCAAAGGAGGCGGTAGCCTTGCGTGGCGTGGGCGTAGAGATCAACTCGTTGCCTACGTTACCGATGAACTTGTAGAAAATCACGGCTTGCTCGAAGCCCAGCGACAGGCTGGCTTCACGCCAGCGAATCAGATCGCCGACCTGCGCCTTGAGGTCCAGCTCACCACCGGCCTGGCCGCTGACCACGTTGTTCTGGTTGGTGACCATATAAACGTGCCTGAAATCGATCGTTGTTGGTGTATGAGGATTTTTGCTGATGTTCGGGTAGTTTTTCAGAATGGTTTCAGTGTCGATGGAAACAAGTACATCCGTGACTCGAGACATAGTAAAGCTCCTTTGAACATAGTGATTACCTGGCTACCTGCCAGGCACGACAACGCTTGCTTGCCTTACGGCCGTTGCGAGCACACTACTGGGGAACCCACTTGATCACGGGGTGCGAGCTGGCCATGCTCCTTGCCTTGAAATGACGGGTTGGGTTCCTTCCAACAGGCCGCGGGTAGGACTATAGATGCCATTTTAATGCTGTCAAAATCGCTTTGCCTGTCGTTCGACGAACGGTCTTTTTGGTTATGGCTTTCAATGAATTGGCGATAAGAAAAGACTCATTCAAACCCTATGCCCTTTAAAAGTCGGGATAGGGCAGGACACCCGTGTCGATGTATGGCGCTCCACTTGCTATCACCCGCTCGCCGATGACAGTACAGGCGTCGGATTCTGATTCTTGCGGCCAAAGGTCAAGCAAGAGAGCTTGACTGATCGGCATTAGCCCTTGAGGCCGGTTTTTTGCGGGGCTCTATTCACGCCGACAGCGTCACTTCAGTTTTCCAGCTGAAGTATCCCACCGCTTCACAGCGCTGGTTGATCAGCATGAAGCTCAGTTCGCAGGTGGCCACGCCTGTGGTCAGTTGCGAGCACTCCCAATAATGATCGTCGGCCTTATGGCTACCCGGTTGGGTCGGATTGGCGGGGTCGGGTGCGGGGACTGCCTGGTCGCTGTGGACGATCAGTTTGGGCGGCGAAAGGACCCCGGCATCGTCCACCGTCAGGTTGTGAAATACCACCGTATGTTCGGCCAACAGGCTGACGGTCCTGCCGCGAATATGGAAGACCTTTCCATTGCTGGCTGTCAGCGTTATTTTACTGTCATTTTCAGTATTTTTTTTCGTCGTGCTACTACTCACGGAGAAGATGAAGCCGTCTTCAATCACAGTCGGGTTTTGCGCTTCAAGGCTGGGTTGTGGATAGCGTGAAAGCAACGATTCGGCATCGACGATCAGCAGCACACTACTGGCTATCACGGCGTCCGCCGAAGGGGAGGTGATCGGTTCGGAAGTCATCATGGATCCTTTCATGATGTTGACGCAAAACGGTAACCGCTTCGGTTCGGGTGAGACATCCTGTTCCAGCCGAGGCGGCAACGAGCTCGGTAGGCCCCTCGTTGCCAAGGGGCCCGGCCCAGCATCAGTTACGGATGGTAATGAACGGATCCCATGTGCAGCAGCCGATGATCTGGCAGTCGCGATTCACGATCAGAAACTGGAAGTGATAGGTCACGCTGCCGCAGGCAAGGGTTTCCGAAGACCAGTAATGGTTATCGACCTTCTGGCAGCTGGGCACCGACGGATTGCTGGTGTTAGGGACTGCAAAGGAGGCGGTAGCCTTGCGTGGCGTGGGCGTAGAGATCAACTCGTTGCCTGCGTTACCGACGAACTTGTAGAAAATCACCGCTTGCTCGAAGCCCAGCGACAGGCTGGCTTCACGCCAGCGAATCAAATCGCCTACCTGGGCTTTCAAGTTGAGCTCGCCACCGGCCTGGCCACTTACCACGTTGTTCTGATTGGTCACCATGTACACATGATTGACGTCGATCATCGTCGGTGCAGCAGGATTTTTGCTGATGTTCGGGTAGTTTTTCAGAATGGTTTCAGTGTCGATCGAAACAAGTACATCCGTGACTCGAGACATAGTGAAGCTCCTTTGAACATAGTGATTACCTGGCTACCTACCAGGCACGACAACGCTTGCTTGCCTTGCGGCCGTTGCGAACACACTACTGGGGAACCCACTCGATCAAGGGGACGAGCTGGCCTTGCTCCTTGTCTTGAAATGACGGGTCGGGTTCCTTCCGACAGGCCGCGATAGGACTATAGATGTCATTTATATACTGTCAAAACTGCTTTGCCAGTCGGTCGACGAACGGTCCTTTTGGTTATGGCTTTCAATGATTTTTGCGATAAGAGAAAACTCACTCAAATCCCTATGCTCTCAAAAAGTCGAGATAGGGCAGAGCACACCGGTCAATGTATCGTAGCGAACCGGTTGTCGGCCTCTGGCTACAACCATGTACCGACAGGAGAGCGACATGAGTTGGTCCGCCAAACAATACGTAGCTTTTGAAGATGAACGCACGCGCCCGGCGCGTGACTTGCTGGCCGCCATCCCCGCGGTGGACGTTCGATCGGCAATCGACATTGGTTGTGGCCCCGGTAATTCCACCGAGTTGCTGGTGCAGCGCTTTCCCAATGCCGCGGTGCGAGGGGTGGACAGTTCGCCCGATATGATCGAGGCCGCTCGCGAGCGCTTACCTCACCTGCGTTTCGACACTGCTGACATTGATACCTGGAACGAGACCGGCCCGTTCGACGTGATTTTCGCCAACGCGGTGTTGCAGTGGCTGCCCGATCACGCCCGGTTGTTGCCTTCATTGGTGGCCAGGCTCGCGCCCGGCGGTAGCCTGGCGATCCAGATGCCCGACAACCTCAACGAACCGTCACACCGGTTGATGCGCGAGGTCGCAGCGAACGGCCCTTGGGCTGACAAACTGGCAAGGGCCGCTAGCCTGCGAACGGAAATGGAGGATGCTGGCGGCTACTACTCGATGCTGCGTGCCCACTGCACTCGGGTCGATGTATGGCGCACCACTTACTATCACCCGCTCGCGGACGGCGCATCGGGCGTGGTCGAGTGGTTCAAGGGCTCCGGTTTGCGGCCTTTTCTCGAACCGCTGGATGACGCGCAGCGGGCGCAGTGTCTCAAGCAGTATCAGACGGCGATCGAGCAGGCTTATCCAGCGCTGAGCGATGGCTCGGTGCTGCTGCCGTTTCCGCGGTTGTTCATGGTGGCGACGCGCTGACGAATAAAGGGACACACGCTTGATCGTTTGTCCCGTTGGTTTGTCCCTGGAGCCCTTTGGTGAGCTCCGTGAAGAATTCAAATGCGAATACGTATCAAAAGCTGTCGGTACGGTATACCATTCGCCGCAAATTATTGGCACGTATGCCATTCCATTTGGCTTCTTCACCAAGGTTCATCATCAATGCGTCGTACTCTGCTTTCTATCTGTGTGCTTCAGGCGTTTTCTCCTTCTACATGGGCAGAGCAAGCCGCTACGGAAAAGACCAGTCTGGAGTTGCAAGCGACCGACATCATCGGTACGACGGATTATGAAACGGCACAAGGGCCGGTGAAGGGGTATCACGCAACGCGGTCGGCCAGTGCGACGCGAACCGACACTGCGATTCACGAGACGCCGCAGTCCATCAGCGTGGTGTCCAAGGATGTTGTAGAGGACATCGGTGCAACTCGTCTTCAGGACGCACTCGATTATGCTGGCGGAGTGGGGCGGGCCAACAACTTCGGTGGTCAGGGGCTGACCACTTTTACGGTGCGTGGATTTACCACCGGTGAGTTTTATCGCAACGGTTTTCCGATCAACCGTGGTTATCCGAACATGCCTGATGCCAACACCATCGAGCGGCTGGAGGTACTGCGCGGCCCAGCGACCATGCTCTATGGCCGGGGCGACCCTGGTGGCACGTTCAACGTGGTCTCCAAACAGCCGCTGGCAGAACGCACGGTAACACTGGGCAGCCAACTGGACGACCAGGGTATGCAGCGCGGCACGCTGGATGCCTCTGGCCCGCTCGACGAAGAAGGTCGTCTGGCCTATCGCCTGAATGTGGTGGGCGAGGGCGGGGATACCTTCCGTGACCATGTCGAAACCGAACGTTATGGTGTGACACCGGTACTATCCTGGCAGGCCAACGACGACACCAAGGTGATTTTCGAGGGCGACTTCATGCGCAACAATCACCCGCTGGATCGCGGTGTGACGCGCTATCCGAATCAGATTGGCACAGCATCCCGTGACACCTTCTTCGGTGAAAAAGACGCGGGCAAATTACACAACGACAACAACATGGCGCAACTGCGGTTCGAGCACCTGCTAAGTGATGACTGGACATTGGGTGGTGGTTTTCAATGGCTCGATGGCACCTTGCAGGGCAACGCAATTGAAGCCAATGGTGTCGCCGCTGATGGGCGCACGCTGGGTCGTAACTTCAGCTACCGCAAGCTGGAATGGACGGACAAAGACACTCAACTGAACCTCACCGGGCATTTCTCCACGGGCGGCTTCGATCACACGCTGTTGACCGGTGTCGAGTACGAGGATTATGACTACAAGTCCATCATCCAGCGCTCCAGCGGAGCGGTCGGCGCCTATTCGATCGACCTCTTCAATCCGGTGTACGGCCAGCCTCGTCCAGCCCTGACCCGTACCCCGACCAACGACAAGGAAAACCTCAAGACATACGCGGCCTTCGTTCAGGATCAGGTAGCGTTGACCGAGCGTTTAAAAGTCTTGGCGGGTGCCCGTTTCGAGCGCTTTGAGCATGAATACGAAAACTTTGTACCGGGTGGCAGAAGCTGGGCTGCGAGCGACAACGCGGTGACGCCGCGTCTCGGGGTGATTTACGACCTGACCGATACTGTGGCGGTGTATGCCGATGCAGCACGCTCTTTCAAGCCCAATACGGGGGCCAGCCGTCAGGGCGGTGGCTTTGAGCCGGAAAAGGGCAAGTCTTATGAGATGGGTATCAAATGGGAAGCCCTGGATCGCCAGTTGAGCGTTGACGCGGCGATATACCAGATTGAAAAACGCAACGTCCTCACCACCGACCCCGTGGACTCTACATTCAGCGTGGCGGCTGGCGAAGTACGCAGCCGTGGCTTTGATCTGAACGTGGCAGGCAATCTGACTCCAGAATGGCGGGTGATTGGCGGCTATGCCTATGTCGATGCCGAGGTCACCAAGGACAATGTGATCCAGTCGGGAACCCGGCTGATGAACATTCCGCAGAACAGCTTCAGCCTGCTCAACGTCTACGAGTTCCAGGATGGCACTTTCAAAGGGTTAGGCTTGGGTGTGGGGGGTAAATACGTCGATGAGCGTGCGGGCCAAACCGCTAACACGGCGTTTTCGATGGGCAGCTACACAGTTGTCGATCTGCTTGGTTTCTACAAGGTCAATGACCAGGTCAGGCTTAATCTCGATGTGAAGAACCTGTTCGACCGTGACTATGAAGAAGGCGCCTTCGGCAATGTTTATGCCTACCCTGGTGAGCCAAGAACCGTTCAGGTCGGTATTTCTTACACGCTCTAGACGATCTAGTGGCCCGGGCGGTTAATCCATAGATTTATTTTCTATCACGCTCAGCTTCGCCTTATGTACCGGCGAAATGAGGATCGTTGCTGATTTTGAAGCTCTTCAGGCAATGGGGTTTGGGGTCGGAAGCGGCCCAGACCTGCCGAACCTGCCACGTGGTGACCCGCGCATACTTGGCCACCAAACGAACGCTCCTGTGAGTGGCTTCCAGGGGGGGGCACGTCAGGATTTCGTTGATTTTTTCGGGCCAAAGTTTGAATGGCTGGCCGCTGCGCGGCAGATTGCTCAACCCTTCGATTCCCGCCTCCCGATAACGTTTTCGCCACTTGAATACCGTTGGCGGCGTGATCTGCAACTACTCGCTGACGGCCTTGGGCGTCAATCCATCAGCCAGTAGAAGCAGAATGCGCGCTCGCTGGGCGAGGCTATGTTCCAGCGAACTCATGTGCAACCAACCTTGCAGGGCGATGAGATCGGAAGGCGTTAAAGCGAAGGGGGAAGCAGGTTGGGCCATGCGCATAACCAATCCATGACATTGGACGCACGGTATACGTTACCGGTAGATAAATTAATTAACCGCTCAGTCAACTAGCATCACTGGGCAGTTTGCGTTTGCTGCGCTTTGTTTTGTTCCGCCAGTGCTATCGCTTTGAAATCATAGGTCGGATAGAACTCGGTTCTGTAACTTCCCCACGCTGTATTTTCAAGTGCAAGGTTTACTTCAGCAAGACGGGAGGCTGGGAAGCGCACTGTGACGACTTGTCCGATACCCATCATTATGTTCCAACTGACAATCTCTACTCCCGCAGGTGGAAATGCCTTATAGAATCCTTGCTTGGCAAGTTGAGCCTTTAGTTCGTCCAATGGCCGTGATTGATCGTGCTTTAAAAATACGGTCAGCATGACGGCATTATCTGGCGTGGCAACGGCATTTTTTGCAGGGGAATTTGTTGTGGACTGCGCATTGACAACGCCGCAGAAGGCCGAGGATATCAGCAGCGTAGATACAAGGAGTGTTTTGAGTGATTTCTGCATTTTGAAACTCCATGTTTTATTCGGAAAAAAAGATTGGTTTCAAGCGTTAGCGCTACTCCAGCGGAACTGACTGGATCATTTAGTGTGCTGTGGGCGATTGCTTTCAGTTTGTGATGTTTGCATCTGGCTTCATGGCGGACTTTGTTTCTATTGTTCCGGTGTAGGGGGTATGAACTACATAAATACGCACCAAAGGGTTATTGTCTACCATGTCGCGAGGCACTTCGCGAGAATAGGTGAATTCATCTGGGTTCAACTTTTCCAATCGCCTGATCACAGTTTTGGTTGGCCCGACATCGGGCACTAAGATGTGGTTTTTTTGATCACCAGTGACAAAAAAGTAACCTCCACCACCATTGTTGTACTTTGATTTTCCCGTATCGGTGTAAAAGAACTCATAGCGATTGCGTTCGGGATCCCACGTCGATATTCCGACCACTCCAGGATAATTCGCTTTTACGTCCGTTTGCGGTAAACCCTCTATATAGACCTTGGTTGTCAGCCATCGAGGAGAGGATGCCAGAGCCCGAGTATCGGCAGTGGCAGTGGCAGTGGCGGGGGCTTGTTGCGCAAAACTACCGAGAGGACAAAACAATGCCGCAAGAAGTAGGTATGTAGAAGTAACGTTGTTTCTTTGCATGCGGATAACTCCCTATCTATTTTTGTTAGTTTCTCGCTATTGATCATCCAAATTCAATGGGTGAAAAGTATAGGTCGGGAATTGGGAGGTGTTCAATGGCGGGGTAGTGACTTGTAACAATTTGGTGTTTCTTGTTTTGAAGTAATATTTTGTCGTACTTGTTTTTCGATGTGTTGGTTGTCGGAGTTTTCCTACATATCGAAATTAGGGCTTTCGACATCATGACCGGCCAAGTCATCGGACGGATTACCCAGCGCCATCGAGTCAAGGAGTTTCTGGCTTTTCTGCAACAGATTGAACGCAGCACACCAGACGGACTGGATCTGCATGGTTGAGTACAAAAGGGCCCTTCAAGGGGAATGCCAGTCAGTTAGTCTGACTGGCATTTTTATTTCTAAACGGATACTTCGGGGATTTAAACCTGACGGCCCGGGGATAAATACGCTGCTCTCGTCGATGAGGCAGGACATCGTGCTTCTAAAGCAGCTGATCAATCAAAACCGCGTTGGTATAGATCAGGCTTCCATCGCTCGCTCGATGCCCGACCAAATGGAACTGACCGCGCTCATGGTGCAAATAAACGCGCATTTGGCAGTCGGACAAGGGGCCGTACCCCTCTGGCAAGATCAAATCCATTGAGCTCATGTCGACATCGACCATGACTTCACGCTCATGGGTCTTCTGCAGGCGTTCTTCAGCTTGCTCCAGACGCAGATGGAGGGGGCCATCGACGTAAAAATGGATCTCACCCGTCGGGGTGGACTTTTGGTCGGGGCTGGTTTTGCACCAGCCTTCGATTGTCAGGGTACTCATGACGAAACCTCCGTCGTGGACTGCTGGACTCGGCAGCTCTTGTCTCTTCTCGGGGCAGGGTACGTCATCGGGGGCGCTTCTGGCCGACCTCTGCCGTCCGTAATCTGAAATTGAGTATAGCTGGCAACCGGGCCTCGCTTGCCTGCCTTCCTCCCTTGTTCGACCTTCGACCGCGCCTGCGCCTTGGCCTTCTCAATCTATGCTGTTTAGTGGTGATGCTTTTGCAAGCCAATGAGCAACAGGCATAGGATGACGAGAAAATGGCAATAGCAATTATCTTAATACTAATCGTTATTGCATCAGTGCTCTTCCACATACTGGCGCCTTGGCATGCGACACCGGCAGCTTCCAACTGGGGGTCAATAGACACCACCCTGTTCATCACCCTGATCATTAGCGGAGTATTCTTCATCGCTATTACGGTATTCATGGCGGTAGCCGTGATGCGTTATCGTCACAAGGAGGGTTCCAGGGCGCATTACCAGCCAGAAAGTAAAAAGTTGGAATTATGGTTAATTGTCGTGACCTCGGTAGGCATTGTCGGGATGTTGGCGCCAGGTCTGGTTGTTTACAGTGATTTCATCCGGGTGCCGAAAAATGCTTATGAGCTTGAGGTGATCGCCCAGCAGTGGCAGTGGGCCTTTCGTTTTCCCGGCCAGGACGGGAAGCTGGGCAAATCGGATATCAAGTTTGTTGATGCCGCCAATCCCTTCGGCCTTGATCCCAAAGATCCTGCCGGGCAGGACGATGTGCTGATAAAAAACAATGAAGTTCGTCTTCCGCTCGATAAACCGGTAAAAGTTTTACTGCGTTCTAAAGATGTGCTGCACAATTTTTATGTGCCGCAAATTCGCAGCAAGATGGACATGGTGCCAGGGATGGTGTCGTACTTTTGGTTTACTCCGACTAAAACCGGGAAGTATGAAATCCTTTGTGCTGAGTATTGTGGTGTAGGTCATTACAACATGCGCGGCCAGATGATCGTGGAAGAGCAGGGCGCCTTCGATCAATGGCTGAGCAGCCAGCCGACTTTTGCCCAGACATTAACGACCGCTACCAAGCCCAGTCGGGATAGCGTGCTGGAAAAAGGCCGCCTGTTGGTCGAAAAATACGGCTGCGGTGCCTGCCATAGCCAGGATGGCAGTGCCAGTCTCGGCCCGGGATGGAAGGGGTTGTACGGGCGCACTGAACAGCTTGCCGACGGCACCCGTGTGCTGGTCGATGAGGCCTACCTGAAAGAGTCGATCCTCGATCCGAAGGCCCGCCTGGTACAAGGCTACCCGCCGGTCATGGTGACCTATACTCTCAATGACGATGAACTGGGTGCACTCGTCGCCCTGATCAAATCACTGGGTGCCGCGCGGCAAGATGATGAAGTTTCTGCCAGCGAAGCGCCGGGCCCAGGTGACGACTTGGCGGCGCAGGGGCAGCGGTTGGCCGAGTCGCTCGGCTGTCTGGCCTGCCACAGTGTCGATGGCAGTAAGGGCGTCGGTCCCAGTTGGCAGGGCCTGTATGGCAAGACCGAAACCCTTGCCGACGGTACGAGCATAAAGGTCGATGAGGGCTATATAAAAGATTCGGTTCTCAATCCCGCGGCCAAAATCGTCAAGGGCTATGCAGCCGTCATGCCGGTCTTTACTCCGAGTGACAAGGAGTTGAACGCCCTGATCGCTTTTATCAAATCCAAAGCGAATGCTGACACTGATGCGAGCAAGGCGGAACCAGGGAAGTCGCCGTAAAGCAGCCAGGAATACACCGAAACTTCGACAGGAGGATGACGTGATGGCCTATGCGGAGCAAGCCGAAACAGAAGCACTGCACGAACCCAAAAGCTTCCTGACCAAATATGTCTGGAGCCAGGACCACAAGGTCATAGCCATTCAATATTCCTTGACGGCTATATTCGTGGGCGTTATCGCCGTGGTGTTGTCCGGCTTGATGCGCATACAGATTGGCTTCCCCGGCACTTTGGAGTTCATGGACGCCAGTGCTTACTATCAGGCGATGACCATGCACGGCATGATCATGGTCATTTACTTGCTGACGGCCTTGTTTCTGGGTGGCTTCGGTAACTATCTGATCCCGTTGATGGTGGGCGCCCGCGACATGGTCTTCCCCTATGTCAACATGCTGAGTTACTGGTTCTACCTGCTAGCGGTAGTGGTGTTGCTCTCCAGTTTCTTTGTCCCTGGCGGCCCCACCGGTTCGGGTTGGACGCTCTATCCGCCACAGTCCATTTCTCAGGGGACACCGGGTTTCGAGTGGGGCATCGTCCTGATGCTCGTCTCGCTGGCGATCTTTATTGTCGCAGCCACCATGGGCGGGTTGAACTACGTCACCACGGTGTTGCAGGCGCGCACGCACGGCATGACATTGTTTCGCATGCCGCTCTCCGTATGGGGAATCTTCATGGCCTCGATTATGGCCTTGCTGGCGTTCCCGGCATTGTTCGTCAGTGCTGTCATGATGCTGTTCGACAAGCTATTGGGCACCAGCTTCTTTATGCCGGCGATGATCTCGCTGGGGCAGCAGATCGATCACCAGGGTGGCAGCCCAATATTATTCCAGCACCTGTTCTGGTTCTTCGGCCACCCGGAGGTCTACATCGTGGCGCTCCCTGCGTTTGGCCTGGTCTCCGACTTGATCAGCACGCATGCGCGTAAAAATATCTTCGGCTACCGAATGATGGTGTGGGCCATTATTGCGATTGGCGTACTCAGCTTTGTGGTCTGGGCGCACCACATGTATGTCAGCGGAATGAACCCGTACTTTGGCTTTTTCTTCGCCGTCACCACCTTGATCATCGCGGTGCCGACCGCACTGAAAGTCTACAACTGGGTGCTGACCCTGTGGCGGGGCGACATCCATCTGACCGTGCCGATGCTGTTTGCCCTGGCCTTTATCGTCACCTTCCTGGTCGGCGGTCTGACCGGGTTGTTTCTCGGCAATGTGATTGTGGATATTCCGCTCTCGGACACCTATTTCGTCGTAGCCCATTTTCATATGGTCATGGGGGTCGCACCGGTACTGGTGGTGTTCGGCGGCATTTATCATTGGTTCCCCAAAGTAACCGGGCGCATGTTGAACGACACCCTGGGCAAGTTGCATTTCTGGATTACCTTTCTGGGTACCTACGCCATCTTCTTCCCCATGCACTACCTGGGTTTTCAGGGTATGCCACGCCGCTACTACGCCTATGAAAACTACGCGTTCATTCCGCAGTCGGCGCAAGAGCTGAATGCTTTCATTACGGTGATTGCATTGACCGTCGGCGTTTCCCAGTTGCTGTTCCTGTTCAACCTGGCCTGGAGTGTATTTAAAGGCAAGCCCGCAGGCAGTAACCCCTGGGGCGCGGCCAGCCTGGAATGGCAAACGCCGAACACCCCACCGATTCACGGTAACTGGGGAGCGAAGCTGCCGGTCGTGCATCGCTGGGCCTATGACTACAGTGTGCCGGGGATAGAACAGGATTTCGTTCCGCAAACGGTCTCCGCCGAGGAGCTGGAGCAGATGCGGCAACTGAGTGCCGGAACCAAGATAGCGGACGTTAAAACATGAAAAGGCTGCTATTGAGAAACGCCGACGGTGCTGACCCCAGCGGCAGTTGGAGTCGCGACCCTGGGGGTATTCAGGCCTCCGAGGGTGCCGATAGAAGGCAAATCGCAAGAGTGGGCCTGCGCTTGTTTCTGGTCGTGGTGAGTTCGTTATTCTTTCTCTTCCTGTTCGCCTTTATTGCCCGTTCACAAATGGCCGACTGGCTCCCCCTGACAGACCCCTTGGCGCCGTTAGCCAATCTCTGGCAGCTATGGCTGAATTCGGCTTTTCTGGTGTTGAGTTGCATCGCACTGCAGGGGGGCCGTATGGCCGCCCGGCAGTCTCGACTGGACGCTACGGTCATTGGTTTTGCCTTGGGGGGCGTATTTGCCATTGCCTTTCTGGTGGGGCAATTCTGGGTCTGGCAGCAGTTTGTCGCCTGGGGCTACTTTGTCGCCAGCAATCCGGCCAACAGTTTCTTCTACCTGTTGACCGGACTGCATGGGCTCCACTTGCTGGGCGGGCTGATAGCCTGGAGCATCATCGTCGCTAAATTCCTGCGTCGCGTGCCGTTGGCGCAACTCAGCGTCAGCATAGAGCTCTGTACCACCTATTGGCATTACTTGCTGGGTCTTTGGTTCGTGCTATTCGCTTTGCTGGCCAGCACGCCGGAGACCTATGAAGCCATCGCCAGATTCTGCGGCCTGAGGTGAAAAACCATGGCATCGCACCCACTTGCCCCAGGCGAATCCAATCCACCAGACTCACCGCCTGCACCGGGATGGCAGGGTATCGCCAGCGATTGGTCCTCGGATAGAGAGGCCTTCAAGCAGGTCCCTTGGGGCAAGGCGATGATGTGGATATTCCTGCTCAGCGATACTTTTATATTCACCTGTTTTTTAACCGGCTACATGTCGGTACGCATGACCATCACCACCGCCTGGCCGAACCCCAGTGAAGTGTTCGCGTTGACGATTGCTGGTAAGGAAATCCCGCTTATTCTGATCGCCATCATGACCTTTGTGCTGATCAGTAGCAGCGGCACCATGGCCATGGCCGTTAACTTCGCCTATCGCCGTGATCGCGCGAAAACCGCTGCCCTGATGCTGGCGACCGCTGCCTTGGGGGTGACCTTCGTCAGCATGCAGGCATTTGAATGGAGCAAACTCATCGCAGAAGGGGTGCGTCCCTGGGGGAACCCCATGGGGGCGGCGCAATTTGGTGCCAGCTTTTTCATGATTACCGGTTTTCACGGGCTGCATGTGTCAATCGGCGCCATCTACCTCAGCATTGTGGCGATGAAAGTCATGCGAGGAGATTATGAGCGCTCCGGAAACTATCAGAACGTCGAGATAGCCGGGCTTTACTGGCACTTCGTGGATTTGGTGTGGGTGTTTATTTTTGCTTTCTTCTATTTATGGTAGAGGAGCACGGGTGATGGCACATGCTCAGGGTCAGCAACATCCAATCAGTTTGTACCTCAAAATCTGGGGGCTGTTATTCGTCCTCAGCACGATGTCGTATCTGGTCGACTACTTTCACTTCCATGGCTACCTTCGGTGGGCCCTGATTATCACGTTCATGTTGTTGAAGGCAGGTTTAATTGTCTCCA
This sequence comes from Pseudomonas sp. EL_65y_Pfl2_R96, assembly GCF_963970905.1. NCBI lineage: Bacteria > Pseudomonadati > Pseudomonadota > Gammaproteobacteria > Pseudomonadales > Pseudomonadaceae > Pseudomonas > Pseudomonas sp. EL_65y_Pfl2_R96. The sequence continues at coordinate 397,086 of NZ_CAXAQH010000001.1, read as the reverse complement.
TCTTCATGCATATGGCCTGGGAACGGTTGGCCATGGTCTACGCCATATTGGTGCCACCGTTGTGCTTACTGGTGCTCGTCGGGCTGATGGCCACCGAGGCGGACTATGTTTTCCTCAGCCGGGTCATTTTCTTCGGCCAATAATCCACTGCCGGATGGCCTTCAGCCTCCAGGGGCTAACCCGATATCACTCGCTTGAACTGATGCCATTTGTGCTGCCAGGCGACTGTCCAGTGGGGTGCTGCCGCTCCCATGCCGGCGATCTTCAGCGTTGGATGGTGTTCGATGACCTGGTCCAGTACCAATTCCTGGTTCGGTTCAACATCCACGAAGAAGACATGTTTGCCCTCTTCTACCATCTGTTTAAAACTGCGGAAGTGAGCATTCGGCACCTGGAACCCGAAAAAACCGCCTTCCCAGATGCAGAAGCCAAATATAACAACGGCCAGGAAGATAAAAGGCACCCAGCCTGCGGCGGATTCGGTCCAGCCCAGCCAATAGGCGCCGCCAAGGACCAGTGCCGCGAGTGGCACACCGATCACCGCACCAATCTCGCCAGAGTGAACAACATCCTGTTTCATCAGCGAGTTAACCTCGTGGAGGTGATGTTCTTCAACATCAGCCACTTTTTCGCTGAGCACATGAATTTGTTCGGTATTGATGCCGTTGGCTTCCAGTTCATTTTCAACGGCTTCGAGATCGTCGAGATTATCACTGATGTAATAGTGCCGATTCATGCCACACCTCCCATCTCGTATTGGCTGTAGACCTTCTCTGTCTTGCAGCCGTTAACTGAGATTTGCAGTCGATGTCTGTGCACGTGGGGAACGCTGCACACTTGATGCAATTCGTAGGAAGTATAGCACTCGCTAGCATGCGGTATTTGCAGTGTCAAGATTCAGCGGCAGCATTAGGGGCGTGAAAAAAGGGGAATCAAAGGCTTATCCGAGTCCGCCGAAGAATCACTCTTCGCCGACCTCCATCTCTCGATCCTCAAACGCAGAACGTACGGCCTCCACGACGCGTTCCGCCATGCGCTCATCTTCAAGCTGCGGGTACCCTTTCTTTAGCTTGCCGGGCACTACCCAGCTGTTCTCCTTGATGGAGCGGATGATGCGGTTCGCATCCAGGTCTGGCATTTCCAGTACCTCTTTCAGCTGCTCCTGAGCTCGCTGAAAGATCACCAGTACTCTGGCTTCATCCGCCATTTCTTTTCGAATCGTGTGCTCGACGACGCGTGCGGTGTACAGGACATGTTCGGTCAGATCGGGATACCGCCAGGCAAAACACGCGTCCTCGTATTCATCGAAGATGAAGTTGCTGCGAGTCCCGTCCTCGTAGGTCACGAGTTCGCCGAACCGATAGGCCGCTGCGTAACGTCGCATGAACGGTCGCGAGAACACTTCGAGAGTACGGTCGTAGCCGGCCCTGAAGTCGATCGAACTCGTGATTGTGGCTGACACCGGCAGTATTACGCCGTCGGGCACTGCCTTATCCCGAATCAGGGTGTCGTTGATAAGGAAGCGATGAATCCGGCCATTGCCATCGCGCATGGGATGGATGTACACGAAGCCAAATGCCAACACTGCGGCACGTGCCACTGATTCCGCACCACGCGTTGCGACCTCAAACTCGTTGAGTCCTGCCAATAGCTGCGCAAGATCCGCGAAATGGGGGGCAATGTAATGCACGATGTCCTCGCGCATCGTGGCCTGCCCCACAAACACAGGGGAGCGCCGCAAGCCCAGTCCAATGGCGTCACACCCCAGAATGCCGGCTTGCAGGGAGTGCAGGCTGTCGTTGCTCAACGGGTCTTCGATATGTCCGCAGTACTGGGCAATGACATGGGCAAACCGCTGGATGCGATCGGCCTGGTCGGCTTCCTTTTCGATGAGAAAGCTCGCGCGCGATTCCTTGAACGTCAGCCAACTGGCGGTACGCATCAGGATGTCGGGGCCAAAGGCCTGGTCCAATTCATCCAGTGCCTCGCGCAGATCAAATTGCAGAGCGTCCTGCACTGGCGCCGTACGACGAACCAAGGGGCAGAACTCAGCCGTCCCCGGCAGGTTGTTATTAACTCGCCAACGCCGCGTTCGCAGTGCCTCGCGACGAGTCAGGTAATCTTTTGGCGAAAGTACATCAACATAGCCGCCATTGGTCACGTCTGGCACATCCAGACGTTGTCCTGTCAGCCATTCGTAGAGGAATCCCGTGCGACGGGCATACTGGCCGAATGGCTCCCGTCGACACCAGTCTTCGACAGGCTGCGGACCTATGACCGCAAACAGGCGGGCGAAGAACTCGAGATGGATCTCTTCATACTTGAGGCCGAATTCGAAATGTCCTGCGAAATCGTCTGCGGGCCGATAGCTTGCCGGATACCGGTTCTCCACATTTCCGTCACTCTCGCGACTGACACGTACAGTGCCGATCATCGAGTCGACTCGTAGAGGCTGTGCCAGTGCGATGTCGTAACGGTTCGCGAGGGTCTTGTAACCGACTTGCATTGACGAAATCCTTTACTGGGGCAAGAAAAACGCTAACAGAAGATCGATCATATGCGAAAACGCTAATTTTCATAGATGTGAAAACATTAACGCTTGATGAAATTTGATAATAAACCCGTGTTTTTCGAAAAAAACGCTAACGGACTTCAGATTAGTCGCTACCGCCCCGAGAGCACTTACTCATCGATCAGCGGACAACGGATGAAAATGGGGGGATGCCTCAGAGCCCGATTCCACCAAATCCCAGACACAAAAAAACCGACCATCAAGGCCGGTTTTTTCTTTACCTGCATCCCCCGTCAAGAAACGACGTGAGACTGAAATCTGATTGGAGCGGGTGAAGGGAATCGAACCCTCGTTATCAGCTTGGGAAGCTGGAGTAATGCCATTATACGACACCCGCTCAGAGCGGCTGACTTTGTACCAGATGTGAGCGCGGATTTGAAGTTTTTCTTTATGCGCGATGGCTTTAGCACAGGTGAAACGAACCAGAGACCGCTTTGCGGTCTATCGCGGGCAAGCCTCGCGCCTACAGGAGTGCGTTCAACACGGTAGGGCGGAGCTTGCTCGCGATGACTCTGTTTCAGATTGCCAGTGCATGGTGGTCCTGGACGTAGTGGTAACGCGGTCGGCTTTCGAGTTGCGCCGGTTTCAGGAAGCCCAGCAGTGCATTGCGGCTGTCCTGGCAAGCGGTTTTGTGTTCCATGTCGAGAAAGTGGCCGGTGGCCTGAAGGGTACTGAAGGTGCTGTGTTGCACATGGCCAGCGAACAGCCTGGCATCGGCGGCGGTGGTGTACTCGTCCCATTCGCCGTTCATGAACAGTACCGGCACGTTGATTTTCTTCGCCGCGTTCAGGTAGCACTGGCGGTCGCTGTTGAGTACGTCGTTGATGTGGAAATGCATCTGCCCGTATTCATGTTCGGCCAAGCTGCTGACGTGACGGTAGTTGAAGCGCTTGAACAGCGAGGGCAGGTGTTTGCCAATGGTGCTGTTCACCAGATGGCCGACCCGGTCACCGTCACGGCTGCCGAGGTAGTCGACACCGCGTTCAAGGTAGTCGAGCATGTGTTCGTTGACCACCGGCGAGAACGAGCTGATCACAGCCTTTTCGATGCGCCGTGGCCGTTGGGCGAGGGCGACGAGCGTGGCAGCGCCACCAAAGGAAAACGACAGCACGTGTTCGGCGGCGAAGTGGTCGATCAGCTCAAGGAGGATCTGCCCTTCGATTTCCTTGGTGAGCATTTTCTCATGCAGGTTGTGCGCTTTGGACTTGCCCGCGTAGGGCTGGTCGTAGCACACCACATTGAACTGCGGATAAAGGTTTTTCACGGTCTGTGCAAACGACGCAGTCGTGGACATCGAGCCGTTGACCAGAATAATGGTCTTCTCTGCGGCGTCTGCGCGATAGAACTCCGTGTAAACCCGATACTGACCCTGTATATCCAGCACAGCGATTTCTGGCCTCATGTCAAAGACTCCTGGCAAGCGGGTATGCGCGCAAATCAGATTGCACGAGCTTTGTGACAGGTAGGCATACGCCTGGAATTTTTGAAGGCCCATGTCGATCCATTGAAGGCCGGTCGACGGGTATTGTTATAAGCGGGCAGTTTGCCGGGGGAATGCGGAACCTGAGGGTTCTCTGCCGGCAAAAAGTTTCTTAGAGTAGTTTTGGTGACTCGTCGGTCACATTTCGCGCCGACGTCCTGATTCAAGCAGGGGTCACGTCATCGCGCAAGTATCTTTCGTAAAATGTTCGACAACTTCTGCTGAGCGGTCGTCTGCTTAGATCAATCGGATCTCTTCGTCGCTCAGCGGCCGGTATTCGCCAGGCTTCAACGCGTCGTCGAGCAGCAGCGGCCCCATGCGTTCGCGGTGCAGGCGCAACACCTTGTTGTCGAAGTGGCCGAACATCCGTTTTACCTGATGATAGCGGCCCTCGACAATGCTCAAACGCGCCGATTTTGCTCCGAGCACGACCAGTTCGGCAGGTTGTGTGGTGAGGTCTTCGAAGGCGAAATACAGCCCTTTGGCGAACGTGATCGCGTATTCGGCAGTGATGTCCTGCTCGGTCTCGACGTAGTAGACCTTGGGCAGTTTGGTTTGCGGTTGGGTCAGGCGTCGCGACCAGGTGCCGTCGTTGGTGATCAGCATCAGGCCGGTGGTGTTGAAGTCCAGGCGACCGGCAATGTGCAGGTCATCCTTGCCCGGTTCATGGATGAGGTCGAGCACGGTCGGGTGTTGCGGGTCGCGGGTGGCGCTGACGCAGCCGGGCGGTTTGTGGAGCATGAAGTAGCGGGTCGGTTTACCGACTTGCAGCACCTCATCGTCAACTTCCACGCGGCTGAACTCGAGCACCTCGGCGTGAGGGTCGCTGACGATGTTTCCGTCGACCCTGATGCGCTTTTCCACCAGCAACAGGCGTACCTGCTTGCGGTTGAAGCGGGGCAGGTTGCTGAGAAAGCGGTCAACGCGCATGACTAGGGATCGGTGGGAAAAGGGGGGAGCATCTTACGTGATCGGCCAGGCGGCTGCTTGCAACTGCACCTCGACCCGGGCACAGGCCGGGCACAGGCAGGACTTGTCGCGCAGCTCGGCCGGCAGCGCCTGGAGCACCGCCGGGTCGATGCTGACGCCGTAGCACCAACAGGCATGATCGACGGTTCGCGGGTCAGCCAGGCTGCAGTCGTTGGAGGCGCCGCAGGCCGGGCAGAGGTCAGGCTTATTCATGAGGGGGGCATTCGGTTACGGCCGGTTTGTCTGGCCCGAGACCGCGCATGATCGGCCGGCAAGCACTCCTGCGCAAGCCGGCTGCAGCTGGCCGCTGATCTGAAGGCCAGACGCCGTCTGGCACTCGGTGCCGGTTTGAAAGTCAAAACAGGTGTCAGCCGGCCTGTGCCGACTGCTGTTTGCGGGTCTTCCAGGAGGCCGCCATGCTTTGTCAGAAAAAGCTCCGCCGAATACTGCTCTGTGTGTTTTTTGGTTTGGGCTTGTCCGGCTGCTATTACTACGTAGGTGGTGCCGACGTTTATTCGACACCTTATTACTACCCTGGCTATTACTACTCTCCTTACTACTACGGCGGCCCGCGTTTTTACGGGGGCTATCGCTATTTTTACTACGGTGGACGTGGACCCCGTCATTACCACGGTGGACACTATCGCGGGCATCGTTGATCAGGTCATGAATACGATGGCGCGTCCGGTCTTACGGAGGCGCCATTTTCTTTCGGTAGATGAAAAAACTTTCATCGACTACTTGTTTCAACGTGTTGCAAGAGCGCACCAGATTCCGATTTCACTGTCTGATCTTTCGACAGTCGCGAACAATTGACTGTCGCCTGCCAGCGTCGCTGGCATGGCTCACCCGCGGTCCAGGAGGCCGCCATGCTCTGTCAAAAAAAGCTCCGCCAAATTCTGCTGATTGGTTTATCGGGACTGTCTCTTGGTGCATGCGTGCCCTATTCCGATGGAGGATCCGGCTATTACCGTTCCGAGGTCTACACATCCCCAGCACCGTATTACTCCGGTGGCGGGTCTTATTACTCCGATGGCCGTTACTACTCCGCGCCGCGCCGGTATTACTCACCGCCTGCACGGTATTACCAGCCAACGCCGCGTTATTACCACCAGCCGCGGGTTTATCAATCGGCACCACGTTATTACCAGCCGGCGCCACGAGCTGACTACCGCGTCTACCAGAATCGTGGATGGGACCGTCATGACCGCGGCGGCTGGGACGGCCGTCAACGAGGCGGTCGGAACGATGACTATCGAGGCCACAATAGGTCGGATCATCGTGGCGGTAGGGGCGATCACCGTGATGGCGATCGGGATGGCCGAGTCAACCACCGGTAAACCACTCAATGAAAAAGCGGCGCATTAAGCGCCGCTTTTTTTTGTGCCCGATTTTTAGTATTCCGAGAGATCAGCCAGAGGATGCCGGCCTTCCCAGGCCTTATGGAAATGCGCCTCCACCGCAGCCTCCGGCACATTGTTGATGTCCGGCCAGTGCCAGTGAGGTTTCTGGTCCTTGTCGATCAACCGCGCCCGCACGCCCTCGCTGAGCTCCGGATGACGGCAGCAATTGAGGCTCATGGTGTATTCCATCTGAAAGACTTGAGCCAGCGACAGGTGTCGGGCGCGGGCGATCTGTTCCCATACCAGATGAGCGGTCAGGGGCGAGCCTTCAGTCATGGTCCTGGCAGCACGGCTGAGCAGCAAGTCGGGGTGATCGCGTAACAGGCTGATGGCCTTCCAGGCGCAACGGACATCGCTGACATCCAGCAGCTCGTCGATCTGCTGGCGTCGTGGCAACCACTGCGCTTCGGGCATTTTTACGAGCGCTTCCTGCTGCAAGGCCTTGAGCAGACTGTTGAGCTGCATGGCTGTCTGTTCCTGCCAGTTCAATTGCAGCAAGCCTTCGATCAGTTGTTGCTGTTGTTCATCGCGCAAAAAACGGTCAGCCAGGTCCAGATCGATCGCATCACGACCGTTCATCTGGGCGCCGGTCAGGCCGAGAAACAACCCGAGCTTGCCGGGCAATCGCGACAGAAACCAACTGGCGCCGACGTCCGGGTACAAGCCGATGCCGATCTCCGGCATTGCCAACCGGCTGCTCGGTGTGACTATCCGAATGCTTGCCCCTTGCAGCAGCCCCATGCCACCGCCGAGCACATAACCATGCCCCCAACAGATCAACGGTTTCGGGTAGGTGTGCAGGTTGAAGTCAAGGCGATATTCTGCCGCAAAGAAGTGTGCAGCCAGGGGCGGCACTTCTCCGGGATGGGCGCGACACGCCTCCACCAGACTGCGCACTTCACCGCCGGCGCAAAAAGCCTTGGGGCCATTGCCGCGCAGCAGCACGCAAACGATCTGTGGTTCCTTGGCCCAGGCGTCCAGTTGATCGCGCAAGGCGTTGATCATCGGCAAGGAGAGGGCGTTGAGGGACTTCTCGGCATCCAGGCTGGCGATGCCGATGCGTGCGCCGTCGGTGCCGGTGAGTTCTTCGAAGTGCAGATTCATCATGACCTCGATTGGGAATTTGAGCGTTCAGTATGATCGTTCTATAGGAAAGTGCCGTATCTGCGTCAGATCAATTGACAAGGGAGATAGGGTTTCCTAGGGTTCGCCCCATTGTTTTTGCCGGATGTAACCATGACTGCCGACGACCGTATCAAACTCGAACCGAGCTGGAAGGAGGCCCTGCGTGCCGAATTCGACCAGCCTTACATGGCAGAGTTGCGCACATTCCTGCAGCAGGAGCGCGCGGCGGGCAAGGAGATCTATCCGCCAGGGCCGTTGATTTTCAACGCACTCAATTCCACGCCGCTGGACAAGGTCAAGGTCGTCATTCTTGGTCAGGACCCTTATCACGGCCCGGGCCAGGCCCATGGGTTGTGCTTCTCGGTGCAACCGGGCGTGCCCGCTCCGCCGTCGCTGGTGAACATCTATAAAGAGTTGAAACGCGACCTGAACATCGACATCCCCAACCACGGCTACCTGCAGAGTTGGGCAGAGCAGGGCGTGTTGATGCTCAACACCACCATGACCGTGGAGCGCGCGAATGCCAACGCCCATGCGGGCAAGGGCTGGCAGTACTTTACCGACCGGATTATCGAAGTGGTCAGCGAACACCAGCCACATCTGGTGTTCCTGCTGTGGGGCGCGCATGCCCAGAGCAAGCAAAAACTCATCGATGCCACCAAGCACCTGGTACTGACTTCGGTTCACCCCTCGCCGCTGTCCGCCTATCGCGGCTTCCTCGGTTGCGGGCACTTCAGCCGGGCGAACAAGTTTCTGGAACAGAATGGCGAGACGCCGATCGAGTGGCGGTTGCCGCCGGTCTGATGTGTTGACCGGGAGGGCCCTATCGCGGGCAAGCCCGCTCCCACAAGGACTGCGCGGCCCCTGTGGGAACGGGCTTGCCCGCGATGAAAGCGACTCGGTCTATCAGGGTGAGTCCGGCTCCCGGTTCCAATACCGAAACAACGGCTCCGCCAGAAACAATACAAACAACAACCGCATCACCTGCATCGCCGTCACCAGCGGCACCGACAATTGCAGGGTCTCCGCCGTCAAACTCATCTCGGCAATCCCTCCGGGCATCATGCCCAGCGTCAGCGAGCGCAGATCCAGATGGGTCAGCGCGCTCAACCCCAGCGCCGCCAATGTGGCGATCAACATGGTCAACGCCGTGCCGATCAGGGTGCGGCCCATGAAGGACGGTGCCCGCCGGAAGAACTGCCGATTGAAGTGACAACCCAACCCGCTACCGATCAGCCACTGGCCGATCTGGCTGCCGCCGTTGGGCAGTCCAATGTGCAGGTCCCAACCAATACTCATCGCCGCACTTACCAGCAGTGGCCCGAACAACCACGGATTGGGTTGACGCAGGCGCTCCCAGATCCAGGCGGCCAGGGCGCCCCCCGGGAACAGAAGGGCCAGCCACCACCCGTTGACGGTCGATGGATGCAAGACCAGCGCACCGCCGCCCAACAGATACTTGAACGCCGCCGGCACACACAGCACCACCACCAACACCCGCAGGCTTTGTCCCGCCGCGACACGGCTGAGCACCGCGCCGTTGCGGGCGCCGAGGTTGACCATCTCCCCGGAGCCGCCGGGCATGCTGGAAAAGAACGCCGTGGCGCGATCTTCGCCAGTACGCCGCATCAACCAGACCCCGACCACCGCGGACAGGCTGGTGACCAACGCACCGAAGAAGATCAGACCGAAGTGGCTCAGCACCTGCTCCATCACCACCGGAGTGAAGTGCAGGCCGATGCCGATACCGACGATCCACTGGCCGCACTTGCGGCCGCCAGGGATTTCCGCCAATTGCCAGGGAGTCAGACAGCGCACCAGGATGATCGCCAGCAACGAGCCGACCATCCACGGTAGCGGCCAGCCGATCTGGCTGGCGAGGTAACCGCCCAGCAGACCGACCAGCGGTGTTCCCCACCAGCTTTTGAAGGGCGGGCGATCAGACATCGGCGAGCGCGCGCCGGGCGACCGAACGTTTGCGCCAGATACGCAGCAGTGGCATCAGCAACATGATTGCAGTCAGCACCCAGCAACCGAACGTGATCGGGCTCGACCAGAGGATTTCCAGTGCACCGTTGGAGATCGACAGCGCGCGACGCAGGTTCTGTTCCATCAGACCGCCCAGGATGAAGCCCAGCAGTACCGGCGACAACGGGAAGTCCAGCTTGCGCAGGATGTAGCCGAAGATACCAATGCCGATCATCAGGAACAGGTCGAAGGTTGTAGCGTGTACTGCGTAGACGCCGATCCCGGTGATGATCGCGATCACCGGCACCAGTGCCCAGTTCGGCACGGCAAGGATGCGGGTGAAGATGCGGATCATCGGAATGTTGAGGATCACCAGCATCACGTTGGCGACGAACAACGACGCGATCAGGCCCCAGACGATGTCCGGTTGCTGTTGGAACAACAGCGGGCCGGGGGTGATGTTGTACAGCGACAGCGCGCCGATCATCACTGCCGTGGTACCCGAACCCGGAACACCAAGAGTCAGCATCGGCACCAGTGCACCGCAGGCGGCGCCACCGATGGCAGTTTCCGGAGCCGCGAGGCCACGCATGTCGCCTTGTCCGAACGTGCCCTTGGCGCCGGCGATACGTTTCTCGGTCATGTAAGCCACTGCGCTGGCCAGCGTCGCGCCGGCACCCGGCAACACGCCCATGATGAAGCCCAGCAAACCGCAACGGACGTTCACCACGAACACCGCCGAGGCTTCCTTGAAGTTGAACATCATGCGCCCGGTGGCTTTCACCGCTTCCTGGCCTCGGTGGGTTTTCTCCAGCAGCAGGAGGATTTCGCTGATAGAGAACAGGCCCAATACCAGCACGACGAACTGAATGCCGTCCGTCAGATGAATGTTATCCCCGGTGAAACGGTACACGCCGCTGTTGGCGTCGATCCCGACGCTCGACAGAAACAGACCGATCAGCGCCGCAATGAAAGTCTTGAGCGGTCGATCACCGGCCATGCCACCGAGACAGACAATCGCAAACACCATCAGCACGAAATATTCCGCCGGTCCGAAGGCAATCGCCCATTTCGCCAGCAGCGGGGCGAACAGCACCATGCCGCAAGTCGCGATGAACGCGCCGATGAACGAACTCCACGCCGACAACGACAGCGCTACACCGGCCAGGCCCTTGCGGGCCATCGGGTAACCGTCGAGGGTGGTCATGACGGTGGAGGCTTCGCCTGGAATGTTCAGCAGGATCGAGCTGATCCGGCCACCGTATTCGCAACCCAGGTACACCGCCGCCAGCAGGATCAGCGCCGACTCCGGTGGCAGGCCGAGGGCGAATGCGATGGGAATCAGCAACGCCACGCCGTTGATCGGACCCAGCCCCGGCAGCAGCCCGACGACGGTGCCGATCAAGGTGCCGCACAGTGCGGTCACCAGGTTGTACGGGCTCAGCGCAACGCCGAAACCCTGACCCAAATAGCCAAGAGTATCCATGTCAGTTCTCCAGAACGTCGAGCACGCCCAACGGCAGTGGCACGTCCATCAACTTGTCGAACAGCAGATAAAGACCGATGGCCATCAGGCTGATGATCACTGCGCTGGGCCGCCAGCGGCCGCCATACAGGCGTGCCATCGGGACCCCGATCAGAATGCTGGCGACGATGAAGCCAAGAGGTTCGAAGGCCCCGGCGAACACCAGCAACAGCAGCACGCAGAGGCCGATTTTGGTCAGGGTTTCGCGGTCCAGTTTCGGGTCGTCATCGCTGTGCACGATCGGCGCCGGCCGAAACACCATGTACAGCAAAGCCAGGCCCATCAGGCCGAGCATCAGCAGGGGGAAGGCGCGAGGCCCGACCGGTTCGTAGGAAAAAGCCGCTTGATACGGCCACGCCATCAGCGCCAGGCCGACACAGGCCAGCAACAGCACCGAAGCGAAAATGCGTTGTATGAGCATGCGGAACTCCTGGGCCACGACCCCGAGAACCGGGGCCGCAGCCGCTAGACAGAGGCGATCACTGGATCAGGCCGAACTCTTTGGCCAGCACTTTGTAGTCCGCGACCTGCTTCTTCACGTAGGTGTCCAGCTCCGGGCCGGTCATGGCGAACGGGAACAGTTCACGCTGATCGCGCAGCTTGGCGAAATCCTCGGAGGCCAGCAGTTTGTCGAAGGCGTTTTTCCACCAGGCGTAGTCTTCGTCGCTGACTTTTGGCCCGAGGTAGAAACCGCGAACCACGGGCCAGACGATGTCGTAGCCTTGCTCTTTAGCGGTCGGAATGTCTTTCATTTCCGGCTCGTCCAGACGCTTCTCGGAGAACACCGCCAGCAGGCGCATGTCGCCGCTCAGGATGTGTGGCATGGAGTCGGAGATGTCGGTGCTGCCGACCTGAATGTGGCCGCCGAGCAGGGCGGTGGCAATTTCACCACCGCCTTCGAGAGCGACGTAACGCAGGTCGCGCGGGTTGATCCCGGCGGCTTTGGCGATCAGTGCGGTCTGCATCCAGTCCTGGCTGCCGACGGTGCCGCCGGAACCGATCACCACGGAGCTCGGATCTTTCTTCAGGGCTTTGACCAGATCGTCCAGGGTCTTGTAAGGCGAATCGCTTTTCACCGCGATGGCGCCATAACTGGTGCCAACGGCCGCCAGCCAGCGCACCGCGCTTTCATCGAAACGACCGAACTTGCCTTGGGCCAGGTTCAGCAACGAACCGCTGGACCACGCCACCAGCGTACCGGCATCGGCCGGTCGCTGGGCGACCACCGCGTTGTACGCCACCGCGCCGACACCGCCGGGCATGTAGGTCACGCGCATCGGTTTGGTCAGCAGTTTTTCGTTGACCAGCGCGCTTTGCGCCAGTTTGCAGGTGAGGTCGAAACCACCGCCCGGCGAGGCCGGGGCGATGCATTCCGGGCGTTTGGGTTCGGCCAGCAATTGGCCGGCGAACAGCATGATGCCGGTGGCCAAAGCAACTTTACGCAGTGATAGGTTCATTCAAGTCTCCTTAAGTGTTTTTGTTATGGACGTACTGAATTACCAAAGGGCAACGCTATAGCTCACCAGCAGACGCACTTCATCGGCATCGCGAGCGGAGTAGTTGGAGCGGTAGGTGGCATTGCGCAGGCGTACGGCGACATCCTTCAGGGCGCCGCTTTGTACGACGTATTTGATCTCGGTGTTGCGTTCCCACTCTTTGCCTTCGTCGCCGTTCTTGAGCTTGATGTTGTCACCGCTCACGTAACGGCTCATGAAGCTCAGGCCGGGAATGCCGATTTTGGAGAAGTCATAGTCGTAACGTGCCTGCCAGGAGTGTTCTTCGGCACCGGCAAAGTCGTTGATCTGCACGAAGTTGACCAGGTACGGATCGCTGCCATCGACGTAGGGGAAGGCACTGTCGCCGGACATGTGCTGATAGCCGGCGCTGAGTTTATGCCCGTTCAAGGCGTAGCTCACCAGCCCGTTCAGGGATTTGTTGTCGATCTTGCCGCCTCGGGCCGCGCCCTCGTCGTCACTGATGGCCAATCGCAGGTCGGTGCCGAAAGTACCGGGGCCGAGCGGTTGCGAGGCGACCATGCCAAGGAAGTGCTGGTTATAGACTTCATCGAGTTGGGCGAAGTGGTAGCTGCCGGTGATCTTGTCGGTGAATTTATAGTCCACACCGCCAAAGTCAAAATGCTTGCCGGCCACGGTGCCGGCGAAGCGGCTGTTCTTGTTGTTGAGGGCGATGTCCTCGAAGTCAGTGCTGTCGCGGTCCTTGGCTTTCTCCAGGCGCCCGCCGGTGAAGGTCAGGTTCTTGATTTCTTTGGAGGTCAGCAGGCCGCCTTCAAAGGTCTGCGGCAGAATGCGCCCGTCGTTGGGTTTGAGAATTGGCAGTTCCGGAATCAGGCTGCCGATTTTCAGTTCCGTGGCGGAGATCTTCACTTTACCGGTCAGGCCGAGCTTGGAATACTCGTCAGCCGCGCGCCCGTCGTCATGGGTCGGCAACAGACCGGTGCCAGTGCGATCGGGACTCGAATCGAGTTTTACCCCCAGCATGCCCAGTGCATCGACACCGAACCCCACGGTGCCATCGGTGTAACCCGATTGCAGGTTGAGCATGAACCCCTGGGCCCATTCGTCCCGCTTGGATTGCTGGGCGCTGGTGCCGTCGCGAAAGTCGCGGTTGAAATACATGTTGCGGGTTTCGAAGGTTGCCGTACTGTCTTCGAAGAAGGCAGCCTGGCTCAACGGCGAAAAGCCGGCGAGGGCGGCGGCACTGGCAAGGGCGGTCTGGCTGAGGCGGGAAAAACGAGCAGGTGGGCAAACCTGAAGCTGCATGGACAGCATGGTGACGTACTCCGTTTATTGTTCTTATTGGCGAAAACGCTTCGAGGCGTTTTTCGTATAGCGACGGCAGTCGAAACTGTCCGTGGCTGGACTCTAACCGGCCAACCTTTCGCTAACCTTTCAGCTGACTTTCACGGTTTTCGGGCTTCACAGCGACGGATGCGGCTGTAAACTCCGCGCCAAAGAATGGCGTCGACCATCCCTGAATGAGGTAAAGATCCATGCGTGTTCTGCTCGTTGAAGACCATCTGCAGCTTGCCGAAAGTGTCGCTCAGGCGCTCAAGAGCACCGGGCTGACCGTGGACGTGCTGCACGACGGCGTGGCGGCCGACCTGGCCTTGAGCAGCGAGGAATACGCCGTGGCGATCCTCGATGTCGGCCTGCCGCGCATGGATGGCTTCGAAGTGCTGGCGCGCCTGCGAGCGCGGGGCAAGAACCTGCCGGTGCTGATGCTGACCGCCCGCAGCGACGTCAAGGATCGGGTCCATGGCCTGAACCTTGGGGCTGACGATTACCTGGCCAAACCCTTCGAACTGACCGAGCTCGAAGCCCGGGTCAAAGCCTTGCTGCGCCGCAGTGTGCTCGGCGGTGAACGCCAGCAGCGTTGTGGCGTGCTGGCCTATGACCTGGACACCCGGCGCTTCACCCTCGGCGAAGAATTGCTGACCCTGACTTCCCGCGAGCAGGCGGTGCTCGAAGCCCTGATCGCCCGTCCCGGTCGGGTGATGAGCAAGGAGCAACTGGCTGCCCAGGTCTTCGGCCTGGACGAGGAGGCCAGTCCCGATGCCATCGAGATCTACGTCCACCGCTTGCGCAAAAAACTTGACGGCCAACCGGTGGCCATCGTGACCTTCCGTGGCCTTGGTTATCTGCTGGAAAGCCGCGATGCATAAGCTCAGCAGCCTGCGTTGGCGGTTGCTGTGGAACCTCGCGCTGCTGCTGGTGGTGTTGATGCTGGCCAGTGGTTTGAGTGCGTACTGGAACGGTCGCGAAGCCGCCGACACCGCTTATGACCGGACCTTGCTGGCCTCGGCGCGAACCATCGCTGCGGGCCTGTCCCAGCGCGACGGCAGCCTCAGTGCCAACGTGCCTTATGTGGCCCTCGATACGTTCGCCTACGACAGCGCCGGGCGGATTTTTTACCTGGTCAACGACATCAATCAGAAGCTGATCTCGGGCTACGAAAACCTGCCGGCACCGCCGCCGGGAACGCCGCGCACCGATGACTATCCGGCGCTGGCGCGTTTCTACAACGCCACTTATCAAGGGCAGAACGTGCGGGTGGTCAGCCTGCTCAAAGCGGTCAGCGAGCCGAACATGAACGGCATGGCGGAAATCCGCGTGGCGGAAACCGATGAGGCGCGGGTCCGCATGGCTCGCAGCCTGATGGCCGACACGTTGTTGCGTCTGGGCATGCTGGCGATCGGTGCGCTGCTGCTGGTGTGGTTTGCGGTCAGTGCGGCGCTGCGTCCGCTGGAACGCTTGCGCACGGCGGTGGAAGAGCGTCAGCCCGATGACTTGCGGCCTTTGCCGTTGGTGGAAGTGCAGCATGAGTTGGGGCCGCTGGTGCGTGCGCTCAATCACTTTACCGAGCGTTTGCGCGGGCAGTTCGAGCGTCAGGCGCAGTTCATCGCCGATGCGGCCCATGAATTGCGTACTCCATTGGCGGCGCTCAAGGCACGACTCGAACTGGGCTTGCGGTCGAACGAACCCGAAACCTGGCGCAGCACCCTGGAAACCGCCGCCCAGGGCACGGATCGCCTGACCCATCTGGCCAATCAATTGCTCTCGCTGGCACGGGTCGAGAATGGCGCCCGGGCCATCGCCGAGGGTGGTGCGCAGTTGCTCGACCTCAGTCAATTGGCCCGTGAACTGGGCATGGCCATGGCGCCGCTGGCCCATGCACGCGGCGTCGCACTGGCGCTGGAAGCCGATGAGCCGGTGTGGCTGCGCGGCGAGCCGACGCTGTTGAACGAACTGTTGAGCAATCTGGTGGACAACGCGTTGGCCCACACGCCGCCGGGCGGCAATGTGATCCTGCGGGTCACGGCACCGGCGGTGCTGGAAGTCGAGGACGATGGCCCGGGGATTCCCCTCGAAGAGCGGGATCGGGTGTTTGAGCGCTTTTACCGGCGCAACCAGCAGGTGGTCGGGTCGGGGCTGGGCCTGGCCATTGTCGGCGAGATCTGCCGCGCTCACCTGGCGCAGATCAGCCTGCACGATGGCGAGCAGGCGGGGTTGAAGGTGCGGGTGAGTTTTATTGCGGGAGAGTGAACACAACCCTGTGGCACAGAGGCTTTTGTGGCGAGGGAGCTTGCTCCCGCTGGGCGGCGAAGCAGCCCCAAAACCATACAGCGCAGTATTTCAGTTAAACCCTATTTATCGGGTTTACGACTGCTGCGCAGCCGAGCGGGAGCAAGCTCCCTCGCCACAGTTGCTTGTGTTCACAATCAGTAAAACATCGATCGCGATTCTTCCAGATCCTTGCATATCGCCTCGTTCTCCAGATCGATCCCCAGTTTCTTGAGGGCCGGCACGCTGAACGGGTCGATACGGGCCAGTGGATGATCGGGGTCCTTGTGGCAATACAGGCTGGCCACTTGCACCAGATCGACATAATCGACCCGCTCCGATTGCCGCTTGAAATCCAGATACAGCCCTGGCAGTTGCACCAGCATTTCCGGAAACTCCCAGACCCTGAGCAATTTATCGCCAAGCAGCGGATGAATGCGGTCGATCACATGGTTGAGGCTGACCGGATCCGCCAGCAATTCATAGTGATCTTCGGCGTAGGTCAGGATCGGCAGCACGCCAATCTGATGCACCAGGCCGCCAAGGGCTGCCTGATCAGGCTTGAGCTGCGTGTAGCTGCGGCACAACGCATAGCTGACGCCGGCGATTTCCAGGCTTTTGCGCCAGACCTCGCGCATTTTCTGTTCCACCACTTCGGAACGGGCATTGAAGATCTGTTCCATCACCAGACCGATGGCCAGGTTGCTGCTGTAGTTGACGCCCAGTCGGGTGATGGCCGTGTGCAGGTCAGTCACTTCCTGGGTCGCGCGCAGCAACGGACTATTGACCACTTTGATCAGTCGCGCCGACAGCGCGGTATCGCGGCCAATCACTTTGCTCAGGGTACTGACACTGATTTCCGGGTCTTCGGCGGCCTTGCGAATCTGCAGGGCCACTTCCGGTAATGTTGGCAGAACCAGGTCATCGTTATCGATGGCCTCAACCAAATCCTGTTGGACCTTATCCGCCAGCTCGCTCATTTCTTTTCTCTAGGGTATTGCGACAAGTGCTGCTGTTAACGCTGGATTTCGCGATCACGATCCAGTTGGTAAGGCAGGTCGAGCAGTTGCAGGCCCGGACCTTCAAGTGCGCCAAGGTGCAGGTTGTCATCTTCTACGGCTTCGGCTTGGAGCACGGCCAGGAGCTCAATGTTTTGCCCGGCGCGGGCGGCCAGCACCACTTCACCGATCGAACTGCCATGAGTGGGGGAGAACAGTGGGGTGCCGGGTTCCGGCAATTCACCGGCCTCCAGTTGCAGGCGATACAGGCGACGCTTGAGTTTGCCCAGATACTGCATGCGCGCAACGATTTCCTGGCCGGTATAACAACCCTTCTTGAAGCTCACGCCACCGACGGCTTGCAGATTGAGCATCTGCGGGATGAACAGCTCGCGGGTACTCGGCATGACCTGACCGATCCCGGCGCGGATCTGGCCCAGCAGCCATTGGTTCAGATCGCTTTCGGCTAACAGGGCGGACAGCTTGCCCTTGACGGTGTCGGCTTGATCGGAGCCAACCCAGAGTTCTGCGCGCTCAGGCGAGACGCGAAGGGCGATCAGGCCGTCATTACGCACGACGCTGTCGGTGTCGGCCGGCAGCACCAGGCCCAGACTGGCCAGTGCTGCATCGCCATGCTCAAGACCAAAACGAGCCCAGTGGGCACTTTCATCGGTCAGTTTCGATTTGGAGAACACCGCGTACTTTTTCAGGTCCGCCAGTTGCGGCTCCAGCAGTTCGCTGGCCATCGCCATCAGCACACCGTCGCCTTCCAGCAGAATCCGGAAACTCGACTGCATCCGGCCTTTCTGCGTGCAGCGCGCGCCAAGGCTGGCCTGGGTGTCGCTCAGGTAATTAAGGTTGCAAGTCAATTGGCCTTGCAGAAATTTGCCGGCATCCGCGCCGCGTACCGCGAGAACGCCTTCGTGAGACAGGGTGCAGAAAAAAGCAGAATCGGCCATGGGTCATCGCAGGGTAAAGAGTCCGAAGGACATCATAAGGGGGCGCCCATGAAATGGGTAGTTCACAAAGGATCATCGGTGCCCGACCAAAGCCCGCTGTTCGGCTCGCCTCGGGGCTGTATACTTGCGGCCTATTTGAGGAGCGCTCCATGGTCGAAGATGTTGAACTGAATCGCCTCTACTGGCACAGCCGCCGCGGCATGCTTGAGCTTGACGTGTTGCTGGTGCCGTTTGTGAAAGAGGTCTACCCGCACCTCAACGAGGTTGATCGCGCGTGCTACGTCAGGCTGCTCGAGTGCGAGGATCAGGACATGTTCGGCTGGTTCATGGAACGCGCCGAATCGGAAGATCCGGAGCTTCAGCGCATGGTTCGCATGATCCTGGATCGTGTCCAGCCCAAGTAACGCGTTCGAATGCCGCTGGCATGCCTCACGGCAGTTGCTGGCGGCCTATCTTCTGGCCCAGCTGTTCGCGCTGGGTTCGCTGCTTCTTCTCTCTATACCACTCTGGGCCAGCCTGCTCGGCTTCGTACTGTGCGTGGCTCACGGTTTCCGGGCGTTGCCGCGACACATTCTTCTGACACACCCGCAGGCCTTTTGTGGCTTGCGTCGCGATGCCGATGGCTGGCAGTTGTGGAATCAGGCGATGGGTTGGCAACCCGTGCAGCTACGGCCGGACAGCCTGGCGTTGCCGCTGGTCGTGGTGCTGCGTTTTCGTCTGCGGGGCGAGCGACGGGTCAGGGCGATATGCGTGCCGCGGGATTCGCAGGCGGCGGATTTGCACCGACGCCTGCGGGTTCGGCTCAAGTTCAGTCGGCGTAGGTGGGCGGCACCAGAATAGTGTCCAGGGCGACCGGTAGCATGTTCGGGTAGTCGAGGGTGTAATGCAGGCCGCGACTTTCCTTGCGCTCCATGGCTGACTGGATCATCAGCTCGGCCACTTGGGCCAGGTTACGCAATTCGATCAAATCCCGACTGACCTTATAGTTGCTGTAGAACTCGTCGATTTCGTCCAGCAACAGACGCACCCGGTGCTGGGCTCGTTGCAAGCGCTTGTTGGTGCGCACGATGCCAACGTAGTCCCACATGAATCGCCGCAATTCGTCCCAGTTGTGCGCAATGATCACGTCTTCATCGGAATCGGTGACCTGGCTCGCATCCCACACGGGCAGGGCGGTCGGAATCGACACCTCTGGCAACTGCTCAAGAATGTCCGCTGCAGCCGAACGGGCGTAAACGAAGCATTCCAGCAGTGAGTTGCTGGCCATGCGGTTGGCACCGTGCAGGCCGGTGAAGCTGGTTTCGCCAATTGCATACAGGCCCGGCACGTCGGTGCGGCCCCGCTGATCGACCATCACGCCGCCGCAGGTGTAGTGCGCCGCGGGTACCACCGGGATCGGCTGTTTGGTGATATCGATGGAGAATTCCAGGCAGCGTTCATAGACCGTCGGGAAGTGCGTCTTGATGAAGTCTTCAGGCTTGTGACTGATGTCCAGGTAGACACAGTCGATACCCAGGCGCTTCATCTCATGGTCGATAGCACGGGCGACGATGTCCCGTGGTGCCAGCTCGGCTCGTGGGTCGAAGCGCGGCATGAAGCGTTCGCCACTGGGCAGTTTCAGGTGGCCGCCTTCGCCGCGCAAGGCTTCGGTGATCAGGAAACTCTTGGCTTGCGGATGATACAAGCAGGTCGGGTGGAACTGATTGAACTCCAGGTTTGCTACCCGGCAGCCCGAACGCCAGGCCATGGCGATGCCATCACCACAGGCGCCGTCGGGGTTGCTGGTATAGAGGTAGACCTTTGCCGCGCCGCCCGATGCAAGGATCACGAAGCGCGCGCCGTAGGTGTCGACTTCACCGGTTCCGCGGTTGAGCACATAAGCGCCGAGGCAACGGTCGCCTTCAAGGCCCAAGCGCTTTTCGGTGATCAGGTCGATGGCGACCCGCTGTTCCAGCAATTCGATGTTGGGACGCTGTTTGGCCTGGTCGAGCAGGGTTCTGAAGATCGCCGCGCCCGTCGCATCGGCGGCGTGGATGATGCGCCGATGACTGTGACCGCCTTCGCGGGTCAGGTGAAACTCGAAACCACCGTCTTCGGTGCCGGACTGTTCATCGCGGGTAAAGGGCACGCCTTGATCGATCAGCCATTGAATGGCCTCTCTGCTGTGTTCGACGGTAAAGCGCACGGCGTCTTCATGGCACAGACCGCCGCCGGCGTTGAGGGTGTCATCGACGTGGGATTCGACAGTATCGGTGTCATCCAGAACGGCGGCGACACCGCCCTGGGCCCAGAAAGTCGAGCCATTGGCGAGGTCGCCTTTGCTCAATACGGCGATGCGCAAATGACCGGGCAAGGTCAGCGCAAGGCTCAAGCCGGCAGCACCGCTGCCAATTACCAGAACATCGTGTTGAAACTGTTGGCTCATTTCAGGATTCCGCTCAAAGCGACCCGGGTCGGGGGTGGCGCAGGACAACTGGATCGGCAAGTCAATACAGCCACACAGCCCACTAGTATATAGAGGGGGGGAGCGGCACAATAGCTGAGCCCACATGGCATTGTGAAACTACTGTGACGGAAAAGACTGGACGCTTCGTCGGATGTTTTTTTGACCGCTTCGGCGACAAGGCGACTGTATCGCGGATTTAACAGTCTTTTTCTCTTCACGGTTGCACAATGTCGGTTCCGGGCAGCTATAAATATGGAACTTTTGCCAGCGGCCCAAGATCAATAGACGGTTGCCTGAAACAAGGGACAGTGTCGGCTTCGGTGCGGGACTTGCGGTTGGGTCCTAGCTGACGAATCCGATGACAAGATTATTCGCGCAGCCGGGTTATCCCGCGCTGCGCTTTTCGTGCGTGCCAAATCAGAGCCCGCAGGAAACTTGCTTGGAGGGGGAGAACTTTTGCGAAAAGCCCGAGTCTATGTTTGCAAGTCTGGTCGTTCAGTTATGCAAGCCTCCTCCGAGCTTATCGAGGAGTGTTCATGCTAACCCAGGAAGAGGATCAGCAGCTGGTCGAGCGTGTTCAACGCGGCGACAAGCGAGCTTTCGATCTGCTAGTGCTGAAATATCAGCACAAAATTCTCGGGTTGATCGTGCGTTTCGTGCACGACACCCATGAAGCCCAGGATGTAGCACAGGAAGCCTTTATCAAGGCATACCGTGCACTTGGTAATTTTCGCGGAGACAGCGCGTTTTATACGTGGCTTTACCGCATCGCCATCAACACGGCGAAAAACTATCTGGTTTCACGCGGCCGTCGGCCGCCGGATAGCGATGTCAGTTCCGAGGATGCAGAGTTCTACGATGGCGATCATGGCCTCAAGGATCTCGAGTCGCCAGAACGTGCATTGCTGCGGGATGAGATCGAAGGCACCGTCCATCGAACCATTCAGCAACTGCCAGAAGATTTGCGTACGGCTTTAACTTTACGTGAATTCGATGGTCTGAGTTACGAGGACATTGCCAGCGTCATGCAGTGTCCGGTGGGTACCGTGCGCTCCCGGATTTTCCGCGCCCGGGAGGCCATCGATAAAGCCCTGCAGCCGTTGTTGCAGGAAAACTGAGACAGCGGCGACAGCCAAGAGAGGAACGCCATGAGTCGTGAAGCCCTGCAGGAATCGCTGTCCGCAGTGATGGATAACGAAGCGGACGAATTGGAATTGCGTCGGGTATTGAATGCCTTTGACGATGTTGAAACTCGCGAAACCTGGGCTCGTTACCAGATCGCTCGGGCAGTCATGCACAAGGACCTGCTGCTTCCTCGTCTGGACATCGCTGCGGCAGTCTCTGCTGCGCTGGCTGACGAAGCCGTACCGGCAAAAGCCTCTCGCGGTCCATGGCGCAGCCTGGGTCGTCTGGCAGTCGCTGCTTCGGTGACCATTGCTGTGCTGGCGGGTGTTCGTCTGTACAACCAGGACGAGATCGCTGGTGTCGAACTGGCTCAGCAATCCAGCCAGCCGGGTCTGGCCACTCCTCAGGTCAAGGGTCCCGCTGTATTGGCAGGCTACAATGAGAGTTCGGAAGCCACTGGCCCTATGGCCAACGGCGTATTGCAAGGTCAGCCAGGCTGGCACGATCAGCGTCTGCCAGGTTACTTGCGCCAACATGCTCAACAGGCTGCACTGAAAGGTACTGAGAGCGCTCTGCCTTACGCTCGAGCAGCAAGCCTGGAAAACCGTTAAGGAGGATCATGCGCGCCATACCTCTACTTGCGCTTCTGCTCAGTGGCTGGTTTGTTGTTCCAGCCCACGCCGATGAAGCCCAGGACTGGCTGAAGCGTCTGGGACAGGCCGAGCAAACGCAGAGCTTTCACGGTACTTTCGTCTACGAGCGTAACGGTAGTTTTTCTACCCATAACATCTGGCACCGCGTCCAGGATGGCAAAGTCCAAGAGCGTTTACTCCAGCTCGACGGCTCGGCTCAGGAAGTCGTGCGCATTGATGGGCATACTCAATGTGTCAGCGGCACCTTGATAGCAGGGCTGGGGGACTCACCCAACTCCGCCGCTCGTGCACTCGATCCACAAAAGCTGAAGAATTGGTATGACCTTGCCGTCATCGGCAAGTCGCGTGTGGCCGGGCGTGCCTCGGTGATCGTGTCGTTGACGCCACGCGATCAGCACCGCTACGGTTTTGAGCTGCATCTGGACAAGGAAACCGGCTTGCCGTTGAAGTCATTGTTGCTCAATGACAAAGGGCAACTGCTGGAGCGATTCCAGTTCACCCGACTGGATACTGCCGAGGTACCTTCCGACAGCGATTTGCAGGCAGGTTCTGATTGCAAACCCATTACCCTCGACAGTGACAAGGCTTCCGCCGTCAAAACCGCGCAGGTCTGGCATTCGGACTGGTTGCCGCCAGGTTTCGAGCTGACCAGCAGTACCTCGCACAAGGACCCGGATACCAAAGTCCAGGTCAACAGTCTGATGTTCGACGACGGTCTGGCCCGATTCTCGGTGTTCCTTGAGCCGTTGAATGGCGCAACAGTCACCGACACACGTACCCAGCTGGGGCCGACAGTCGCTGTCTCCCGCCGCTTGACCACCCCGCAAGGCGAGATAATGGTGACCGTGGTCGGTGAAATACCGATTGGCACCGCCGAACGAATTGCGCTGTCCATGCGCAACGATGCCGCGGCTACCAGCAAGCAGTGAGCTGATCAGCCATGCTCATCAATCGGGGGCTGGATGGTGTGGGAGGTCGCAATGGCTGCCCCGTCGTTGAGGCCTCGAAATGTTTTGCTGAGCATTTTCATTTGCAAATATCCCGAAAATTTTTTATAGGTCAGAGCCCCTCGGCTCTGGCCTTGTTTGTTGTTCCCGGAACAAAAATACCGGCGTATCGTTCCCGGTGTTCCTTGCTCCATATCGCTTAACCATGCTCGTCGTAACGGGAGCCGTATGTCGATACCACGCTTGAAGTCTTACCTCTCCATTTTTGCCACCGTGCTGGTGCTCGGTCAGGCGGTTGCTGCGCAAGCGGTCGAATTGCCTGACTTCACACAACTGGTCGAGCAGGCCTCGCCCGCGGTGGTGAACATCAGTACCACGCAGAAGCTGCCGGACCGCAAGGTGTCCAGCGAGCAAATGCCTGACCTTGAAGGCTTGCCGCCGATGCTGCGCGAGTTCTTCGAACGTGGCATGCCGCAGCCGCGCTCACCTCGTGGCGATCGCCAGCGTGAAGCGCAGTCCCTGGGTTCGGGTTTCATCATTTCGTCTGACGGCTACATCCTGACCAACAACCATGTGATCGCCGATGCCGACGAGATTCTCGTGCGCCTCGCCGATCGCAGTGAGTTGAAAGCCAAGCTGATCGGTACCGATCCGCGTTCCGACGTCGCCTTGCTGAAAATCGAAGGCAAGGACCTGCCGGTCCTGAAACTCGGTAAATCGCAGGACCTGAAAGCCGGTCAGTGGGTCGTGGCCATCGGCTCGCCGTTCGGCTTTGACCACACTGTGACTCAAGGCATCGTCAGCGCCATCGGTCGCAGCCTGCCGAACGAAAACTATGTGCCGTTCATCCAGACCGACGTGCCGATCAACCCGGGCAACTCCGGTGGTCCGCTGTTCAACCTGGCGGGTGAAGTGGTCGGCATCAACTCGCAGATCTACACCCGCTCTGGCGGCTTCATGGGCGTGTCGTTCGCGATCCCTATCGATGTGGCAATGGACGTTTCCAATCAGCTGAAAAGCGGCGGCAAGGTCAGCCGTGGTTGGTTGGGCGTCGTGATCCAGGAAGTGAACAAGGATCTGGCCGAGTCGTTCGGTCTCGAGAAACCGGCCGGTGCGCTGGTGGCTCAGATCCAGGATGACGGTCCGGCTGCCAAGGGTGGCCTGCAAGTGGGCGATGTGATCCTGAGCATGAACGGTCAGCCGATCGTCATGTCTGCCGATCTGCCGCACTTGGTGGGGGCGCTGAAGGCAGGTTCGAAAGCCAATCTTGAAGTGATCCGCGAAGGCAAGCGCAAGAATGTCGAGCTGACCGTCGGCGCTATCCCTGAAGAAGGCAAAGAGCTGGACGCCCTGCCTAAATCCAGCGTCGAGCGCAGCAGCAATCGCCTGGGTGTATCCGTGGTCGAGTTGACCGATGAGCAGAAGAAAACCTACGACCTGAAAGGCGGTGTGGTGATCAAGGAGGTCCAGGACGGTCCTGCTGCCCTGATCGGCTTGCAGCCGGGCGATGTGATCACTCACCTGAACAACCAAGCGATCGGCTCCGCCAAGGAGTTCACGGAGATTGCCAAGGCGCTGCCGAAAAACCGATCGGTGTCGATGCGGGTTCTGCGTCAAGGTCGCGCCAGCTTCATCACCTTCAAACTGGCTGAATAAACCGGTTGTCGGCTGAATAAAAAACCGCCTCGAAGGAGGCGGTTTTTTTGTGCCTGATTTTTCTGTCTGGAAAGAATCAGCCCATCATGTCCTTGACCATGCGTTCCTGCTCCATCAACTCACGTTGCCGTGCGTCGATCCGCGATGACAGCGGGAAGTTGCTGCCAGCCTTGCGCTTGGCGAAGTCCAGTTGCTGGATCGCCTGGCGATAGTCGCCGACCAATGCAAAGTACTCCGCGCGAGCCTGATGCAGGCCAATGATGTTGCCCGACAGGCCGCGAGTCTCGGCTACGAGGTACCAGACGTCCGGATCGTCGGGACGGGTCTTGAGCAGGTTTTCCAGTGCTTTTTCCGCATCGGCCGCTCGATTCTGCTTGAGCAACAGGTCGACACGCACCTGATTCAGCGGGTAGTTGCCTGGATACTGAGTGAGCATCCGGTCGACCCGTGACTGAGCATCGGGCAGGCGATTATTGGTAATGTCCAGATCGACCTGCGCCAGGTTATAGATGATCTCGTTAGGCGATTTGGCCAGTAGCGGCTTGAGGTTCTCGCGAGCCTCATTCAGCTGGCCGCCCTTGATCTGGGCGATCGCCAGGCCATAGCGCGCGACGTCGTTTTTCGGGTTTTCATCCAGTTGGGCTCGGAAGCGCTTGGCGCCCAGGCCTGGGGTTTCTTCGTAGATCAGCTGTACGCGCGCCCGAATCAGCTGATAACGCATGCTGTCTTCGATACCGCCCGGTTTGGCCTGTTCGGCACGGTTGCGGGTGTCGGCGATCCGCGATTCGGTCACCGGGTGAGTCAGCAGGAATTCCGGCGGTTTGGCATCGAAGCGGTACTGGCGCATCAGCCGTTCGAACATGGTCGGCATCGAGCGCGGATCGTAACCGGCCTTTTCCAGATTCATGATGCCGATACGGTCGGCTTCCTGCTCGTTCTGGCGCGAGAAGCGTCGTTGTTCCTGGATCGCCGCCGCTTGAGTGCCGGCAATGGTCGCGATCCCGGCATCGCCTGCCCCGGCTGCGGCAATCACGATCCCGGCCAGCAGGGCAGCCATCATCGGCACCTGCATGCGCTGCTGGGCTTCGACACCGCGTGCGAAGTGGCGCTGCGACAAGTGAGCCAGTTCGTGGGCCAGTACCGAAGCATATTCACCTTCGGTCTGGGCATTGAGGAACAAGCCACCGTTTACGCCGACGATCCCGCCCGGCGCGGCAAACGCGTTGAGCTGCGGGCTGTTGATCAGGATGAACTCCAGGCGCCGGTCATTGACCTGGCTGGTCTCCACTAGCCGGTAGACGCTGGATTCGACGTAATCCTTGAGTTGCGGATCGTTGAGCTGCGACACCTGGCTGCGCAACAGCGCCAGCCATGCACGGCCCAGTTGGTATTCCTGTTGCGGCGAGACGATGGCAGAACTGGCGTCGCCGAGTGACGGCAAGTCGTCGGCGAAGCCCGGTGAGGCGAGCAGGCAAGCGAGCGTCAGCAGGGTAGGGCGCAAAAAAGTCATGCACAAAGCCTTAGTCGACAAAGACCTTACTGTAGCCGGACACTACGCTTGGGACCAGATATTCTAAGCGGCTCAACCCCCTGCTCCGGAGTGATTCGATGACTGACGCTGTAACCCACGACGCCGAACTGGACGCCAGCGGACTGAATTGTCCGTTGCCGTTGCTCAAGGCCAAACTGGAGCTCAATCGACTGGCTAGCGGTGCGGTGCTCAAGGTGATCGCCACCGATGCAGGCTCTCAGCGCGACTTTCGCACCTTTGCCCGATTGGCTGGTCATACGCTGCTTCGTGAAGAAGATGAGGCGGGCGTTTACCGCTATTGGTTGAAAAAAGCCTGAAACCTGCTGCGTTCGTTTCTAAGGATTATTGATGTTCAAAGTGTTACGCGACTGGATTCAGCGCTACTTCTCGGATGAGGAGGCCGTGGTGCTGGCGGTGCTGCTGTTTCTGGCATTTACCGCCGTACTCACCTTGGGTGGAATGCTCGCGCCGGTACTGGCCGGGATGGTCCTGGCGTATCTGATGCAAGGGTTGGTGGTGACTCTCGAGCGCCTGCGCGTACCGGGTGGCGTGGCGGTGGGGCTGGTCTTCGCGTTGTTCATGGGGCTGTTGCTGGTATTCATCATCGTCGTAGTGCCACTACTCTGGCATCAACTGATCACGCTGTTCAACGAATTGCCCGGCATGCTCGCCAAGTGGCAGTCGTTGCTGTTGCTGCTGCCCGAGCGTTATCCCCATCTGGTGTCGGACGAGCAGGTGTTGCAGGCGATCGAAGTGGCGCGGGGCGAGATCGGCAAGTTCGGCCAGTGGGCGCTGACGTTTTCACTGTCGAGCCTGCCGCTGCTGGTGAACATCATGATTTATCTGGTGCTGGTGCCAATCCTGGTGTTCTTCTTTCTCAAGGACCGGGAAATGATCGGCCAGTGGGTGCGCGGTTATCTGCCGCGGGAGCGGGCGCTGATCACCCGGGTAGCCCAGGAAATGAACCGACAGATCGCCAATTACATTCGCGGCAAGGTCATCGAGATTTTCATTTGCGGTGGCGTGACCTATATCGGTTTCGTTGTTCTGGGCCTCAACTACGCGGCACTGCTGGCATTACTGGTGGGCGTGTCGGTGGTGGTGCCTTACGTCGGCGCAGTGGTGGTGACCGTGCCGGTCATGCTGATTGCGCTGTTCCAGTGGGGCTGGAGCGATCAGTTCATCTATTTGATGGCGGTCTACGGGATCATCCAGACGCTGGATGGCAACGTGCTGGTGCCGCTGCTGTTCTCGGAGGCGGTCAATCTGCATCCGGTGGCGATCATCTGCGCGGTGCTGCTGTTTGGCGGGTTGTGGGGCTTCTGGGGAGTGTTTTTTGCGATTCCGCTAGCAACCCTGTTCAAGGCTGTGCTGGACGCCTGGCCGCGCAAAGAGCCGGTGGTGTCGCCGCTGCTTTAATTCTTTAGTGAGGCTGATGGCCTCTTCGCGAGCAGGCTCACTCCCACATTAGATCGCGTCAGTCAAAACAACTCGGTCAACTGTAGGAGTGAGCCTGCTCGCGATAGCGTCGGAACAGGCGCCAAATGAATCAGGCCTTGTTCAGCGCCTGAGCTGCAGCCAATACCGCATCCACATGGCCCGGCACCTTCACACCGCGCCATTCCTGACGCAACACACCGTCCTTGTCGATCAGGAACGTGCTGCGATCAACGCCCATATATTCTTTGCCATAGAGCTTTTTCAGCTTGATCACGTCGAACTGCTGGCAGAGCGCTTCTTCCTTGTCGCTGATCAACTCGAAGGTGAACGCCTGCTTGGCCTTGAAGTTTTCGTGGGATTTGAGGCTGTCGCGGGATACGCCGAAGACTTCAGTGTTGGCGGCTTTAAAAGCATCAAGCTGATCGCGAAAGCCCTGACCCTGAGTGGTGCAACCTGGCGTGCTGTCCTTCGGATAGAAGTAAATCACCACTTGCTTGCCTTTAAGGCCCGCGAGGCTGACGTTCTGCCCGCTGGTGGCGGGGGCTTCGAAGTCGGCAACCGGTTGGTCGATGGCAACGGCCATGGAAGTTTCCTTACATTGGGTTTTGTGGGCGCCACGGTTCGATCAGGGCATCCAGATTCAGCGCGTCGGCGAAATCCAGGAATTGATCACGCAGCCAGCTGATTTGCACGCCGGCCGGCAAGGTCACGGTAAACGTGGCGTTGAGCATGGTGCCGCCGGTTTGCGGAGCCTGATAGGTGTCGCAGGTCAGGTTTTCCAGCTCGACGTTGTGGTCCATGAAGAACTGGCACAGCTCGTTGATGATGTCCGAGCGATAGGCCGAGCTGACATAGGCGACGTACGGCAGGGCCTGAGGACGATTCTCCAGGGCTGCGCTGCGCACCACATTGACGGTGAAGGCGTGCCGTTTGGCCAGCACTGGCAGACTGCCTTCGAGGCGCGCCAGGGCGTCCCAGCTGCCGGAGATCTCGAGGATCAGCGCACTGCATTCGCCATGGCGCGTCAGGCGAGAGGTGACCACGGCGCAGCGGTTTTCATGGCTGGCGCGGCACAGGACGTTAGTCAGCTCCATGGGGTTGGCGCCGAGGGCACTGATGACAAGGAATTGTTCGCGAACTGTGGGGGTGGACATGCAGCATTCCTAAAGCGATGAGCGGTCGATACTTTTATGGGCCTTTTTTACCGGGACGAGCCTGCGGATGCGAATTCAGAAAACCCGGCCGAAGGTTGCAACGTGCTCCAGTATGGCGAGAGCGAGGGGTGGCAACGCTGGATCGGGGCTTGTGATGCCGAAAATGGAGGCTGGAACGCGGCGTACGAGCTTATCAGTACCGATCAAAGTCTGAAGGGTAGCGAAAAGCAGCGCCAAGGGGAATGGCAGCAGCGCAGTACTTCGCTTGTACAAGCATCTTGGCGCCAGTACCATTACCGCTCTCTTTTTCCGGCAGGAGCGGTTGCATGATTGCGGGCAGTATGGTGGCACTGGTCACACCCATGGATGCACAGGGTCGTCTTGACTGGGACAGCCTGAGCAAACTGGTGGACTTCCACCTGCAAGAGGGCACCAACGCCATCGTGGCGGTCGGCACTACGGGTGAGTCGGCCACGCTTGACGTGAACGAGCACATCGAAGTGATTCGTCGCGTGGTTGCCCAGGTTGCAGGGCGTATTCCGGTGATCGCCGGTACGGGCGCCAATTCGACGCGCGAAGCGATCGAACTGACCACCAACGCGAAGAACGCCGGCGCCGATGCGTGCCTGCTGGTAACCCCTTACTACAACAAGCCGACGCAAGAAGGCCTGTACCTGCACTTCCGCGCCATCGCCGAAGCGGTCGATATCCCGCAGATTCTTTACAACGTGCCGGGTCGTACCGCGTGTGACATGCAGGCCGAGACAGTGATCCGCCTGTCGACCGTGAAGAACATCATCGGCATCAAGGAAGCCACGGGCGACCTGCAGCGCGCCAAGGACATCCTGGCGGGCGTGAGCAGCGACTTCCTGGTCTATTCCGGTGACGACGCGACCGCGGTCGAGCTGATGCTGCTCGGCGGCAAGGGCAATATTTCGGTGACCGCCAACGTCGCGCCGCGCGCCATGAGCGAGCTGTGCGCCGCGGCCATGGCCGGCGATGCCGTCAAGGCCCGGGCTATCCACGAAAAGCTGATGCCGCTCAATAAAACCCTGTTTATCGAATCCAACCCTATCCCCGTGAAATGGGCACTGCATGAAATGGGCTTGATGCCGGACGGTATCCGTCTGCCGCTCACCTGGCTCAGCGCTGCCTGTCACGAACCGCTGCGGCAGGCCATGCGCCAGTCCGGCGTCCTGGTTTAATTGAGGAAGTACAACGCATGAAGCGAATGGCCGGACTTTCCGCACTTGCCTTGATTATCTCCAGCACCAGTGGCTGTGGATGGATCTGGGGCCCGGAAGGTTACTTCCGTGACCGTGGTAGCGATTACCTGGAAGCGCAACAGACTGCACCGATGCAACTGCCACCGGATGTCAGCACCGCCAAGCGCCTGGATCCGCTGTTGCCGATCCCGCGCAACGTGGCCGACGACACCGCCAAGGGCGAATACATCGTGCCTCGTCCGCAGCCGCTGTCGGCAGCGGCTGATGCCAGCGCCTACTCACTGCAGAAGAGCGGTGATTCGCGTTGGATCATGGCTCAGAACCCGCCGGCTGAAGTCTGGCCAGTGGCCGTGCAGTTCTTCCAGGACAACGGTTTCCGTCTGGACGAACAGCGCCCGCAAACCGGCGAATTCACCACCACCTGGCAGCATTCCGACGAACTGTCCGCAGCCATGGCCAAGCGCCTGAGCGCGGCCGGTGTCGGCGCCGACAGCGAAACCCGCGTGCGGGTGCGTATCGAGCCGGGCGTGCAGCGCAACACCAGTGAAGTCTACGTGGTCAGCGCCGAGCGTCCTGCCGGCAGCACCGCCAATGTCGATTTCACCAATCGTTCGGTCAATACCGGCCTGGACGCAGCGCTGGTCGACGACATGCTTGCGAGCATGAGCCGCACTTCGGAGAAGGGCGGTTCGGTTTCCATGCTGGCGAGTCGTGATTTCGACACGCCAAGCCGTGTCAGCCTGACCGAAGACGGCAGTGGCAACCCGGTGCTCAACGTCGGTACCGACCTGGATCGTGCCTGGTCGAGCGTCGGTCGTGCGCTGGAGCAGGGCGAATGGCGTGTTGAAGACATCAACCGCAGCCTGGGCCTGTACTACATCAACCTCGCCGAAAAAGCCGAGAAAAAGGACGAGCAGCCAGGTTTCTTCAGCGGTCTGTTCGGCAGCAAACCGGACAAGGAAGAAGTTGAAGCCCGCGCCGAGCGTTATCAGGTTCGTCTGAGCAAGGTTGGCGACAACGTACAAGTCACCGTCGAGAAAAACATCAACACCGTGGCGCCGGCAGACGTGGCGCGCAAAGTGTTGACCGTGATTCAGGACAACCTGGGCTGATCCCATGCGTTTTGCCGTTCTCGGCAGCGGTAGCCAAGGGAACGGCACGCTGGTAGCCAGCGATGACACGTATGTACTGGTGGATTGTGGTTTCTCCCTGCGGGAAACCGAAAAACGCCTGCTGCGCCTGGGTGTGAACCCTGCGCAGCTGAGCGCGATACTCGTGACCCACGAACATGCCGACCACGTGCATGGCGTGGGTTTGCTGTCTCGGCGTTACAATCTGCCTGTCTACCTCAGTCGCGGGACCTTGCGCGGGATGCGCAAACCGATTGAACCCGCAGGCCTTCTGGCCGGCGGCGAGCAACTGCAAATCGGCCCTCTGAGCATCGGCGTCATTGCCGTGGCCCACGATGCGCAGGAGCCAACGCAGTATGTCTTCAGTGATGGTCAGCGGCGTTTCGGCCTGCTGACCGACCTGGGTTCGTACTGCAACAAGGTGCTGGACGGTTATCGGGACCTCGATGCATTGATGATCGAGTCCAACCATTGCCGTGACATGCTGGCTCGCGGTCACTACCCTTACTTTCTCAAGCAGCGGGTAGGCGGTGAATTGGGACATTTGAACAACCATCAGGCGGCATTCCTGGTGGCCGAGTTGGGCTGGCAAGGCCTGCAACACCTGGTCCTGGCCCATCTGAGCAGCAAGAACAACCTGCCGCAGCTGGCCCGGCAATGTTTTGTCGACACCCTCGGGTGCGACCCGGACTGGCTGCAACTGGCCGATCAAGATTCAGGGCTCGACTGGCGACACATCGCCTAGCCCACCTACTTAGCAAGCGGAGCCCATCATGGAAAAACGTGAAGAACTCTACCGCGGCAAAGCCAAATCGGTTTACAAGACCGACGACGCTGACCGCTTGATCCTGCTGTTTCGCAACGACACCTCGGCGTTCGACGGCAAGCGCATCGAGCAGCTCGACCGCAAAGGCATGGTGAACAACAAGTTCAACGCCTTCATCATGCAGAAACTCGAAGCAGCCGGCGTGCCGACTCAATTCGACAAACTGCTGGGCGACAACGAATGCCTGGTGAAGAAACTCGACATGATCCCGGTCGAGTGCGTCGTGCGTAACTACGCCGCCGGCAGCCTGGTCAAGCGCTTGGGCGTGGAAGAGGGCATGAAGCTCAACCCTTACACCTTCGAACTGTTCCTGAAGGACGACGCCAAGGGCGACCCGTTCATCAACGAATCCCACGTCGTGGCATTCGGTTGGGGCACCGCCGAGCAACTGGTTCGCATGAAAGAACTGTCGCTCAAGGTCAACGAAGTCCTGAGCAAACTGTTCGACGACGCCGGCCTGCTGCTGGTCGACTTCAAACTCGAATTCGGCGTGTTCTCCGACGGCTCCATCGTTCTGGGTGACGAATTCAGCCCGGACGGCTGCCGTCTGTGGGACAAGGCCACCGGCAAGAAAATGGACAAGGACCGCTTCCGTCAGGGCCTCGGTGACGTCATCGAAGCCTACGAAGAAGTCGCCAACCGTCTGGGCGTACCGCTTTAATCGACGCAAGCATCTGATAGCACGGAAAAAAATCGCTCAAGGGGGTTCGCTTCCGGCGATTGTGCTGTTATGATGCGCGCCGTTGGAGAGATGCCAGAGTGGCCGAATGGGACGGATTCGAAATCCGTTGTACCTTCACCGGTACCTAGGGTTCGAATCCCTATCTCTCCGCCATATATGCACAAAAAGGCCCCATTCTATGGGGCCTTTTTGCATTCTGCGGTTTCTGTTCCCCCATCTGTTCCCCCACTCTACTTTTGTGTGATTTTGCTCTGCCGCCCTCTAAAGGGTGTGAATGCAGCGGTGTGAGCGTCTGGAATAAAAATACTCATCAGATCGTATGACGTGCGCGGCCTAGTCATCTGCGGCCCTGTTGTGCGTGCGTGGTCGGTCAGTACTCTATCGTCGTCATGTTGCAATCCCTCTATTGAGTCGCTATGGGCGTCGGGCAGGTGTCAGTGCCGAAGCAAGCTGATGACCCACCCTACCAGTTCAAGGCTGGCCCGCCTGGGCGCACTGAGACCTCAGTGAGCAGCCCAGACTGCCCAAGGGGCTCAGCGCCTGCCCGGGAAGGTGTCTCATGAGCCGATTTTAATCAGCCTCCTGCCTTAGCTTCCAAACCAAGGGCCTCTTTCTCCTGCTGTTCGCGCATGAGGTCCCCGAGAGTCTGGCCGGCCTTGTATTTGCTGGGTGGGCTTAGTGTTGCTGTTTGGGCAGTCTGGGGTGGTCTGTCTGTCTCTAGGTGGGATGAAGCATTCTCATTGGGCTGTGCCTTCAGATCCCCACTAACAGGATCGTCGGTCAATGGGCTGGCACTATTGCGTGCGACTGACGAGCTGGACTCGGGCTTTGCTTCTGGAGTCTGCTGGTCCTGAGGTGCTGGGGGAGCGACCGGGCTCTCATCAATTATCACCTGGGTACGAGCTGGCTGCGTCGGTGTACTGCTGTCGGTCTCTGCCGCATTTTCTTTCGATGCGTGGTGGGTGGCGTTACTTCCTTTTCTGGGGCGATCAAGGAGCCCTGAGCGTAGAAGCTTAATCTCACCTTTTATATCGGCGTCAACTTCGGTCATTGTTTGCTTACGTAGCTGTTCTATCCTGTGCTGCTGCACCTCGGTGAGGCTCTCTGTCGAGATTGAGGCATCTTCCAGCAGGACTGCAGATCGACACAGTCGCGCCACGCTGACCTCCAGCAACTCTCTCAGGGTGCTGTTGGTCTGTCTGTAATGGTTGGTCTGATTTCTGCAATTGCTCAGCAGTTCTTTGTGCGTCTTTTTTGCTTCGTTGAGCTTCTCCTCAACACTTGCATGTGCATCCTGCTCGGCGGAGATCAGTCTGCTGAGCATGTCGGCGGCAGTAATCTTGTGCTTCTTTGTGAGTCGCGTCAGCTCTTCTTCTACATCGATTCCGAGCTTGAAGGCATAGGTCTTACGGTCCTTGTCTTTATCTGAGGCGTTGCGTTTCGCCTGCCTCCGGGCATTTTTCATCTGCCCAATGATCAATATGCCCGTTCTCGATCGCTCCAGCTCCTCGCCGATCTGACTCCACTATAGGGTTTACGTATTGGCAATACAGATCAAGAAGCTGCTTTGCCAAGCCTCCGAGGTTTCGTTTGACACGATGGATTTCGTCATCATGCCTCAGCCTATGGAGCGTGGTTATTGCGGCATCACGCTGCTTGCTCGGCCCCATGATTTAGATGGCTGGCGTAGCTGTTTATTCGTTGAACCCGATACCAAGCCGCAGGAGTTTACCTGCGAGTCTGACATTCCTATCGAGTATCGATACCGCTACGGCTTGCTGACTCGGCCAGGCGGCAAGGCGAAGAACACGTAGGTATTTTTCTACAGGACCTCCCAATCCTCTGAACGGAATACAGAGGAGCCAGTTCATGAGGATCATTCGTCTGAAAGACGTCAAGCACGCCACCGGCCTGGGTCGGTCCACGATCTACAAGTACATCAGCGAGGGGAGCTTTCCGAAGCCAGTGTCATTGGGTGACAGGGCTGTCGGCTGGGTTGAAAGTGAAGTCATGGCCTGGGTCATGGCTAGGATCGAGGCTCGTGATAGTCACGAGTCCCTCACTGCGGTGTCGCAGTTAAAGGCTGCATGATCAGCCGATGGGCTGAGCTTGCGCCCAGTCATTCGGTCGGCGTTCGAGCTGATCGAATGGCTCAAAAAAGTGGTTTATTTCCAGAGCATCTGAATCATTGAATCTGTCACATTCTTCCCTTGTTCTCTGGCATTCCGCCGCTCCACTCCCTTGCGGGCGTGGAGCGATAGGTTTCGGTATTAGTATTATTTATAGGGTCTATATTCATAGCCAATATTTATACGAGATATTGCTGATGTCGACTTGTGTTCGCTTCCAGCGTCAGAGGCGCTGAAAGCATGACTACGAAGGCGATCGCAATGAGTGTGAATCGGGTAAAGAGCGTCATAGTTTTCGTCATCCTGGACGTTAGCGAAACTGTACATAATCAGCGAGAAACCGAGTACGGCCAGATGGCAATCCTGATCCTGAAGGCATCTACTACTGACCCGATATTTCGGCGCGCTGATCTGCAGCGTGAGCCTCACTGTGCGATCCAAACCATCGGTTCAGCCGTTTTGACAAACTGTCGAGATAAAGATAGATGACCGGCGTGGTGAACAGGGTGAGCAGTTGGCTTATGACGAGGCCACCGACCAGAGCATAGCCCAACGGTCGCCGTAGCTCCGAGCCCATGCCGGTACCTAGCAATAGAGGCAGCGCACCGAATAGAGCGGTCATCGTCGTCATCATGATCGGACGAAAGCGTAGCAGGCATGCAGTGCGGATGGCGTCGAACGACGATATGTTGTCTCGGCGTGTCGCGGTAATGGCGAAGTCGACCATCATGATTCCGTTCTTCTTGACGATGCCGATCAACAAAATAATGCCAATCAATGCGATCAGACTGAAGTCATAGTGAAAGAGCCAAAGGGTGGCGATTGCTCCGACACCAGCCGAAGGCAAGGTCGATAGAATAGTTAACGGATGAACAAAGCTCCCATAAAGTGCGCCAAGGATCAGGTACGCGACGACCAGCGCCGAGATGATCAGGATAGGCATTGTCGCCAGCGTACTCTGGAAAGCCTGGGCGGTTCCCTGAAACGAGCTCAACACCGCTGGCGGTAGTTGCAGTTGTGCTTGCGCGGCCTCGATCGCTGTGGTCGCCTGACCAAGCGATACACCAGGTGCGAGGTTGAAGCTGATCGTGACCGATGGGAAATGTGACTGGTGATTGACTGATAACGGTTGCACCGGATCCGTCGTCCATTGCGCCACCGAAGACAGCGGTACCATGGCGCCTGTCGACGGCGATTTCACATAGATCCTATCCAGTGCACTCGCATCGCGTTGCAAAGACGGCAGCACCTCCATGATGACTTTGTAGGTCGCTAGTTGCGTGAAATATTGCGCAATCTGACGTTGTCCGAAGGCGTTGTACAAAGTGTCGTCAATCAATTCAGGGGTTAGGCCGTAGCGTGCAACCTGATCGCGATCAATTGACACACTCAGCGCCGTGCCGTTTACCTGCTGGTCCGTCGCTACATCCCTGAGTTGCGGCAACGACGACAACTGGGTGAGTAGTCGCGGTGCCCACTTCGTCAGTTCCGCAACGTCCGCGCTCTGCAGTGTGAGTTGATATTGCGTGCGGGAGAGTCGTGCACCGATGATGACGTCCTGTGCAGCCTGCATATACAGGCGTACCCCCGTCACTTTTGCGAGCTGCGGCTTCAGACGCTGGATGACCTCGTCAGCAGAAGCGTCGCGCTGATTACGAGGCTTCAGCGTAATGTACCAGCGCCCGTTGTTGACAGTGGTGCCGGTATAAGCGCTGCCGCCGACAGCCATCAAGCAGTGCTCGACTGCGGGATCCTTGCTAATGATCGCGGCCAGTGCTTTGGAATGCCGCCCCATTTCTTCGACCGAGATATCCTGTGAGGCCTCCGATAAACCGGTAATGAGGCCGGTGTCCTGTTGCGGAAAGAAACCTTTGGGTATGCCGATATAGAGAAACACGGATGCAATCAGCGAAAGAAAAAAGACGCAGAGCGTGGCGAATTGATGCTTTAGGGCGATATCGAGGTAGCGCTCATACCCATGCGTGAGCCGATCCAGACTTTTTTTGATCCAGCCATCGGAGCGTTCGTTTTCGGGCAATGTCGGCCGTAGTAGGTAGCAAGCCATCATCGGCGTCAGCGTCAGTGATACGAACGCCGATACGATAATCGTCATTGACAGCGTGACCGCGAACTCCCGAAACATTCGCCCGATGATGCCGTCCATCAGTAGTAGGGGGATCAGGGCCGCGACGAGCGAGATGCTGATAGACGCAATCGTGAAGCTGGTTTCACTAAGGCCTTTGAACGCGGCCTGCCTCGGCGATACGCCCTGCTCGATGTGGCGCGAAATATTCTCCACCATCACGATCGCGTCATCGACGACGAAGCCCACCGCGATGGTCAACGCCATTAGTGAGATGTTGTCCAGGCTGTATCCACATGCCCACATGAGCGAACATGCTCCGAGGAGCGACACGGGCACCGTGACGGCTGGAATGATCGTTGTGCGCACGTTCCCTAGAAATGCATAGATGACCAGGACGACCAGAACGATGTTAACGAGCAGTGTCAGTTCGATATCGAGCAACGATGCGCGGATAGTCTGAGTTCGGTCTGCAAGAACAGCGACTTTCAGTGACGGTGGAAGCGTCGCAACGAGCTCCGGCAGTTTCGCTTTGATCTTGTCGACAGTGTCGACTGTATTAGCACCTGGCTTCTTGTAAATGCCGATGGTGATCGCCCGCTTACTGTCGAGCCATGCTGACAGCGTACTGTCTTCCGGTCCGAGTATCGCTGTACCGACATCGCTGACGCGAATCGGATTGCCTTCTCGGTGAGCGATGATCGCATTGTTCCACTCGGTGGGATCAGTGATCTGGCCGTTCGTATAAATGGTATATGAGCGTGTCGCTCCGTTCAGCACCCCTTTGGGACTGACCCCCGAGACCCTCGTTAACGACAGTCGTACGTCTTCAAGCGACAGGCCTTTGGCAGCTAGTTTCAGGGGGTCGAGCTGGATACGGATCGACGGTTTCTGTTGGCCTCCGATCGACACAGCACCGACGCCATCGA
This sequence comes from Pseudomonas sp. EL_65y_Pfl2_R96, assembly GCF_963970905.1. NCBI lineage: Bacteria > Pseudomonadati > Pseudomonadota > Gammaproteobacteria > Pseudomonadales > Pseudomonadaceae > Pseudomonas > Pseudomonas sp. EL_65y_Pfl2_R96. Next base: position 359,049 of record NZ_CAXAQH010000001.1, on the reverse strand, counting down.
TCTGACTCAGGCTTTGCGTGAGCCGTGTTTCAACATAGTCATTGATGGTCGTCAGCGGTAGTGTCGCGGAGGTCGCGCTCAGCAGTAGAATCGGAGGGTCGGCCGGGTTGAGTTTCTGAAACGTCGGAGGTGATGGTAGGTCTTTGGGCAATTGTGCGGCTGCCGCGTTTATAGCGGCCTGCACATCGTTCCCCGCGGCGTCGATGTTGCGATCCAGACTGAACTGCAGAACGATCGACGTCGAGCTTAACGTGCTCTGCGATGTCATCTGCGTGACGTATGGGATTTTCGCGAGCTGTGTTTCTAGCGGTTGCGCGAGCGACGATGCGACAGAGATTGGATCGGCCCCTGGAAGCGTCGCGGATACTTGAATGGTGGGAAATTCGACCTGAGGCAGCGGCGCGACGGGCAGATGAAAATAGGCGACAAGCCCGCTAAAGATGATGCCAACCATCAGCAGACAGGTCGCGACTGGGTAACGGATGAACGGGGCAAACAGGTTCGTGTTCATGGTCATTGAGCGTCCATCGCGAGCCGGGCTGTCGACTCCGTCTGCATTTGCGTGTCCGATGTAGCATTGGTGTTCGCCAACGTAACGGAGACAAGCGTTCGGTCCTGCAAGCGATATTGCCCTTTAACCACTACTCGCTGCTTTGGCTGCAAACCGCTTGTTATAGCGGCATATCCCACTGATCTGTGTTCGACGACGATCGGTTGTACTGTCACCCGGTTGTCGTCTCCGACTACATAGGTAAATAGGCCTTCGGGCCCATGTTGAACAGCATCTTCAGGTACCACGATCGCCTGCTTTAACACGCTAATCACCGTACGAGTCATCACTGACTGTCCTGGCCAAAGCGCATTCGTGTCATTCAAGAATTCCGCTTTCAGACGGATTGTTCCACTGGAGGAGTCGACGCTGTTGTCGACGGCGCTCACATGCCCGCTGGACAAGAGCGTCTTGCCATCAGTCGTCAGCGCATCGATCGAGACCTTACCTGCGGCGATCGCCTGATGGATCGCAGGTAATGCATTCTCAGGTTGGGAGTACACCACTGAGATCGGTGAAATCCGAACGAGTGTGAGAATCGACGTGTCGTTCGCCTTCACGATATTGCCCGGATCTACGAGTTGGAAACCGACCCTTCCGGGCAGCGGTGCATTCACCGTCGTATACCCGGCCTGCACCTGCGCACTCTGAATGGCTGCTTGGTCACCGCGTACCTGTGCCGTCAATTGTGCGACCAGTGCTTTCTGCGCTTCGAGCGCCTGCATGGAAATTGCGTTGACCTTCGCGAGTTTCAAGTGCCTTTCTAGGTCCAGTTTGGCGTTTGCGAGCATCGCTTGATTCTGTTCCTTCTTGGCGACTACCTGATCCAGCGTCGCACGAAATGATCGACTGTCGATCTCGAACAGTGGATCGCCTTTTCGTACGAATTGCCCCTGTTTAAAGAACACTTTGGTGATCTGGCCGTCGACCTGACTTTTTATCGTGATCTGCTCGATTGGCTGAACCAGCCCGACGCCCGTAAGGTACATCGGTAAGTCCATACTCAGCACTTCGACCGCCGTCACCGGTACGGCCGCTTCTCCTGGATTACCTGCACTTGGCTGCGACGCGGATGTAGTGCTTGATCCGCCATAAACAAACAGTGCCAAGGCAGCGATTATTGGAAGCAGGAGAAGAGAACGCTTGGTTTTTAGGCACTTCGGAAATGAGATAGACATTGGCGCGTGCGATTCCAGAAAAGCGATGAAAGGGTTAAGGCGCAGCTCGATAGGTAAAAACAGTGGTGATGCTCGGCGTGTCTGTGCAGTACCGGTGATGGTTGCGCTGCAGCGGGGCCGGTCGCTTCAGTCGGTCCAGCGTCGAGTTGTCGAAAAAAATCCGGGAATGGCATGACGCGCGCCGGCAAGTTGGCTTTTCTGATAGATAAACATCGCAACTCCCAGATCGAGGACGCCCAGGCCGAACGGCGAGAATATGGTTGGCTTGCCGGTATCGATCCGCGCTTGACCAAGAATGAATTCAGCCAGAGTCCCAGAAATGAAATCGCGATGCCCATACTGCTGCTCTGCGAGATGCGGTGATGTATTAGCTTTCATGCAGTGGTCGACATCGTCCAGGATGTTGTTACAGGCAAGGATGGTTTCAGGTGGCAGGTCACGCAGGGAAATGTTCAATACCAACTGTGACTGAACAAAGTTGTGTGTTGCCGGGATCCACGGGCTGCCTGCTGTGGTCGCCAGCACAACGATGTCTGCGCTGAGTGCCTCGTCTTGGGAGCCTGGGCGCACAGGGTAAATTGAGCGCGCATTTACGTTGCGGACAAATTTTTCGCAATGTTGCGCGGATATGTCATACAGGCACACATCTTCGAACTGCCAACCGTGAGCCTTGAAAAACTTGAGAATAGTGCTCGCAATAAGGCCTCCACCGATTATGCCCAGGCGTGCTGCGCGTCGGTTCTGCGGACCGAGCTGGCTAGCGGCCAGCACCGCGGAAGCAGCAGTGCGGGCGGCGCTGATCTGCGATGCTTCAAGACATGCGAACGGATAACCGGTTTGATAGTCGTTAAGCACAATGACGGCTGAAGCCCGTTGCAGATTCGCATCAATATTGCGCGGGTAGCTCGCAATCCACTTGATGCCCGAAAACGAGGAGCCGTTATTTTCGTCTCGGATGGCTGTGGGTAACGCGATGATGCGAGCCTCGGGCTTGTCATCGAATTTCAGAAAATAGCTATCCGGATTGACGGTGTTGCCGCTGTGATGCAGTAGGTAGCAATGTTCGACGATATTGATAATGTCCACTGTCGAGTTTGACAGCAGCGTCTGAATGTAGTCGCCCCCGATCACCGAAAACTGCGGGTCGTGATTATGCATGCTCTGGGATATCCGTAGTCGTATGCGAGAGTTCGCGCCATGCGAGACCAAATGTACTGTCACACCATTCGTCGCTATAGATTGTGTCGAAATAGGAATTGCCGAGGTCTGGAGAAATCGCGACGACGGTCGCATCACGAGGCAGTTCGGCAGACATGCGCTTGACTGCCGCGAGCACGGTACCGGTCGACGCGCCGCAAAAGCTGCCGTAGCGAAGCGCTGCGTCTCGGCAGGCCGCTACTGTTTCAGCCTCGGGTATCTGAATGAGTCGGTCCAGTTTGCTGCGGTTGAAAAAATGCGGCATCACGCTGGCTCCCAGGCCTGGCAAATAACGGCGTTGACCGGGTGTGCCAAATGTCACTGAGCCTATCGAATCGACTGCAATGAGTTTCGTGCGAGGAGAATGGCGGCGAAAAAAATCAGAGCAGCCCATGAGCGTGCCCGTGGTGCCGGCACCCACAAACAGATAATCAATATGGTCGAACTCATCGAAGATCGCTTGCGCGGTCATCTCGACATGGACGGCGGGATTTGCCGGGTTCTGATATTGGTTGAGCCAGGTGAGCTCAGGATCGAGATCAAGTGCATTTCGGATATAGGCGAGCCGATTGCCAAGATAACCGCCTTGTTCGTCGCGGCAATCGATGACCACCACTGTGGCGCCCAGCGCCCTCATTATCCCGACGCATTGTGCGCTGGTATTGCTGTCGACGACGCAAGTGAATCGATAGCCTCTGGCTGCGGCAATCATGCTCAATGAGAGTCCAAGATTACCTGAACTCGACTCTATGAATCTCTTCTTCTCCCGCAAGTTGCTGTGCTCTTCCGCGTTTCTCATCAGCGCCATTGCAGTTTTAATCTTGATGGAACCCCCGGGATTGAATCCCTCCATCTTTAAATATAATTTTTTCCCCGGTGTAAACTGATCCAGTAACAGGAAAATATTGTCATTGATTATTTGATCGATGGAGTCGAATTTCATTTTTAGTTTTACCCCGGGCACAAATAGGCAAGATCTAACAAGGATCTGATAATAGAGTCAGCGTCGCATAAGATTTATTAGCTGCTTATCACCTTGCAACTTGAAGGGATTAAGCGATCACTACTTTTAAAAGGGGCGAGCAGTTCCTGAAAGGAAAACTCGATTATCAGTTCACCGCCGGTTTGCAGGGTGTGTCGGGTAGATTTTGGTGGATATAGCTTGCCTTTCAACCCGCGCGAAATGACCTCGGCAGGCGTCACCAGAAGGTCCTTCCTGCGCGACTCCAGCAGGACGTGGGAATATGAAAGAAGAATGCAGGGGACGCGGGCGAATTTCTGCTCAAGGGCGAAGGCCCTGCGATGGTGACCATCCATGATGATCAGCGTTGAGCGCTCGACGAGAATGGGGGTTTGCCACTGGCTAGATGACAGCATCTGCGCGGTTAGCTCACGCAAATGACTCGGAATAATCTCTTCCGTAGGCTTCAGCATTTCGGGTGGTAAAAACATTAACTCAGGAGCTTCCTCGGAGTGAGGCTCAGCTGTCCGTACGTTCATTTCACGCCTTTCCTCGGGCATTTCGCGCCTCTTCCATGTGCGGACTTTCCGGTGAAACTGCTGACAACCACCTGGTATGAGCCAGTGGAATGCACCGATTGCACCTTACAACCAAGCGAACATCCATAACTGCGCTAGCAAAAATCCCTCCTGAGTCTGGAGGTATCACCACCTGATGCCTTAGAGAAAACAGGCCTGTCCACAGTGGTGCAAGTATCAGCTTTTTTTATAAAGCAGCATTGGATCCAGTTTGTCAAAATTTTTTTTCGGATGACAAAAAATTTAACTAGTTTTGGTTTGAAAAACTTTACAACCTAAGAATGTTCAGCTACTTCTGCAATGCCACAATCAGTATCAATGTGTGTCCGTGATCGATTGGAAGTTCGAAAATGTGTTGAGCTACGGCCGATAAAGGCAATAAACACGCAAAGGAATTGCAACACCGTTCCAACTCTATGAGCGGTGATTAGAACAAGGAGAGGTATTGTCATGCATGACCGTAAAGCTATCGATTGTGGAACACATTCCCCCCTCAATACTTCTCCGTTTGGCCCGTCGTCGGCCGTTTTTTGGCTGACGGGTGTATCAGGCGCTGGAAAGACCACGATAGCGACGAGTTTCGAAAGCGTTTGCCGCACAGCAAATTGGCCGGTCGTGACACTCGATGGTGATGTCGTGCGTAGCCGCTTGAATTCGGACCTTGGTTTCTCGGAGCAAGACCGCGCGGAAAACATCCGTCGAATTGCCGAGGTCGCAGCACTGATGGCGGATGCACACTTACTCGTGATCGTCTCGTGCATTTCGCCGATGAAGTCGTTCCGGGACATGGCCAGAACCATCATCGGCGACCGACGCTTCATCGAAGTGCATATCGACACCCCACTCGAAGTCGCGGAAGAGCGGGATCCGAAAGGTCTGTACCAGCGCGCCCGCGCCGGAAAAATCCAGTTGTTCACAGGTATCCACGCCCAGTACGAGGCGCCGCTCAATCCGCAAGTACGTATCGACACAACCACCACCGATATCGATACAGCCACAGACATCCTGCGTCGGTACTACATCGATAGCGTGCTACGACCCACCCCGCACGAGCCTTCCGCATTCAGGTCTTCGCCCCAGACCAGTCTCGACACAGCAACGTCCGAATAACGCGAGCTGGTCAATGACGTGTGGGCCGCGATGCTCGCGACGTCCGTTTCTCCTCAAAAATTTCGAGACCACCACCAATGGATCAAAATGTCATGGTCGAAATAGACCTCCCGTCGACGGCGCAAGCGCGTGTAAGCAGCCAGCGGTTCATGTCCCGTAACGCAGAAACGATCGCAAACTCCCACTCGTTGATACAGCGATTCAACGAAGTGACACGCCTGTATGGCAACGCCACCGCAGTCGTCACCCAAAGTGAGTGCTGGACGTACAGGGAACTTTCGGACCGTGCGGCTCGCATAGCCGGTTTGATCACGAGTGTGTGCGGTGAAGGCAACGAACCTGTCGCGCTGCTGTTTCCACATGGCGCACCGATGGTCGCAGCGATTCTCGGCGTGTTAGGGGCCGGTAAGTTCTACGTTCCGCTGGTTGCGGACGATCCACTGCCGCGCCTGCAGACTATTTTGCGCGAGAGCCGATGTCGCGCCGTCTTTGTCAGCTGCGAACTGGCTGAATTAGGAGGGCAACTCGGCAGTGGAGCAATGGTGATCGAAGAGGCGAGCCTGCCTGTGGAGGGGGGCTCACTCGATACGAGGTCCGGTGATTCGATTGCTTATCTCCTGTACACGTCAGGCACGACCGGGGTGCCCAAAGGTGTCTTCCAGAACGATCGTAACGTGTTGCACCACGCAGCGTGTTACGCGTCAGCCATCGAACTGACCGCGAACGACCGGATGACGCTGCTGCCATTTTACGGATTCGATGCTTCGGTGATGGATATTTTCGCTACGTTGCTGACCGGCGCCTCCCTGTATATCTGGAACGTGCGCAAGGATGGCCTTGAGCGAGTTAATGACTGGCTGGCCGACAGCCAGATCACAGTTTGGCATTCGACGCCCAGCGTGTTACGTGCGGCTTTCCCAACCTTCAAACGCACCGTTGACCTGCGTTGGGTCGTGCTAGGAGGTGAGACGGCCACAGGCCAGGATCTGAGCCTGACACTGCTCCATGCCGGTGCGCATTGCAGTCTACTCAACGGTCTCGGCCCTACCGAATGCACCACGGCTCTGCAGTACGTTGCCGATCCGATACAGGACTGCAATTTGCTCCGTTTACCGGTGGGTAGGCCGGTGCCAGGAATCGAAGTAGTGCTGCTGGACGCCGACGGTAATTCGTCGGCCACCGAAGGCGAGCTGGCAATCATCAGCCAATATGTCGCGCTTGGATATTGGGAGCGTCAGGATCTGACACACGAGCGGTTCGGTGAACTGGCCGGCCCAAATGGCGAGCGCTGTTACCGGACCGGCGATATGGTGAAGTGGAACGCGGCTGGTAACCTCGAATACCTGACGCGAGTCGATGATCAGATCAAAATTCGTGGGTTTCGCGTTGAACTCGGCGAAATCCAGGCCACTCTCTGCATGCACGAAAATGTGCTTCAGGCAGTCGTTCTGCCGCACACCGACCCTGCAACGCAGCAGCAGTCGATCATTGCTTATGTCGTGTTACGTGCGCCCGACAGTACCGATGTCACTGCTCGTTTTCGCGTCTACCTGGCCAGCAGCTTGCCGTCTTACATGATTCCGCAGACGTTCGTTGAACTCTGCGCGATCCCCTTACTGCCAAACGGAAAGGTCAACCGCAGCGCGCTACCTATCGCGGCAGTGACAGATACTGCGTATGAGCCAAAGAGACCTCAAACACCTCTGCAAAGGTTGCTCGTCGGCCTCTGGTCGACGGTGCTGCGGCGTGACGCGCTCGGTACGGATGAAAACTTTTTCGAACTGGGTGGCGACTCACTTCTAGGCGTGCGCCTGCTTGCACGAATCAACGCCAGTCTCGAGTTGGAGCTGGGGCTGAGCGATCTGTTCGGTCATCCAACCGTCGAGTCGCTGGCGGTGCATTTGTCGATACCGTCACGGTAGTCGCGGCGCCCATCGCGGCCTCAAAGATCTGATGCATCTAGTGAACCTATCGAGACAGACGCATGACTGAACGCGCCAGCAATAGCCTTGCCGACGGTAAGCACACCCACGCGACCGCCGATGGTCTCGACTTACACCTGCGTCCCCGCTCGTGGTTTGGCACATTGGGCGGTCCCTTTGCATACCGAGCATTTACGACGATATGGGTGGCGAGCTTGTTTGCCAATATCGGCGGCTCTATTCAGAACGTCGGCGCGTTTTGGTTGATGACCTCAATGGCACCCACGCCTGCACAAGTATCGCTTGTGCAGACCGCATCGACCCTGCCGATTGCGTTGTTTGCGCTCCTTTCCGGAGTCGCAGCGGACGCTTGGGATCGACGTCTGGTGATGCTCGCCTCGCAAGTACTGGTGTGTTCAGTCGCGGTAATGCTTGCTGTTCTGTGTGCAACAGGACAGATCACGCCGTTGGCTCTGCTCGTTTGCACGTTTGTCAGCGGCTGCGGCGCAGCGATGTTTCAGCCGGCCTGGCAGTCGGCGGTCGCGGAACAAGTGCCGCGTAGTGAGCTTTCTGCGGCCATTGCGCTCGACAGTTTTTCTCTGAACTTTGCCCGCACTGCCGGACCGGCAGTCGGTGGATTGATCGTCGCGCGGTTGGCTCCCGATGTAGCGTTCATCGTAAGCGGCGTGTCGTCCGCGGGACTGATTTACGTGTTGTTACGCTGGCGTCGCCGTGATGCCGATGTGAAAGCTCCGCGCGCTCCTCGCCAAGGGCTACTCGCGTCCCTGATGGGTGGTATCCGGTATTGCCTCGGCTCCCACGGTATTCGCAGTGCGTTGTTACGAAGCAGTCTGTTCGGCTTTCTCGGAAGCCCGGTCTGGGCGCTCCTTCCGCTGTTCGCCAAACGGCAGTTCGGCGGCGAGGCCGGCACCTACGGCATCCTCCTGGGGGCGTTCGGCGCAGGGGCAGCTTGCGGCGCGCTCGGCGGTGCGGCGATGCGAGCGCGGCACCACCCGGAGTTGGTATTACGAATCTTTACGTTGACGTTCGGCTTGGGGGCGCTGATGACTGCATGGAGTCCGTGCAAGGCCGTAGCCATGCTCGGGCTGGCCATCTCGGGTTCGAGCTGGGTTGTTGTCGTGTCGACCTACAACCTGGCGATCCAGACGGCGTCGCCAAGCTGGGTCGCAGGTCGTGCGCTGTCACTGTTTCACTCCTGCATCGTCGGAGGTCTGGCGATCGGCAGTTTTGTGTGGGGCATGGTGGCCACCGCAACAACGATCAACGCCACATTCGTCATTTCGGGGCTGTTCATGCTCGTGTCTATGTTGTTGGCACTGCGCATGCCATTGCCATCCCCGGTCCCTTACGATCAGTGCCCGGAGATCGCACGCTAGTCCCCTGAAAGATAGCAACACGCTGACTAAAAGAAGCCGCACGAGACCTGCCTTCGGGATCGTCGCGGCCGATGCACAAGGATATGTGGAATGACTAGCAGCAACACGATTGATCGAACACTCAAGTGCGGGTATGGAACTCGCGTTTGGCTGGGGATGGGCTGCGCGCTGATATCGGGCTTGCTGACCGCCTGTACCGTTGGACCGAACTATCGTCGGCCAGAGGTCGAAACACCGACGACGTGGAAGATCGATCCAGAATACTCGTACTGGCATCCCGTCGCGCCTCAGCCGCTCAATGAGGACTGGTGGACGGTGTTCGGTATCGATGAACTCGACACGCTGGAGCGAACAGCGCTGGAGAACAACCAGACGTTGCGCGAAGCGGTTGCGCATTACGACCAGTCACGCGCAACGCTGTCATCGGTTTCGTCCGAGCAACTACCGCAAATTGGATTGTCGGCCGAACTGGACCGTCGCCGGATTTCCGCGAACCGGCCGTTGACCGACTACGATTCGCCTAACAAATCAACTGTGCAGAACAATGTAATCGCGGCTTTTTCGGCCAGCTATGAACTCGATCTGTTCGGCCGCATACGGCGTGAGGTCGAATCGGCGAAAGCCGATATGCAGCAGCAGGCCAACGATCTATCGAATGCGCGATTGGTGATCACCGCGCAACTTGCGGCTACCTATTTCGCCCTCAGAGAGGTTGATGCCGAGCGTGATGTACTGACGCGTTCGATCGCCTGGCAGCAGAAGGCGCTTGACTTCGTTAGTGCGCAAAACAGTTTCGGACAGGTTTCTGAACTGAGTGTGTTGCAGCAGCGCGCACAACTCGATACGACCCGTACCCAAGCGCGACTGCTTTTGACGCGACGATCACAATACGAACATGCGATTGCCGCAATGATCGGCGTACCGGCACCGCAATTTTCGCTTGCGCCAAAAGTTGATCCGCTCAAGTTGCCTGTATTACCGATTGGTATGCCAAGCGAGTTGTTGCTGCGTCGTCCGGACGTTGCATCCGCAGAGCGTGCAATGGCGGCGGCGAATGCCAGAACCGGCGTCGCCCGCGCGGCCTACTTTCCAAGCCTTACGTTGTCGCCTGAGGTGGGTTGGCAAAGTACCCGGTTCGCGACGCTGACAAACGCCCCCAGCATGATCTGGTCACTGGGGACTTCGATTAGCCAGACGCTGTTCGATGGCGGGCGTAATGCGGCGGGGGTCGCCTATGCGCAGGCGGGCTATGTCGCGGCGAACGCGCGCTATCGCGCAACCGTGCTGACAGCCTTTCAGGAAGTCCAGGACGCGGTCAGCAATCTCGCGGTGCTCGACGCTGCGCTGAATGATGTGAATGCCTCGGTCGACGATGCGCAGCAGTTGGTGAATTTGTCGACGTATCGCTATCGCGACGGACTGGTCGACTACCTCGACGTGATCACCGCACAGCAGCTGCTGCTCAACAGTGAGCGACAGCGAGCACGCATTAATGGTCGTCAGGCAGGCTCCCTGGTTTTCCTCGCCAAGGCGCTGGGTGGCGGATGGAACGACGGTTCGACTGTGCAACGCAATTGACGCAAATCGGGTTACTGCCTGGGTGCTCACATCGACAGGTCGCATGGTGATTCGGTCGCCTCGGCGTAAACACCACTCATAGTCTGATGAAACAAAACGTTACATCGAATTGGAAGCGGGAATGAAGACCAAGACCATTGCGATTATCGGTGCCGGTTTCTGCGGTTCGACGCTGGCGGTACATCTACTGCGCCGCCCACCGGTCACACCGCTGAGAATTCTTTTGATCAACAGGTCAGGCACGATGGCCCGGGGTGTTGCCTATGGCACCCGTACCGCCGCGCATGTGCTCAATGTGCCGGCCGGCAGAATGAGTGCGCTGGCAGGTGAAGAGGACAGCTTTCATGAATATGCCAGGCGTTGCGACCCCAGTATTGTATCGGGGTCTTTCGTGGGGCGCCGTCTCTATGGTGATTGCCTCGAGGCATTGCTCAATGATGCGGCCGAAAAGGCGCCGCCGGGCTGTGAACTGCACAGCGTCATCGGTGAAGTAGTACAGGTGGTACCTCGTAAAGATGGCGAGGGAGCTCGCCTCTTGATGAAGAACGGAGAGCACTTCGATGCCGACCGCATCGTCTTGAGCATCGGTAACTACGCCCGCCAAGAGCCATCGATAGCGCCCGAACAACGATCATTTTACGAAGAACCGCGCTATGTGCATGACCCTTGGCGTCCAGGCGCATTACGCAATATCGGTGCTGACGACCCCGTTCTGCTCATCGGCAGCGGACTGACAATGGTGGATGTGGTGCTTGATCTGCGTGATCGCGGCCATCGGGGGCCGATCCAGGCTATTTCTCGTCGCGGCCTGATCCCTCAGCCGCATCGTGAACTGAACGCGCAACCCACCTATGACGAGCGACTGCCTCACCGCATGCTCACCGATTGCAGCGTGCGCCACTATGTGCGAGCAGTGCGTGACTCGGTCGAGCAGCACACCCGTGCCGGCGGTGACTGGCGGGACGTGATCGGCGGGCTGCGATCGGCGACTGCGCAACTGTGGCACGCACTGCCGACAAATGAGCGCCAACGTTTCTTGCGTCATGTGCGTCCTTACTGGGATGTCCACCGTCACCGTTGCGCACCACAACCGGGTGCACGTCTGCAGGCAGAGATCGAGCGCGGCGGGCTCACGCTGCTGGCCGCACGTGTCGTCGGTTACGCCCCTAAAGCCGATGGCGTCGGCGTTTGTCTGCGTCGCCGTAGCGCCCAGACCGAGGAGCGACTCGATGTTGCCGCCGTGATTAATTGCACGACCCCCGATCTTCGCCATTTGGCGGACCCACTGCTCTCGTCCCTGCGCGCCGATGGACTGTTGGTATCTGACGTACTTGGTATCGGCCTTGAGGTCGACCACCTTGGGGCGCTAATAGATTGCAAAGGAGTTGCGTCGCGCTGGCTGCATTACGTCGGACCATTCCTTCAGGCACGCGATTGGGAAGCCACGGCAGTGCCTGAATTGCGAGGCTATGTGGAGCGCCTGGCGGACGTGTTGCAAAGCCTTCAACGGGAAGCTCTGCCCGTGTGATCCGAATCTGTGTGCCTATTGGTCAAAGCAATCGCAACACCCTGAATGTCGCTTCGCGCGAACCCTAACGAAAGACGAATTTTGAGGGAACAATGATGAGTCAAGTGGTCGGCACTTACGGGGAAACGCTTGCGGAGAAGTTGCGCGAGCATCTCTCGGAGGCCCTGGATTTAGGCAACATTGGCATTGACGAAGCATTGACCGAACATTGGGGCGACGACTTGCCGCTGCAGGAGCTGGTACGGGAAACTCGACGTTTCAGCCAGGTCGTCATCACGCCGCTGGATGTGCTGGGTTGCGCAACCATCAAAGAACTGGCCGATCTGATTGTGCGTAAAAACGGGCAAAGCACAGTCCCTTCGACGAATACGGCCGCCGAGGATAGCCAGCAACCTACGCAGAGCGGGCACGATGCCTATGTCGACGATCATGAGAGCAACGTAGCAGCATCATTGGCGCAGGAAGATCTGTGGCTGGTGGATCAGATTGAAGGAAGTTCGATGGCCTACAATCTGTCGACTGCTCTGCGTTCCGACAAGCCACTGCATGCCGACGTCATGCATCAAGCAATCTCTCAAGTCGTCAGACGCCATGCGGCGCTTCGAACAACCCTTGAACGTGATCAGCGGGGTTTAAGGCAGGTGGTGGCCACCGATGCGACATTTGAGTGGTCGGTGGTATCGCTGGACGACGCACTCGGTGGCGCATCGCGCGAGGAACAGCTTCATGCGAGGCTCGCTGCTTTCGCCCGGAAAAGCTTTGATCTCGCCAGCGGTCCTCTAATACGGGCGTGCCTGTATCGTATGAACACTGACGACTTCATCGTGCAGTTTGTGGTTCATCACGCTGTATTCGATGCTTGGTCACGTGTCGTCGTGTCACGTGAGATCGAGACTGTGTACAACTCACTCGACAGTGGGCTTGCGCTGAAACTTGCGTCAACAGGTGCAGAACCGGGAGCGTTCGCGCGCTGGCATAACGCGCGCTTGACCCCGACGCGGCTGGCGCAGTTGCGCCACTACTGGTCCACGCAGCTTGCTGCGCTGCCGCAGGTCATCGATCTGCCAACCGATTTCCTGCGTCCACGTGTGCGCAACTCCGATGGCGCCAAATTCACCAAAGTTCTGTCGTCGGAGCTGGCTGAACAGGTTGCGGCCGTCGGCGGTAAATGGGGTGCGTCGCTATTCATGACATTGATGGCCGCTTGGCAACTGCTGCTGTGGCGTTATAGTCGGCAGACAGAATTCGCCATAGGCACGCCGATGGCGACGCGGGATGGTGACGGGTTCGAATCGACGGTCGGCTATTTCGTCAACACTGTGGTCATTCGTGGGCAGGTGGTGCCAACCGAACGTTTCGACGAACTGTTGCAGCGCGTCGTGCACGTTACTCTCGGAGCCTACGAACACAAGGATCTACCGCTGCGTCAGGTCGTCGAATTGGCGAGCCAGGAACGCAGTCTGAGTCATTCCCCGTTGTTTCAGGTGATGTTGGAGTTTCACAACGAACTGCTGGACGAAGAGGGTACTGAACCCACGGAGTTTCGTCTGGTTACCCATGACATCGGCGTCGCAAAATACGATCTGAGTCTGGAAATTGCCAATACGCGCGACGGTCTCGTCTGCTCGATCGAATACGCTACGTCACTCTTCGATGTCACCACGATCGAGGGAATGTTGGCGCAATACGAGGTCCTGCTGCAGCAAGTCGTGGCAACGCCCAAGGCCCTAGTGTCCCGGCTGTCATGTGTTCCCAAGGGCGAACTCGAAAAAGTCGTCAACGTATGGAACGCCACGGAGCTTTCGCAAGCGACTCCTGCCTGCATCCATCAGCTATTCGAAGCGCGGACCAAGGAGCGACCTGATGCCATCGCTGTCCGCTTCGGTAATCAATCGCTGACGTACTGCGAACTCAATCGGCGAGTCGACGAACTAGCCGGACGACTACGCCGCATTATCCAGGGACGCGACGTCAGGATCGCAATCTGCTTGGACCGTTCAGTGGAAATGCTGGTGGCAATTCTGGCGGTGCTCAAAGCTGGTGCTGCCTATGTCCCAATCGATACGCGCCTGCCATCGGAACGCATCGAATTCATGCTGGCTGACAGTGCAGCAGCGTTTGTCCTGACAGTGGTCACAATCAGAGAAGAAAAGTTCGCGGCGCAGCCGATCAAAGTCCTGTGCATCGATGAATCGATGCCGGTCGTAGATGAGCAGCACACAGAGCATCTCGCCCCCGAAACCACCCCGGAATCTGTCGCCTACGTGATGTACACGTCCGGGTCTACGGGGGCGCCGAAAGGAGTGGTCGTCACTCATGCCAACGTGACGCATCTGCTTAACGCAATGCAGGCGCGTTATCCGCTGGAAAGTGAAGATCGCTATCTGCTGAAAACCAACTATGCCTTCGATGTATCTGTGCCCGAATTGTTCGGCTGGTTCGTCGGCGAGGGCTCTCTGGTTATCTTGCCGCCCCAGTTCGAAGGCTCGCCCGACCTGATCGCCGATGAGATGATCCAGCACGCTGTTACTCACGTGAACTTCACGCCATCAATGCTGCGTCCGTTTGTTACCGAGGTGTCGGCCAGCGAACGCTTCCAGAACAACCACTGCCTGAAGTACGTGTTCGTTGCTGGTGAGGAGTTGCCGAAGGATCTTGCCAACGATGCGTTATCGGGGCTTCGCCCAGCAGCGATTGAGAACTTGTACGGACCGACCGAGGCAACGGTCTTTGCGACAGGCCACTCCTACGCGTCTCCGGTACCTGGCACAAAGATTCCGATTGGCAGACCGTTTGCCAACGTACGGACGTATGTCCTGGACGAGCATATGCAGCCCGCGCCTATCGGCGTGCCGGGCGATCTCTACCTTGCCGGTAGCGGCATCGCCGCCGGGTATTTGAATCGCCCAGATCTGTGCGAAGAACGCTTTCTGCCCGATCCGTTCGCCAGGAATGGCACGTTATACAAAACCGGGGACCTCGCGCGCTGGCTACGCAGTGGGGAAATCGAATATCTCGGCCGTGATGATCAACAGATCAAGATCCGCGGTTATCGAATTGAACTCGACGAAATCGCCAGCGTTTTGAATGCACACCCACTCGTCAGTGAAGCCGCCGTTCTCGCTCAAAGCGCGGAGGGCGGACCAACTAGATTGGTCGCTTATGTCGTGCCGTCCGGCCACATGGAGGGTGAGGTGCTTACGGCTTCGCACGCATCGACCCTGTTGGCACAGACGCTGACGGAGGCGATCAAACTGCGCTTGCCAGAATATATGGTACCCGCATCGTTTGTGTTCACCGCCAGCCTACCGAAAGGTATCACCGGAAAGCTCAACCGCAAGGAACTTGAAACGATCAGTGGCGAGGTACGGCCCGAGCACAGTGCTTCGGTCGCCGCACGCAATGAGATTGAAAGCCTGCTGTGTGAAATCTGGAAATCGGTGCTGCGGGTGCCAGAGATTGGTGTCACCGACAATTTCTTCGCGGCAGGAGGTGATTCGATTTTATCGATTCAGGTCGCATCCCGGGCACGGCAGCAGGGAATGAAACTGTCCGCACGAGATGTGTTCCAGCACCAGACCATCGAGCGGCTAGCGGCGAACGTTCGCGGCTCGGTCAGAAAGCCTTCGCAACAGGCGAGCGTCAAGACGATGCCATTGTTGCCGATCCACCGGCGCTTCTTTGCGCTCGACGCGGAGCAGATCAATCACTATCACCAATCGCGACTGCTGGATGTTCCGGTGGACCTCGACTGTGCATTCCTCAAGGTGTGGTTAAGCGCGCTGTTCCTGCGTCACGATGCTTTGCGCATGCGGTTGCAGACGAGGGAGGGGGAATGGAGCGGTGAATTCGTTCCGATGGACGAGTTGCAGGTACATGCTTCGCTCGAAACGCGCAACTTCGCGCACTCGGGCAACTCATCGCAGAACATCGATGCATTCTTTAGCGAGGCTCGTGATTGCATCAACTTGTCAGACGGGCCGCTATTCAAGGCGGCGCTGGCCACGCGCGGCGGGCAATGCACTTCCCGTCTGTTGCTGATTTGCCATCACACTGTGGTCGACGGTGTGTCATGGCGCATCCTCCTCGAGGATCTGCGTCATGCTTATTCGCAATGGCAAGTCACTGAAAGCATTTCGCTGCACGACAAAACCGACTCATACCAGGCGTGGGCAAACGAGATCGTGGCGCAGCGCAATGCCCCCGCGCTACTTGCCGAGCGTGACTACTGGCTGAAAACGCTGGCTCAGCCGGTGCCGCAGCTACCTATCGATCACGGCGTGGCGAGCGACAGCACGCGCCGCTTTAGACGGATCGAAGTAGCCTGTTTGAGCGCGCAGACAACCGCGATGCTGCTGACCGAGAGTCATCACGCCTATCAGACGCACATCAATGAACTGATGCTCACTGCACTGTTGCTTGCGGTATACCGCTGGACGGGCCATGAAGCGATACGGATCGCGCTGGAGGGGCACGGACGAGAAACCTATGCCCTGAGTCAATACGCCGGTGCTCCGGATGAGCTTGACGTCAGCCAGACCGTGGGCTGGTTCACCAGCTATTACCCGCTCGTGTTGATGCTGAACAATGCGCTTACGAGCAGAAACGGGTCGCCGGATGAGCAGGTTGCCGCGGCGGTCATGTCTGTCAAAGAGCAGTATCGGGCGATACCCCATCACGGTTTCGGCTACGGCATCTTGCGACACGTGGTGGCTGACCCTTCGTTGGTAGAGGCGGAAGAGGCTAGCCCGGCCGAGATCGTCTTTAACTACTTCGGTCAGATCGATACCCACGGCGACGAAACGGCTGGCATTTCGGTGCTGAATGTCGTGGCGAGCGATGATATCGGTGAGCAACGCCGTCGTGAGCACAGACTCGGCATGAACGGTGAAGTCAAGGATGGCTGCTTGGCGTTCGAAATCGATTACTCGAGCGAAGAATACGAACAACAGACCATACAGACCTTCGCATCGCTGTTTGTCAATGCACTGTGTGAGATAGCGGCCCATTGCAAGACATTACCGACGCGCTGGCGTCCGACGCCGGCCGACTTTCCCCTTGCATCTGTCACGGCGGACGAAATTTGTGCTTGGCGCGAGTGTTACCCAGCGCTCGAAAACCTCTACCCGGTCACTGGTATGCAGGTGGGCATGGTGTTTCACAGTCTGATGCCCGATCACGCCAGCGCTTACACAAACCAGGTGTTTATGAGCTTCGCAGGTTCCTTTGAGCCGAAGCTGTTCAAGGCAGCCTGGCAGCTGGTCATTGATCGTCATCCAGTGTTGCGCACCGCATTTGTCGGGTTCGACCGTGAGCAACCATTGCAGGCGGTGCTATCGCATGTCGAATGCCCATGGCGTGAGGTCGATCATCGTCAGCTCGATGTGCAGCAGCAGGTCGTTGCGTTCGACGCGATACTGGCTGCGGATAAGTCTACGCCGTTCGATTTCGCATGCGCTTCACATATCCGCCTGACGCTCGTTGATCGCGGCGCGCAGGGATATCGGTTCGTCTGGACCTATCACCACGGCATTCTCGACGGCTGGAGCGTTTCACTGATCTGGGCAGAAGTTTTTACTGCGTACGAGTCACTTCATGCGGGGTGTGCACCAACACTGCAGGCTGCGCAATCGTTCGGCCACTTCATCGAATGGCGACAGCGCCGATCGCAGGACGAAGACAGACGCTATTGGCGCGGTGTGCTGGGTAATCTGGCAAGCCGGACCACGCTCGGCATTGAACAGCACGAGCTTGAATCCCCTGCCGGCGAGTCGCCAGTACTGCGTCGTGAGCTCAACGAGCAAGACACACGCCGACTCGTTGACACTGCCCGTGCTTGCCATATCACGGTATCGGCAATGCTTCAGGCCGCATGGGCGCTATTGCTCCGCCAGTACAGCGGCGAACAAGACGTGGTGTTCGGCGTCACAGTCTCCGGCCGCTCGATTGATCTACTCGGCGTCGAAACCATCGTTGGGCCATTGATCAATACAGTTCCTGCACGACTGACGATCGACCCTAACCTGAGTCTGCGGGACTGGTTGCGCAGCGTTCACGACGCTCATATCGAGCGCGAAGAACATGCCAGCCTCGATCTGCTCCAGATCCAGCGCGAAAGCGCAATTCGAAACGGTCAATCGTTGTTCGACAGCGTATTGATCGTCGAGAACTACCCCGAAGTGTCGCTCGACTCGAACGAGCTGCTCGGCCTGACTGATTACGGCTACGCCGAAGAGACCCATTACGGCCTCACGGTGTCGGCCAAGCCGGGGACACGCCTCGGACTGGAAATAGCTTTCAACTCTTCGCGATTCCACATCAAGGATGTTCACACTATGGCTGATAAGTTTGAAACGGCTCTCCTCAACATACCCAATCGTCTTGACGAGCCGGTAGGCACAGCCCTTGGTCGTGGCGATACGGCCTTGGCTGCCTACGATATCGAAACTGATGGCGTGGAAGTCAGCCGTACGTTGCGACAGGGCGATCTTCGGTTGGGCAGGCTCCTCGTCCCGCATCTTGTCGAGGATCATGCGGCCGCCACACCGAGCAAGCAGGCGCTGGTTTTCAACGAGTATAGCTACAGCTACGACGATCTCAACTGTGCAGCGAATCGTCTGGCGAACAGCCTTCTGTCGTCTTTCCCGAACCTGGGCACGGACGCATTGATTGGCGTGCGCATCCCGCGAAGCGACAGACTTATCGTCACGATCCTGGCCATTTGGAAGGTCGGTGCGGCGTACATTCCTATCGACCCGGTACTACCGGAGCAGCGTGTGCGCGAGATGTTGCAGATTGCGGAGGCGACGCTGCTAATCGAGGACACGGATGTCGCAGCATTCGCGGCACCGATGACCGACGTTCGCACAGCGACCTACGGCGATCTGATAGAGGGAGCACAAGCATGCGACGAAAACCCGGATATCCATGTTTCCGCCCATGATCTGAGTTACGTGCTATTCACTTCCGGATCGACCGGCAAACCGAAAGGCGCGATGGTCGAGCACATCGGCATGCTGAACAATATTGCGAACAAGGCAATCGATCTGGAGATGAACGACGCGAGTCGCGTTGTGCAGAATGCCTCGATGAGTTTCGATGTGTCGGTCTGGCAGATGTTTATTGCATTGACCCAGGGTGGCACAACGTTTGTGTATGACGAGCGCGTTGTCAACGACATTGCCGGCTTTATCGGCCGTCTTGTGCAGGACCAGATCACGGTGCTGGAAGTCGTGCCAACGTACTTGCTGGTGCTGATCGAGTTCTTGGAGGAGCGGCCGCTACAACGACCCGCGTTAGACCTGCAGTTCCTGTTGGTCACTGGTGAAGCGGTGGATGCATCGCTTCTCAGACGCTGGTTCAAGCTGTTTCCGACCAGTAAAGCGGTCAATGCATATGGTCCGACCGAAGCATCGGACGACATCACACACCACGTGATGACAGCCGATGACGTCATCGTCAATCCAGTTCCGGTAGGCCGGGCACTCGCCAACTTTGACATCTATGTCGTCGATGACGAGTTGCGACCCGTGCCGTTCGGGGTGAAAGGAGAAATCGTCGTCAGCGGTGTCGGCATTGGACGCGGTTACGTAGGGATGGCAGGGGCGACAGCCAAAGCGTTTGTGGAAAGCCCGTTTCCGGATAAGTACAAGGGACGTCTGTATCGCACCGGCGACATCGGCGTGATGCGTCCGGATGGCGTGTTGCTGTATCACGGAAGAAAAGACAATCAGGTGAAAATCCGCGGCATGCGGATCGAATTGGGAGAAGTCGAATCGAATCTGCTCGAAATTGCGGCCGTGCGTCAGGCGGCGGTGCTCGACATCCGGCCCGAAGGACGCGAAGCGTTCTTGTGTGCCTATGTCGTGCCGCACAACGAGGGCGATCGCGAACACATTATCGATGAGCTGAAAGCCAAGCTCCCGCCGTCCATGGTGCCGTCGGTTTTCCGTTTCTCAACACACCTGCCTGAGCTGCAAAGCGGCAAGGTGGATCGCCGGGCGTTGCTCGCTCAGTTCCAAGATGATGCGCCGCGTTCGGAATACGTCGAACCAACGACCGATGTTGAACGGCATCTTGCGGATATCTGGTGTGGGGTGCTGGCCAATCCAGCGATAGGCATCCGCGACGACTTCTTCGAGCTCGGCGGTGATTCGTTCAAGGCGATCCGTATTGCGGCGAAATACGGCCCGCCGCTTGAAGTAACGGATATCTACAATTTTCCGACGATAGAGACGCTCGCCGCGCACCTTGCCTCGCGCAGCAGCGACGCTCAGCGCACTCTGGTGCCAATGAGCGGGGACCTGACGACAGCCGAAGCCGTTGTCGTCTGTTTCGCCAACTCGGCGGGCGGTCCCGTCAACTTCATTGAAACGGGTCGTGCGATGGCTGCACTTCCTCGCAAGTTGGCGTTGTACGCGGTGAAGTTTCCGCGCAACGACGTCGGCAACGAGGCGGCGATGATCGATGAAGTCGCACGTCTGACGAACGAGATTTGCGACGGTCTGCTGAAAGAAACGATGCTGCCGATTATCGTATTTGCCCAGTGCAATGGCTCGGCATTGGCAATCAGCGTGGCGCGCGAACTGAAAAGACGTTCGGCTGACTTGCGCGGATTGTGCATTGGTGGGGCACTAATGCGTACCGCCATTAGCGCCAAGGACTTGCGTACCGACAGGGAGGTCATCAATTTCCTGGGATCGGTAGGCTCAACACTGCCGGTGCAGCCAGACGAATTAGCGTTTTTCATGCACGACTTCCGCTACGACTGCTCGATGGCTGACGGCTACTACAACCACCTGGTCGCAGACATGGGGCGCAATGCTCTGGAGAACCTGCATATTCCAGTGTGGTGTCTGGTCGGCACAGAGGATCAACTGGTACCAAGCTATCAACAGCGATTCCAGGACTGGAACCACCTTGGGACCCAGACCCGACTCGTGGAATACCCCGGCGTCGGGCACTACTTACTGCGTGATTGCCCTGAGCGCGTAGCGAGCTCGCTGCAGGAACTATGGGAAAGCGTCTCCATTGGGGGGGCGCAATGAGCCTTGCGAATCCCCGGATCGCGTTTGTCCACATCCCCCGAACGGCAGGTACGTCGTTCGGCACTATGCTTGACGACCTGTATTGCGGAAGTCAGTCCGCGAAATTCTATGGCGACGAACAGAGCAGCGTGGTGAACGAGAAGATCGATGCGTTCCGTAACCTGAGCGCCAGCGAGAAAGCTGGGTTCGATATGTTGCGGGGCCATTTCGTCTACGGCTTCGATAGCGATCTGCGTGACATCCATCATGTGACGTTGTTGAGGGAGCCGATTCAACGACTGATTTCCTTCTATTTTTACGCGCTCAAAGACCGCAGCAACTATCTGCACTCCTACCTGTTACAGCGGCGCCTGGGGCTTGAGCAATTCCTGCAGAGCGATGCCAGCATCGATTTGGACAACTATCAGGTGCGGGCGATCTCAGGTGCCCGGTTCGGCTCGGTGCGCGAGCGTGTGTCGCAGCGGCATCTGGACGAGGCCAAGTACAACCTTGTTGAGCGCTTTACCGCGTTCGGTCTGACCGAGCAATTCGATCGATCGATGAATCGTTTTGCGCGCGACTTTATGTGGGATTTGCCGCAACTGGAGCGGCAAAACGAAGGTGCTTACGGTCCGGATGTGACGCTGTCCGAGTCGTGTCTGAGCTACGTCACAGAAAGAAATCAGTTCGACATGGAGTTATACGGCTTCGCGAAGGACCTGTTCGAGTCCACCGCTGATGCTGGTGATTGCAGTATCAATCAGGCAACAAGGAGTGCATGAAATGGCAACATTAGATATTCGCCCTCTGAGCGGGACGATTGGCGCGCAAGTTCGTGGATGCAACATTTGCGATCTGGTAGAAAGCGCAAATATAGAAGAAGTTCGACAGGCGATGCTGAAGTACAAGGTGTTGCTGTTCACCGATCAGCCGGCGCTGCCGACGCACACACAAATCGCATTCGGCCGCCTGTTCGGTACGGTAGAAACCGAGTTCCCGTCTTTCGCGGCCAAGCCTAAAGAGACGCCGGAGCTCACCATTTTCGACGGTGATGTCGCCAGTGGTCGGGCTTCTATCTGGCATACGGATCTGAGTATCGCGAAACGGCCTACAGCCATGGGCATTCTCTGTGTAAAAGAAGTGCCAGAGAGCGGCGGCGATACTATGTGGGCGGACTGTGAATCGGCCTATTCGACCTTGTCTGGCTCGATGCAGCAATTCCTTGAAGGACAGACTGCTGTCCACGACATGTTGAGCAAACAATACGCGGAGCGGCCTGGTGCGTTTCAGACCAAGGGTCGTAACGACATTGATTTTTCGAACGTCTTCGGCGCCGAACACCCCGTCGTTCGTGTGCATCCGGAAACCGGTCGCAAGTGCCTGTTCGTCAATCCATTCATGACCTCGCATATCGTCGGCTTCAGTTCCTCAGAGAGTGCCCACCTCCTCAACTTCCTCTATGCACACATGCAGAGGCCGGAGTTCGTCGTACGTTGGCACTGGTCCAAGGGCGACGTCGCGGTCTGGGACAACCGCTGCACGATGCATACGGCGGTGGACGACTACGGTTCGGGGCGGCGTCTGGCGCACCGTGTTTGCGTCAGGGGCGACGTGCCTTTGGGAGTGAGCGGCGTGAAAAAAACGGAACCTGCGACGGCGTAATTCAGCGTTCTTTAGCTTGGCCGCAATACTTGCCCATTCAAGGGAGAAGATGCGGCCAGATACCTGGGCTTTGGCCACTTTATTTAATCCTGTGCGAGTCAAGATATGTCGAGTCAATTGAGTGAACGAAGCATCGATTTTTCCAAATCAATTTTCTTAGAGTCGAGCAACGTCCGCGCGAACGCGCATCGTTTGAACTGGCGATCCGAAGTACTGCTGAGTCGATACGCGGACGCGCTCAAGGGCAAAAAAGTGCTCGATCTGGCGAGTCACGACGGACGCTTCATGCATGCCGCGCTTGCCCATGGCGCGAGTAAAGTCGTCGGAGTGGAGGTGCGGGCCGATCACACGATAAGTGCGCAGGAAAATCTGGCGCAAGGCGGTCACAGCAACGACAGCTATGAAGTGATCTGTGGGGATCTAGTCGAATACCTGAAAAGCGTCGAGCCCGGCGCATTCGATACGATCCTTTGCTTCGGCGTCTTGAGCCACTTGATTGAGCATATCGAGATTATGCGCGAAGTCAGTCGGATCGCTCCGGGCACCTTCATACTCGACACGTGGGTCGCGTTGGAGCAATGGAATCTGCGCGAACGCTTACGAAACTATCGCGTGAACTCGTTCGTGACACGAACCCAACAAGGTGGAACCCGTGGCGCTGGCCTGATGAAGCGGATACAGGGTTGGCTTGCCAATATCGTTCCAAGTTCTCATAGCCGCACAGGTAATCTGGTGTTCCTGTATGAAGACGCACAAGCGCCAGGCGCGACGGCTCGTCCAAGTGGCCTGATGGGCTGGGCAAATCCCTCGCTGGTCGAAATGCTTTTCGATCACTTCGGTCTTGAATACGAGCGCGTAGATTGGAAGTCACAGGGGATAACAGACTGGACCGAGCTCGACGATTACAAACGAGGCGCACGTGAAAGCTGGGTAGCGCGTACGCCGCAAAAGGGTGAAGTGAGCTAAAACCAACACCCGGTGCGTGGCGATTCAGGGACCACGCATCCTGCGACGACAGGAAACCCAGCGGGACAATCACAAACAGGCGTGTAGACGCAGCTCTAGGCGCGGCGGCACGGTCAGTATTGATGCGAAACAAAGCACGAGAAATCAGTCGGGTATACCCGATTGGACTCTTCACGGTGCGTATTATTTGCGGTTTTCAAACAATACGCAGTGATTGCATCAGAGCCGGCGCCCCGGAGTAAATTACAATCATTGGTTCGATATTATGATCAGTAACTCTGCACCTATTGGCGTATTCGATTCGGGTTTGGGAGGTCTCTCGGTACTGGAAGCACTTCGCCGGCGGCTCCCTGACGAATCGATAATTTATCTGGCGGACTCGCGCTATGCACCATATGGCGAGAAGACAAACGAGTTTATCCGCGAGCGTAGCGCGGCGTTGGCCAAATGGCTCGTGGAGCAGGGCGCGAAGATGTTGGTTGTTGCTTGTAATACTGCTACCACACACGCAATTGCGAGTCTGCGAGACCAATTGAAGGTTCCCATTGTGGGAGTTGAACCTGGGATCAAACCCTCAGTGCTGGTGTCCGTTACCGGTATTGTTGGAGTGCTGGCAACAGCCGCAACGCTACGCAGCGAGAAACTGCGGGATCTTCTTTCCTACTATAGCGGTCATTGCAGTTTTATTTGCCAAGCAGGCCACGGCCTTGTCGAGCTGATCGAACAGGGCGATATCAACTCACCGGACATCTCTACGTTACTTCAGAAATATCTGGTACCGATGATACTGGCGGGTGCCGATACGGTTGTGCTCGGCTCCACACACTTCGCTTTACTGGCCCCACACATAAAACATCTGTTCGGTGATCAATTGGAACTTATCGAGACTGGAACTGCGATCGCTAGAAGAGCTTATGATCTATTGACAAAGTCTGGAGTGAAAGCA
The DNA here is from genome assembly GCF_963970905.1 of Pseudomonas sp. EL_65y_Pfl2_R96. NCBI lineage: Bacteria > Pseudomonadati > Pseudomonadota > Gammaproteobacteria > Pseudomonadales > Pseudomonadaceae > Pseudomonas > Pseudomonas sp. EL_65y_Pfl2_R96. Next base: position 334,450 of record NZ_CAXAQH010000001.1, on the reverse strand, counting down.
GAGGAAGGGAGCAATACTTTCCTGCGTTTCTGTTCAACGACGACTGATAGCCAACAAATTGCGCTAATGAAGTTAGCCAATCGACTACTGAGCATAGAATGCCAAGTTCATGCTGTACGCATCGGAGGGGACTGCGAGAGATGATTGATTGTATTCAATGAGCATGGGCATTGCATTACAGCGCGCCCATGACTTTCGTGCGAGCCACGTTAACATGGGTCGGTAATAGACCATGCAAGCTGTGCAGCGTAATTTTTCGGGGCGTCGACAGGAGCAGCCGCATAGCAGCGTGTTACGCCGTTGTTAGGATGTAACCACTTTACACTGCGCTGTGAGCGCGGGTGAACTGATATACGTTTCATACCATACGAAATTCCAACGCCTACGCATTTAAGCAAAGCTTCTTTGGTCGACCAGTAATCGTAAAATGTAGCCAATTGATTCGGTGCATCTAGTTGGTCGATATGAGCAGACTCGTCGGTGCTCAGTGTGACGGCAGCGACTTCACGCCAATCGAGCTTAGTATGCTGCTGTATATCGACACCTACCCGGCGTTTCATTGACAAGGCGATCAGGCCGTACTCACCTGAGTGGGAAACATTGAAGTCGAGAAAGGGGAACTCCGCTTCGCAGCAAGGTATGTTTTTCACGCTCGGCCGCCCGTATGCGTCCACTGTGAACGATATTTGTCCAGGAGGCTTGCCCAGCTTTTCTGACAGCAGTATTCGTAAAGCCGCTCGAGTCGATGCAAAGCGAGCGGCATCAGCCGTTTGGTGGAAAGCCGCAAGGCGCATTTTTTCATCTGCGCAGAGCTCAGAGAAACAGCTGCTGTCTGGTGGTAGATCGAATCTGACATGAGCTAGCCATAGAGAGATATCAGCGGGGCAGTCTTCGGGCAACTTTATGCTTTTGATCGGGATATTCATTGTCTTCTTGCCAAAATTTAGAAGTCTTAAAGTGCTTAAATATTGCAACTCAATAGTGAGTCAATATAAACAGAAGAATTTACAACGCTCATTACCATGAAAGCGGCAATGACTTTTTATTTTGAGTAAACATTGATTTTCATCGATTGCGGTCTCCAGTCTTCGATAGCAGCATCCGGCGAATGCTGCCACGGAATTCAGTCAATATCATGGTAGGCGGCAAGCCCACTGGCACCTGTCCATGCCAGTATATTGCCTGGTTTGAAACGCCGAGACATATACATCTCTTTTGTCCCTGCAATACGCGACCTCACCCAGGCAGGATCATGAGGTGACAGTGATTGCGGTGAGCGATCCAGATACTCGATATCGATCTGCATCTCTCGTGAATCAAAGGCAACGACTCGAAAAATATATTGATAGGTGTTATCCGGCGAGTAGTGCACTCCCGGGATCATGAGCGGATCGATCAGAGAGTTGCAGATTTTTGCGATGTCGCGTGACACACCCTTATGTGCGGCAATGTCCACCCAAATACCTTTATCTTGAAGAGCTTGCACGAGTCTTACAAAATCACCATCTCCGCTCACGAGCACCACTCGCTCCAGTCGATCAGAATGCAGTAAAATATCGACAGCTATATCGACAGTGGTTTTGGTGATCGAAGCCTTTTCTGAGCTTTGATAGAGTTTGGGAGGCTTCGTATGCAACCTGAAACCTGACTCTTCAAGTCTGTATCGGCAACTACGACGCCAAGAAGCGTAATTCGGGTTCTCGTTTTCAGCTACCTCGTCCAATACCAAATAAGAGTGAAGCTGAGTGACTTGTCCGCAGTGCTCGAAATGCTGTTGCATCACCGATGAAGGAGAAGGCCCAAACATAAGGCTGAACGGGTCAGCATCAGAGGATTGGGCGCATCTAGGATCGTATGAGCTAGTTTGCTGGTTAACGCGATAAATCCCTACATCCCTTCAGCCAATCTGCTCAAACCGCCGCCTGGTCACGAACAGCCCCGCGCCCACCGGCACGGCAAGGACCGACATCAATCCCAAGTCAAAGCCCAGCAACTGGGTCTGGCTCAGTGCAACGCCGCCGATTGCGCCTGCCACCACCAGCGTCACCCCTAGCCACTTGCGCAGCGGGTACGGCTTAAGAAGCCGATCAAGTAGAAAGGCCAGCGCCACAGCGATGACCGTCTGGGTAATTTCGGACATGTGCAGCCCCACTCAGGTCTTGATGATCAGGGATTCGGAAGAGCGCTGTGGGCCAATCCCACCATTGACTTGCGCCTGGATGCTGACGATTACGTCGCCAGCATGGTAGGTGGGCAGAGCGTCATTGACGTACGAGCGCACACCCGCCGTTACAACAGTACCTGCGGCGACACTGCCTGCAGGTCCGGCTAAACCGCCCACAGTACCGGCAGCGCCACCGAAGGCGGAGGCGGCCAGGTTGGCGATCTTGGTGCGTTGGGCATTGAGGACATCGCCCTGTTGCCGGGTCAGCGGCTTGGAGATGCCGATCATCATCACGCACGGCAGGCTCTTGGCCTGCATCTTGTCGTACACCTCGACGACCTTGCTGTTGACCTCATAGTGGGCGCTTTTCGCCTCGCCAAAATGCAGCTCGCGCAGGCGTCCGCGTTCGCTGTCGGTAAGGGTGATATGCGAGACGTTGAAGACGATCCCGTGAGTGCCCATGTACTGGAAAGTCCCTTCGAACTTCATCGCGCGCATCCTTTCGAGGCAAAGACGGCGATTCTCTACAAGGAGCGAATTGGATTCAAATCATTTCGCCTTGCTGGCAAGGTGTGTTGGTCGGGCGCTTACACAACAACGTAAGAAAGATATGTCTATTCACGGGAAAAGTTGCTCCGCCGAGTCGTTCGAATTACCACTCCCCGTATTTGTTGATCGTTTCGTCAATCAAGGGTTTTTCCCCGAAATATCCCCTGACATTGAAAGACTTTGCCTCAGAAATTCCTCATCTACTCTGGTTTTGCAGGTCACTGACCTGTCGTAATCAGCCATCGCAAGGAGCGATCAATGTATTTTGAGATTTACAGGCAAACCCGTGGCACCGCACAGACCGGCAAGGGCCAATGGCGCTGGCGTTTGCGGGCGGGGAATCATGAAACGATTGCCAGCGGGGAGGCTTACGTCAACAAGTCTGATTGCGTGCACGCCATCAGTTTGATCAAGGGGACTCACGATCAGACCCCGGTCAAGGAAATCTAGGCTTCAGGCGGTGAAGCTGCTCAGTGAGAGCAGCTTCGTTTTTACCGGGCGGTCTGTGGGATAAGTGTCCCGGGTTTTTATGGAGCAGGTCGTTTGCCTGGCTGCATAGACGCCGATTGCGACACCTCCCTAAACTGTCGGCAGATTTGGGACCGGGGTGCAACGGATGAATCGCAACGAACTGCGCAAGGCCGACATCAACCTGATGGTGGTGTTCGAGACTTTGATGCTCGAACGCAACGTCACACGGGTGGCGGAGAAGCTGTTCCTCGGTCAGCCGACCATCAGTGCGGCGCTGAACCGCTTGCGGACGATGTTCAATGATCCGCTGTTCATTCGGGTTGGCCATCGCATGGAGCCGACGGCACGGGCCGAGGAGATTATTCAGCACCTGTCACCGGCGCTGGATTCGCTGTCGGTGGCCTTGAGCCTGACCCACGATTTCGATCCGCTCAGCAGCACCATGACGTTTCGCATCGGGCTGTCGGATGATGTCGAGTTCGGCCTGTTGCCGCCGTTGCTGCGCGCTTTGCGCCAGGAAGCGCCGAAGGTGGTGTTCGTGGTTCAGCATGTCGACTATTGGCGCATTCCCGATCTGCTGGCGTCCGGTGATATCACCGTCGGTATCAGCCAGACCCGCGGCTTGCCGGCCAACGCCAAGCGCAAATTGCTGCGACACATCCAGCCCAGCGTATTGCGCGCCGATGCCTCCGAGACGCCCCTGACGCTTGATGAGTATTGCTCGCGGCCGCATGTGCTGGTGTCTCACACCGCCAATGTCAGTGGCTACGCCGATGAATGGCTGGCGGAGATCGGTCGTACTCGCCACGTGGTGCTGTCCGTCCCGCAGTACAGTTCTTTGCCGGCCTTGCTCGCCGGCACCGATCTGATCGCCAGCCTGCCCGATTACACGGCCGAGGCGATGGCCGCGTCCGGCCAACTGTTCAAGGAACCGTTTCCGTTCAAAACACCGACCCTGGATTTGTCCATGGTCTGGCTCAGCCATGTTGACAGCGATCCAGCTGAACGCTGGTTACGTTCGCGCCTGGAAGCGTTCATGAGTGAGCGGCCGATCCTTCCGCTGTCCCGGTGAGCAGGGCGGCGCTGTGTTATATGTACGACCTTTCTGCCAATCTTCAGGAGTCCCGTCATGCCTCACCTGCACATGGAATACACCGCCAACTTGCCCGAACTGAATACCGATGTAGCGTTGATGCGACTCAACAATGCGCTGATGGCTTCCGGTCAGTTTGCGGCCGAGTTCGATATCAAGAGCCGTGCAGTGAAGGTCGAAAGCTTCAAGGTTGGCACCGCATTGGGCGAGCGCGCTTTTGTGCATGTCAAGCTGGCGCTGTTGAGCGGGCGTTCGCCGGAGATCAAAAAGCAGTTGTCTGAAAGCCTGCTGGCCGTGGTGCAGGACTTGTGCGAATGGCCGGCCAACGTAGAAGTGCAGTTGTGTGCGGAAATTCTGGATATTGATCGAGAGTCCTACACCAAGACTGCCATCGGCCTCTGACAGGTCAGGTCTTGGGTTCAGAGCAAACCTTGTTCACCACAGGCTTTGACCACTTGCTCGCGAAGCCAGGTATTGGCGCTGTCCTGATCCCTGGCTTCGCTCCATTGCATGTCGAGGGTAAATCCTGGCAAGCCATTCGGTGCTTCGCAATGACTGAATACCGCCTCATTGGCCAGCAGCGTTTGAATGCGCCGCGGTAGCGTCAGGATGAAGTCGGTGCCGGTGATCATCTTGAGGGCTGCCCTGTAGCTGTTGGATCGCGCGATAAGCTGTCGTTTGTGATCGACCCTGTGGGGGTCGAAGGTCTTGTGTGGAGGGGGCGCGTGACGATGTTCAACGAACGATCGCAAACCTGGACGCGATTCCAGCGGGGTTGCGCGTTTATCGAAGACGTAAATCAGCTCGTCTTCGATCAGCCTCCTGGATTTGAAGTCAGAGTGGCTGTGTTGAAAGTCGGGACCGAAGCAGATCACCAGATCGAGACTGCCATCGCGCAGTTCATCGACGGGCAGGGCGGTATCGAGTTTTTGCACATTGACGATCACCGGCAGGTTGGCGAAGTCGAAGTTCCTCAACAGCCGCGGCAGCACCAGCAGTTCGAAGTATTCCGACGCGCAAATGTTGAACGTGACGGCTTTTAGAGTCGGATCAAAGGCTTGAGCTCCGGAATGGCAGAAGTTGATGCCTTCCAGAATCTTCAGCACATGCTCGTGCATGGTGGTGGCTTTGTAGGTCGGACGCATTCCTGATCGGGTGTTGATGAACAAATCATCGTTGAAGCCGGTGCGCAGCTTTTTCAGCGAGTAGCTGACGGTGGACTGGCTGACCCCGAGGGTTTCGGAGACGGCGGTGACGCTGCTTTGTTCATACACGGCGACGAACACCATGAGGTCCTGCATATCGAGCTTTCTAAGTAAATTGCTGTTAAGCATCTGCCCCATCTCGATGAACTCCCTGTTCTGTTTTGAGCGCAACCTATCCACAAAAGGATAACGGAACGATAGTGCCAAGAGAATGCTTTGTAGGAAACTTCATTGTCAGATGTGGGACACAACGTGTAGGTGACACGACCTGCGCGTTCAAATCGCCAGCCATATCGCCCAGCGCGTTCTGGCCTGGAGGGGGTTCAGGGATTATCTGGATCAGCGCGGACCGCGCGAAAGTGATCGGTATCAGGCCACCAGGCGCTGAATATCCCACCCGGCCAAGCACTGAAGTTACGCCCGGACACTTGGCTGCGGTCGATCACTAAACTGAAGTTATATGTTAATAAGTCTTATTACAGAAAGCCGTCTTGCGCGCATACGCTGACAATTTGTTCGCGAAACCAGTTGTTGGCGCTGTCTTGACCTGGTTTCTCGTTCCACAACATGTCCAGTGTGAAGTTCGGTAAACCCATCGGCGGTTTGCAATGGCTGAATCTGGATTCATTACTGATCAGCATATGGATGCGTCGAGGCAGAGTGAGAACGAAATCGGTCCCGGGGATCATGTTGAGTGCCGCAACGTAGCTATTGGCCCGTGCGACAATTTGGCGGGTGTAGTCCCATTTGCTGAGCCAGCCATCCACCATATTGGTGTCTGAAGTCCATGGGGTGGGGAAGATATGCTGGCGTGCGACAAAGGTGTCCAGGCTGAACTCACCCTCTGGAGGCGCGAAGTTTTTATCGACGACGCAGACCAGGTCATCTTCCAGCAGTACTTGTGATTTCAAGTTTTTAGCGCTGTGATGAAAGTTGGGGCCGAAACAAATGACCAGATCGAAGCGGCCATCTATAAGTTCTTCGTTAGGAATGTCTCTGTGGAATTTCTGGATGTTTACAATGACCGGAAAACTACTGCCGATAAAGCGTTTCAATAAATTTGGAAGTATAAGAAGTTCAAAATATTCAGGTGCGCAAATATTGAAAGTGATCTCTTTTTGCGCTGGGTCGAATGAGTGTCGTCCGGAGTGGCATATGTTTATGGTTTTCAGGATTTTGAGAACATGGCTGTACATCGTGGCGGCTTTGTGTGTTGGCCACATGCCATTGCGGGTATTGATGAAGAGCTCGTCGTCGAAACTCGTGCGCAGCTTTTTCAAGCAGTAGCTCACCGTGGACTGGCTGACGCAAAGGGTTTCGGAGACCTCGGTGACGCTTCTTTGTTCATACACAGCCACGAAAACCATAAGGTCCTGCATATCCAGTTTTCTTAGCAGATTGCTATTAAGCATAAAGGTCCATCTCGGTGAAAATCCATGTGTGTCACGTTACGTCGTGTTTTGTGACAAGGTTATTTATTTATATATTAGTGGAAGCAATTGGTTTTTTAAATAGTCTGTGGGAAATTTCCTCAATATATTCTCGTTCCACTTACAGAGAACCCTGAGCAGGGATAGGAGGGCGAAGTGTTGGTACGCGTCACGGAAAGTCAAACGCCGTTATGGATGCAGGCGACTGAAGTTGTGAAAGAAAAGTTTCGCAGCTCTTATAAGGCATCCGTAGAACCGAGCCCGCAGTATTTTGCGGTCACCCAGGACAGTGAGGAACGGATTCTTTCTTGCGCCGGTATAACTTTTGCGGATGACCGCACACTTTTCTCGGAGCAATACCTGTCGCAACCGATAGAAACGATTCTGTCCCAGCGTTTTGAAAAGATGATTGATCGGTCAGTTATTGCTGAAATAGGCAGTTTGATTTCTCATCATCTGACGGCCGGAATGATCATGGTCAACATGGTTCCGTTGTTGGCCTGGTGCATGGGGGCTCAATATTTGCTCTGCACCGTTACGCCCCGGGTCCGGAAAATGATGGAAAGCTGCCAGATCGATTTCGAACCACTACTCACGGCCGACCCTCAGCGTCTGGCCGACGATGGTGGCAAGAACTGGGGTACCTATTACTCGAAATTACCCGTCACCGGTTTTATCCGCGTGGACCCGAAACGTTCGCGATTCGCCGCTATGACACTCGGTACTTTGTTCACCCAGTTGCCGAACAATTTGCCGACGAGGGCGCAGTCATGAGCGGTCGTTTCATTGCGGACCTGCGGCTGGCATTACAGATCAATCGTCAGAAGGTCTGCGCTATCGATTGTGCTCCGACCGGCCTGGAACACGCCGCTGTCATGACCTATGGCGAGCTGGAGTCCCGGGCGCTGAATCTGGCGGCAGAACTGCAGCGGCGTTTCGACACGCCGGCTCATGGCGATCACGTTGTGCTGGGGATTGCGACGCGTAACAGCAGTGACTGGTTGATTGCCGATCTGGCGTGCCTGTTTGCCGGAATTACCGCATTGCCTTTACCGCTGGCGTTCAGTCAGTCCCAGGCCGAGCACCTTGCCGAGCGTTGTGACGGGTTTCTGGTGGATGCCGCAGGTGAGCGGACGCTGGCTGAGCGGTGGAGGCTGGATTTTCCCGACAGCCGCCTCAGACGTATCGACGAACCTGCCCTGGAGCAGCCGTTGTTGCGAGAACCGGACGGCGATAGCGCGTGGATCTGCAAAATCATTCACACCTCGGGGACTACCAGTCGGCCCAAGGGCGTGCGCCTGAGCACGGCGGCGGTGGGGGCGGTGTTGACTTCCCTGCGCCAGTGGATGCCGGTCGATACCCATCGCAGCTACCTGTCACTGGTGCCATTGAGCCTGCTGCTGGAACAAGTGACCGCCGCGTATTTACCGCTGCTGGCCGGTGGGATCGTGCATTTCCTGCCTGAAGGCGAGGCGTTGCTGGGGGAGCCGGGAACGTCACCGCAGCGTTTGATCGAGTGGATCCTGCGGGTCGAACCGACGGCCTTGACGGTACCACCGGTGATGCTCAATCGCTTTCACGAGCTATTGACCGAAGGTGGCGCGCAGGGTGAGCGCCTGTCTCGTTACCTGCATTCGGGGGTGCATATCACGTGCGGCGGCGCTGCCGTCAGCATCGATATCCTGCATGCCCTCGCCGAGGATGGTATTGCGGTGTTCCAGGGTTACGGGCTCTCCGAGAACGCCTCGGTCGTCAGTATGAATACCTTGCAGCACCAACGTCTGGGCAGTGTGGGCAGGCCGTTGCCGCATGTTCAAGTGCGCATCGGCGCCGACCAGACCATTGAGGTCAAGAGCAGTTCGTTGTTCAGCGGCTACTCGGGCAAAGACCCGAGCGCCTGTTCGATGTCCGACGATGGCTGGATGGACACCGGGGATCTGGGGGAGCTGGATGCTGATGGCTTTCTCTATGTTCGCGGTCGCAAGAAAAATGTGATCTGCCTGCCCAATGGCCGCAACGTCAGCCCGGAACAGGTCGAGCTGGAATACCGCGAATATCCTGGTGTGCGCGATGCCGCTGTGTTTTTCGATGAGGCCCATGGTCTGGTGGCGTTGTTGTGTGTTGAGTCGGCACCGGATCGCGATGAGCTGGCCAGCTGGTCAGCCCGGCGCTTTTCCGACATCGAGCGCCCGAGCCGCCTGTGGTTGCTGACCAAGGACGATCCATTGCTCGAGCAACTCTACACCGTCACCGGCCGTCCAAAACGCGCCGATATCGCTACTGTTTTCGCCAATCTGCAAGGGAATGCATCTGATGAACACACCTGCCTATCACTGTGAAAGCCCCGACGTATCCATTATTGAGCCGCGCCATTTCGCAAGCCTGGGCAAGGCCGAGCTGTACGACTTGCTGGGGCATTACGGTGTCGTCCTGTTACGTAACTGCATCCACAATGCCGAGGATTTCAGCGCCTATGTGAAGCAGAACAGCTCGCGGCTGAGCCTCGACCCGGCTCGCGTCATGGTCGGTGGAGCCGCGCAGTTGGTGGATGCGGGCCGCCAGGCGATCGGTCTGCATTGCGAAAATGGTAACTCACCGTTCTGGCCGGACATCACCTGGTTCTATTGCCAGGAAGCGCCGCGCACAGGCTCGCAAACCACCTTGTGCGACGGTGAGAAAGTACTGGCGAAGCTGTCATCCGCCTGCCGCACATTTTTCGAGGACAACCCGATTCGCTACAGCCGCACCGTTGCCGGCGACAAATGGCGTCGGCTGGTTTGCCACTATTCGCCAGCGCTCTCGGACCCGGCGGCGGTCAGGATCGAAGATCTGATGCAGATCATCGGCGACGATCCGCAGACACAGATCTCCTTCAATCCGTTTGATGATTCGATTCATTACGCCTTCAGTACCCCGGCGATTCTGGTCTCCGAATTCAGTCAGCGTCCGGCGTTTGCCAACAGTATTCTCGGGCCGTCCTTCAACTATGAAGTGCCAGTGATCGATACATCGTCCGGGCTGCCCATTCCCGGCGAATTCCTGCACGAAATTGCCGAGGTTTCCGCGCAATACACCTACCCGGTCGGCTGGCGTGACCATGACATGGTGATGATCGACAACCGTCGGGTAATGCATGGTCGTGAGGCCATCGTTGACGAGCGCCGCCGTATCTTCAACGCCCTGAGCTACCGCTGAGACCTATTCATGAAGACCAATAACAAGCAGATCATTTCAGGTCAGTACGAGACGTATATCGACGGTGACGGTCGCCAGATAATCGATCTGGCCGGCGGGTTTGGCTTTCAAGTGCCGGCGGTAATCGACGCGGTCAGCCTTCAGGCGCAAAGCATGGGGCTGTCCAATCGAGTGCTGATGTCCGACCCTCTGATCGCTTTGTGCCGGCGCTTGGCCGAGCTGCTACCGCAGCCGCTGGTCAGCTCTTATGTGTGCAGCTCCGGCGATGAAGCATTCGAAGGCGCCTTGAAACTGTGCAAAGGCCTCAAGCCCAAGGGCAACACCATTGTTGTTGTCCAGGGCGGCGATTATGGCTCGCTGAGTTACGGACGTTGCCTCAGCGCGCCGCAAAACTATCTGCAGATGCAGCGTTTCCTGGGCTTCGAGCTCGTGACGATCAGGTATGTCCGCGACCTGGATAAAGTGGACTGGAACGATTGCTTCGCGGTTTGCCACACCAGCACCGTGATTGATGGAGACGGTCGCTTGCGCCTGATAGAGCAGGTGCTACTCGATCACTTGTATGTCGCGGCGGCCAATGCGTCGGTGCCGGTCATCGCGGTCGACGTGCAAAGTTGTCTGGGGAGCCTGGGCACGCTGTTTGGTTTTCAGCGTTATCGCAATACCCCGGACATTGTGGTGTTGGGCGGCCCACTGGGCGGCAGTGCGATTCCTATAGGCACCTATACCTGCAGCGAACAGATGGCCTATCAAGTCTATGGTCGCAGCAGCCCGGCGAAACATGGCAGCACCACGGCCGGCAATCCGATGGCCTGCGTGGCCGCCATGGCGGCACTGGATTACGTGCAGGCCCACGACTTGCCCAGGGAGTGTCTCAATAACGGCCAGATCCTGGCGCAAGCGCTCGCCTCATTCGGTGCTGTCGCCTGCGGTGCCTGGGTCAGCCTGCCGCTGCCAGCCGACCTCAAACCCGCCGAATTGTGCGAGGAGCTTTATCAGCGTGGCATCTATGTCAGTGCACCCCGTGGCCGCGAGTTGATTCTGCGTTGCCCTATCACCGCACGAGCCGAACACATCCAGCGCGCATCCCGGATCCTCAAGGAGACTTTAAGCCATGTCCTTAACCCTATCGCATGAACAACTGCTGGATGATTGCCAACAACATTGGAGTGCCTCGGCGGCCAAGCTCTATCGTCTGGGTAAAACCAGCGTCGAAAAGGACGCCGATGGCATCTATGTTACCGACCATGCGGGCAAGCGCTTTATCGATTGCGCATGCAGTTATGGGGTCTTCATCGTCGGCCATCGTAATCCGATGGTACGGGAACAGGTGCAGACCCAGTTGAACCAGATGGCCTGGATTCCGGAGGGGCGGGTGCATCCGCTGCAAGGCGCATTGTCCGAGCGCCTTCGGAATCTGGTACCGGGGAATTGGGGGGATGTGCAGTTTATGGTCTCGGGTGCCGAAGCCATCGAACAGAGCATGCGGTATGTGCTCAAGGTGCAGCCGCACCGGCGTGGAATCGTGGTAATGAGTGATTCCTATCACGGCAAGACGCTGGCGGCGATGAGCATTCTTGGGCAGAAACAGCACCATCGCAGCTACGGCACCGCGGCCTCGGAAGTGACTTATGTGCCGTACGGTGACTTCGCCGCCTTGCAGAGAGCGGTAGGCGAGGGTGTGCGTGCGGTGTATGTCGAGCCGATTCTGGGGGGCGCCCACTTACAGGTTCCGCCCGTGGGTTACATGGCGAACATCCGCGCCCTGTGCGATGCCACCGAGACCTTGCTGGTGGCCGACGAAATCCAGACCGGTTTCGGCCGCTGTGGCAAGTGGTTCGCCGTGCAGTATGACGACATCGTGCCGGACATCATGATTCTCTCTAAAGGCCTGACGGGCGGTTACACCTCGTTTGCCTGCGCGATGTACAGCTGGCGACTGACCACGCAATACCCGCTGAGCGAGATCGAGCCTGACCAGCGAACCAATGGCGGGCATCCGGTGGCGTGCGCCTCGGCACTGGCCGCTATCGATTACATCGAGCAGCACAACCTGGTCGAGCAATCACGGATCAATGGCGGTTTGCTGCGCCATGGCCTGCAACGGCTGGCTCAGCGTTATCCGCAGATTGTCGAGGATGTGCCCGGTGTCGGCCTGATGACCGGCCTGCGCTTGCGCGGTTCGGTCTACGAAGCGCTGATGAGCATGGAGTTGGGCAAGCGTGGTGTGCATGCCGGGCATTCCATGAATGAAAAAGCCGCGCACCCGGTTCTGCGGTTTTACCCGCCGCTGAACATCACACCCGAAGCGCTTCGGCATGTCCTGACGATGACCGAGGAAGCCCTTGAGGCGATCGCTCGGCGTCCGAAGCTGGCGGTCAAGGCGTTTTCTCTGGTGGTCAGAAACATGTACCACATCCCCAACAAACTACTGCGCAGCAAAGGGAAGCGCTGAGTATGTTCAATCCCGATACTCTGACCCTGCGCGAAATGGCCGGTCTGCTGCGTCGCGGTGTGCTGACCAGCGTCAACTTGCTGGAGTTCTACCTGCAGCGTATTGCCGAACGCAATCCGCAGATCAATGCCCTGATTCAACTGGAGTCTGTCGACGAACTGCGTCGACAGGCCCGGGAGGCCGATGAGATGGCCCGCATCGGAAAGATTCGTGGCCCTTTACACGGCATCCCCATGACCATCAAGGACGTCTGCCATGTGCGCGGCTTTCGAATGTCGCGAGGCCTGAAGGAGTTGCTGGGCGAGGCCAGTCAGGAGGATGCCACGGTCGTTGCCCGACTTCGCCAGGCGGGAGCGATCATTCTTGGGATCACCAATGTTCCCGAGCTGTGCATGGCGTTTGAAACCGACAATCTGCTGTATGGCCGCACGCTCAATCCTTATGACAGGCAGCGCTCCGCTGGCGGTAGCAGTGGCGGTGAAGCGGCGGCCATCGCGGCCGGTTGCTCGCCGGCCGGGCTGGCCTCGGATGCTGGCGGCAGTGTGCGGATTCCGGCGCACTTCAACGGTATCTGCGGCATGAAACTGACCCAGGGGCGTGTGCCGTTGACCGGCCAGTTTCCCTGTGATCGCTCCGGGCTGTTTCATCTGACGTCGGCGTTTGGCGTGATGGGGCGTTATGTCGACGATCTGGCGTTACTCGGGCAACTGATCAGCGGCGCTGACGGTCACGATCCGGACACCGTCGATGTGCCGTTCGCTGACAGTAAGCCACTGGACCAAATGCGTGTCGCGCTGTCCTGGGAATCCACCAGAACCCGGGTGAGCCCGGCGGTGAAGCAGGTTCTGCAACGGGTCGAGAGTTGCCTGAGCAGTGTGGTGGCGCAGGTTACACCGACGGCTCCGCAGATGCTCGACGAGGCCTGCGATGTGCTCTGGCGGGTTTTCATCACGGGTGGGGATGCCGGGCGTGGCTGGAAGCGTTTGTTCCAGTCCATGGACAAACAGACCTATACGCCCGCCACCACAGGGTTGATTCGCTTGAGCGAAGAGGTCGAGTTGAGCGTGGATGAAATGAAGCGCGACTGGATTCTGATCGATACGTTTCGCTATCACTTGGCGAAGTTCTTCAATCAGCACGATCTGTTCATTTGTCCGGTGTTCCCGGACGTGGCATTCGCTCATGGCGAGTCTTTGCAGGATCGTGATCGCTATTCCTTTGTGTTTCCGTTCAGCCTCTCCGGTTCACCGGCGGTGGTCATTCGCGCCGGGCATGATCCGGCCAACGGGATGCCGATCGGCATCCAGATAGTCGGCCCGCACTGGCAGGAAGAGCGGCTGCTGGCCGTGGCCAATTTCCTTGAGCGCGAACTGGAGCGCTGGAGTCCGGTGGCCCCGTTGGACGCAGTCACTCTCTGAAGGATCTCAAGCCGTAACGGTTTTGGCGTTACGGCTGGTGATCACCAATGCCAGCATGCCGATACCCACCAGCACGGCACCGGTGACTTCTATCAGCACCGGTTGCTGTCTGAGCCAGAACCAGTGAAACAATGTGACAAACAAGGTGTTCAGGTAGACGTAGGAAACCACCGTTGACGGTGAAATCACCCCGATTGCCCGATGCAGCAGCCAGAATGTCCCGAGGGTGCCAAACAGTGCCAGGTATACAAGCCAGAACATATCGCTCGATGACAACTGCGCACCGCTGCGCCAACCGCCGTTAAACAGACAGAACACAAACAGAAACAGCGAACCGAAAAGCATGTTCCAGAAGGTCATCGCCACCGGGTCACGCCCCTTCAAGGTCTTGACCTTGAATCGCTGGCTCAGAGGCGAATAAAGCGCCATCGCCAGGCAGCCGACGCCGAAGAGCAGTACCGGGTACAGTGCAGGCAGTTCGCCTGGAGCCGCCCCTTTGAGAGTCAGCAGCAGGGCACCGATCGCTGCAATCGACATCGGCAACAAGCGGCTCTTCAGGCTTGGGTTCGGCAGCAGTAATACCTCAAAAAATAACGTCATCAGTGGCACCAGCGTGTACAGCGTCGCGGTATTGACCGCGGTGGTATAGCGCAGCGCTTCAAACAGCGAACCAAAATACGTTGCCAGCAGCAGCCCAAGAACTGCATGCGCCAGCAAGCCTCTGGCCGAGATCGGTGACGTGTTTTTCAATAACAGCAGTGGCAAGAACATCAAGGCTGAAAACAACAAACGCAGCCCGGTCAACAGTATTGGATCTATAGATTGGCTGACCTCTGCCGCCGCAAAGAAAGACGATGCGATCAGCATCGCCCAGATCAGCATGCCCCAGTGAGCTTCTGCAAAACCGACTTGTTTCATGAGTTCCTTTCCCAGCGTTTGAGCGGTAAACCGGACATGTAGGAGCCAGGCTTGCCGGCGAAGGCGTCCTTAAGAGCGCCTTCGCCGGCAAGCCTGGCTCCTACGAAAAACAGACTATTGGATATGCTGCGCGTATTGCCTTGGGTTGAAGCGCAGCACCATTACAATCATCACCGCCATCACTGCTGTGAGTGACCACCAGGCCCATTCGAAGCTACCCAATTGGTCGCGAATCATCCCGGCAATCAGCGGCGAGAGGCCCGCGATCAGGTAACCGACGCCTTGCACAAAGGCCGTCAGGCCGCCGGCACGACGCGGGTTATCCAGATGATCAAGGGACACGATCAGGCTCATCGGGAACAGACCGCCAATGCCCAGGCCCAACAGGCACGGCCATAGCAGGCTAAAGCGTTCCGGGCTGAGGATCAGGCCGCAGAAGCCGGCCATGATCAAGGCCAGCAGAACGACCAATACCAGACGCTTGTCCTGGCTGCGGTTGGCAATCGCGGGTGTTATCAGCCCGGAGACAACTTCCATGGCCGTGAGAAACCCCAGCAATAAGCCGGCATTCTGTTCACTCCAGCCTTTCTCCACGTAATACGGGGCTAGCCAGGCCAGTACACAGGTGTAGGAGGCCGTGCCCAAACCGAAGAAAATCGCCAGCAACCAGGCCCGTGAGTTACCGACGAAGGACTCCTGGCGCCCCATCGGCGCCGCCGGCAATGGCGCGATTGCCGAGCGCTGGGCAAGCCAGAAGACCAGGGCAACCAGCGTCAGTAGCGCCCAGATTGCCAGGCCCATCCGCCAACTACCGGTTTGCGCCAGGACGAAAGGCGAGAACGATGCTGCAATCGCCGCTCCGCCCATGATCGAGGTGACATACAAACCCATGAACAGCGAAACGTTGTCGCTGAAGCGTGACTTGATCAGCGCCGGCATCACCGCCTGAATGAGGGCGATCCCCAGCCCGGCCAGTACCGCGCTGAGGATCAGCTCGAGGGCGCTGTCCAGGTACAGCCGCGAGACCGTGGCCACCCCGATGATCAACAAGGACAGGATGATGGTGCGGTGTTCGCCAACCCGTTGCGCAATGCGCATTCCCAGGAACATCGCCAGGCCCATTGCCATGACGGGCAGCATGGTCAGTAGCGAAGCGGTACTGAAACTCAGGGGAACATCCCCGCGAATGGCCGACAACAACGGCCCGACAGCGGCCATCGAAGGCCTCAGGTTCAGTGCCACCAATACCACGCTGAGCATCAGCCATCCGGCATAGGCGCTTGAAGTGCGAACGTTTTCCATAACGGAACCCCAAAAATACAAGTCTGTGATTAGGCCGCTGCATGCCAGCAGGGGCAAACTGAAATGTCGCTGGGGCTATCGAGAAATTAGGTTGGTTACTGGAAGAAATGTTTAGTCAATCTGCAACCAAGGTTCATCAAGTCTGGATTTAACGGCTTATCTGCCCGTGTGACGCTGCTTTGCATCTGTTTACCGCGGTCTTTTCCATGGACGTCTGGCTGATCGGAATCAAACACGAGGGTGCGTCTGGCGCCACTTCAAGCCTTCAGCCACGTCGCCTCTACAGGCCTGCCTGCGCGCCAAGCCTGTCTGCACTTCCTTCTGAACTGGCCTTCTGGGCGCTGTGGCACTGCCGCCACGCGCGCCCGCCGGATTCGTACATGTCCCGTTGAGTATTCTTACAGGTTCCGCGCGGTGCGCCGGAATCAAACTGGCTACGCTTGTGCGTTTGCCTGACGCGGATAAACGAGAATTCCCATGAGCTGTGCGACAACATCCTTTGCCACGAAAGAACAAGCCCTGACCTTCCTGGAACACAATCGCGATATCGAGCTATTCGAGCTGTTCATCCTCGACAACAATGGTGTGCCACGGGGCAAATTACTGCATCGCGATGAACTGCTGGCGGTTTACGAAAGCGGGCGGCCACTGCCGAGTACCATCCTGGGCCTGACTATCAATGGCGATGACGTGGAAAACTCCGGGCTGGTCTGGGACGTGGGTGATATCGATTGTCGCGCTTATCCGCTCAGCGGCAGTTTGCAGCGTATGCCGTGGCGATTGATTCCCACGGCGGCGGTGCAGGTCAGCATGCATCCAAAAGAGGGCATGCCCGCGACCATCGCCGACCCACGGTACCTCTTGGCCAAGGTCATCGAAGGCTTGCAGACTGACGGTTATTACCCGGTGATGGCGGCGGAGCTGGAGTTCTATCTGCTGGATCAGCAGCGCGACAGCAACGGTCGGCCGCAGCCGGCGCGGGATGTCGATGGCGGGCGGCCCCGTGGGACTCAGGTCTACGGCTTGCGTGAACTGGAACAGATCGAACCGTTTCTGGCCGACCTCTACAGCGCCTGCAAGCTCCAGGGCATTCCGGCGCGCACGGCGATTTCCGAATACGCACCGGGGCAGGTGGAAATCACTCTCGAACACCGCACCGACGCTTTGCAGGCGATGGACGAGGCAGTGCGTTACAAGCGGCTGGTCAAGGGCGTGGCCCACAAGCACGGGATGGCGGCTTGTTTCATGGCCAAGCCTTTCGATGACCTGGCCGGCACCGGCATGCACATGCACGTCAGCCTGGCGGACAAGGACGGCAACAACCTGTTCGCCAGCGACGCCCCGGAGGGCACGCCGCTGCTCAAACAAGCGGTCGGCGGGATGCTCGCCACATTGCTCGATTCGTTGCTGCTGTTCTGTCCAAACGCCAACTCTTACCGTCGTTTCCAGACCCATAGCTACGCACCACTGGCGGCCACCTGGGGCGTGGACAACCGCACCGTGAGTTTGCGAGTGCCCGGCGGGCCGGCATTCTCCCGGCATATCGAGCATCGCATCTGTGGTGCCGACGCCAATCCGTATCTGGCGGCTGCGGCGATCCTGGCCGGTATTCATCGCGGCATCCGCGAGCAGCTTGACCCTGGAGTACCGGTAGAAGGCAACGGTTACGCCCAGGCCACGCAACTGTTACCGACCGACTGGCTGACCACCTTGCGAGCGCTGGAAAGTTCGAATTGGGCACGGGAGGCATTCGGCTGTGAGTTTCTTGGTGTGTACCTGGCAGTGAAACGTGCCGAATACCGGCGGTTCATGGGCGAAGTCGGTGAGCAGGACTGGCGCTGGTATCTGCACCAGGCTTGAAACGGGTCTCCAGTGTTGAAAGTTTTGGCCAAATGCCATGAGCCAACTATTCGTTGGCTTCTTTTTCACGAAAAATTGATGGTTGACTGCTTAAGATTTGTGTCGCCTCGGTCAATGAAATTTTCACATTTGCCGCGGGCACTTCTTTTCAGGAACAGCCGATCACATGTTGAAGTTCAAAGCCGTGCGCCCCGAGTGGGTGACGTTGGTTTCCAGTGCCTTTCTATTGGCAGGGTTCAATTTAGTTCTCTGGCAACACCTCTTCGATATCACCGCCGCAGACGGTAAAGGCATCGTCATGCGTGTCGCGTTCGGGGTGATGATCCTGGCGGCCTTCAACATTGTGCTGACGTTGCTGGCATTCCGGCCCGTGATGAAACCCCTGTTGACGCTGATCTTTCTGATCAGTGCCGGTGTGGCGTACTTCATGAGTCAATACGGTGTGCTGATTGACGCCGGCATGTTGCGTAACTTCGCAGAAACCAATGCCACGGAAGTACGCGACTTACTCTCGCTCAAACTGTTTGTTTATATCGTGCTGCTCGGCGTCTTGCCGTCGTGGTTGTTGTGGAAAATCCCGGTCAATTACCGTCGCTGGCACCGTGAGTTATTAAGTAAAGTGCTGGTAAGTGTCGCCTCGGCTGCGGTGATTGGCGGTGTCGCATTGGTCAATTATCAAGGCCTGTCGTCGTTGTTTCGCAATCACCATGAATTGCGCCTGATGGTGGTGCCGAGCAACTACATCGGTGCCTCGGTCGGTTATTTGCGTGAGCAAGTGGTGTCTGCGCAACAACCCTTCGCCAAGCTGGGTGAAGATGCCCGGAAAAATCCTGTCTGGCAGACCCACGGCCGTAAATCCCTGACGGTACTGGTGGTGGGCGAAAGCGCCCGGGCCGAGAACTTCGGCATCCTGGGTTATAACCGCGACACCACACCGGAACTGAATAAGGAAGCCGGCCTTATTGCTTTCACCGATGTGCACTCCTGCGGCACGGAAACGGCTGTGTCGGTGCCCTGCATGTTCTCCAACATGGGCCGCAAGGATTACAACGCCAGCAAGGCGAAGAACCAGGAAGGTTTGCTGGACGTGCTCAAACACGCCGGTCTCGAGGTGATCTGGCGCGATAACCAGTCGGGCTGCAAAGGCACCTGCGATCGGGTCACTGTCGATGACGTGAGTAACCTGAAAGATCCGGTGCTGTGCGCCAACAGCGAGTGCCGCGATGAAATTCTCCTGCAAGGTTTGCAGCACTTCATCGACACGCTGGATAAAGACACGGTGCTGGTACTGCACCAAATGGGCAGTCACGGTCCGGGATACTTCAAGCGCTACCCGAAAGAGTACGAACACTTCACGCCGGTGTGTGAAAGCAATGCGCTGAACAATTGCAGCCGTGAAAGCATCATCAATGGCTACGACAATACGCTGGTGTATACCGACCACGTGCTGTCGAGCCTGATCGACCTGTTGCGTAGCAATCAGGACAAAGTCGATACCGCGATGCTTTATCTGTCGGACCACGGCGAATCGCTGGGCGAATACAACCTGTTCCTGCATGGCACGCCTTACATGCTGGCGCCGGAACAGCAGAAGCACGTCGCGATGCTGGCGTGGTTCTCCGACAGCTATCAAAAGTCGTTCTCGGTGGACACCCATTGCCTGCAACTGAGTCGCGAGAAGCCCTTGAGCCAGGACAACCTGTTCCATTCGATGCTCGGTCTGCTGGAGGTCAACAGCAAGGTCTACAACCCGGGGCTGGACATGTTCTCCGAATGCCGCGGTGCAGTGATCGACGGTGTGCTGGCCAAGAAATGAGTGCTCGACCTTTTTTTCACGTGGCGACCGCTAACCTGCGGCGCCTGGAACGTCCAAACAGAGCCATTGCACATGTCCGCGCAACCCCCTTCCGCCGTCGAACTTGAGTTCGCCCGGCGCTACGATCAGGCACACGCCCGCGTCTGCTCGCAGCCGCGACCGCGTGGCCTGGCGGGGCGTTTGACGTTCTGGCGCGATGAGCAACTGGTGCGTAACGCGCTTCAGGTCGCGGGCGAACCGGGATTGATTCTTGATGTGGCCTGCGGTGCCGGGCGTTTCTGGCCGGTACTGGCCGAGCATGCGAACCGGGTGATCCTCGCAACCGATCCGTCTCAGGACATGCTCGATCACGCCCGCACCCACCATCCACAGAACCTGCTGGATCGGGTCAAGACCTTTCAGAGTTCAGCCTTCACCATCGGCTTGTCGGCGAATGCGGTTGACTGCATTCTTTGCCTGCAACTGTTCCAGCACATCACCAGTCCCGAGCATCGGTTGGCCATGCTGGGCGAGTTCCACCGGGTCAGCCGCGATACGGTGATTGTGGCGGTACGGGTTGAAGCGCATTTCAAGCTCCGGCGATTGGGCTCAGAAGGCGCACAAATCCAGCCGCAAGCCAGCAAAGCCGCGCTTGAGGCCGAGTTCAGGCAGGCGGGTTTCCGCTTGCTCAGTCATCACGACTTCCTGCCGGGTTGCACGAGGATGCGGGTCTACGTGTTGCGTAAGGGCAGCTAGGGGGCGTTCTCAATTAGTTTCCACACCGAGGGGAAACTAATTGAGAGCGCCCCCTAGTCACCATCTATCAGACAATTCTTGCTGTCCGGCAGGTATTTTCGCTAAAGCTCTTGTTCAGTGAATGCGCGGAAATCGCCGGGGGCGATATATACTGCGCGCCATTCTTCAAGGGAGAGCCGTGTGGCCATCGATATTCACTGGATTCGCGACAACGATAGCCTCGGTCAATTTTGCGCCGAGTGGCAGCAGCTGCCATTCGTTGCCCTCGACACCGAATTCATGCGGGTCGACACCTTTTATCCGATCGCAGGCCTGCTGCAGATCGGCGATGGCGTACGCGCTTACCTGATTGACCCTCTGACCATCGACAACTGGCAGCCCCTGGCCGCGTTGCTGGAAAACCCGGCCGTGGTCAAGGTCGTGCATGCGTGCAGCGAGGACCTCGAAGTCCTGTTGCGCCTGACCGGCAGCCTGCCGGCACCGCTGTTCGACACCCAACTGGCCGGCGCTTACCTGAACCTGGGTTTTTCCATGGGCTATTCGCGGCTGGTGCAGGAAGTGCTCGGTATCGACCTGCCCAAGGGCGAGACCCGCTCCGACTGGCTGCAACGCCCTCTATCCGACACTCAAATCAGCTACGCCGCCGAAGATGCCCTGCACCTGGCGGAAGTTTTCGTACAGCTGCGTCCTAAGCTTTCTGACGAAAAATACGCCTGGGTCCTGGAAGACGGTGCCGAGCTGGTGGCCAATCTGCGTCGCGAGGTCGACCCGTATGAGGTCTATCGCGATGCCAAACTGGCCTGGAAACTGTCCCGCGCCCAACTCGCCGTGCTGCGTGAACTCTGCGCCTGGCGTGAGCGCGAAGCCCGCGCCCGTGATCTGCCGCGCAACCGCATTGTCCGTGAACATTCCCTGTGGCCACTGGCGCGCACGCAACCGGACAACCTTGGCGCGTTGGCGAAAATCGAAGACATGCACCCGCGTACCGTGCGTCAGGACGGCGAGTTTCTGCTTGATCTGATCAAGCGCTCGGGCAGTGTGTCGCCTGATCAATGGCCGCCGGCAGTGCCGGAGCCATTGCCGGTGGAAGCCGCCGCGCTGGTCAAACAGCTGCGGGCCATCGGCCAGGCCGAAGCCGAGCGCCTGAACATCGCGCCGGAGCTGATGCTGCGCAAGAAAACCCTGGAAGCGCTGCTCAAGAGCGGCTTTCCCAAGGGGCCCTACCAATTGCCTGATTCGCTGCGTGGCTGGCGCCGCGAATTGATGGGCCGGGCGCTGCTCGACAGCCTGGCCACCGCCGGAGAACAGCCTTGAAACGTATTTGCTCCATTTATCGAAGCTCGAAGAAAAACGAGATGTACCTCTATGTGCTCAAGAGCGATGCACTGGAGCGCGTGCCTGAATCCCTGATGGCGGCTTTCGGCAAAGCCATCCACGCTTTTGATCTGGTGCTGAGCCCCGAGCGCAAGCTGTCGCGCGAAGACATTACTGTAGTACTGGAGAACCTCGACAAGCAGGGCTACCACCTGCAAATGCCGCCGGCCGAAGACGAGTACATCGAACACTTGCCGGAAGAATTGCTGCGCCGCAACGACCCGATGTGATCGCAGACAGGCTCTATTCAGGGCCTTTATGAAAGAAACACTGGAATGATTTTGGCGATGGCCACGACGATGGAGTGATACTCCGTCGGTGGTCGTCTGCACTGTTTTTGAAAGGTTTGAACCATGCGCGTTCTGATTGCTGAACACGACCACCCTGTGTATGCCCAACTGTTGCGTCAGGCAGCGCCTGATCTGGAAGTACTGACCAGCGGTGACTCCGCCGAACTGTCCCGTCAGGCCGCCGATTGCCAGGTCTGGCTCGGCCAGCCGGACTTGCTGGCAACGCTGTTGCGTCAGGGCCACACGCCTGCATGGCTGCAGTCGACCTGGGCCGGTATCACGCCGCTGCTGGCCGACGGCCTGCCACGGCACTATCGACTGACTCGCGCGGTAGGGATTTTCGGTCAGGTCATGGCTGAATACGTGCTGACTTACATGCTCGGCCACGAGCGCGAAGTGCTGGCGCGGCTGGTCAGCCAGGTCGAGCGCAAATGGGACAATCGCCAGGGTCAAAGCCTTGCAGGACGCAAGGTGTTGATTGTCGGCACCGGTGACATCGGTCAGGCGGTGGCGCAGTTTCTGCTGCCGTTTGGCATCGAGTTATATGGCATCGCCAGCACTGCCCGGGAGCAGGCGCCTTTTGTCGAAGTGGGGGCACTGAGCGACTTGCCGCGTCTGGTCGGTGAAGTGGATTACGTCGTCAATCTGCTGCCGAATACCCCGAATACGCATGACCTGTACGACGCCGCGCTGTTCAAGCAGTTCAAGGCGACCGGGTTGTTCATTAATGTCGGGCGTGGCGTGGCGGTGGTCGATGCAGACCTGGTGGAAGCCTTGAAAGAAGGGCACCTGGCCGGGGCCGTGATCGACGTCTGCCGTCAGGAGCCGCTGCCGCAACGTCATCCGTTCTGGACCGCGTGGGGGTTGCTGCTGACTGGCCACAGTTCGGCACCGACTTCGCCGCCGATGATGGCGAAGCTGTTTATCGAGAACCTGCGGGCGTATCAGGCGGGCGAAGCGTTGCGCGGGGAAGTGGATTTCGCACGCGGGTATTAAACTCACCCCCAAACAAAATGTGGGAGCGAGCCTGCTCGCGATAGCGGTGTATCAGTCTCCATCAGTATTGACTGACAGGCCGGTATCGCGGGCAGGCTCGCTCCCACATTGGCTTTATGTTGTGGCTTAGAGGGTGAAATCGCCTTCAGCCGCCAACTCGCTCAGCGGGAGACGCGGGCTTGGCTCTTCGCGCGCTTGCAGGTACTCGGCCAGCGTCGCCTTGTCGCCCAGCTTGCCGATCGCCACGGCGACATGCAGTGCGTAGCCTTCAGGAATGTTCAGCTCCTTGCGGGTCAGGTCCTGATCGAAACCGGCCATGCCGTGGGTGTGCCAGCCGCTGATGCTCGCTTGCAGCGCCAGGTGGCCCCAGGCCGAACCGGTGTCGAAGGTGTGCCACAGCGCCGGGGTTTCTTCGCTGGCGCCGGGTGCCACGAAGGTGGTTTTCGAGATCACGATCACCAGCGCCGAGGCGTGCTGTGCCCAGCTGCGGTTGAACTCGTTCAGCAGGCCCAGGTAACGCTCCCAGTTCGGCGTATCGCGACGGGCATAGAGAAACCGCCAAGGCTGCGAGTTGTACGCCGATGGCGCCCAGCGTGCGGCTTCGAAGAAGCTCAGCAGGGTCTCTTCAGGAATGGTTTCGCCAGTGAAGGCGCGGGGCGACCAGCGATCGGTGAACTGAGGGTGAATGGCGTAGTCGGCAACGCGTGGGTTAGCACTCATCAAGAGATTCCTTTACGGTTGAAAGTGAGGGTCGTCGAAAAAACCGGTGGGCGCAGTTGAGCTGAGCGATAGGGTTTTCCGAGAGCCTGGGCCGTTCACCTGAATGCAACGCGGTTGAGCGTTAATGGCACTTGGGTAGGGCTCTTTGCGACTGGCAAAGCTACCGGGCGGCGCAAAAACTCACAAGTGCCGCGTACCGGCAGTCGCCAATGCTTGGCCCGCCGGTGCCTTGGCACTAGACTGGCGGCCTTTTCACCACCTGATGTTGATGCTTGAGCCATGGCCGCCAAAGTCGAACCGTTCTGGATACGCAAAACCCTCGATCAACTCGATCAAGAGGAATGGGAATCGCTGTGCGACGGCTGTGGCCTGTGCTGCCTGCAAAAGCTCGAGGATGAAGACGACAACGCCGTCTACTACACGCGTATCGCCTGCAAACTGCTGGACCTCAAAACCTGCCAGTG
This sequence comes from Pseudomonas sp. EL_65y_Pfl2_R96, assembly GCF_963970905.1. Classification (NCBI taxonomy): domain Bacteria; kingdom Pseudomonadati; phylum Pseudomonadota; class Gammaproteobacteria; order Pseudomonadales; family Pseudomonadaceae; genus Pseudomonas; species Pseudomonas sp. EL_65y_Pfl2_R96. Next base: position 309,995 of record NZ_CAXAQH010000001.1, on the reverse strand, counting down.
CACCGATTACCCCAACCGCCGCGACTTTGTGCCCGATTGCATCCAGCTCACGCCGGGCAAGGCCGATGAGTTCAAATGGCTGCCGCCGACCTGCGGTTATCGACTGGTCAGTGAAGGCAAGGACCTGCCGCTCTGGCATCACCTGGTGTGCGGTGATCGTGATGCGGTGCATCACGAACGTATTTCCCAGTCCGGGCGCATGCTCGCCGAAGGCAGCGTGGCTGAAGACGATTGGGAAGACCATCTGATTTTCCGCGCGGGTTAATGTGTGGCGAGGGAGCTTGCTCCCGCTTGAGTGCGTAGCACTCACATAATCGGCAGTGATTACAAGAATTTTGGGCTGCTACGCAGCCCAGCGCGAGCAAGCTCGCTCGCCACAATAGGAGTGTGTATGGCTGTGGGAGTGCGGCGGGCGTTGGCTGTCGGGCTGCTGGCCCTGAGTTTGCCTGTGTGGGCGGCCAAGAAAGTCGATCTGGATTATCACGTGCGCCTGTTGCCGCAAAGCGATCAGGCCGAAGTGCGTCTGACCCTGGCCCAGGGCTCGGCGGTGCGCAGTCTGGATTTCGACTTGGGCGATGGCAGTCACTACAGCGATTTCAAGGCCGACGGCCAATGGCAGCTCACATCGGGCAAGCAGGCCCGTGGTGTCTGGCGCCCGGCCACCGACAAGGCCAGCCTGACCTACCGCGTGCGCATCAGCCATGGGCGCAAAAACGGCAGCTTCGACACGCGCACGACGCCAACGTGGGCGCTGATGCGTGGCGATGACCTGGTGCCCGCCGCCAGACTCGATCAGCAGGACGGTATCGAGCTGGTATCACGCCTTGAATTCGAATTGCCCACCGGTTGGAAAAGCGTCGAAACCGCCTGGCCAAGGATCGGCAAAAACAAGTTCCGGATCGATAACGTCTCGCGCCTGTTCGACCGTCCCATTGGCTGGATGCTCGCTGGCCACCTCGGCAGCCGTCGCACGCAGTTGGGGGAAACCGAAGTCACCGTGGCTTCACCCCAAGGCCAGGGCATGCATCGCATGGACGTGCTGACACTGCTGACCTTTGTCTGGCCGCAAGTGCAGGCGGTTTTTCCGCGTCACCCCAGCAAGCTGCTGATTGTCGGCGCCAACGACCCGATGTGGCGTGGCAGCCTGGGCGCGCATGAATCGATCTACCTCAATAGCCGCCTGCCGCTGGTCAGCGAAAGCGGTACCAGTGCCTTGGTGCGTGAATTGGCCCAGGTGTTCGGGCGGATCAATGACAGCCAGCGTAGCGACTGGATCAGCGAAGGGTTTGCCGAGTATTACGCCATCGAACTGGTGCGCCGCGCAGGCGGGATGAGTGATGAGCGGTATGAGAGCCTGCAGAGCAAGTTGGTCAAGGAAAGCCAGAAGGTCAGCACATTGCGCGGGGAGCAGATCAACCCGGCGCAGGTGGCCAAAGCGGTGGTGTTGCTACAGGAGCTGGATCGCGAGATTCGCCTGAAAACCCGCAACAAGCGTTCGCTGGATGATGTGTTGCGCGGGGCGATGCAGTTGGAGAGCGTGGATACGAAGGCATTCATTCAGCTCGCGCAAAGCGTTATTGGCGAGTCTTCCAGGGTGCTTGATACCGAGTTGCTTCAGTAGCGCCGCCATCGCGGGCAAGCCCGCTCCCACAGGGTTTGCGCTGTACACAACAATTGTGATCACCGCCAATCACTGTGGGAGCGGGCTTGCCCGCGAAGAGGCCCGGAGCTTCACCGCAACTTCGGATCAGACCCCGGCCTTCGGCGAGTCCAACGAATCATTACCCGTCACGGTCGCCGTGCGGGTTGCCGCTTCGGCATTGGCTCTCATGCGGCTCAGCTCATCCCCGGCACGCTCAATCCTCGCCCGAACGTTATTCATGTCCTGACGGCTTTTTTCCAGAAAACTTTTCGCCGAACTGTGCCCGGTGATACCTCGGGCCAGGGCCACGCCGCCGATCGCCACTTGAATCAACCCGAACACGCCACCGCGACGCAGGCCCTTGCCGACCATCACCACACCGCCGGCCACAGAACCGATGCGCTCCCAACCCTGGACGTTCTGGTCGGAATGAGTCTGGAACGGGGTGGATTCGATACGCTCTACGCGCTTGAGGTCGCTCATGATCTGTCTCCAGGCTTCAAGAATAGATAATTAAGCTGACTGCCGAGGCGGGCGGCTCGTTCCATCGGATGTGCGGCGATTCAACGGAATTTCGGCCCCGAGCGGGTGTTGTTGCCCTTTGCCATGCGGTCGTACAGCACAACGTTGACGGTGGCCGCCAGGTTCATGCAGCCGGTGGTCGGGATGTAGACCACGTCTTCGCACCAGTCGCGGATCTCTTTATCCAGCGAGCCGTCTTCGGGGCCGAAGATGTAGAGGGCGCGATCCGGGTGAGTGTATTCCGGCAGCGAGCGGGCGCCGTCGACCAGTTCCACGGCGACCGGTACACAGCCCAGCGGCAGGATTTTCTTCAGGTCGTCGATGCCGATCAGCGGAATGTCGTAGTGGACTTTCTTGGTGTCGGTGACGAAATCGGCGGCGCGCTCATAGCGCTTGCCGGTGTAGAACACTGACGCCACGCCATAACAACCGGCGGCGCGCATCACCGAACCGACGTTCTCCGGTGATTTGGGGTTATACAAACCAATGCAGCTGTACCGTTTGTCTGCCACGAGCGGGGTGCCTTCGGGGAAAAAACGGCGATTATACGGGGATTGGGGGAGGGTGGTCAGATTGTAGATTGGTGGTGTCCGGACAAATGCTATCGCGGGCAAGCCCGCTCCCACAGGGGGCTGCGGCGTACACAACATCGGTGCTCACCGCCAATCACTGTGGGAGCGGGCTTGCTCGCGACGGGGCCGGCGCAGGCGCTGAAGATCTTCAGTCTTCTTTTTTCATCAGCCCCGCCAACGCCGCAAACGGGTTATGCGTCGCCTTGGAAATCTTCGGCGTACTCAGCGAGCCCTCGCCAAAATACTGCTGATCGGTATAGCGCGAATGTTCGTTGTCATGGCAATACAGGCACAACAGTTCCCAGTTCGAACCGTCCTGAGGGTTGTTGTCATGGTTGTGGTCGCGGTGGTGCACAGTCAGTTCGCTCAGGCGTTTGCCGGAGAACTCACGGGCGCAGCGGCCGCACACGTGCGGGTACATCTTCAGGGCCTTGTCGCGGTAACCCATTTCCTTGTCGCGCTGGTTGTCGGCGAGGATGCGGTCCAGCTTCGATGTGTTGGTTGGGGTGGACGAACTCATGGGTTCACCTTTGTAAAAAGACTAATGACGGTTATGACGTGAGTTTAGCTCAGCCCTTGAGCTTCTCGGCAATCCAGATGGTGTGGCGGGTGCCCTTGTTGCCGTGGGCGAAGACTTGCACTTCCTCGGCCTTGAAACCGGCCTTTTTCAGCTTGTCGGAAAACTGCCGGTCGGCGCTGGCCGACCACACCGCCAGCACGCCTTTTGGCCGCAGGGCCTTGGCACACGCGCTCAGGCCGCCAGCGGAGTAGAGCCAGCTGTTGGCCTTCTGGGTCAAACCTTCGGGGCCGTTGTCGACGTCGAGCATGATCGCATCGAAACCTTGCGGCTCGGCTTGCAGCACCTTGGCCACGTCTTCCATGCGGATCACCGTGCGCGGGTCGAGCAGCGGGTTGCCGGCTTTCTCGCCCAGCGGCCCGCGATTCCACTCCACCACGCCGGGCACCAGTTCGGCGACCACCACTTCAGCGGTCTTGCCCAAATGCTTGAGCGCCGAGGCGAGGGTGAAGCCCATGCCCAGGCCACCGATCAATACCCGCGAATTCGGCCGGCCGGCGACCTTGCGGCAGGGGATTTCGGCCAGGGCATCTTCAGAGCCGTGCATGCGGGTGTTCATCAACTGCCCGCCGTCGCCGCCCTGTATCTTGATAACGAAGTCCTCGCCGTATTCGAACAGGCACAGGGCACCGCCGTTTTCAGGAATGGGGGTGGTGTCGAGCAGAACGAAACGTTTCATGGGGCTCTCTTGATGAGAAATTGACTACGGAGGAAGGCAAACACGCGCAGTTGGGAGTAGCCTGCAAAAGGACAACAAGGCCAACGGAGCCATTGATGAAGCGCACCATTCTAACGGCCATTGCCCTGGCCGCGCTCTCGATAACTGCAGTGCAGGCCCAAGAGCTGCAAACCATCCCGACCAGCCCCACGCCGATGCCCGGTTCACCCGGCACCGCCACCCCGACGCCGTACCCGCAAATCACCCCGACCAGCGTGCCCAAGGCCGGTTCCGGCAGTGGCGGGGCACCGCTGTTGCCGCCAATCGAAATGCCCAATCCGCCCAAGGACCAGACCTTGCCGGGTCTTGAGCCGAGCACGACCAAAATCAAAGCGCCGGGCGGTTAAACTTGCTGCAAGAGTAATTGCCCGTCGGCCATGCGCAAGCGTTTGGAGAGGGAGACGGCGAGGGCGCGGATGATCTTGGCGGCGATTTTCGGCGCGTCATTGAGCATCTTCTCCAGGGAGTCCTTGCCCAGGTTGAGCAACTGGCAATTGCTCGCGGCCACGCAACTGGCCGAACGCCGTTCGCCATCGAGCACGGCCATTTCGCCGAACGCCCGACCGCTGCGCAAGGTGGCCATGGTGACCCGTTGCCCGTCGCTGTTGGTCTTCTGCACCGCAACCTGACCAGTGTGGATGATGCACATGAAACTGCCGGCATCACCCTCATGGAAAATCTCTTCGCCTTCGGCGATGGTACTGATGCTGAAGTAGCCCGAAGCCGCCACGAAGTCTGCCGGCAGCAGTTGATCGAACAGGCCGCAGTCCATCAGCCAGTCGCGAATTTCTTTGTTCAGTAAGGTCGGTTCTGACATGTCGTCACGGTCTTTTTTTGTGTCTGTGTCTGTTCCGGGCCTTCAGTCACCCATCATCCCCTGTGGGAGCGGGCTTGCCCGCGATGACGATGTCTCAGCCAATGTTGATATTGAATGTGATGGCCTCATCGCGGGCAAGCCCGCTCCCACAGGGGGATGTGTATTGTCTCGGGTCCCGGCGTCTGGTGTTAAGACCGGGACACCGGGCCAAGTTCCTCAGGCAATGCCCAAAACCTTCAAAACAAATGCGTATTCGAGGGCTACGTCACGTAATCCCTGATAACGACCGCTCATCCCGCCATGCCCGGCGCCCAGTTCAGTCTTGAGCAGCAGGGGATGGGTGTCGGTTTTGGTCGCCCGCAATTTTGCCACCCACTTGGCCGCTTCCCAGTACTGCACGCGGCTGTCGTTATAGCCGGCGATCACCAGCGTCGCCGGATACGCTTGCGCGGTGACGTTTTCGTACGGGGCGTAGGCCTTGATCCGCTCATAGACGTCCGACTCTTGCGGGTTGCCCCACTCGTCGTATTCGGTGACGGTCAGCGGCAGCTCCGGGTCGAGCATGGTGTTGAGCACGTCGACGAACGGCACTTCGGCAATCGCCGCGCCAAACAGCTCTGGCCGTTGGTTAAGCACCGCGCCAATCAGCAAACCACCGGCGCTGCCACCGCTGATCACCAGCTGCGATGAGGTGGTGAAACCGTGGGTGATCAGGTGTTCGGCGCAGGCGATGAAGTCGCTGAAGGTGTTGTGCTTGTGTTCCTGCTTGCCGGCGCGATACCAGGCTTCACCCAGCTCGCCGCCACCGCGTACGTGAGCGATGGCAAACGCCATGCCGCGATCCAGCAGACTCAGGCGGGCATGGGAGAACCATGGGTCGAGGCTTTCGCCATAGGCGCCGTAGCCGTACAGATAAAGCGGTGTCGGCTTACCGAGGAATTCGCGTTTGACCACAAGGCTGATCGGCACTTGCGTACCGTCCGGTGCCGTCGCCCAAAGCCGCTGGCTGACGTAAGCATCGGCGTCGAATGGGCCGAGTACCGGGGTTTCCTTGAGGACTTTCTGCTCGCCGGAGGTCAGAGTCAGTTGGCGGATCTGCGCCGGACGGTTCAGTGCTTCGTAGCGCAGACGGATCCTGTCGCTGACAAATTCCAGGCTGTTTTGCACATGCAGGCTGTAGGCCGCGTCCGGCAATTGCACGCGATACGGTACCAAGTCCTGTGGGTGGACTTCGATGATCGGCAGGCCACCTTCACGCAGGCTCAGGGTCATGGCCTCGGCGTTCAGGCTCATGCCGTCGATCATCACCGTGTCGCTGTGGGGAATCAGGTTCTGCCAGTCGGCTTCGGTCGGCGCGACACCGGTATCGACGGCCTGGTACAGGGCGAAGTTGATACCGTCACGGTTGGTGCGGATCAGCCACGTCCACTCGCCATCGAGTTTGCCGTGGTCGACATCGTACTCATGTTCTTCGGCCCTCGGCGCCAGGCAGGTAAAGGCCTGATGCGGCAGCGAGGCGTCGAGTGCCCAGACTTCGCTGGTGGTCTTGCTGCCCAGCGACAGCAACAATTGCCGTTCGGAGCTGGAACGGTAGCAGTGCAGGAAAAATCGGCCGTCGGGCTCATGGAACACTTCTTCGGCCGCCGTGCCGTCCAGCCGATAGCGGAACAGTTTGTGCGGGCGATGGGTCTCGTCGAGTTCGCCGAAGAACAGCGTCAGGCTGTCGTTGGCCCAGGTCATGCTGCCGTCGCAGTCCTGGAATTCCAGTTCGCTGACGCGGCCGTTGGACAATTCCTTCACGAACAGCGTGTAAATCTCCTCGCCACTGGAATCGATGCTGTAGGCCAGACGCTGGTGGTCCGGGCTGATGCTGAACGCGCCCAGGGAAAAGAAACCGCCCTTGGCCAGCACGTTAGGATCAAGCAGCAATAGCTCCTGGCTTTCGTCGATATGCAGGCTGCCGTCGGTCGGACGCGGGCAGCGGTAGTGGCGGGCGTATTCATCGCCTGCGGTGGTGCGGGTGTAATACAGATACGGGCCCCACGGCGAGGGGAGCGACAGATCGGTTTCGAGAATCCGCCCCTTGATCTCTTCGAACAGGGTTTCACGCAGCCCGGCCTGATCGGCGGTTTGCGCCTCTTGGTAGCTGTTTTCAGCTTTCAGATAATTGAGCACCGCGTCGGTGTCGCGCTCCTGCAGCCAGGCATACGGGTCAGAACCGTCGGCCTTGTGGGCAATCGGGGCGCAGGTGACGTTGGCGGATAAGGGCATGAATGGCTCTCGAACAATGTATGAAATAGGGGCTTCGCAACCTGTGGGGGCGGGCTTATGGTGAGGGGGCTATTCTGTGGCGAGGGAGCTTGCTCCCGCTGAACTGCGCAGCAGTTCCTTTTTTGGGGCCGCTTCGCAGCCCAACGGGAGCAAGCTCCCTCGCCACAAAAGCTCGCTCACCACAAAAGTCCCCTCGCCACATAAGCTCGCTCCCACAGGCTCTGAGTCTTGCTCAACTGGTATTGGGACAAGCCTGACGTGCGAAAAGTCGTTACTATAAGCGCCTCTTTGCCTGCCTTGCCATGGACACCATGACCGAGAACGACTATCTGATCGCTTGGGGCCTCTACGCCTTTGCTGCTTTAGGCTGCCTGTTGGTGTGGATGCGCATCACCCGCTGGATGTGGCGTTGGCTGCTTGAGCCGCTGCGGCTGCTGGTGGCGGTGTTGCTGTTCAGCCCGACCATCATCGACCCGGTGAAGGAAAAGGTTGCCCCGGCCATCGCCATCACCGCCCTCGATCTGCTGTTCAAGGTCGGCAACAACGCCTGGCGGGCGATTTCCGACCTGTTCATGTACGCCATGATTGCCTTCGGCATTTACCTGGTATTCGTGGCGATCCGTTTTCCCATCGAGCGCGCCTCCAACGCTCGCAAGGAACGGGCGGCTGCCGCGAAGGTTGCGGCGCGTGCCGACGAACCTGAAAACGATCAACCGTTCGGCGGTGCTGGCGATGATCGTTACGGCCGGCCACCGGTGCCAAGCAACCCTCAGCGTTTGCGGGTCGAACCGCGTCTATAACCGTGCCCCTGTATTGAGTCGAGAGTCCGAGCATGTGTGAGCTATTGGGCATGAGCGCCAATGTCCCGACCGATATCGTGTTCAGTTTCACCGGGCTGATGCAACGTGGCGGTCGCACCGGGCCGCACCGTGACGGCTGGGGCATCGCTTTCTATGAAGGTCGTGGCCTGCGGCTGTTCCAGGACCCGGCGGCGAGCAGCGAGTCGGAAGTGGCGAACCTGGTGCAACGCTATCCGATCAAGAGCGAAGTGGTGATCGGGCACATCCGCCAGGCCAACGTCGGCAAGGTCTGCCTGTCCAACACCCACCCGTTCGTGCGTGAGTTGTGGGGGCGTAACTGGTGTTTCGCCCACAACGGCCAGTTGGCCGACTTCAACCCGACCGCCAGTTTCTACCGCCCCGTTGGCGATACCGACAGCGAAGCGGCCTTCTGCGATTTGCTCAACCGGGTACGCGCTGCGTTCCCTGAGCCGGTGGAGATCGAAGAACTGTTGCCGGAGCTGGTGGCCGCCTGCGCCGAATACCGCAGCAAAGGCGTGTTCAATTGCCTGCTCAGCGACGGCGACTGGCTGTTCTGCTACTGCTCGACCAAATTGGCGCAGATCACTCGCCGTGCCCCGTTCGGCCCGGCGCGCTTGAAGGATGTCGATGTGATCGTCGACTTCCAGGCCGAAACCACGCCCAACGACGTGGTCACGGTGATCGCCACCGAACCTTTGACCGAAAACGAAACCTGGACCCGCTACGAACCGGGCCAATGGAGCCTCTGGCGGCGCGGTGAATGCGTCAGTCAGGGCAAGACCGAATAAGGATTCTCCCTCATGTTGCTCAGTTATCTACGGCTGGTGTTGTTTGCGGCAGGCCTGTTGATTGGTGTCCAGGTGCCTGGGTTCATCAGTGACTATGCCAAGCGAGTCGAGGCGCATCTGATTGAGGCGCAGACCGGTTTGAGCGGTTTTCAGGGCACTGCCAATCAGTTTTTCAAGGGGGATATGCAGGCGCTCGTGGCCCATTACCGTGCCAGCGAAGACCCGATCTTTCGCAGCGATGCCGACAGCCTGAGCACCTTGCTCACCCGTCAACTGGCCCTCGACAAGCAATTCCAGGCCATGCAAGGCCCGTGGTATATCCGAATCCTGCAGGTAGCTCTGGCCGCCGACCCGGATATTCGCAAGGAAACCTGGAACGGCTACAGCTACCAGATCCTGCTGACGCCGGAAGCGATGATCTGGGGCATGAGCGGCGCGTTGCTGCTTTCGTTCGGTATTGAATGCCTGTTCCGGTTGATCGACTGGGTGGTGCTGGGCGGCAAGCGTCTGCGCCAGAGCCGGCCGATCGAAGAGCGGGACTTGCGCGGTTTGTAAGAAAAAAGTCAAAAGATCGCAGCCTTCGGTAGCTCTTACAGCCGGCTTGTCGGCGATTGCCGCGACACGGTATGCCTGGCAGATCGCGTCGCTGGCAAGCCGGCTCCTGTTTTTACCAGTCGACCGAGTAGCTCATGCTCAACGTACGACCTTCGGCGTTGGCGTACGGCGCTCTGGCGTTGGCCTGGGTGAACAGGTTCTGGTAGGTGCGGTTGGTCAGGTTGTACACGCCGCCTTCAAGACGACCGACCGGCAGTTGCACCGAGCCAAGCAGATCCACCAGCGTATAGCCTTCGATCTCACGTCCGTTGTTGTCCTTGGCGGCAGCGTCGTAACTGGACAAATGCATGCCTTGCAGGCGCAAGGTGTAGTCGTCTTCGGTGTAGCCGACGAACAGTGTGGTCTTGGCCGGTGAGATGCGCGTAGCCGGCAGATCGATCCATTTGCCGTTCTGCTCGGTCTCGCCTTTGGCCCAGGCATAAGTGCCACCCACCGACCAGCGATCGGTCGCGCGGTAGGTCAGGCTGTTTTCGATACCGCGAACCCGCTCTTTCTGGTTGATCAGGCGCAATACGCGATCATTGGCATCGTAGAACTGGGTCACGTCCGAGGTGTTTTCGTACACGGTGACGTCGGCCTGCCACTGATCCCAGTTACCGCGCCAGCCCAGCTCGTAACTGTCGACCTTGATGGCCTGGGCGTTGAGACTCTGGATGTCGAAGGTGCTGCTGACGTCACGCATGAAGCGCTGGATATCCGGTAGCGAAAACCCCTGGCTGTAATTGGCGAAGACGTCCTGGTTTTCACTCAGGTGGTAGACCGCCCCCAGGTTGTACAGCGTGGCATCGTATTTCAGAGTGTCGCCGGGCAGCGTTGCGCGTATGCCGGTCTGGACGATCTGCCCATAAGCGATGCTGTCGGAGACGTCGCTTTCGATCCATTCACGGCGTACACCGCCACGCAAGGTCCAGTCACCGATGTCCCAGGACATCTGCCCGAACAGCGACTTGGTGGTGGTTTCGATGTCCGGGCCCAGCTCGTAAGTGGTGCCGGTCTTGGTGTAGTTCAGGCCATTGAGCGTGTATTGATCACCCCGTTGGCGGGAGCGCTCATTATCATAGTCGGCGCCCCAGACCAGATTACCCGTGGCACTCCCGATCGCCGGCAGCGGCGTGTCGATGGCCGCGCGCAGACCGTAGACATCCTGCACGCTGTTGTTGTCGGAGATCCCGGCCCTGCCTCGCGACAGGTCCGGAAAGAACAGCGCATCGGCGCGGCGCCAGTAGCTTTCCAGTTGCAGGCCCTGACCGTAGAAGTCCTTGTCGGTGTAGTTGAGGTTGGCCGCCTGGTTATGGGTATAGGGTTGGTCGTCGAGTTGCAGCCCTTTGACTGCCACGGCTTGCTGCAGGTTTTTCGGGTCTTTGGTGTAGCCAGTGTCCTGCTGGTCCTTGTAGTCCTGCAGCGACAGGCTGAGTTTTTTGTCGGCATCCAGTTCGTAACCGAAACGACCTTGCAGGTCATAGGTTTCGGTATCCATGTTGCTGCCCTGGGAGGTGTCCTGAGGGATGCGGTTGCCGTTGCCATCGTACTGATCGTTACGCTGGGTCAGGTCGGCGGACACATACCAGTCCAAGGCATCCTTGCGCCCGGTCGCACTCTGAAAGGCTTCGTAGGCGAAGCCTTTGCGGTTGAGGTTGTTGCCGCTGGTCAGGCCCAGTTTGCTGCTGTAGGCAATGTCCTGGCCCTGATTGCGCTTGGTGATGATGTTGATGATGCCGCCTGAAGCACCGGCACCGTAGATACTGCTGGCGCCGGAGATTACTTCGATGCGTTCGATGCTGGCCGGGGCGATGCTGTTGAGCTGGCGGTAGTTATCGCGCGTGGCGTTCTGCGAGACGCCGTCGATCAACACCAGCATGTTGCGCCCGCGCAGGGTCTGGCCGAAGTTGCTCATCCCGCCGCTGGACGGTGCAATGCCGGGGACTAATTGCCCGAGGATGTCGGAGACCCGGCGACCCGCGCCGCTCTGCTCACGGATCTGCTGTTCGTCGATGACCTGGACCGAGCCCGGAATCGAGGCGATGCTCGCCTCGCTGCGAGTGGCGGAGACGACGGTGGCTTGCATGTTCAAGGTGCCGGGCTGCTGCTCGGTATCCTCGGCCCAGGTCTGGGCGCTGAAGGTTCCGAGCAGCGGGATCAGCAGGGAGAGTTTGGTTCGGGTCATGACGTGGTCTTTTTTAGTTGTGATAAGTGTGGGGCGATAAGGTCGAACGGTCAGGCGCGGTGTTGAACGACCGCACCCAGCGGATCCCGATGGCGGCCAGGGCGTAGGTCAGCGCCACCAGCCAGAAACTGTGAGCCAGGCCGACCAGGCCCATGCCGATCCCGCCAAGGACGACACCGAGCAGAGCACCAGCTTTTGCCGCGCTGTTGCCCAGGCCCAGCGCGAAGCCCTGCTGGGTGATGGAAATGGTGTTGGCGATCAGGGCATAGGCGACGGGCAGCAGGGCGCCTTGCCAGAGGCCCCAGACGAGTCGGCTGACGAGAAACCCCAGCCATTCGTTGTTCAATGCCGTGGCCGCCAGTGTCAGGGCGCACAGCCAGGCCACGCCTTCGATGACGCGCAAGGTGTAGGCCGGCTGCCAGCGGTCGAACAGGCGGCCCCACAGCGGTGCGGAAATGGCCAGGGTCGCGGCGCTCGCCGCGTAGGTGGCGCCGATCAGCCAGCTTGGGGCATGCAGAATGTTCGCGACGTACAACGCGTAGAACGACTGCGGCATCATCTTCGCGGCCTGAATCAACACGATCACCAACAGGATTCCACCGAGCCAGCCTTTGGGCAGAGCAACCGGCTCGACAGGTTTTTTCTTCGAGGTTCGCGCCTTGTCGGCCGGCAGGAAAAAACTTCCCAGTGCGCACAGCAGGCAAATCACCGTCGCGCCATAACACAGCAAGGCAAACCCCGAGACGTCCATCAGCCAGCCACCCAGCACCGGGCCGATCAACGAGCCGACGGCGGTGGCCGATTGCAGGCGGGCCAGGGTGTGACCACGCCTGGAACTGTCGCAGCAGGCCAAGGCATAGGCTTGCGCGGCAGCGAGAAAGCCGGCCAATGCGCCTTGCATCACGCGAATACCCACCAGCAGCCACGGGTCGAGGGTGATTGCCGCCAACCCTTGGCACAGTGCGAGTGCCAGCAACGCCCGAACAATCATCGGTTTGTGTCCGGTGCGATCGCCCAACCGGCCCCACATGGGCGTCAGGAGCATGGCCGCCAGCATCGGACCGGCATAGACCATCGCCGATAACAGCGCGGTGTAGCTGGCGCCCTCCGGCCCGAGCAGATGCTGGATCTGCAAGGGCCAGAACGGGCCGCTCATTTCCATTGCGCCCATGGAGACAAACTGGATGACGATCAGCAGTCGCAAGGCGCGACCGTCAGCGAGCATGGGTGTTGGGTCGCAGCGGGTTGCTCAGGCGTCCGACGATGTCGGCATGACTGTCGAGCAAGCGCATGCGCATGAACGATTTGGCGGGCCAATCCTGTTCCAGCAAGGCCTGGTGCTCGCTTTCCCAACGTGCCGGTTCAACACGCTCGCGCAAGGTCTCGAAGCACTGTGCAACGTGTGATGCCAATCGGTCCCACAGGATACTGTCCGACACATTCCAGTGGCGGGCACAGAGCAGCGTCAGCTCACCGAGGTGGCACATGAAGGTGGTGTGCAGGAGTTTGTCGCGGACAAAGCCGGAATCGTCATACAGGGTCATTTTCGGATCGTGCAACTGGATATCCAGGCCCTTGGCGTGCAGGGTTTTGCGATCGATACGAACGTCGCCAAAATCACGCAATAGCAACCGATTCAACTGCCCGTCAGCACCCATCACCATGAAACTGTTTTGCTGATGCGCTTCGAACGCCACGCCGTACATCAAGTAAATGCCCAGCAGACTCGGTACGGCAATCGACAGGTAATCATCGAAGAACCTCAGCATGGCCTCGCTGTCGTCACTGCCCTGAGCCAGTCTTACCCAATCACGCAGCAACGGTTGGTCGAATTCGTTGACGGCGAACAGGCTGCCGACCGGCACCGCCAACTCGCCTTCTTGCAGGAGGGTAAGCGGGTTGTCGCGATACAGTACGGCAGCATGCCGGGAGCGCTCGTCATCGGTCGGCAGCGGTGCGTAGTGCACGCCGATGCGCTCTGGAACGATGTTCAGCAGACGCTGAATCTGCGGCTCCTGATCGAGAATATCCAATACCAGCTGGCTGATGCGCGGACCCATCCGGGCGGAGCGCGGCGACACGGTGCGCTGCACGCTGGTCAGTCGCAGAGCCACCGGCAGTTTGACCATCGGTGCCGTGCGGCTGGCCTCCGGCAGGACCGTGCGGAAGGACATGGTCGGGTGGCCGGTAAAAGCCACGATGTCAGTGACGATCAGCAGGTTGTCGGCGATCTCGTTGGCGAACGAATGTGGCAGCTCTTCATGGGCTTGCCATGGGTGCGACGGAAGCGGGAGGTAGTCCGTGACTTCCAGACCCAGCTGCTGCAGATGACGTTGCAGTTGCTCGGCGGCCTGTGGGAAGTGACCTTGCCACCAGTCCCAGTAATCGGTGGTGCCAGCCAGCGCTTCGACGTGTGCGTACTGGCGGTGCAGGGCGCACAGGACAATCGGAAAACTCGCTTCGAATTCTGGCGAGAACGCGATGACCTGAGCAGCGCTCAAGCCCAGTTTGGTCTTGTAGTTCGGGTGCCACGGATGGCCAAGCGTGCCCCATTGTTCGAGCAATGACGTCGGGTTCTGGTGATTGGGGCCGGTTTTGAGCCAGGCGAGCAGATTGTCGTCGTACTCGGTGTCGATTTGCTCTCTCAGGCGCTCGGTCCATCCATGGTGAAACGCCAGGCACAGGGTGTCGTTGCTGAAGCTGTCATCCAGCTCCCGGGCCAGACGTTCCAGTACCTGCGGGGAGGCTGGCGGGTTGAGCTGAGTGCTGAGGTGAGCGAGCAGTTCGCTGGGTAACTGGATTTTTTGCGGCAGTTTGTCGGGGGTGTGCAGGACGATGCTGCCGCGTACGTCCCAGCTGTTCATTCTTGCGCCGGACAAGTGCTCGAAGCAAAGATGCACACCATCGCCAAGTGGCAGCCAGCAACGGTTGGTGTCGTCGTATTCGCAGGCGTCGGGGTTGATCAGATCTTCACGAAACAGCGCCTGGATCAGGCGTTGGAAACAGCGCTGGGCGGCGGGCTCCAGCGCATTGCTCAAATGATCGAGCGTGATGCGGTGGGACTGGAAAGCCTGAGTGCCAAGCGCTTCGCTCCAGTGAGCGAGCAATTGCTGCTGTTTTTGCGTGTAGCCGCGCATCAGGTCCGACTCCTTCTGGACAATTGATTAGCTGAAAGCGCGCAGAGGATACCTCCTTGAAAAATTAATGCAAATGATAGTGGTTCATATTTACACTTTGAAAAAATTCCTTCAGATTCTGGCCTGTGGTTTGCTCAAGACGATGTAGTGCTCGCCCACTTTCTGCGCGTAGTGCTCCACGACTTGCTGACACAACGCCACGATTTCTTCGACCCACTCCACACCTACCCGCCACGACACCACCACCTGCAAATTCGGTGGCCGCTGATCGATGGCCAGCAAGGTCAGTTCCCCCCGCGCCAGTTCCTCGGCCACCAGCACCGGTGGCAGCGCGCCAATGCCGAAACCGTCCCGCAGCAAACGGGTAATCGCCGACACTGAATTTACGCAATTGAGGCGTGGCGCCATGACCCCGTTGGCCTGCATCAGGCTCAAGATGTCCTGGTGCGGACGGGAGTTTTTCGAATAGGTGATGATCCGCTCCCGCGCCAGGTCGGCGACACCTGAATACTCGCGGTTGTAGATGGAATTGCTGGCCACGATCCAGCCCATCGGATGACTGGCCAGCTCCAGGCTGCGCACGCTTTCCTGACGCAGCAGGTCGGTTTGCAGGATCAGATCGAGAAAGCCTTTTTGCAGCTGATCGCAGAGGTTGAGCGCGGTATCGGCCACCAGCTCGATTTCCACCAGCGGGTAGTGATCCATCATCTGCGCCACTAACGGGCTGAGCCAGGTGTGGATCACGGTGTCCATGACGCCGATCCGGACCCGCCCGACCTTGCTTGATCGCGTCTCGATCGACTGCTTGAGTGCCTGCATCGTGTCCATCATCTGCTCGGCATATTCGAGCACTTTCAAGCCTTCGGGGGTCAGGCTCACGCCGCGAGAATCGCGCAGAAACAGCTTCACCCCCAGCTCGCCTTCGAGCACGGCGATACGGCTGGAAATCGACGCTTGGGTGGTGAAGAGCTTGTCTGCCGTCAGGCGAAAACTCTTGAGTCGGGCGACCCAGACAAAGGTCTCGAGAAACTTCAGGTTCATGGGGTCTGCTCGTGGGACTCAGCCCGTCGGATAAGGTTTTCTTATGTCTAGGGCGGGTTTTTATTAGTTGGACGTAGCAGGGCAAGGCGTCCAAAAATCAGGCCATCCGGTTCCCACGATAGGCGTCGTCGGGGCTCAGAACAATACCAATAAAATATGCACGGAGATTTTGCCATGAGTGCGCCCGACACCCTCGATACCCCTAAGGCTACGACTCGCCCGGGACCCTTCGATTGGTACCACAACATCAACAAGCAGGAACGTCGCACGTTCTGGAGCTGCAAGATCGGCTATGCCCTGGACGGCATGGACACCCAGATGCTCAGCTTCGTGGTGCCGACCCTGATTGCCATGTGGGGCATCACCACCGGCGAGGCCGGGCTGATTCACACCAGCACCCTGATCGCCTCGGCCATCGGTGGTTGGGTGGCGGGAATTCTCTCCGACCGCATCGGCCGGGTGCGCACCCTGCAACTGACGGTGCTGTGGTTTGCGTTCTTCACCTTTCTTTGCGGCTTCGCCCAGAACTACGAACAACTGCTGATCGCACGCACCCTGATGGGCTTCGGTTTCGGTGGCGAATGGACGGCCGGCGCGGTGCTGATCGGCGAAGTGATCCGTGCCAAGGACCGTGGCAAAGTCGTCGGCATGGTGCAGTCGGGTTGGGCGTTGGGGTGGGGGCTGACAGCGATTCTGTATGCGCTGCTGTTTTCGGTCTTGCCGCCGGAAGACGCCTGGCGGGCACTGTTCCTTCTCGGCATCGTCCCTGCGATTTTCGTGATCTT
Organism: Pseudomonas sp. EL_65y_Pfl2_R96; assembly: GCF_963970905.1. Lineage (NCBI taxonomy): Bacteria > Pseudomonadati > Pseudomonadota > Gammaproteobacteria > Pseudomonadales > Pseudomonadaceae > Pseudomonas > Pseudomonas sp. EL_65y_Pfl2_R96. The sequence continues at coordinate 293,525 of NZ_CAXAQH010000001.1, read as the reverse complement.
CGTCCGCCGCCTGGTCAAGGACCCGGAAATCTACCGCGAAGCCAAAGCCAAACAGGAGCCAGGCAACCCCGCCAAGTTCTATGAGATTTTCGCCCCTGGCATTCTTTTCACCACGATTCGCGCGTCGATCCTGACCACCGGTGCCCTCGGCGGTTATTACGCGATCACCTCCTGGCTGCCGACTTTTCTGAAGAATGAACGGGGCTTGAGCGTACTCGGCACGGGCGGTTATCTGGCCATGGTGATCATCGGGTCCTACATTGGATACGTGATCAGCGCGTATTTGACTGACATCCTCGGTCGTAAAAAGAACTTCATTCTGTTTGCCGTTGGCTCGTTCACCATTGTTCTGCTGTACACCCAATTACCGGTCAGCAACGGTGTGATGCTCTGGCTCGGCTTTCCTTTGGGCTTCTTTGCTTCGGGGATCTTCAGCGGCATGGGCGCGTTTTTGACCGAGCTGTTTCCAACGCGGATTCGCGGTTCGGGCCAGGGTTTTTGCTACAACATCGGTCGGGCACTGGCGGCGTTGTTTCCGTTGCTGATCGGCTTGCTCAGCCAGAAGGTGCCACTGAGCGTGGGAATCGGGGCCTTCGCGGCGGTGTCCTACGGGGTGGTGATCCTGGCGGCGTTGAGTCTGCCGGAAACCCGCGGCAAACAACTTGATGCTCAATAACCGGATATCCGGTAACTGATAATCTGTGGGGCATAAGTCCTTCAGTTAAAAAGACAAAAGCCTACAGGAGCGTTCACCGTGAACCGCCTGCTATTGAACTGCGACATCGGCGAGAGTTTCGGCAACTGGACCATGGGTCTGGACGCCGAGGTCATGCCCTTCATCGACTGCGCCAACATCGCCTGCGGCTTCCACGCCGGCGACCCGAGCATCATGCGCAAGACCGTCAGCCTGGCCCTGAGCCATGGCGTGCAGATTGGCGCGCACCCGGCCTATCAGGATCTGGTGGGGTTCGGTCGTCGATCCATGGCTTACACCGCCCAGGAATTGCAGGACCTGTTGCATTACCAGATCGGTGCCCTCGACGGCATTTGCCGGGCTCAGGGCGGGCGGGTGAGTTACGTCAAACCCCACGGCGCGATGTACAACGACATGATGGCCAACCCGGCGCAATTGCGCGCGGTGATTCAGGGCGTGGCGGCCTACGACCGGACGCTGCCATTGATGCTGATGGCGACCCGCGACAACAGTGCCGCGCAGCAACTGGGCGATGAATATGGCGTGACGTTGTGGTTTGAAGCTTTCGCCGATCGCGCTTACGACAGCGCAGGCATGCTGGTCTCGCGGCAACTGCCGGGAGCCGTGCATCACGATCCAGAGAAAATCATCGAACAGGCGCTGATCATTGCCCGCGGTGACAACCTCACGGCCAGCGACGGCAGTGCCTTGCACCTGCAAGCCAATACCTTGTGCGTACACGGCGACAACGCCAGTTCGGTGGCCGCCGTGCGACGCATTCGCGAAGCCTTGAATCAGCAGAGCGCATCATGAAGCCACGGGTAGAAGTGGTGGCGCTGGATTGCCTGATGGTGCGCCTGTTCGATGACATCAGCGAGGCCAATATGCCGTGGATGCTCGCGGCCAGCGAGCGTCTGCGAGAAGCGTTCGCCCGCCATTTGATCGATCTGGTGCCGTCCTACACGACGTTGATGGTGCATTACGATCTGATGGCACTGAATCCGGGCCAGGCGCGGGAATTGATCACTAACGCCTTGATCGATCTGTCGCCCAACGCTCGGGCCAGGGGTAAATGCCATGTGCTGCCGGTCTGGTATGACCTGAGCGTCGGCCCGGAACTGGCTTTGCTATCTCAGCGCAGCGGGTTAACGGTGGAAGAGGTGATTCGTTGCCACAGCGAACGCGAGTATCAGGTGTTCGCGTTGGGTTTCGCGCCGGGGTTCGCCTTCATGGGGTTGGTGGAAGAGGTATTGGCTGCACCGCGTCTGAGTACTCCACGTAAAAAAGTGGCTGCCGGCAGTGTCGGCATCGCCGAACGCCAGACGGCGGCTTATCCGGTGGTGTCCCCTGGCGGCTGGAACCTGATCGGCCGCACCCCGGCCAGACTGTTCGACCGCGAGCGCGACGGCTATAGCCTGATGCAACCGGGCGACACCGTGCGCTTCGAAGCGGTCAGCCATGCCGAGTTCATCAACCTGGGCGGTGACGATACGCCGATGGAGGCCCTGGCATGAGCCAACTGACGATTGAGGCAAGTACGCCGTTGTGCCTGTTGCAGGATGCCGGGCGATTTGGCGTGCGGCATCTGGGCGTGACCCAGGGCGGCGCGCTGGATTGGCGATCGATGTCGTGGGCCAATTGGCTGGTGGGTAATGGGCTGGATGCATCGGTCATCGAGATTACCCTCGGTGGTTTCAGCTTGATGGCCGAAGAGGATTGCGTGCTGGCACTGGGCGGAGCGGATCTGGGGGCGCAAATCGATGGCGAGGTGTTGGCGCCGTGGCGCAGTTTCAGGCTGCACAAAGGCCAGCGACTGCAATTCACTCAGCCGTTACTCGGGGCGCGGGCCTATCTGGCGGCGCCGGGCGGATTCGATGCGCCCAAGGTGCTGGGCAGCCGGGCGACGGTGGTGCGCGAGGAACTCGGCGGTCTTGATGGCATGGGCCGTCCGTTGGCCAAGGGGCAGTCGTTGAGCTATTCGGGCAACTCGGTGATGCTGCTGCGGGAGTTGCCGGGGGACCTGCGACCGGACCTGAGTCTCGCGGCACCGCTGGACCTGGTGCTCGGTGCACAGATCGGTGAATTCAGCGGGCAGAGTCTGTTTGACGCGTTCAACAGCGCCTGGATCCTCGATAGCCGTGCCGATCGCATGGGGATTCGCTTGCTGGGAACGGCGCTGGAGTACCAGGGCAAACCGATGATTTCCGAAGGCATCCCGCTGGGGGCGGTGCAGGTACCACCGGATGGGCAGCCGATTGTGTTGCTCAATGACCGGCAGACCATTGGCGGGTATCCGCGGCTGGGAGCGTTGACACCGTTGGCGTTGGCGCGATTGGCGCAGTGTTTGCCGGGGGCGAAGGTGCGGTTGCGACCGGTGGTGCAGGATGTCGCGCATCGGGAACAGGTCGAGTATTTGCGCCGGTTTTTAGGCCGTTAAAGCATCGCGGGCAAGCCCGCTCCCACAGGGTGGAGGGTGTTCACAAAATGTGTGAACAACGCTAATCCTTGTGGGAGCGGGCTTGCCCGCGATGGCGTCAGTCCAGACAACAGAGATTACTTGGACAAAAAACGCATCCCTTCCTCCAACCCCCGCAACGTCAGCGGGAACATCTGGTCATCAATCAAATCCCTCACGATGCTGGTCGACGAGGTATAGCCCCAGGTGTCTTTCGGGTATGGGTTGATCCAGATGAGCTTCTTGTACTTTTCCTTGAAGCGCTGCATCCACACATAACCGGCTTCTTCGTTCCAGTGCTCGACGCTGCCGCCGGCCTGAGTGATTTCATAGGGCGCCATGGCGGCGTCACCGATGAAGATCACTTTGTAGTCGGCGCCGTACTTGTGCAGCAGGTCCTGGGTGGCGGTGCGCTCGGAGGTGCGGCGCATGTTGTTCTTCCACACCGATTCATAAATGAAGTTGTGGAAGTAGAAGTACTCCAGGTGTTTGAACTCGGTCTTGCAGGCCGAGAACAGTTCTTCGCAGATCTTCACGTGGGCGTCCATCGAACCGCCGATGTCGAACAGCAGCAACAACTTGACGGTGTTGCGCCGCTCCGGACGCATCTGGATGTTCAGCAACCCGGCATCGCGAGCGGTGTGGTCGATGGTGCCGTCGATGTCCAGTTCTTCCGCCGCACCCTGACGGGCGAATTTACGCAGGCGACGCAGGGCGACCTTGATGTTGCGCGTGCCCAGTTCGACCGAATCGTCGAGGTTCTTGTACTCGCGCTGATCCCAGACTTTCACTGCCTTGCCCTGACGCTTGCCGGCATCGCCGACCCGAATGCCTTCCGGGTTGAAACCACCGGAACCGAACGGGCTGGTGCCGCCGGTGCCGATCCATTTGTTGCCGCCGGCATGGCGCTCCTTCTGTTCTTCCAGGCGTTTCTTGAACTCTTCGATCAGCTTGTCCAGGCCGCCGAGGGACTGGATCGCGGCCCGCTCCTCATCGGTCAGGGAGCGTTCGAACTCCTTGCGCAGCCAGTCTTCGGGGATCAACGCCTGAAGGTGATCGTCGAGTTTTTCCAGGCCATTGAAGTAGGCAGCGAACGCCCGGTCGAACTTGTCGAAATGCCGTTCGTCCTTCACCAGAATCGCCCGTGACAAGTAATAGAACTCGTCCATGTCGGCGAAGGTCACGCGCTGTTTCAGGGCGTTGATCAGGTCTAGCAGCTCACGCACCGAAACCGGCACCTTGGCAGCACGCATTTCATTGAACAGGTTGAGCAGCATGGCGATCGCCTACGACTTTGTGAAAAGAGGGATCAACGAGTGCCGCGACGGCTCATGAACGCCAGGCGCTCGAGCAATTGCACGTCCTGTTCGTTCTTCACCAGGGCGCCTGCCAGCGGTGGAATGGCCTTGGTCGGATCGCGTTCGCGCAGCACTGCTTCGCCGATGTTGTCGGCCATCAGCAGTTTCAACCAGTCCACCAGTTCGGAGGTCGAGGGCTTCTTCTTCAGGCCCGGCACCTTGCGCACGTCGAAGAACACATCCAGCGCTTCGCTGACCAGGTCTTTCTTGATGTCCGGGTAGTGCACGTCGACGATCTTCTGCATCGTGATGCGATCCGGGAAGGCGATGTAGTGGAAGAAGCAGCGGCGCAGGAAGGCGTCCGGCAGCTCTTTCTCGTTGTTGGAGGTAATGATGATGATCGGACGTTTTTTGGCCTTGATCGTCTCGTCGATCTCGTAAACGTAGAACTCCATCTTGTCGAGTTCTTGCAGCAAGTCGTTGGGGAACTCGATGTCGGCCTTGTCGATTTCGTCGATCAGCAGAATCACCCGCTCTTCGGACTCGAAAGCCTCCCAGAGCTTGCCCTTTTTCAAGTAGTTGCGCACGTCGTGAACCTTGTCCACGCCCAGCTGCGAGTCCCGTAGGCGGCTGACCGCGTCGTACTCGTACAGGCCTTGATGCGCCTTGGTGGTGGACTTGATGTGCCAGGTGATCAACTTGGCGCCGAAGGACTCGGCCAGTTGCTCGGCGAGCATGGTCTTGCCGGTGCCTGGCTCGCCCTTGACCAGCAGTGGCCGTTCCAGGGTGATGGCGGCGTTGACCGCCAGCTTCAGGTCATCGGTGGCGACGTAGGCCTGGGTGCCTTCGAACTTCATCTGCTAATCCTCGAACGGTAACGCCGACCTGAACGGGGCAGGGCGGGGCGCAATAGTTGTAATGTCCGACTATAACGCGCTGCCCGGTCGACTGTGAACGCAGACGGGTTATTCAGTCTCTGAATGGGGCGTCACATCTTGACTCAGTCTCGGCTGCTGGCCAGTATTGAGGTATCGCCATTCTGGCGATAGCTTGCGAGACATGTCTACTAAATATCGATTTCGCGATACGTACCGCATTCAGTTGCGCGAGAAGGATCATCCGCCGCCCCATGTGCACCTGACCGGTGGCGGGCTGGACGTTATGCTCAGCCCGGAAACCGTCGAAGTGATGATGGGCAAGGCGCCGCCGCTGATTATCAAGGAAGCGCTGGAGTGGGTCAGGGCCCATCAGGTGCAATTGCTGGAGGATTGGAAACGATGTTACCCATGAAACGACCACGATTGTCGGCCGTGCTGGCATTGCCGGAATACAGGCTGGCGCTGACTTTTATTGATGGGCAGCAGCTGAGCCTCGATTTAAGTCGCGACCTGCGTTCATATTCGGGGCTGCAGCCATTGCTGGAGGGCCGTGCTTTTGAAGGAGCAGCCTTGGGTGACGATGGCTGGAGCGTGGAGTGGCCTGAACTGGATATCCAGATTGGCGCAAACACGCTGTATCTGGATGCCCTTGCGCAAAATGCGGTAGATGAAAACACCCGTATTTTCATCGATTGGCGTGCTCGCACTGGGTTGCCGCTGAATCAGGCGGCCGAAGCGTTGGGTGTGAGTGCTCGTAGCATCAGTCGCTATAGCAGCGGTCGTGAAGCCGTGCCGCGGTCGTTGGCGCTGGCGTGTCTGGGTTGGGACTTTTTGCAGCAACAATTGAGCCCGGCGCGGGCGGCGGAAGAAACCGGTCGTTACACCGTCACACGCAAATCTTAACCGGAATCCGGCTTGGAGCGTTCGTACTGGGCATTGAACGCCTGGATGAAGCCGTTGCGTAAAATCTGTAAAAACGCCTCGAACGCGCTGATATTTTGCTGATGCACGTTGCCCCTGAGTTCGACCCGAGTGGCGAACTGGTTTTTCGCCTGGTTCTTCAACACATTCTGGGTGCCGCCGACGAGTGCTTCCCAGATGGAACGAAAAATCCCTTTTTCTTTGTTCTCCACGTCCTGTTGCCAGTTGAACACTTCGACGTCCCGCAACAGTGGCTTGATGTAGCCGGTGAGTTGACCCTTGTCGGCTTTGGCCTCGATGACCACGTCGCCATGGCCGGCATTGAAGTCGAATTTGCCGTAGGCCGCAGCGAAGTCGTTCAGGCGTTTGAGTTCAAGGTCCCTGGCGCGCAGGCGGAACTCGAAGTCTTCGAAATTGCTCAGCGGATCGAAGGTTGCCGTTGTTTCCAGCGGTGCATTCCCCGGTAACAGCGCCTTGCCATCGAAACGGGCATCGCGTTTGCCTTTGGTGTCGACTACGTTGGTCAGGTTGTAAATGCTGGCATTCACCTGAGTAGCGTTCAGGTTCACGGGCGGTTTTGAATTGAAGTTGTGAAAGGTGACCCGGCCATCGTTGATCCGCACTTCGTTCAGGGTAATCGGCAGCAATTTTTCTAACTGTGCCCGCCAGTCGGTGCCCTGGCCAGTCTGGGAGTTTTTCTTGTTGGCGCCGCCGTCGACGAAGTTCACCTCGAGTTTGTCGAACTGCGCTTTGGCCACCACGGCATGGTCGTACCAGAGCGAATGCCAGCTGACGGAGAGGTCGATCAATGGCGCGTTGACGAAAGGCACCGGGACCTTGCCGTCGACCTTGACGATTTTCAGTCCGTTGATTTTGTAGGCGCCGCGCCACAGGGCCAGGTCCACGTCGGTAATCTGCCCGCGGTAGTCCCCCATGTTCGCCAATCTTTCGTTGAGGTAATCGCGCACCACGTAGGGCAGGGCGATGTGCAGGGCAACCAGCAGCAAAACGAAGCCGGCGAGGGTCCCCAGGGGCCAGCTGTATCGACGCTTCATGGCGGTAAATCTCTGGCGGTGTAAAGCGATTGACTGCGGTGGTGGGCGGACGTTCGACTGACTGGACGACCACGAGTAACAGGCATACCGTGGAGGGCTAATTCAACGCGGTATAAGGACCCAGCCATGAGCCGTATCTATGCTGACAACGCCCACTCCATCGGCAATACGCCGTTGGTGCAGATCAACCGTATCGCCCCGCGCGGTGTCACCATTCTGGCCAAGATCGAAGGACGCAACCCCGGTTATTCGGTCAAGTGCCGGATCGGCGCGAACATGATCTGGGAGGCTGAAAGCAGCGGTAAACTCAAGCCAGGCATGACCATCATCGAGCCGACCTCGGGCAATACCGGTATTGGCCTGGCATTCGTTGCCGCCGCCCGTGGTTACCGGCTGATGTTGACCATGCCTGCATCCATGAGCATTGAACGACGCAAGGTGCTCAAGGCCCTGGGCGCCGAACTGGTGCTGACGGAGCCGGCCAAAGGCATGAAAGGCGCGATCGAGAAAGCCGCCGAAATCCTCGCCAGCGACCCGTCCACCTACTTCATGCCGGGGCAGTTCGAAAACCCGGCCAACCCGGCCATCCATGAAAAAACCACCGGTCCGGAAATCTGGAACGACACCGACGGCGCAGTCGACGTGCTGGTGGCGGGTGTCGGAACGGGCGGAACCATCACCGGCGTTTCGCGGTATATCAAGAATACCCAGGGCAAACCGATTCTCTCGGTGGCAGTGGAGCCGCGGGTGTCTCCGGTGATCACCCAGGCGATCGCCGGGGAAGAGATCAAACCGAGCCCTCACAAGATCCAGGGCATCGGCGCTGGTTTTGTGCCGAAGAACCTCGACCTGTCGATGGTCGATCGGGTCGAGTTGGTCAGCGACGACGAGTCCAAGGCGATGGCCCTGCGCCTGATGCAGGAAGAAGGGATTTTGAGCGGCATCTCTTGCGGCGCCGCCATGGCGGTGGCTGTGCGGCTGGCCGAAACCCCGGAAATGCAAGGCAAGACCATCGTGGTGATCCTGCCCGACTCTGGCGAGCGCTACCTGTCGAGCATGCTGTTCAGCGATCTGTTTACCGACCAGGAAAATCAGCAGTAGGAGCTGCCGAAGGCTGCGATCTTTTGATCTTGTTTTTGATCTGGAGAGAGAGGGGGTTGATGCAGGTCAGCCCCCGTTCAGGAACCTTGTGTTAATAAGTGTTTATTGCGTAATCCTTAACGTTGAATGTTGAACTATGCGGGTGTTTCCCGAGGCCGGTAGTGTTTATCATGGCCGACTGCCACGTCGGGTAAATGGCGTTGTGCGGAGTTTCCTATTCTCAAGGAGTCGTAGATGAGCTTTTCCTTTGTCGCGAAGGCGTCAGTGTTGCTGCTGTTCCTCGGCAGCACGCTCTATGTGCACTTGCGCGGCAAGGCGCGTTTGCCGGTCCTGCGTCAATTCGTCAACCACTCGGCCCTGTTCGCGCCTTACAACGCCTTGATGTACCTGTTCTCTGGCGTGCCGTCCAAACCCTATCTGGACCGCAGCAAGTTCCCGGAACTGGACGTGCTCAGGGACAACTGGGAAGTTATCCGCGACGAAGCCATGCACCTGTTCGACGAGGGCTACATTCGCGCCGCCGAAAAGAACAACGACGCCGGTTTCGGTTCGTTCTTCAAAAAGGGCTGGAAGCGTTTCTACCTCAAGTGGTACGACAAACCGCTGCCGTCGGCCGAAACCTTGTGCCCGAAAACCGTGGCGTTGGTCAGCGGTATTCCGAATGTCAAAGGCGCCATGTTTGCGCTGCTGCCCGGCGGCAGTCACCTCAACCCGCATCGCGACCCGTTTGCCGGCTCCCTGCGTTATCACTTGGGGCTGTCGACGCCGAACTCCGACGATTGCCGCATTTTTGTCGACGGTCAGGTCTACGCCTGGCGTGATGGTGAAGACGTGATGTTCGATGAAACCTACGTGCACTGGGTCAAGAACGAAACCGAGCGAACCCGGGTCATCCTGTTCTGCGACATCGAACGCCCCTTGAGCAACCGCCTCATGACCCGCATCAACCGCTGGATCAGCGGCTTGCTGGGCCGTGCCACTGCACCGCAGAACCTTGATGATGAACGCGTTGGCGGGATCAACCAGGCCTATGCCTGGAGCAAAAATTTCAGCGACAAATTCAGCGGCGTGATCAAACAATGGAAGCGTCGCAACCCCAAGGCCTACCGCGTCCTGCGTCCGGTGCTGGCGGTGGTGGTGTTGACGTTGTTGGGGTATTGGCTGTTTGGTTGAGGCCGACCCCGGAACAAAATCAGTTCCTCGGAAGTAATGCTGCTCAGTCAAGGCGCGGAACCTGTGGGAGCGGGCTTGCTCGCGAAGACGGCGGCACAGTCAATATTGATGTCGACTGACACACCGCTTTCGCGAGCAAGCCCGCTCCCACAGGGATCGTGCCAGACGCTTAGTCATTGCAATCGATGTCACGCGCTGGTTATAGTCGGCGCTCGGTGGTTTCCTGAGCCACCGTTTCACCCATCAAGAAAAATCAGCCCATGCCTGCTTCCCTCATCAACGCGGTAGTCGATTCAGCGGTCAACGCTGGCGTCGTGCCGTGCGGGAATCAGCAGCCTGCGCAGATCAGTCATTACCCCCCACCTGTCAGTAGCACGCCGGTGTGCGCCGTCGTATCACCGCCGGGCGTTGGCTTCTCGGGCTGATCAGCTTTTTCCGCTGCTCCCCCCTTTGCCCGCCTGAAAAAACTACTGAATTTCAGCTTCGGCTGAGTTGGCTTTTTGCCTGACTACAGGTGGTATTCATGTTTGTCCTTTCGAAAAAGTCCGCGCTTGCGGCGGCGTCCACGTGCCTGTTCGTTCTGCTGTGGAGCAGCGGGGCGATCTTCTCCAAATGGGGCCTGGCCCACGCGTCACCCTTTGCCTTTCTGCTGGTTCGCTTCGCCATCGCTCTGTGCGGGTTGGTGCTGCTGGTGCCGTTGCTCAAGCTGAAACTGCCCAAGGGCGGCAAGCCGATGTTGTATGCGATGGCCACGGGCGTGGTGTTGCTGGGGGCTTATCAGATTTTCTATCTGCTGGCCCTCGACCTGAAGGTCACGCCGGGGATGATGGCAACCATCATGGGCGTTCAACCGATTCTCACCGTGGTGCTGATGGAACGTCAGCGTTCCTGGAGCCGGCTGTTCGGTCTGGCGCTGGGCTTGGCCGGGTTGATCATGGTGGTTTATCAGGGCATCGGGTTGGCTGGCGTGTCGTTGGCCGGAATGCTCTTCGGCCTGTTGGCGCTGGCGAGCATGACGTTCGGTTCGATCATGCAGAAGCGCATCACTGACAATCCCCTGGGCACACTACCGGTGCAGTACCTGGCGGGGTTGCTGCTCTGCGGGATTTTCGTACCATTCCAGCCGTTTCACATCGAACACAGCACAGGGTTCATCGTGCCGGTGTTGTGGATGGGGTTGGTGGTGTCGGTGCTGGCGACGCTGCTGCTGTATCGACTGATCGCCCGGGGCAATCTGGTGAATGTCACCAGCCTGTTCTACCTGGTGCCGGCAGTGACGGCGGTGATGGATTACCTGTTTTTCGGCAATCGGCTGGCGATGTTGAGCTTGCTTGGCATGGGGCTGATCATCGTCGGCCTGGTGTTTGTGTTCCGTAAGCAGGCTTGATCCCGTGATGAGTGCTAGCCGTTGGTCATACCCACGGCTTCACGCGCTGACCACTCGATTGCGGCCAGCCTGTTTGGCGCTATAACTGGCCTGGTCGGCACGGCGCAGCAGCTCTTCGGCGGCGATATCCGTGTTCCAGGTGGCGACACCGAAACTGGCGGTGACGCGCCCGGCGATGGCTATGTCATGGCTGGCCAGGGACTGGCACAACACGTTGGCCAACTGTGCGGCATTCTCCTCTGAAGTGAACGGGCAAAGGATGGCCAGTTCTTCTCCACCGATCCGGCAAAACACGTCGCTGGCGCGCAAGCGTTGGCGGATCCGTGCGCAGGTTTCCTTCAACACCGCGTCACCCACATCATGGCCACATCGGTCATTGATGGACTTGAAGTGATCGAGGTCGAGCATGATCAATGAAAAGCCGGCGGCGTAACGTTTGCCGGTGTCCACCAGGTGCTCCAGAGTACTCATGAAATGACGACGGTTGTAGATACCGGTCAACTCGTCGGTAATGGCCTGGGTACGCAGTTTTTCCTCGCGGTCCTTAAGCTCGGTGATGTCACTGAACGAGCCATACCAGACGCAGCTCTGGTCCGGCTGGCGCTCGGCGTAGGATTCGCCGCGCAGCCAGCGCACGCCCTTGACCGGCAGTATCACGCGAAAATCGCACATCCAGCCTTCGGCGGTTTCCATCGACTTTGCGGTGACTGCCCGGATCATTGGCAGGTCCTCGGGATGCAGTCGCTGGAACAGTGGATTACCGGCGAAATTGACACCAACCACCGCTTCGGCCTTGAGCTCGAAAACGTCTTCGACGCTGCGGCTGCAAAACGAAAAGAAACCGTCGCCAGGCCCCTGCAGGTGGTACTGGTAGAGCACGTTTGGAATGCGTTGGGTCAGTAACGTCAACAGGGCTTTGCTTTCTTTGATCCGGTTGAGCAGCTCGATGCGTTCGCTGACATCGATGATCACGCTGATGTGCTCGACCTGACCGCTATGGGTGTCGGTGAACCGGGCATGGCGCAGCTCGCCGGTGAACCGGCTGCCGTCCTTGCGCCGATAACTCCACTCCGTGGCTTTGCTCGATCCGTTGTCATCGGTGGAGAGCTGGCCGATCAGTTGTTTATCGGTCAGTGACTGGAGCGCCGGGTCGGCGCAGGCAAGACGGCGTGCATCGATCTCTTCCTGCACATGGAGCATCTCGACGTTGTTGCGCCCCAGCATTTCTTCGCGGCTGAAGCCGAACAATGCCTGGGCGCCCTCGCTGAACACCTGTATCCGCCCTTGCGGATCGGTGGTGATGACGGCCACCTGGGTCGCGGCATTGATCAGGTTGGTGATGCGCGCGTTCAAGAAGCTGATCTGGTTTTTCTGTGCGGTCAGTTCCTCGAACCGGGCCCCGGAATGTTTCTGACGTATCCGCGTAGAAACGCCGAGAACGCCGAGTAACAGGGTTCCGACGATCAGTGCCAGTTCGGCATAACGGTGGATCGAAGTCGGATCGGGCAACCAGAGCAACAGGAGGATGGTGCTCAGGCTCAATGTCAGACACAACGACAGCCCGATCAAAAACCGGTCGCCTTTGAGGTGACGGATGGATGGGGGTATCCAGGAATTCATCTTCACCTCGGGAGTGATCTGAAACGCAGTTTGCGTGCCTGCCCCGAAAGGTTCAGTGGTGCCAGCGCTGTGGGCGGATTATCTACACAGCGCCTCGCCGATAGCTAGATACCGCACCCGGTAAACATGACGATCAGCTGTTTTATTTTGGCTTGCCGTACCTTCTACCGCGCAGCCACCTCAACCGGTTTCACCACCGCCGGCTTCAACACCAGCCACAACGCCGCGGCAATCAATACCCCGCCATAGAGGTGCGCCATCGACAGCGGCTCATCCAGCAACAGCGCCCCCCACAACACGCCGAACGGCGGGATCATGAAGGTCACGGTCATCGACTTCACCGGGCCGATCGAGCTGAGCAAACGGAAGTAAATAATGTAGGCGAAGGCCGTGCATACCAACCCCAACCCCAGCAACGACAACCAGACGCTCCAGCCGCCCCAGCTCGCCGGTGGCTGGCTGATCACGCTGTAGCCAAACAGCGGCAGCAAAAACAAGGTCGCGCCGAGCATGCTGCCCAGGGCCGAAAGACGACTGTCGAGGCCGCCGGCCTGATCGAGCCAGCGGCGGGCGAGGAACCCGGCAAAGCCGTAGCAGGTGGTGGCCATCAGGCACGCCAGTGCGCCCATCAGCAGTTCCATGTCGAACGCCACCGGACCTGCACGGGTGAGGACGCCGACGCCGAACAGGCCGAGAAACACCCCACAGACCTTCGCCCCGGTGAGCTTTTCATGGAAGAACAACCCGCCGATCAACACCCCCATCAACGGCGTGGTGGCGTTGAAAATCGCCGAGTAACCGGCCGGCAGCACTTGGGCGGCCACGGAATAGAGGGTCGCTGGAATCCCTGAGTTGATCAGCCCGAGCAGCATCACGGTCTTGAGTTTGCCTTTGAAATCCCAGCTGATGCGCATCAGCCCAAGGATCACCAGCAGCCCGACAGCGGCAATCGACACACGGAAAAAGGCAGTGGGGATTGTGCCAATCACTGGGGCGATAATGCGCATGAACAGAAAGCTCGCACCCCAAATGGCGGCAAGTGACAACAAACGCAGGATATCGACGGGGTTCACAGCACTTTCCTTCCTTGATTGGCGCGCAAGTGTCGCCCCTGTCAGGGCACAAGGCAATGGCTTGCGTTGCGTAACACAGGCCCACTAAGCTCAGGCTCCAACGATAAGAACAGCCGCCGAGGTTTCACCATGCCGCAGCAATGGCCAGCCGCCGACATCGCCCGAATGATCCTCGATGGCTTTGACGATTACCGCGAGCATTTCCGTCAGATCACCGATGGCGCCCGAGCCCGCTTCGAGCAGGCCCAGTGGCAGGAGACGCAAGTCGCTTCGGCAGCGCGGATCAATCTCTACGAAGAAAAGGTCGGCGAAACGGTCGGGCACTTGCATGCGTCGTTCGCCACCGATGTGTTGATGGACGTCAGCAACTGGCCGCTGGTCAAAAGCGCTTACATCAGCCTGATCGACCTGCGTTTCGACGATGAACTGTCCGAGACCTGGTACAACTCGATTTTCTGCGGGCTGTTCAGCCACGACCAGATCAGCGACGGCTGCATGTTCATCCACACCACGCGGCCGAGCCTGCGCCGGGCCCGGGCCGCGCAAACCCGCATCTACAAGCCGCAGGGGCAGTTGTCGGGCATGCTCACCAGCATCTTTGCCGACTACCGCTTCAGTGAGGACTACGCCAATTTGCCCGGCGACCTGCGTCGCCTCGAAGCGCAATTGCGCGAGAACCTGCCGGACTGGGTCTGCAAGGACCCGCAACTGAGTGTCGAGCTGTTTTCCTCGGTGCTTTACCGCAACAAGGGCGCCTACCTGGTGGGGCGCATTCATACCCAGGACGAGCAATGGCCACTGGTGATTCCGCTGCTGCACCGCGAAGGCCGAGGCATTCAGATCGATGCGCTGATCACCGACGAGGCGGAGGTGTCGATCATCTTCTCCTTCACCCGTTCGTATTTCATGGTCGATGTACCGGTGCCGGCGGAGTTCATCGGCTTTCTCAAGCGCATCCTGCCGGGCAAGCACATCGCCGAGCTGTACACCTCGATCGGCTTCTACAAGCATGGCAAGTCCGAGTTCTATCGGGCGTTGATCAACCACCTGGCCAACACCGACGACCAGTTCATCATGGCCCCCGGCGTGCGCGGGATGGTCATGAGCGTGTTTACGCTGCCGGGTTTCAACACCGTGTTCAAGATCATCAAGGACCGCTTCTCACCGTCGAAAAACGTCGACCGTGCCACGGTGATCGAAAAGTATCGCCTGGTGAAGAGCGTCGACCGGGTCGGCCGCATGGCCGACACCCAGGAGTTCGCCGATTTCCGTTTCCCCTTGAGCAAGTTCGAGCCGGCATGCCTGGAGGAGTTGCTTGAAGTGGCGCCATCCACGGTGTCGGTGGAGGACGATACGGTGCTGATCCGCCACTGCTGGACCGAACGCCGGATGACGCCGTTGAACCTTTATCTGGAACACGCCAACGAGGCGCAGGTGCGCGAGGCGCTGGAGGATTACGGTCTGGCGATCAAGCAGCTGGCGGCGGCGAATATCTTTCCCGGCGACATGTTGCTGAAGAATTTTGGCGTTACCCGTCATGGTCGCGTGGTGTTTTATGACTACGACGAAATTTGCTTCCTGACCGAAGCCAACTTCCGCCACATCCCGCAACCGCGTACGCCGGAAGACGAAATGGCCTCCGAGCCGTGGTATTCGATCGGACCGCTGGATGTGTTTCCCGAGGAGTTTCCACCGTTCCTGTTTGCCGATTCCGGGCAGCGGAAATTGTTCGATCAGTTGCATGGCGAGTTGTACAACGCTGATTACTGGAAGGGGCTGCAAGAGGCGATTCGGGCCGGGAAGGTGATTGATGTGTTCCCGTATCGGCGCAAGGGCCTCGATAACGAGTAGCCCACCTGAGTGAACACACTGTGGCGAGGGAGCTTGCTCCCGCTGGGTCGCGAAGCGACCCCAAAACCATCCATCACAGAGATTCAGACAAGCCGCGTTGGCAGGATTACGACTGCTTCGCAGCCGAGCGGGAGCAAGCTCCCTCGCCACAAAAGCGCGTCACTGCGCGCCCCAAATCTGCGACAATCCGCCCCCTGCGCCACTAGACGACTTTTGCGTACCTGATGACTGACGAATCGCCTTCAATCGACAAACTGCTGAAAAACCTCGATCACGCCATGCTCGCCGACCGCCACCGGCTGCGGCGGCAGTTGCTTGAGCTGCGCAAGAAACCGGACGAGGCCAAACTGGCCCAGTGGGTGACGCGCATGCAGGCGTCCTGTGATCAGGTGTTGGCGCGGCGCGCCAGCCTGCCGGTGATTCGTTACGACGACAGCCTGCCGATCGCCGCCAAGCGCGATGAAATCAAAGCGGCGCTGCAAAAGCATCAGGTGCTGATCATTGCCGGCGAAACCGGGTCGGGTAAAACCACCCAGTTGCCGAAGATCTGCCTGGAAATCGGTCGCGGCCAGCACGGTCTGATCGGGCATACCCAGCCCCGTCGAATCGCCGCCCGCAGCGTGGCGAGCCGGGTCGCTGAAGAATTGGCGACGCCGTTGGGCGCGCTGGTCGGCTATCAGGTGCGGTTCGAGGACCAGAGCGATGCCAACACCCTGATCAAATTGATGACCGACGGCATCCTGCTGGCGGAAACCCAGAACGACCGCTACCTCGAACGCTACGACACGATCATCGTCGACGAAGCCCACGAACGCAGCCTGAACATCGACTTCCTGCTCGGTTACCTGAAAACCCTGCTGCCGCGTCGCCCGGACCTGAAAGTCATCATCACCTCGGCCACCATCGACCTGGAGCGGTTTTCCAAGCACTTCGACGATGCGCCGATTGTCGAAGTCTCCGGCCGTACTTTCCCGGTCGAGACCTGGTATCGCCCGCTGACCCTGGAGCAGGACGAGGAGGGCAACCGCGTCGAGGATGACCTGACCGTGGATCAGGCGATCCTCGCCACCCTCGATGAAATCGCCGCGTTTGAACGCAGTGAGCGCAAGAGCCCCGGCGACGTGCTGGTGTTCCTGCCCGGCGAGCGCGAGATTCGCGACGCGGCAGACATGCTGCGCAAGGCCCAGCTCAAGCACACCGAGATTCTGCCGCTCTACGCACGACTGTCGCCGGCCGAACAGCAGCGGATTTTCCAGTCGCACCCAGGGCGCCGCGTCGTATTGGCCACCAACGTCGCCGAAACCTCGTTGACCGTGCCGGGCATTCGTTACGTGATCGACAGCGGCACCGCGCGCATCAGCCGCTACAGCTACCGCGCCAAGGTCCAGCGCCTGCCCATCGAAGCGATTTCCCAGGCCAGCGCCAACCAGCGTAAAGGTCGCTGCGGGCGGGTCGAACCGGGTATTTGCGTGCGCTTGTACAGCGAAGAAGATTTCATCGGTCGGCCGGAATTTACCGATCCGGAGATCCTGCGTACCAACCTTGCGGCGGTGATTTTGCAGATGCTCCATCTGCGCCTCGGCGAGATCACTGATTTCCCGTTTATCGAACCGCCGGATGGCAAAGCCATCAGCGACGGTTTCAACCTGCTGCAAGAACTGTCGGCGGTGGACCGCAACAGTCAGCTGACCCCGCTCGGTCGTCAATTGGCGCGGCTGCCGGTGGACCCGCGCATGGGTCGCATGCTGCTGGAAGCGGCCAAACTCGGCAGCTTGCAGGAAGTGCTGATCGTCGCCAGTGCCATGTCGATTCAGGACCCGCGCGAACGTCCGCCGGAGCGTCAGCAAGCGGCGGATCAGGCCCACGCCCAGTGGAAAGACGTGGACTCGGACTTCGCCGGGCTGGTCAATCTGTGGCGTGGTTTTGAAGAGCAGCGCCAAGCGCTGACTGCCAGTCCGCTGCGCAACTGGTGCCGCAAGAACTTCCTCAATTACCTGCGCCTGCGCGAGTGGCGCGACTCCCATCGTCAGTTGAGCCTGATCTGCCGCGACATGCAGCTCGGCCTCAACAAAGAGCCGGCGGATTACCCGAAACTGCACAAAGCCGTGCTTTCGGGTTTGCTCAGCCAGATCGGTCAGAAAACCGAAGACGGCGACTACCTCGGCGCTCGTCAGCGGCGCTTCTGGATTCACCCTTCATCCGGGTTGGGTAAAAAGCGTCCGCAATGGCTGATGACCGCCGAACTGGTGGAAACCACCAAGCTTTACGCGCGGATGGTCGCCAAGATCGACGCCGACTGGATCGAGCCGCTGGCCGGGCACCTGATCAAGAAAAACCACTTCGAACCCCATTGGGAGAAGAAGCGTGGGCAGGTCGTGGCCTTCGAGCAAATCACCCTGTTCGGGCTGATCGTGGTCGGACGCCGGCCAGTGCATTACGGGCCGGTCGACCCCGTGGTGTCCCGCGAGTTGTTTATCCGCGAAGCCTTGGTGCGTGGCGAGATTCAATCCAAGGCCAAGTGCCTGACGGCCAACCAACAGTTGCTGGAACAGCTCGACGAACTGGAAGCCAAGGCCCGTCGTCGCGATATTCTGGCCGACGAAGAAACCCTGTTCGCCTTCTACGATGCGCGACTGCCGGCAGAGATTCACCAGACCGCCACCTTCGACAGTTGGTACCGGGTCAACAGCCAGAAAGACCCGCAGCTGCTGATCATGCGCGAAGAAGACGTGCTGGCCCGCGAAGCCAGTGAAGTCACCGCCGCGCATTACCCGGACACCCTGCAAATCGGCGATCTGGAACTGGCGCTGAGTTATCACTTCGAGCCCAACCATCCGCGTGACGGCGTGACCTTGCGCGTGCCGGCACCGTTGTTGCCGATGCTGCCGCCGGAGCGTCTGGAATGGCTGGTGCCGGGGGTGATCGAGGCCAAGTGCATCGCGTTGGTCCGTAACCTGCCCAAGGCCCTGCGCAAGAACTTCGTGCCGGTGCCGGACTTCGTCAAAGCCGCGTTACAGCGCATCACGTTTGCCGAGGGCTCGTTGCCCCAGGCGCTGGGCCGCGAGTTGCTGCGCATGACCGGGGCGCGGGTCAGCGATGAGGCCTGGGCCGAAGCGTCGCAGCAGGTCGAAAGCCATTTGCGGATGAACCTGGAAATCGTCGACGGCCAGGGCAAGTTCCTTGGCGAAGGGCGCGATCTGGCCGAGTTGACCGCACGCTTTGCCGAGGCCAGCCAAGCGGCATTAGCCGTACCGCAAACTGCAAAAAGTCAGCAGCCGGTGGAGGCGAAAGTCTTTGCGGCGGTCGCCGAGAAAACCCAACAGAAGATCGCCGGGCTGTCGATGACGGTGTATCCGGCGTTGGTGGAAGAGGCCGGGACGGTCAAGGAAGGGCGTTTCTCGACGCCGGCCGAAGCCGAGTTCCAGCATCGCCGGGCCTTGCAGCGCTTGCTGATGCAGCAACTGGCGGAACCGGCGAAGTTCCTGCGTGGCAAGTTGCCGGGGCTGACCGAGTTGGGCCTGATGTACCGCGAATTAGGGCGCATCGACAGCCTGGTGGAAGACATTCTGCTGGCCAGTCTCGACAGCTGCATCCTCGACGGCGAAGACCCGTTGCCCCGTGATGGCGCTGGCCTGGCGTCGCTGGCCGAACGCAAACGTGGCGCCTGGACCGAGCACGCCGAGCGTCTGGCCAGGCTGACCCTGGAGATTCTCAAGCACTGGCACGGCCTGCAAAAACGCTTCAAGGGCAAGATCGACCTGGCGCAAGCCGTGGCCTTGAACGACATCAAGCAGCAGCTCAGCCATCTGGTGTATCCAGGGTTCGTGCGTGAAACGCCGATGCCGTGGCTCAAGGAGCTGCCGCGTTACCTCAAGGCCGTCGAGCAGCGCTTCGAGAAACTCGGCGCTCAGGTGCAGAAGGACCGGGTCTGGAGCGGAGAATTGTCTGGCCTCTGGAGCCAATACCAGACCCGCGCCAACAAACACGCCCAGGAAGGCAAACGCGATCCGCAGTTGGAGCTTTATCGCTGGTGGCTGGAGGAGTACCGGGTCTCGCTGTTCGCACAGCAGCTGGGGACCAAGGTGCCGATCTCCGACAAGCGCCTGAATAAGCAATGGAGCCAGGTCGAACCTTGATCCTGTGGGAGCGGGCTTGCCCGCGATGGCGGTCTGTCATTCGACATGGATGTTGAATGTGATGGCCTCATCGCGGGCAAGCCCGCTCCCACATTAGATAGGCTGTTGCTCTTGCAAAAGGGGCCAAAAGCCAGCGTTTATGGCAAACTTCGCGCCTATAAACGCCGGCCCCGCGGTTTTGAGCCTCCACGGGCCCGGGCGGATCGGAATAAAGCGATGCCAGGTTTGCGTCCGGAACCTGGGATAGACCCTTTGTGTGTTGGTACGTCGGTGCCAGCGCTTTCTGCCTGAATAGATTAGAGAAACGACCATGCATAACGTCGTCATCAGCGGCACCGGCCTTTATACCCCGGCCAACAGCATCTCCAACGAAGAGCTGGTGCAGTCTTTCAACGCTTACGTCGCACAGTTCAACGCCGATAACGCCGAGGCCATTGAGCGTGGCGAAATCCAGGCATTGACCGAATCCAGCGCAGCGTTCATCGAAAAAGCGTCCGGCATCAAAAGCCGCTTTGTCATGGACAAGGAAGGCATCCTCGACCCGCAGCGCATGGCGCCACGCTTGCCCGAGCGCTCCAACGACGAGTGGTCGGTGCTGTGCCAGATGGCCATCGGCGCGGCCGAGCAAGCCTTGCAGCGCGCCGGCAAGACCGCTGCTGACATCGATGGTGTGATCGTCGCTTGTTCCAACCTGCAACGCGCCTACCCGGCCATCGCCATCGAAGTTCAGGAAGCGCTGGGCATCCAGGGTTTCGGTTATGATATGAACGTTGCCTGCTCTTCGGCGACCTTCGGCATCCAGGCCGCCGCCAACAGCGTGCAACTGGGCCAGGCGCGGGCGATCCTGATGGTCAACCCGGAAGTCTGCACCGGTCACCTGAATTTCCGCGACCGTGACAGCCACTTCATCTTCGGCGATGCCGCCACCGCGGTGATCATCGAGCGCGCCGATCTGGCGACCTCCAAGTACCAGTTCGACGTGGTCAGCACCAAACTGCTGACCAAGTTCTCCAACAACATCCGCAACAACTTCGGCTTCCTCAACCGCGCGGCGGAAGAGGGCATCGGTGCCCCCGACAAGCTGTTCGTCCAGGAAGGCCGCAAGGTGTTCCGCGATGTCTGCCCGATGGTCGCCGAGCTGATCGCCACGCACCTGGAAGAAAACCAGCTCAACGTCAGCGACGTGAAGCGCTTCTGGCTGCACCAGGCCAACCTCAGCATGAACCACCTGATCGTCAAGAAGCTGCTGGGCCGCGAAGCCACCGAAGCAGAAGCCCCAGTGATTCTCGACACCTATGCCAATACCAGTTCCGCCGGTTCGGTGATTTCGTTTCACAAGAATCAGGACGATCTGATCAGTGGTTCGCTGGCCGTGCTCAGCTCGTTCGGCGCCGGTTACTCGATTGGCTGCGTGATTCTGCGCAAGCGTTGATCGGAACTTCTGTCGTTCTTTCCTGCGATTTGTAAGGATTGTTCCTACATTCGAAATAGTCAGGACGCTGTAATTTTCGGAAATGCCAGCAGGACGACGCCTACAGCAAAGTCCTGTTGTTTTCATTTTCGAGGTCAAGACAAGGGGTTTGTTAATGGCGGCTGACGACGCGCAACTGCTCGAGCGCTTGCTGGCAGGTGAGCAAAAGGCTTTCAAAGAGTTGGTCAACACCTATCAAAGCGCAATGCGTGCCGTGGCCTACGCTATCGTAGGTAAGCGGCACGCCGACGAAGTGGTTCAAGATGCCTGGCTGTCGGTTGTGCGTAACCTGGGCAGGTTCGAGGGGCGTTCGAGCCTCAAGACCTGGCTGCTGACCATCACCGCCAACTCGGCCAAGAACCGCTACAAGCAGAACCGCCGGGAGGTGTTGCTCGATGACCTGCCGTCGCCTCACGGCACGGTGGATGACGATCGTTTTTCATCGAGCGATGGGCATTGGCTGGTGGCGCCGTTCGCCTGGCATCAGGACACGCCAGAGGCGCTGTTGATCGAAAGCGAGCTGCGCGAATGCCTGGAGCACACGTTGCTCAGCCTGTCGGAACTGCAACGCAGCGTTTTGTTGTTGCGCGAGCGTCAGGGGCTGGAGTTGGAGGAGATCTGTAATCTTCTGGAAATCTCGCTCTCCAATGTTCGTGTGCTGCTGCATCGGGCACGGTTGAAGGTCTTTGCGACCGTAGAACATTTTGAGGAAACCGGCGAATGCTGACCTGTAAGGAACAAGTGGCGCGCTCCAGTGATTATCTCGATGGGCAATTGAGTTTTCGCGAGAAGCTGCTGATGCGACATCATTTGATGTTTTGCCCCAATTGCCGGCGGTTCATTCGACAGATGCGGTTGATGCAGGCCACCCTGAAGGTGATGCCTGAGCCACCTGTGACTGATCTTGATGCGCTGGCTGACCGACTTGCCAAAGAACATCTGAAGAACAAATCCTGATATCCCCGGCAGTACCCCCTTTATCCGCTCTGGTTTGCGGCTTGCGGCTCATCGCTTGCCGCTGCCCTCGCGTTATTTCAATTCGAAGTAAGAAAGTTCCCCTGTCATAAAATCTTTATCTACCAGCAACCCGGCTGAAATACCCCATCGCCAAGATCCCCTCCCAACACCAGCGGGCCAGCCCCGCGTGTTTCTTACGCCAAGACCACCAATTAGGGGAACTCTTCGATGATCCGTAAGCACTTCGCCGGTTTTGCCGCCAGCGCACTGGCCATGGCAGTAACCGCCCAGGCTTTCGCTGGCACCGTCACCTCTGACGGCGCTGATATCGTAGTCAAAACCAAGGGCGGCCTCGAGGTCGCCACCACCGATAAAGAATTCAGCTTCAAACTCGGCGGACGCTTGCAGGCCGATTACAGCCAGTTCGATGGTGTCTACACCAAAAACGGCGACACCGCCGACGCGGCCTACTTCCGTCGTGCGTTCCTGGAACTGTCCGGTGTGCTGTACACGGATTGGGCTTACACCATCAACTACGACTTCTCCCATAACACCGGTGACTCCGACAACGGCTACTTCGACGAAGCGTCGCTGGCCTACAACGGCTTCAAACCGGTCTCGATCAAAGTCGGTCGTTTCGACCCGGACTTCGGCCTGGAAAAGGCCACCAGCTCCAAGTGGGTCACCGCGCCAGAGCGCAACATGGCGTACGACATGGTTGATTGGGCAAACAGCCACCAGAATGGCCTGGGTCTGCAAGCCTCCAGCACCTTCGCCGATTCGTTCTACGCTTCCGCCGGCGTGTTCAGCAAAGACACCGACGATACCGATGGCAACAGCGTCAAACAGGTCAACGGCCGCTTTGTATTCGCCCCGTTGCATGACGCCGGCAACGTGCTGCACTTCGGTGTGAACGTGGCTTCCCGTGATGTCTCCGACACCGCCTTCGATTCGCGCTATCGCACCCGCATGGGCATGCGTGGCGTTGATACCCTCGGCGGCAACGATGCTGGCACCAACGGCAACCGTCCGGTGCTGGGCGGCAGCGCCACTTCGCCTGCCGGCTCCTATGACCGTGACGACGCTGTCGGCCTGGAAGCCGCTTTCGCCATGGGCCCGGCCTCGATTCAGGGTGAATACATCGCCCGCAAAACCAAGGCCGATGCCAGTAACCTTGAGGACATCAAAGGTCACGGTTTCTACGTTCAGGGTGCCTACACCCTCACCGGTGAAGCCCGTGGCTATAAAGTCGGCAAGTTCGACGCGATCAAGCCAGCCAACAAGTCCATCGGTGCCTGGGAGCTGTTCTATCGCTACGACAGCCTGACCGTCGAAGACGACAACATCACCACCGCCAGCCTGACCCGCGATGTCGGCGATGCCGAAGCTCAGGTGCATACCCTGGGCGTCAACTGGTATGCCAACGAAGCGGTGAAAATCTCCGCCGCCTACCTCAAGGCCAAGACTGACAACGTGACCAATGCCACGGCTGCCAGCGGTACTACCCCGGCACGTCGTACCGGTGATGACAGCGGTGACGGCTTCGTGGTCCGCGCTCAATACGTGTTCTAAATTGCAGCAAACCCTGTACGAGCTCTTTCTTCATCCGTTAAAGCTCCTCTCGTTTTAACCCCGCTTCGGCGGGGTTTTTTGTCTCGGTTTGGAGCATCAGATAAGCGATACTCGCCCCATCTGTAGAGAATGATGGTCGGGGATACTGATGCCGCTGCAACGTCTGGAACGTCTGTCTGAAATCGCGCCGCACACCTGGGACGCGCTGGTGCCGGAAACTCAGCCGTTTCTGCGCCATGCCTTTCTGGGTGCGCTGGAAGACAGCGGCAGCCTCGGCCCGCATTCCGGCTGGCAGCCTGAGCATCTGCTGCATGTTGAAGGTGATCGCCTGATCGCCGCGCTGCCCAGTTACCGCAAATGGCACTCCTACGGCGAGTACGTATTCGATCATGCCTGGGCCGAAGCTTGCGAGCGTGCTGGCATCGACTACTACCCCAAGCTGTTGACGGCAGTGCCGTTCAGCCCGGTCAGCGGGCCGCGATTGCTGGCGGCGACGATCGAGGACGGTTTCGAGCTCCTGCAGAGCCTGCCGGGTTATCTGGAGATCGAAGGACTCTCCAGCGCCCATATCAACTTCACCGATCCATTCACCGACGCGGCATTGGCCGAACAGCCTGGCTGGTTGCAGCGCATTGGCTGTCAGTACCATTGGCAGAACCGCGGTTATCGGGACTTTCAGGACTTCCTCGATGCCCTCAGTTCGCGCAAGCGCAAGCAAATGCGCAAGGAACGTGAGCAAGTGGCGGGGCAGGGCATCGACTTCGAATGGCTGCAAGGGCGCCAACTGGATCAGGTGCAGTGGGACTTTGTGTATGCCTGCTACGCCAATACCTATGCAGTACGTCGGCAAGCGCCGTATCTGACCCGGGAATTTTTCAGTCTGTTGGCCGAGCGCATGCCGGAATCGATTCGCGTGGTGCTGGCCAAGCAAGGCTCACGACCGGTGGCCATGGCTTTCAGTCTGGTCGGTGGCGACAGTTTTTATGGCCGTTACTGGGGCTGCCTGGCGGAGTTCGATCGCCTGCACTTCGAGACCTGTTTCTATCAGGGGATGGATTACGCGATTGCCAATGGCTTCCAACGTTTTGACGCTGGCGCTCAGGGCGAGCACAAGTTGATTCGCGGTTTTGAACCGGTGATCACCCATTCCTGGCATTACCTGCGCCATCCGGGCTTGAAGTCGGCGGTGAAAGATTTCCTTGAGCGTGAGCGGGTCGGGGTCCTGGGGTATGCAGAAGAAGCGAAGACCGCCTTGCCCTACCGACAAGGCTGATCTTCGCGCTATGTCGTTTGTCAGCTGTCTTCTTTACCCAGCCAGCGATACATCACGCCACCGATGACGGCACCCAATAGCGGTGCCAGCCAGAACAGCCATAGTTGTTGAATCGCCCAACCACCGACAATCAGCGCCGGGCCCGTGCTGCGGGCCGGGTTGACCGAGGTGTTGGTGACCGGAATCGAGATCAGGTGGATCAGGGTCAGTGCCAGGCCGATGGCAATGGGCGCCAGGCCGGCCGGGGCGCGTTTGTCGGTAGAGCCGAGAATGATCAGGATAAACATCGCGGTCATCACCAGTTCACTGACAAACCCCGCCGCCATCGAGTAGCCGCCTGGCGAGTGTTCGCCGTAGCCATTGGATGCAAGGCCGCTGGCCAGTTCGAAGCCGGGTTTGCCACTGGCGATGAAGTACAGCAAGGCTGCTGCGATGATCCCGCCAAGCACTTGGGCGATGATGTAGGCGGGCAGTTCCTTGGCTGGGAATCGTCCGCCGACGACCAGCCCGACCGAGACTGCGGGGTTGAGATGACAACCGGAAATGTGGCCGATGGCGAAGGCCATCGTCAGCACCGTCAAACCAAATGCCAGGGACACCCCCAGCAAACCGATCCCCACGTTTGGAAATGCTGCCGCCAGCACCGCACTGCCGCACCCTCCCAGCACCAACCAGAACGTACCTACCAATTCTGTAGCTGAACGTTTGAACAAAGACATAGCGAATTTCCCTGTCGAGATACCACTGTCGTTGTGCATCCAGTAGATGGACTACAGAACCATCTCCAGTACCTTGGCTGAGTACAGCAGGGTTTTTATGGAATTCCAGTGGCCATAAAAAACCGCCAGAGTCCGTGGTTGACGGGCTCTGGCGGTTATCGCAGTTCTATGTGGGAGCGGGCTTGCTCGCGAGTGCGGTGTATCAGGCAACATTGATATCGACTGACACGGCCTCTTCGCGAGCAAGCCCGCTCCCACAGGGTCGGTGTTGATCGCAAGACTCAATCGATCCCGACAAACCCGCCGGTCTGGTGCTGCCACAACCGCGCATACAAGCCGCCATGGGCCAGCAGTTCGGCGTGGCTGCCGGTTTCGGCGATCTTGCCGTTTTCCAGCACCACCAACCGATCCATCCGGGCAATGGTCGAGAGGCGGTGGGCGATGGCGATCACGGTTTTACCCTGCATCAGGGTTTCGAGGCTTTCCTGGATCGCCGCTTCGACTTCCGAGTCCAGCGCCGAGGTGGCTTCGTCCATGATCAGGATCGGCGCGTCCTTGAGCAGCACCCGGGCGATGGCAATCCGCTGACGCTGGCCACCGGAGAGTTTCACCCCGCGCTCACCGACATGTGCATCGAAACCGGTGCGGCCTTCGGAGTCCGACAGCAGCGGGATGAACTCGTCGGCACGGGCTTTGTGCACCGCCTCCCAGAGTTCGGCGTCGGTGGCGTCGGGTTTGCCGTACAGCAAATTGTCGCGGATCGAGCGGTGCAGCAGCGAGGTATCCTGGGTGATCATGCCGATGCGTTCGCGCAGGCTTTCCTGGCCGACTTCGGCGATGTTCTGGCCGTCGATGAGGATCCGCCCGCCCTGCACGTCATACAGGCGCAACAGCAGATTGACCAACGTCGATTTGCCGGCACCGGACGGGCCGATCAAGCCGATTTTCTCGCCGGGTTTGATGGTCAGGTTGAGGCCGCCGATGATCCCGCTTTTCCTGCCGTAGTGGAAATCGACGTGCTCGAAACGCACCTCGCCACGGGCCACCGCCAAGGGTTTTGCCTGTTCGCGGTCGGTGACGCTGACCGGTTGAGCGATGGTCTGCAAACCGTCTTGCACCATGCCGATGTTTTCGAAGATGCCGTTGACCACCCACATGATCCAGCCGGACATGTTGACGATGCGGATCACCAGCCCGGTGGCCAAGGCAATCGCGCCCACGGTGATCAGCGACTGCGTCCACAGCCACAGGGCCAGCCCGGTGGTACCGACGATCAGCAGGCCGTTCATGCTGGTGATGACCACGTCCATGCTGGTGACCACACGACCGGCCAGTTGGGCTTTTTCAGTCTGTTCCGCGATGGCTTCGCGGGCGTACTGCTGTTCGAAGTTGGTGTGGGCGAACAGCTTGAGGGTGGTGATGTTGGTGTAGCCGTCGACAATCCGCCCCATGAGTTTGGAGCGCGCATCGGAGGACACCACCGAACGCTCCTTCACCCGCGGCACGAAGTAGTAGAGCGCGCCGATGTAGGCGGCGATCCAGATCAGCAGCGGGATCATCAGGCGCCAGTCGGCTTCGGCGAACAGCACCAGCGAGCTGATCGCGTAGATCAGCACATGCCAAAGTGCATCCACCGCTTGTACGGCAGAGTCGCGCAGGGAGTTGCCGGTCTGCATGATGCGTTGGGCGATGCGCCCGGCGAAGTCGTTCTGGAAAAAATTCAGGCTCTGTTTGAGCACGTAACTGTGGTTCTGCCAGCGGATCAGGCTGGTCATGCCGGGGCTCAAGGTCTGGTGCACCAGCATGTCGTGCAGGGCGAGGAAAAGTGGCCGCAGGATCAGCGCAACCGCCGCCATCCAGGCCAGTTCCACACCGTGGACCTTGAAGAAATCGACGTTGGGCGTGCCCTGGGTCAGGTCGATGATGCGACTCAGGTAGCTGAACAGCGCCACTTCGATCAGCGCGCCGAACAGGCCGACGACCAACAAAACGGCGAAGATTGGCCAGACCTGCTTCAGGTAGTAGGTATAGAAGGAGAGAACCCGGCTCGGCGGAGCCGCCGTCGGTGCATCGCGGAAAATGTCGATCAGTTTTTCAAAACGGCGATAAAGCATCAGTTCTCCGCCCGCGCACGGGCTCTCCTTTAAACGATATGAGCGGCGCCGGAAGAACCGGCGGCCGCTCAAAACTCCCTGTCCAGCTTACTCTCAGTCGATGCGCTTGGCCGACTTGATGAAGACCGGATCGGCCGGCACGTCTTTCATGCCGCCACGGGTGGTGGTTGGCGAGTTGACGATGATGTCCACCACGTCCATGCCTTTCACGACTTTACCGAACACGGCATAGCCGTCGCCCTGGTCCAGGAAGTCATTGTCTTTGACGTTGACAAAAAACTGGCTGGTGGCCGAATCCGGGACGGAAGTACGGGCCATGGACAGCGTGCCACGCACGTTATGCAAACCGTTTTTGGATTCGTTCTTGATCGGCGACTTGGTTTCTTTTTGCTGCATTTGTTGAGTGAAACCACCGCCCTGGACCATGAACCCAGGAATTACACGGTGGAAAATCGTGTTGTTGTAGAAGCCGCTGTCGACGTACTCAAGGAAGTTCTTGGTACTGATCGGCGCCTTGACCGGGTCCAGTTCGATTTCGATCTGGCCGTTGGTGGTGTCCAGCAGCACGTGCGGCGCCTTGGCGGGCGTGGCGGCCATCAGGTTGGCGGCAAACAGAACGGAGCCGGCGACGAGGGCGATTTTTTTCAGCATGGGTCAGTGATCCTGAGTGGTGGTGTCGACTGCGGTGAGAAACTCGAGCAGCGTTTGGTTGAAGCGTTCGGGTTGATCCAGCGGCGTGGCGTGGCGTGAATCGGCGATCACCACCAGCCGCGCATCGGGCAGCAGTTTTACATAGGTTTCTTTCAGCGACACGGGGGTGTAGTCACGGTCGGCGCTGACGATGAGGGTTGGACAGGAAACCCTGGAAAGTCGTTCCTGAACCCCCCAGCCAACAATGGCATCGAAGCTGGCGAGATAAGCATGTTTGTCGTTTTTTGCCCAGCGTGCAGCTATTTTTTGTCGTAACGAAGCCTGTTCCGGTTTGGGGAACAGCTTGGCACCCAAGGCCTTGCCGATGGTGCCCATGCTCAGTACGCGCATCAGGCTCCAGCGTTTGAACCACTGCCAGTCATCGTTGCGGCTGCGCCTTTTGACCTCGGGCGCGCTGTTGACGATGCACAGGCTCTTGAGCAGTTGCGGCTGGTCGACCGCCAGTTGAAAGGCGATCATGCCGCCCATCGAAAGTCCCACAAGATGGGTAGGGCCGAGGTTCAAGTGCTCGATCAGCGCGATCAGGTCGGCGCTGAACCCGGCGATGCTGTAGCGCTCGCGGGGCTTGTCGGAGCGCCCGTGACCGCGCACATCCGGGACGATCACCCGGTGGTGGGCCGAGAGCGCCGGGATCTGCATTTCCCAGTCCAGGGTACTGGAACCCAACCCGTGAATCAGCAGCAATGGAGTGCCGTGGCCATATTCCTCATAATGCAGGTTGCAACCTTCATGTTCGAAATAGGCCATGGGTACACTCCGTGTCAGGCTTGTTCGGGGGCGGCGAAGGGCGCATCCAGCGGCGCGGTATCAAAGGTGCGCAGCAGTTCGATGAGAATCTGCGTCGCCGGGCCCAAGGGTTTGTCCTTGTTCGAATACAGATAGAAGCTCGGGTTGCGGCTGCCGCCCTGGTCTAACGGTAGCAGCTTGAGCGTGCCTTCCTTGAGTTCGCGCTCGATCATGTGCCGGGGCAGCCAGGCGAAACCCAGGCCGCTGCTGACGAAGGTCGCGGCGGTGGCGAGACTGCCGACGGTCCAGCGCTGTTCGGCGCCGAGCCAGCCGACGTCGCGCGGTTGCTGGCGGCCGGAGTCACGGATCACCACTTGCATCTGGCTCTCAAGGTCCTGGAAGCTCAGTTCGCGGTTCAGACGATGCAGGGCATGTTCAGGATGGGCCACCGCAACGAATTCGACGTCGCTCAATTCCGCGCCCAGATACCCGGGAATGCTGAAACCGGTGATGGCCAGATCGGCCACGCCTTCGAGCAACACTTCTTCGACACCCGACAATACTTCTTCGCGCAGACGTACCCGGCAGCCGCGACTTTGCGGCATGAACGCGGTCAGTGCGCGGACGAGGCGGGCGGAGGGGTAGGCGGCGTCGACCACCAGCCGTACTTCCGCTTCCCAGCCTTGTTCCATGTGGTGCGCCAGATCTTCCAGTTGGCTGGCCTGTTTCACCAGTTGCCGGGAACGGCGCAGCAGCACGCCGCCGGCCTCGGTGAGCACGGCTTTGCGGCCGTCGATGCGCAACAGCGGCACGCCGAGCTGGTCTTGCATGCGCGCTACGGTGTAGCTGACCGACGATTGCGAGCGGTGCAGCGCTTCGGCGGCCTGGGCGAAACCGCCGTGATCGACCACGGCCTGCAATGTTCGCCATTGATCAAGGGTCACGCGGGGCGCTTTCATGTTGAGCTCCTCTTGTCCTAAGCTGGCAGTCCTTATTGGAGACTGCCGAATGAAAAAACTTTGTTGTGTGGTGGCGGGTTGTGCGGTGTTGGCGATGCTGCCGCTGACTGCGTTTGCCTATCCGATCGATGTCACTAAACAGCTCAATGGTTTGAAGGTCGACTACAACGCCTACGACACGGACGCCGATATCGGCTCCATTCAGGTCAATAACTACGGCGACACCGATGTGTCTTGCAAGGTGGTTTTCAATAACGGCCCGGAAGCGCCACGCACCCGCAAGATCGACGTACCCGCCGGCAAACACAAAAATGCCACGGCCAAGTTCACCCGCACCATCATCAAGCTGCGTATCGACCTGACCTGCACTCCGAAATAACGTTACAACCCTGTGGGAGCGGGCTTGCTCGCGAAGAGGGAGTGTCAGCCGACATCAATTTTGCCTGGCACACCGCCTTCGCGAGCAAGCCCGCTCCCACAGGGCATGTCTCGCTTATAAACGAATTTATCGATGCTTTATAGCAGTTATTTGCGCTTTTTCATCGATATGACTCTGTTTAGCCTTCACTCCATCGACCTACAGCATTCTCAGATGGAGGCTACATCCCATGTCCCGCGTTCTGATCATCGAAAGCAGCGCCCGTCAGCAAGATTCGGTTTCCCGCCAACTGACCCAGACCTTCATCAGCCAATGGAAAGCCGCGCACCCGGCCGACCAGATCACCATCCGTGACCTGGCCGTCAACCCGGTGCCGCACCTGGACATCAACTTGCTGGGCGGCTGGATGAAACCTGCCGAACAACGCAACGAGATCGAACAGGCCTCCCTGGAACGTTCCAACCAATTGACCGACGAACTGCTGACCGCCGATGTACTGGTGATGGCAGCGCCCATGTACAACTTCGCCATCCCGAGCACCCTCAAAGCCTGGCTCGACCACGTGCTGCGTGCCGGCGTGACGTTCAAGTACACCGAAACGGGCCCGCAAGGTTTGCTCAACGGCAAGCGTGCTTATGTGCTGACCGCCCGCGGCGGGATCTACGCCGGCAGCACCGCGGATCATCAGGAACCGTACCTGCGCCAGGTCATGGGCTTCATCGGCATCCACGACGTCACGTTCATTCACGCCGAAGGCATGAACCTGGGCGGTGACTTCCAGGAGAAAGGCTTGAACCAGGCCAACGCCAAGCTTTCCCAGGTCGCCTGAGCCGTTAATCGCCAGCTAATCGCTGGATGGTCTAGTGACCTGGTGCAACCCTTCAAGACTGCACGCGCATCGAACCTCCCTTTGCACTTGTTGCTCCTGAGTGCTCTAGCCCGATTGAACGCATTAGCGAGATCGGGCTTTTTTTTGCCTGCGATTTTGTCAGCGCAACATAAACCTGTGGGAGCGGGCTTGCCCGCGATGGCGGTGTGTCAGGCAGCATTGAATTCGACTGACACACCGCTTTCGCGGGCAAGCCCGCTCCCACAGTGGATTTGTGTATTGCCTGACTGTTCGCGATGAAAGGAAAAAACCGCTATCGTCGCCGCCATTCGAAATGAGGCGAGCATGGGCTATCTACTTTTTGTCACGCTGATCCAGGCGTTTTCCTTCAGCTTGATCGGCGAATACCTGGCCGGGCATGTCGACAGTTACTTCGCGGTGCTGGTGCGGGTGCTGCTGGCGGGGCTGGTGTTCATTCCGTTGACACGCTGGCGTCAGGTCGAGCCGGCGTTCATGCGTGGCATGTTGCTGATTGGCGCGTTGCAGTTTGGCGTGACCTACGTCTGCCTGTATCTGAGCTTTCGAGTGCTGACGGTGCCGGAGGTGTTGCTGTTCACCATTCTCACACCGCTGCATGTGACCCTGATCGAAGATGCGCTGAACCGGCGCTTCAATCCGTGGGCCTTGATCGCGGCATTGGTGGCGGTGGCGGGCGCGGCGGTGATTCGCTATGACCGGATCAACCCGGATTTCTTCATGGGCTTTTTGTTGCTGCAACTGGCCAACTTCACCTACGCCGCCGGGCAAGTGCTCTATAAACATCTGGTGGCTCGCCATCCGAGTGATCTGCCGCATTACCGGCGTTTCGGCTACTTCTATCTGGGCGCGTTGGCGGTGGCATTGCCGGCGTTTCTGCTGTTCGGCAAACAGAACTTCTTGCCTGAAGCACCGCTGCAATGGGGCGTGCTGTTGTTCCTCGGCCTGGTCTCGACCGCGCTGGGTTTGTACTGGTGGAACAAAGGCGCGTGCCTGGTGAATGGCGGGACGTTGGCGGTGATGAACAACCTGCATGTGCCGGTGGGGTTGCTGATCAATTTGCTGATCTGGAATCAGCATGAAGAGCTGGGGCGGTTGTTGTTCGGCGGGATGGTGATTCTGATGGCAGTGTGGATTAGTCGGTTGGGTATGCGTAGGCCTGTCATCGCATGATCGTTCCCACGCTCTGCGTGGGAATGCCGCCCGGGACGCTCTGCGTCCCTACGCATGTGACGCAGAGCGTCACCGGATGCATTCCCACGCAGAGCGTGGGAACGATCAGTGCTGAGGTGCTACATGATGTGTTTTTCGGGCTCGGGGATGTGGCTCGCGCCCAACATCGCCGGGAGCAACCCGGACCGCAGATCACCACCGCTCGGCTGTTGATAAAGGCTCAAGCCAAACTCTGGCAGTACCGCCAACAGGTAATCGAAAATATCCCCCTGAATCCGCTCGTAATCGGCCCACGCGGTGGTGCGGGTGAAGCAGTAGATTTCCAGCGGAATGCCCTGAGCGGTGGTCTGCATCTGGCGAACCATGCAGGTCATGTTCGGCTGAATCTCTGTGTGACTCTTCAGGTAGGCCAGCGCATAGGCGCGGAAGGTGCCGATATTGGTCATCCGCCGGCGGTTGGCCGACATCGCCGCGACGTTGCCCTGGGCTTCGTTCCAGGCCTTGAGCTCGGCTTTCTTGCGGCTCATGTAGTCGGTCAGCAGATGCACTTGAGACAGCTTCAGCTCTTCGTCATCGCGGATAAACCGTACGCCGCTGGCGTCGATGAACAGGCTGCGCTTGATCCGGCGCCCACCGGACTGCTGCATGCCGCGCCAGTTCTTGAACGACTCGGACATCAAGCGCCAGGTCGGGATCGACACAATCGTCTTGTCGAAATTCTGTACCTTGACCGTGTGCAAGGTGATGTCCACCACGTCACCGTCGGCGCCGACTTGCGGCATCTCGATCCAGTCGCCGACCCGCAGCATGTCGTTGCTGGTCAGCTGCACGCTGGCGACGAACGACAGCAAGGTGTCTTTGTAGACCAACAGGATCACCGCCGACATGGCGCCCAGCCCCGACAGCAGCAACAGCGGCGAACGGTCGATCAACGTAGCGACGATGATGATCGCGCCAAACACGAACAACACCATTTTTGTCAGTTGCACATAGCCCTTGATCGAGCGGGTACGGGCATGTTCGGTGCGGGCGTAGATATCCAGCAGGGCATTGAGTAGCGCGCTGACGGCCAACACCAGGAACAGAATGGTGAACGCCAGCGCCACGTTGCCGAGGAAGTTCAGGCTGGTCTTGCCCAACTCCGGCACCAGGTGCAGGCCGAACTGGATCACCAGCGAGGGCGTCATCTGCGCCAGGCGATGAAACACCTTGTTGTGGCGAAAATCGGTGATCCACTGCAACGCCGGCTGGCGACCGAGCATTTTGGTCGCATGAAGAATGAGGTAACGCGCCACTCGTCCGAGCACCAGCGCCACCACCAGCAGCAACATCAGCGCGAGCGTGGAATGCAGGAGCGGGTGCTGATCGAGGGCACCCCAGAGGTCTTGGGCGTTGAGCCAGAGCTGTTTGATATCCATGGGCGAAAACGGTTCTTCTGTAGGACGCGACGGGGCGATTAGAGCATTTAAGACGTTGCGGATGACGTTTTGAGACAAATCAGGCAACAAAAAAACCACTGTTTGCAGCCGTTTGTATAAAGAAACTCGGCCTTCGCGCTCGAAACCGTTACCCTATGCAGCTGTTTTTTTGTATTTCTTCGAGGTAGCACCCGTGTTTTCCCAATTCGCCCTGCACGAACGCCTGCTCAAAGCCGTGGCCGAGCTTAAATTTGTCGAGCCAACGCCTGTGCAAGCAGCGGCTATTCCGCTGGCGCTCCAGGGGCGTGACCTGCGGGTGACAGCGCAAACCGGCAGCGGCAAAACCGCGGCCTTCGTTTTGCCGATCCTCAACCGCTTGATCGGGCCGGCCAAAGTCCGCGTCAGCATCAAGACCCTGATCCTGCTGCCGACCCGCGAGCTGGCCCAGCAAACCATCAAGGAAGTCGAGCGCTTCGCGCAGTTCACCTTTATCAAGTCCGGCCTGATCACCGGCGGTGAAGACTTCAAGGTCCAGGCCGCCATGCTGCGCAAGGTGCCGGACATCCTGATCGGTACGCCGGGCCGGATGATCGAGCAACTGAACGCCGGTAACCTCGACCTCAAGGAAGTCGAAGTGCTGGTGCTCGACGAAGCCGATCGCATGCTCGACATGGGCTTTGCCGAAGACGTGCAGCGTCTGGTGGACGAGTGCACCAACCGCCAGCAGACCATGCTGTTCTCCGCCACCACCGGCGGTTCGGGCCTGCGCGAGATGATCGCCAAGGTGCTGAACAACCCTGAGCACTTGCAGCTCAACGCGGTCAGCCAGCTGAATGAAACCACCCGTCAGCAAATCATTACTGCTGACCACAACCAGCACAAAGAACAGATTGTGAACTGGCTGCTGGCCAACGAGACCTACCAGAAGGCCATCGTCTTCACCAACACCCGGGCCATGGCCGACCGTATCTACGGCCGCCTGGTGGCGCAGGAATACAAAGCGTTCGTCCTGCATGGCGAGAAAGACCAGAAAGACCGCAAACTGGCTATCGACCGTCTGAAGCAGGGCGGCGTGAAAATCCTCGTGGCCACCGACGTCGCCGCCCGTGGCCTGGATGTGGACGGCCTGGACCTGGTGATCAACTTCGACATGCCGCGCAGCGGCGACGAATACGTTCACCGCATCGGCCGCACCGGTCGCGCTGGCAACGATGGCCTGGCCATCTCGCTGATCTGCCACGGCGACTGGAACCTGATGTCGAGCATCGAGCGCTACCTCAAGCAGAGCTTCGAGCGCCGCACCATCAAGGAAGTCAAAGGCACCTACGGCGGGCCGAAAAAGGTCAAGGCC
This sequence comes from Pseudomonas sp. EL_65y_Pfl2_R96, assembly GCF_963970905.1. Classification (NCBI taxonomy): domain Bacteria; kingdom Pseudomonadati; phylum Pseudomonadota; class Gammaproteobacteria; order Pseudomonadales; family Pseudomonadaceae; genus Pseudomonas; species Pseudomonas sp. EL_65y_Pfl2_R96. The sequence continues at coordinate 258,195 of NZ_CAXAQH010000001.1, read as the reverse complement.
TCGGGCAAAGCCGTTGGCGTGAAGAAGAAAAAGGTCGACGCCAAGGGCGACAAGAAGAAAACCGGCGCCAAGGCCCCGACCAAACGCAAGATCGCCAACCGCCCGAAGACCGACGCCCTGTCGCTGGTCAGCAAAGACGGCATGGCGCCTTTGAAACGCCGCAAGCCGGAAGCGCCGGCGGCTGAATAAAGCGCTGTAGCGACCCAATGAAAACCCGGACAGTGTCCGGGTTTTTTTTTACGTCAAAAGATCGCAGGCTTCGCCAGCTCCTACAGGGTTTTGTGTACGCCTGTAGGAGCCTGCGATCTTTTGATCTTGCCATTTAGCACTCGGCTTTTCCGCATTTCTACTAGGGGTTTTACGTATTGTTAAGCCTTGTTCCTACGCACTTCCCTGGTTTTTTCAGCGACTCCCTTAGTGAACAAGTTTCCTATGCGATTGTCGGGCGCCGGACGCAAAAACTGTGTATGGTTCGCGCCAAAATCTGTAGGACATTTCGCTATGTCCGTTACTCTCACTTAAAGGAATTAAGTATGCGATTTTTTCGCGTGGCTTCAGTGTTGTCGTTGTGGGCGGCGGCGCTTTCGGTGCAGGCTGAGCAACTGCCGATCGAAGTGCTGAGTGCGGTGGTCAAGGACCAGAAGATCGCCGACGCCGAGCTGCTGTTGCAGCGCAACGGCGCACAAAACGTGGTGGGTCGCACCAATGCTCAGGGCCAGGTCAGCCTGACCACCGAGTTTGCCGATGATGCCGGCAACCTGCTGATCATCAAGAAGCCTGGCTACTCCAATCTGGTGGTCAAGTGCCCATGCAAGGGCATGACCTATGCCATCAGCCCGGTGATGCAGAACCTCGATGGTCTGCGCGTGGTGCTGACTTGGGGTGCGACCCCGTCGGACCTCGACTCCCACATGATCTTCCCCGGTAACAACATCTATTTCCAAAAGCAGCGCGGTGACGATGCCAATCTGGATGTCGACGACACCACCAGCTATGGCCCGGAAACCATCACCCTGGAGAAGAAGCACTACGGCGAAAGTTACGTCTACGCCGTGCATGACTACAGCAATAGCGGCGAGCCGGGTTCGCGCGATCTCTCCAACAGCCAGGCCAAGGTGTTCGTGTACATGGGCCAGTCGCTGGTGCGCACCTACTACGTGCCGCAGAACCGCAGCGGCAACCTGTGGACTGTGTTCCGCATGACCGGCAATGGCGACTTCCAGGACATCAACAGCATTACGGGTGCCAGGGTCGATGCGGCAAACGTGTTGAACGAAGTGTCGCCATTGCTGGATGACAGCGTTGCCCTGACGGCGGTGGCGGTCAGCGCTTCGGCACAGGCCGATGCGAAAGGCCTGAACACCAAAGGCGAGGCAGCCTACAAAACCGGTAATCTGCCGCTGGCAATCGACTTCTTCCGTCAGGCGATCGATCTGAATAACAGCTACGGTCAGGCCTACGGCAACCTGGGCCTGGCGTATCAGAAGGCCGGTAACACCGCCGAGTCGATCTGGGCCAACCGCAAGGCCATTGCCTTGGCCAGCGGCAATTCGGCTGCCACCGTGCGTGCCGGTTCCTACTACAACATTGCCCGTATCTATGAAGCGGCCGGTCAGTTCCCCGACGCCCTGCGTCATTACCAGTTAGCCAAGGCGCAGAAGGCCAACCCGGTATATGACACGGCCATCGAGCGCGTACAAAACCGCTGATCGCCTGGTGTTGATCTGACCCCCACAACGCGCCGCACTCCGGCGCGTTGTGCATTCATGGGGAGGTGAATCCAGGCCGGGCTCCATCTCCCTGTATCAACCCGGGCGGTAAACGGACCGACCACGTTTTTCTTGAAGAAGGAGCAGTGCTCCCGCCGCAAGCACCGACTGCTGAATAAAGCGCCGTAGCGACCCATTAACCCGGACAGTGTCCGGGTTTTTTATTACGTAAAAAAAGATCGCAGCCGTTTAGCGCTCGGCTTTTTTCTCTGCTGATTGCAGCGCCTTGGCGTTGTGAGCATTTTTTTTACACCACATCAGGAAATGTCCTGCGCTCTCGTCGGAAGCGCCCGATTTAGCCATTACAAGGCGTCCCTTAACCTTCTCGAATGGATCAATTTGTTGACGCCAAAATAGCGGCTATCTAATATCGCGCCACTATTGTGCCATCACTCTCCATTCGAGGGATCGAACATGTACCCACCCGCCCTCGTGGCGAGGTTGTGCCTGGCTTTGCTGTGCCTTTCTCCGCTGAATCTTGCTCACGCCGCCCCCACCCCCGGTGAAACCGATCTGATCCGCGAACGTCAGGATCGCTTGCTCGAAGAGCAGCGTCGGCGTCTCGAGGAACTCAAGAAATTACCCGGCAAGGCAGCCAAACCCGTGCAACCGACGGCTCCGGCCGACGCCCGTTGTTTCCCGATCAAGGACATCGAACTCAAAGGCGCCGACAGTCTCTCGGACAGCGAGAAAAATCGTCTGCTCAAGCCTTATATCGGCCAGTGCCTGGGTGTCACGCAGCTCAACGAGCTGCTGAAAGTCATCACCGATCACTACATCGAGAAAGGCCTGGTCACCAGTCGTGCCTACTTGCCGCAGCAGGATTTGTCCGGCGGGCATCTGAAGGTGCTGGTGGTCGAGGGCAGGCTGGAAGGGTTGAAGGGGGCGGAGGGCAGCAAGCTGTCGGACCGCGAACTGGGGATGGCGTTTCCCGGCAAGAGCGGTGAGCTGGTCAATCTGCGGGAAATCGAGCAGATGGTGGATCAGCTGAACCGCTTGCCGTCGAATCAGGCGCAGATGGAGTTGTCCCCGGGCAAGAACGTCGGTGGCAGTGAAGTGTTGGTCAAGAACATGCCGCAGAAGCCTTGGCGTGCGGGGGTGTCCCGCAGTAATGACGGCCAGCGCAGCACCGGTGAGCAGCAGTGGGGCACGACGTTTGATTGGGACAGCCCGCTGGGCCTGGCCGATCAGTTGATGCTGCGCGGCGGTCACGATGCGATGACCGACCACCAGCACACCTCCAACAACGCCATGCTCAATTACAACCTGCCGTGGGGCTGGTGGAACTTCAGTTACACCTACAGCCAGAGCGAGTACCGCGCGCAAGCTCAGGCCAACGGTTTTAATTTCAAGCAGACCGGCGACAGCGAAAACCATCAACTACGCGCCGAGCGGGTGATCCATCGCGACGCCCTGAGCAAGACCTCCCTCAGCACCGGTCTCTCGTACTTGCGCACCAACAACTTCATCGAAGACAGCAAACTCAGGCTGAGCAGCAACCGCATCAGTGAAGCGCAGTTCGGCATCAACCACGGTCGGCGGATTGGCAGTGCGTTCGTCAACCTTGACCTGGGCATGCAGGAAGGCATCGGCATCCTGGACGCGCAGGGCAACGGTGATCCAGGCCCCGGCGAGCCGGATGCGCGCTACCGCAAATACACCGCCACCGCGAGTTACTTGCAGCCGTTCAAACTGTGGGGCGAGTCCTTCACGTTCAGCAGCCTGATGACCGGCCAGCGCAGCGAAGATGTGCTGTTCAGCCCGCAGCGCACCAGCCTTGGCGGGCAGTCGTCGATCCGGGGTTACAAAGACCAGTCCTTATCCGGCGACAGCGGCGGCTACTGGCGCAACGACCTGCGCTGGAGCCATCCGATCACCCTGGAATGGCTGCGCCCGGTGTTCGCCGAGTACGGCACCAGCCTCGGTTATGACCAGGGCGTGATTCGTGGCGACCGGTACAACGGCGATCAGCACGGGCGCATGTCCAGCAACTCCGTGGAGCTGTTCGCCCGGGGTCAGCATGTGGCTGCCAGCGTGACCTTTGCTCACTCCCTGGAACGCCCTGATGTGCTGACCGAGCGCGAAGCGCCGATCTATTTCCGCGTGGATTTCTTCCTCTAAATTCTGCTTTAACGAGATTCAAATCATGGACGTTCGTCAACTGGCCCTTCTGGCTGGTCAGCCTTCTGCTGCCATCAATAACCGTGAGTACTTCTGGGGCATGCCCAAGCGCGGGTTGGCGTTCCTGTTGGCCAACGTCATGTTCTGGCAGCCGATGTGGGCCCAGGCGGACGGAATTGTGGTGGCCTCGCCGGGCACCAGCCTCGGGCAGGCCGGCAATGGCGTGCAGATCGTCAACATCGCCACGCCCAACGGCACAGGGCTGTCGCATAACCAGTTTCACGATTACAACGTCGGCACTCAGGGCGTGATCCTCAACAACGTCGCCAACCAGACCGGTGCGACGCAACTGGGCGGGATCATCGTCGGCAACCCCAACCTGACCAACCGGGTCGCCGCACAAACCATCCTCAACGAAGTAATCGGCGGCAGCCCGAGTCAGCTGCGCGGTTATACCGAAGTGGCGGGGCAGTCGGCGCGGGTCATTGTGGCGAACCCCTACGGTATCAGCTGCAACGGCTGCGGCTTCATCAACACCCCGCGTGTTACCCTCACCACCGGCAAACCGGTGCTGGACAACGGTCGGCTCGATCGCTTCCAGGTCGATCAGGGCAGCGTCACCATCGACGGCGCCGGGCTGAACGCCGACAACGTCGACCGCTTCGAAATCATCACTCGCAGCGCGAAGATCAACGCCGAGATTCAGGCGAAAAACCTGACCATCGTCGCCGGTCGCAACGACGTCAACGCCGACAGCCTCAACGCCACCGCCCGCGCCGATGATGGCAGCGGTAAACCGGGGCTGGCCATCGACTCCTCGGCTCTGGGCGGCATGTACGCCGGGGCGATCAAACTGGTGGGCACCGAAGCCGGGGTCGGGGTGAAACTTGACGGCAACCTCGCCGCCAGTGGCGGTGATATCCAGCTCGATGCCAACGGACATCTCAGCCTCGCGCAGGCGTCGGCCACGGGCGCAGTGAACGTTAAAGCCGTCAGCCTCGATGCTCGCGGCCCGGTCTATGCCGGCACCGCTGTCAACGTGCAAACCCAAGGCAACCTGACCAACCAGCAAACGCTCGCCGCCCGGGACAGCATCACCCTGAGCGCCGGCGGTGTACTGACCAACAACGGCATCATCGAAGCCGGCGTCAACGCCGACACCAGCCGCAACACCAGCGGCGATGTGAGCCTGAGTGCGCAGAACCTCAACAACGTCGGCAAGAGCGTGGTGGCCAGCCGCAACCTGACAGTCAACACCAGCCAGACCCTGAACAACCAGGGCGGCACGTTGAGCGCCGCGCAAACCGCCAACATCACCGCCGGGACCCTGGACAACCAGAACAAGGGCCGGGTGTTGAGCAGCGGCAACCTCAATCTCACGGCCAGTCAGGTGCTTAACGGCAACGGTCTGATCACCAGTACCGGTCATCTCGGCGCCACCCTTGGCCACCTGAACAATCGCAATGGCGAACTCTCGAGCCTGGCCAGCGCGACGCTGCGCATGACCACTCTGGATAACGTGGCGGGACTGGTGAACGCCGGTCGGGCCTTGAGCATTACCGCCACGGGAGCGGTGAACAACCAGGGCGGCAAACTGACCAGCCTCGACAGCCTGAGCCTCACTGCCGGCACGGTCGATAACAGCAACAAGGGCCGGATCGCCAGCAACAAGGCCCTGACGGCCAGTGTCAGCGGCCTCGACCAACACGATGGCGGGCAACTCACCAGTGGCACGTCGCTGACTCTGGACCTGAATCACGGCGAGTTGAACAACCAGAACGGTTTGATCAACGCCCCGGTGCTGGTGCTGAAAAACCTCGCACAGGTGGACAACCGTAACGGCGAAATTTCCAGTGCGCAGGCGTTCACGCTGGCGGCCGACAGCCTCGACAACAGCGACGGCAAACTGCTCGGCAATCAGGCAGTGACCCTACGCATACAGCAGGTGCTGACCAACATCAAAGGCCTGATCGCGGCGGCAAGCGTCGATGTACAGGCCGGTAGCCTGAACAACAACGGCGGCACCCTCACCAGTCGCACCGGCCTCGACCTTCGGGTTACCGGCCAACTCGACAATCAGGACCAAGGCCTGATCAACGCCACCGACAACCTGACCATCAACACCGCGAGTTTGAACAACCAGAACGGCGGCTCGTTGCTTGGCAGCGCCATTGTCATCGACTTCAGCGGCGCCATGGGCGACCTGAACAACGCCAACGGCCTGATCACCACCACCGGGCAACTGAGCATCCGCAACCTGCGGGATTTGAACAACCAGAGTGGTGAAATCTCCAGCAGCCAAAGCTATGCACTGACTGCACGCAACCTGGACAACAGCGGCGGCAAGCTCATCAGCCGTCAGCAACTGGATCTCACCGCCGATGCCACCACTAACCTCAAGGGTCTGATTTCCGGTTGGCAAAGCCTGAGCCTTTTGGGCGGCAGCCTCGACAACCGTAATCTAGGCACCTTGTCGAGCCGCGACGGTGACGTGCTGGTGGACCTTACCGGCGCCGTGCGTAACAGCAATGCCGGCGCTCTGGTCAGTAACGGCACGTTGAAGGTCACGGCGGCCAACCTCGACAACAGCGACAACGGCATTCTCTCCAGTGTCGGTGCGCAAACCTTCGTCATCGCCGGAACACTGAATAACGCCCAAGGTGGTTTGATCGACAGTGGCGCCGCTCTGGATATCCGGGCCAAAGTGCTCGACAACACCAACGCAGCCATCAACGCCCAGCAGGACATTAGCTTCACCGGCACCGACCTGAACAACAGCACCGGTACCCTGGCCGGCACTGGCGCGGTCACCCTCGACCTGCTCGGCACCCTGACCAATACCAACGGCAAACTGGCGAGCAACGGCCCGCTGGTCATTCAGCGCGCGGTGCAGATCAACAACCAGGGCGGCCAACTGGCCAGTCAGGGTTTGCTGAGCCTGTTGACCGGCGGACTCGATAACCGCAATGGCGGCATTGTCGTGGCCAACGATCTGCTGACGCTCACGGCCAGTGGCTTTGTGCAGAACAGCGCGGGCGGTCAGGTCTTCAGCAACAACGCCGGCCTGACGCTCAACGCCGCCAGCCTCGACAACGCCAAGGGCACCCTGCAAAGCGAGGGCGACCTGACGGTAAAAACCAGCGGCGCCATCGATAACCAGAGCGGGCGCATCGTCGCCAAGAGCGGCAACCTCGACATCACCGCCGCCAGCCTCGACAGCCGTGGCGGTGTGCTCTCCAGCCTGCAAGGCGCCTTCAGCAGCCACATCACGGGTGTATTGCGCAACGGCTATGACCTGAACAACAACCGTCGGGGCGGGATCATTCAGGCCCAGAGCCTGAACCTCAAGGCACTGGCCGGCATCGACAACTACGGCGGGCGGATCACCGCGCAAACCGGTGACGCCATCGTCGACACCGGCACCAACGGCAACTTCGACAACCGCAATGGCGGTCTCTACGCCAAGGGGTTGGTCAGCGTCACGGCTAAAGACTTCGACAACAGCGGCGACAACGACGGGCAGATCGGCGGGCAACAAATCGACCTGAGCCTGCGCGGTGCATTGAACAACCGCCTGGGCATCATCGAAAGCGAAAGCACCCTGACCATCTCCGCCGCCAGCCTCGACAATCAGACCGGTCAACTTCGCGCACTGGGCGACAATGGTAAAACCGCGTTCACCCTCGGCGGCCTGTTCGACAACCGCAATGGCACCGTGGAATCCGCCAACACCAACCTGACCCTCACTGCCGGTAGTTTGCTGAACGTCGGCGGCAACGTGCTGCACGTCGGCACCGGCCTCTTCGACATCGCCACCGGCCAACTGGGCAGCGCCGGTGGCAACTTCGTCACCCGTGGTGGCCTGACCCTGGCCGCCGCCAGCTGGACCAACAGCAGCGTGATCCAGGCCGATCGCCTGACCGTCAACATCAACAGCCTCAACCAGACGGCCGCTGGTCAACTGCTGGCCGCCAGCACACTGACCGGTAACGGCGGTAACTGGAATAACGATGGCCTGATCGCGAGCGACGGCAGCCTGGGTCTGACGCTCGGTGGCACGTACTCGGGCAATGGCCGGGTCAGCAGCCTGGGAACGTTTGGCCTCAGCGCTGCACAACTGAACCTCAATGCCGCATCGAGCCTCGCCGGTGGCGGCAACACGACCATTTCCGTGGGTGGACAGCTCAGCAACGCAGGTCGCCTGACCTCGGCTGCCGACCTGACCCTGGCGGCCGGTAGCGTCAACAACACCGGCACCGTGGGCGCCGGCAAGAACCTGACGTTGACCACAGACGCATTACGCAACGACCGCGGATTGATCTTCAGTGGCGCAGACATGCAGCTTCTGAGCCCCAGCTTCACCAACTACTACGGGCAGGTCTACAGCCTGGGCAGCACGCTCATTGCCAGGGATAAAAAAGGGACCAAGGCTGATCTGCTGGACAACAGGTCTGGTGGGATTGAGAGCACCGGCGACCTGACGATCGCCGCCGCGACGGTTAACAACGTCATGGATGTGTTGCAGTACACCGAGCATGAGAAAAGTGTCGCGACCATCACTCAGTTGTCGTGCACGCTGATCTCGTATGGATGTGACAGCCGTGGCGGTGGTCGCATCAACGGCCTTTGGGAAATTGCCGAAACCGATCGCTTGAAGATCACGCTTCATTCTGAAGCCGCCTCGATCAACAGTGGCGCGGACCTGTTGATTAATGCGGGAGAAGTGAACAACACCAGCAGTAGCATGACAGCTGCTGGCGATTTAGCTGTCCATGCTTCGACGATCAACAACAAAGGTGTGCAAGAGCAGGACATCGAAACCACCCGACGATTCGTGAGCTGGGTCAACGAAACCGCCTCGGCCATTGCAATGGCTGACCTCTTCACCCAACGAAACAACCCGACCCCTTCGGCCACCGTCGAACAGGACATGAGCAACTTTCTGGCCTGGATGGGCCAAACACTGCCGACCAGCAGCCGCGTCATCAACGGCGAGTCTCTGGATGCCATCATCCAGGCGGGTGGAAACGTCACCCTCGATGCCACCCAGAACATCAACAACAGCGTGGTTCGCCCGTTCTATGCCTATGTGGCGGCGGGTCGGACCAAAACCGACACGGGCGCGGGCAGCGGCTACTCGACACCGATCCAGATCAACCAGCAACTCGCCCCCGATCTGGCCCAGCAACAAGTCAACCCGCTCACGCTTCCCGGCTTCAGCCTGCCCACCAGCCAGAACGGCCTGTTCCGCCTGAGCCAGGAAGGCAGCACCACCCCGACCGCCACCGGCCCGCAAAGCTGGACCCTCACCGGCGCCAGCGTCACCTCGCCCACCAATGCGCCGCCGATCACCCTCAACCGCGTGAAAGGCCTGCCGAGCAACGCCGGCAAATCCCAGCCGCACAAATACCTGATCGAAACCAACCCGGTACTCACCGACCTCAAGCAATTCATGAGTTCGGACTACCTGCTGTCTGGCCTCGGCTACGACCCCGATAAAAGCGCCAAGCGTTTGGGCGATGGCCTCTACGAACAACGCCTGATCCAGCAAGCCGTGGTCGCTCGTACCGGCCAACGCTTCATCGACGGCCAGACCACCGACGAAGGCTTGTTCAAGTACCTGATGAACAACGCAATCGCCAGCAAAAGCCAACTCAACCTGAGCCTCGGCGTGACCCTCACGTCACAGCAAGTCGCGGCCCTGACCCACGACATCGTCTGGCTCGAAGAGCACGAAGTGAACGGCGAAAAAGTCCTGGTGCCGGTGCTGTACCTGGCCAACGCCAACAACCGCCTGGCGGCCAACGGCGCGCTGATCCAGGGCAGCGACGTGACCCTGATCGCCGACAAGGATCTGCACAACGCCGGCACCTTGCGCGCCAGCCAGAACCTGGATGCGACGGCCAAGAATGATTTGGTGAGCAGCGGGTTGCTGGAGGCGGGGGACCAGTTGAAGGTGCTCGCCACCAATAACCTGACCAACAAGGCGGGGGGGATCATTGCCGGGCGGGATGTGACGCTCACGACCACCAACGGCGATGTGATCAACGAGCGCACGGTGACCTCCCACGACAGCAGCGTCGGCGACTACAGCCACGCACGGGACTTCGTGGACAGCGCCGCCCGCATCGAAGCCGCCAACAAACTGGTGATCAACTCCGGGCGCGACGTGCTCAACACCGGTGGCGTGTTGAAAAGCGGTGGCGACATGGACATCGATGCCAAGCGCGACGTCACCATCACCTCCGTGGAAGAGCGCCACTCCGAAAGCCGTACCGACTTCCTCGACTCAAGCCTCACCCAGCACGGCGCCGGCGTCAGTGCGGGCGGTGGCCTGACGGTCAATTCCGGCGGCGACGTGACCGTGGTGGCGAGCAAGCTCGACGCCAAGGGCGACGTGACGATGGACGCCAAAGGCGACCTGCTGTTCGCCTCCGCCGCCGACGAACAACACAGCTACTTCAAGGACAAAAAAGAAACCCGACAGGAAGACCACGTCAGCCAGATCGGCACCACACTGGAGGCGGGAGGCAAACTCACGCTCAAGTCCGGCAAGGACATGACCCTGATCGCCAGCGACATCAGCGCCGGCAAAGAAGCCTACCTGCACGCCGACGGCGACCTGCAACTGCTGGCCGCGCAGGACAGTGATTACACGCTGTACGACATGAAAAAAAGCGGTGGTTGGGGCAGTAATAAGGCCCAGCGCGATGAGGTGACGCAGATCACCCACATCGGGACGCAGATCAAATCCGGTGGCGACCTGACGTTGTCCAGTGGTGGGGATCAACGGTATCAGGTGGCCAAGCTCAACAGTGATCAGGACATCATTCTCGACAGTGGTGGAAACATCACATTTGAAGGGGTGAAGGACCTTCACGACGAGAGCCATACCAAAAGCGATGGCGACCTGGCCTGGTTTGAAGCCAAAGGTTCGGGCACCACGGATGAAACCTTCCGTCAGAGTCAACTCGTCGCCCAGGGACGACTGGTGATCAAAGCGGCTGGCCAGATCAGCATCGACATCAAACAAGTCGATCAGCAAAGCGTCAGTCAATCCATCGACGCGATGGTCAAGGCCGATCCGCAACTGGCCTGGTTGAAGCAAGCCGAAGCACGCGGCGACATCGACTGGCGTCAGGTGAAGGAGATTCACGAAAGCTTCAAGTACGACAATTCAGGTCTCGGGGCGGGTGCGAAGATCGCCATCGCCATCCTGATGTCTTTCATCATGGGCCCGGCGGGGCTGGGCTTGGTGGGCGCTGGTGCCGGGGGCGCAGTTGCCACCAGCCTGGCGACCACTGCTGTTACCAGCACTATCAGCAACAAAGGCAATCTGGGCGCTGCGTTCAAGGAAACATTCAGTGCTGACAGCCTAAAAAGTGCCGCAATTTCTGGGTTCACTGCGGGCATGCTCAATTACGCGGACACTAATTGGTTTGCCGGTGCGGCGGAAAGTGCAAAGTCCGAGAACATTCTCACCAGCACCAACTTCACCGACATTGCGGCACGGGTAGCTGGCCGTGCGGTGATTTCCAGCAGCATCTCAACTGCGATTGGTGGCGGCAGCTTTGGCGACAACCTCGGTGCGGCACTGGTGGGGGAGGCGGGCAATGTGGCCATGGCTACCGGGTTTGACTGGATTGGCGACACCATCAAGTTTCCGGACGGGAGCCTCGAAAAAATTGTCGCTCATGCGTTGATGGGCGGCCTGTTATCGCAGGCGATGGGGGGCGATTTTGCCACCGGCGCAGCGGCGGCAGGGCTTAACGAAGTGATGATGAATGGGTTGGTCGGCCTTGTGGAGGGTAATGAAGAACTGCACAAAATGCTCTCGCAACTAACCGGTTTGGTAGCGGCAGCTGCAGTAGATGGGGATCTTCAGCTAGGAGCGAATATCGCGGGAAGTGCTACGCAGTACAACCATTATCTACATGAGGGGGCAGCGCAGAAAATCGCTAAAGAAGCGTTGGATCAATGTAAATCTAATCCTAGAGAGTGCGATATAGGTGTCGATATCTCAGGTCTTTCAGTCGAGGATGTGGTTAACGCCATGCGAGTTGAGGGTGCGCATGGTGACGGTATAGACGGCATCAAACCTGAGGCGATCGAATTTATTGATGGCTACATGTATTCGAGAGTTCCCCGGCTGAGGGATGTTCTCTATAGCCCGACAGAGTCAGAGGCATCGAGACTCGATCTGGAACAAAAGGCAACTTTGGCCCTGACCGTAATCAATCTAGGTCAGTTTGTAAGGGGGGTTGGCAACACGTTGCAAGGTCTGGTTGGCCTTGGGGAGGGCGGTGCGATACTTGTTAAAAGCGGGGAAGACGCTGCATTAACCGGTTTAGCGAGTAAAGCTGAAGATACAGTTAAAGCCTTGCCGGGACCTCGCCAGATCGAAGCCGCATGGAGTGTCAATGACTATAAAAAAGGTGGTGTCATGACAGGCATTGAACATGTAATGTATCGTCATGGACCAGATACAGGGTTTTCGGGGGTTAGTAAATTCGCTGAGGGAACCTCAGTCAAAGATATCTCAATATATGTTGATAATGCATTGAGATATGGAAAGGTTACTCCCAATGGCCCCGGTGGCTATGTTGTCGAGTACAATGTTGGGCGGTCGATAGGTGTAGATAAAGCTGGTAGCCCTTCCAGTACTTTGAAGGTAAATGTCAGGGATGGAATAATTCAGACGGTATTTCCACTATAGGTTTTGGGTATGGGACGTGATTTGTTAAAAAAATTCTTGCAGGAAGAGTTAGACGCATCAACTCGTGAGGTTTTACGCTTGGCTATTATGGAGGCTAGGAAGTCAGGCAGTGTAGTGGCTGTTCGGGAGTTTGAGTTCAATCTGTTTGATGTAGTTATAGATTTTGAACGGCAGGTTGTCATCGTGCAGGATGTACTATTACCTGCGACGGATGAAGGGGTAAGTATTTCGCTCGCGGAATTTGTGAGGTTGTGTGGGATTTGACAGAAAGGGTGAAAGAAAAGGGGGTGGATTTATTTGTTACTAATTCTTCGAGTAAATAAAACTGTCCACTTTCTTCACGGTGACCTCCCACGACAGCAGCGTCGGTGACTACAGCCACGCGCGCGACTTCGCAAGAGAAGGGGGCAGGTTTTAAGTTGTACCCCGGGTACTGATCAGTTTATAAAGTTCATGAGGGGCGGAATATTGCGATGAGTACCACGCTTTTTGAATTTTCTAAATCTTTCGTTAATGAGAGGTTGAATGCTTGTGTATTTTCAAATGCTTATATTGAGCTTTGGAGGATAGAGGGGCAGCAAGGTCTTTGTAAGTTGGATGATCCTAAGTTGAGTGGTTGCTTGTCGAGCATTTTTTGTGTGGCGGATTTGTATAATCCTGATTCTGATAGGGAGGAGTATGAGTTTGATGAGGTGCAACTTCGTACCAAGGTTTCAGAGTTTATACAGAGTGCCGAGAGCGGGGTTTAGATAGTCCTTGGAGTGGGGCTATTAGTTTTTTGTATACCCCATATAAAACGTGCGACCCACAGGTCGCCCGTTTTATTCACTCCGCTGCTTGCGCCCGCAACCGCCGACCAATCACATCCATCAAATCACAGCCATCACGCAACGGTATGGCCAGCAGTTTGGAAAAGTCCGAAAGCACCACCGTGTCGCAACCAATCTCGGCGCGAAAGGCGATGTTCTCCAGCACTTGGGTGACCGTGCGAATGCGGTAATCCGCCATCGCGTGCAGGACGTCAAGTGGCGCTTGGGTATCAATAAGCAGGGAAGCCGGGATCAGGTCGATTCCGGTGAGGGGCATGTATCTATCCATAGTTGAAGCCTCGTTTAGTTTGCTGAGACTGCCAGCAGATCGTCGCCAAACGAAATGGGGTGGCAGCTGTACGCAGGTTGGCGAACCGGAAACGAGTAACCGGCAGACCCGAAGGTCTCCCGCGCACAACTGCCATAAAAAGCAGTTTTGCGGATGCGGAGGCACCTGCAAATCAGCAGACAGCTCTCGCACTCGTTAGTCAGGTCGCCAAACCCGGCCGCCATGTGGACGACGGGCGGACTATAAGCTTCATCGTTCCAGCGGTGCAAGGCGCCTGATTCCGAGGTTGTTGTAGGGCATTTGTCGCAGTTGTAGTCAGTCAACCGGACGCAACCTACAGACCACCATATAACCTTGTGGGAGCGAGCTTGCTCGCGATAGCGGTGTGTCAGTCATCATCAATGTTGAATGTCAGTCAGTCATCGCGGGCAAGCCCGCTCCCACAGGGGATTTGTGGTGTTCACGGATGTTGTGTTCAACCCGAGCCAATGCCCGCGATGGTTGCGGTCTACCCCCCATGACAGCAACTGGCCGCTGCCTTGTCCTCATACCGGTCGTGATGCCTCACCCAATCCATGATCTCCTCTTCATTACGCCCCTTGGGCGTGAGATCGAGGTAGTTGTAGGCGCCGACCAGCAGGTCCAGACCCCTCGCATAAGTTGAATAGGTGTGGAAAATCTCGCCCGCTTCGTTGCGATAAAACACGCTGAGCCCTGGGAGTTCTTCTTCAGCCCCGTCGGATTTTTCGTAGTTGTAGGTAGCTTTTCCGGCGGCGACGTCTTCGGCTCGGGCGCAGACGCCAAAGTCGTAGTTGAAGTCGCAGCCTTCGGACGAGACCCAGTCGAATTTCCAGCCCATGCGCCGTTTGAAGGGTTGGAATTCGGCAAACGGTGCGTGGGAAACCGCGACCACGGCGACGTCGTGGTGGGCCAGGTGCTGGTTGGCGCCGTCGATGTGGTCGGACAGGAACGAGCAGCCGGGACAGCCTTCGTCCCAGCCAGCGGCGAACATGAAGTGGTAGACGATCAATTGGCTGCGGCCGCCCAACAGGTCGGCCAGGCTCAGTTCGCCGTTGGGGCCCTGGAAGCGGTAGGGTTTGTCGATTTTCACCCAAGGCAGAGCACGGCGTTCGGCGCTGAGTTTGTCTCGTTCCTTGGTGAAGGCTTTTTCGTGGGCCAGGTGTTGTTTACGGGCGGCGAGCCATTCTTCCCGGGACACGACCGGATGATCCTGAATGTTCATGGTGATTTCTCCTGCGAGGCTTCGGTGAGGCCGAGCCGCGCTGCGGGTTAAACCGTCTTACACAGCCTAGTCGTTTGGCCTGCGCTCAAATCGACAGGCCGCCGGTCGGTAGGGCGAAATACCTCGGCTGAACGGCTGCCCTCCCGCTTGGTCACAACCTATGAAGGACATTTCACTCTCGGGCTTGGAGGATGAATCAGGATGACGACTTATAACTGGGATTTGATTGAACGCTTGCTGCATGAAGTGCAGAACGGTGCTGGCCACAGTTTCACTCCACGGCCCTACGCCGAGCAGTATGTTGCGGAAAAAGCCTCCGCGGGCGAGGCGATCGAGAATCTGGATCACCTGAAAACGGTGGCGGGTGAGTACGAAAAGTTACTGTTGGGACGGGGTTATATCGAGCCTCGACCGGCGGATCAGGGCGGCAATGGCGCGAACTACATTTTGACGCCTCGGGGCTCGAGTTTGTTGAGCCTGATCGACAGCTGCATTCCGGGGAATGAGCATCCGCGGCAGGTGCTGGATGAGCAGGAAGATGCACTGGATGAGCTGACGTTTGATGACGTGGCGTCGAAGGCGCAGATTGCCTGAAGATCACGCTTACCTCCTGTGGGAGCGGCGGTGCGGCGATCCGACTTGCTCGCGAATGCGGTTCAACATTCAAAATCTATGTCGACTGTCACACCGCATTCGCGAGTAAGCCCCCACATTGGATTGTGGTGGTCCGCTTAATTCTGCCGCGCCGCCTTCAGGCATCTCAAATCAGTGAAATCCTTGCGCATGCCATCGATCTTCTTCAGTAACTGTTCACGCTGAACCGGTGTGCGCTCGGCCATCAAGTCCAGCAGCAACGCCCGAGCCTGGGCTTCGGCGTTGGTGTAGGCCTCACGATATTCAGGTGTCCACAAACGCTCGCGATTCACCAGAAGCGTCTCGATTTTCTGTGGGAAATCCGGACTCTGCCGTTGCGCGACTGCCGCGCTGAATTGCTGTTGCCAATGGGCGCGGTTGGCAGCCCATTGCTTGTTCTTGTCACCCAAGGCATTCGACCACGCCAATACCCGTTGCTGTTGGGTTGGAGTGAGCGGGCCGAGCCAGTCATTCAGGCGTTTTACCATGCGCTTGCTCCGCTCTTTGATCTGTTGCTCGAGCGACGGCTTGAGGTAGTCCTGTTGACGTTTGCGCTGGTCCTTGGCGAAAGCGTCGTTCATTTCCGCGACTTGCTTGTCATCCAGCCCCTGTAACAGCTCGATGGCTGACGGGGTGATTTCCTGGGCGGTTTCGGCGATGGCCTGTTTGGCTTCCTGGGTACGGGTTTGCAGCGCGGCGTCGGTGATTTGGTTGGTCTCGACCATGGTCTGTAAACGATCCAGCCAGTCGAGGTAGCCGGGCAATTGCGTGGTGCAGTGCCAGTTCAGGTGTTCCTTGAGGCGCTCGTTGAACCAGTCTTTTTGCTCGTGGTTCATGTCCAGGTAGTCGCTGAGCGTCCAGGGAATGATCACGTCCAGGTTGCGGTAAGCCAGACCCACGCGGCTGCACGCGGCGACAGTGAGGCTGAGGGTGAGGATGACGGTGATCTGTTTCCACCAGTGCGACATGGCGAGTCCTTGCGAAGATCTGGCTTCTTATTGGATTCTCTTATGTGATCGCTGGATGAGCCCGGCAGCTCAGCCGATCAATAGAAGGCGCGTGCGGCCTTGAGGGTGACCAGGCCATCGCACTCGCTATTGTGGCCGGAATAGGCGGAGCAATCGCTGCCGCTCAGGCTTGAGTCACTGTAGATCAAGTCCAGATCGATGCCCATGAACGGCCGGGACAATTTCACTGACCAGTCGGTAAAACTGCCGACATACCCACCGTCGACGGACACCGGTGTGTTGAGTTGGTGGGTGGTGTATTTCAGGCTGACCCCGATGCCGAACGGCTGATTGCCGCTGAGGTCGGCGAACAGGGTGCTGTTCTGTTTGTCCGGGTCGTTGCTGAAGGCTGCGCCGAAGCGGCTACCCAGCAGGGTCAGGCCGCCGAAAAGCTCTTGGCTGTCGAGGGTGTCCACTTTCGGGTAGCTGTATTGGATCATGCCCACTTCGTAACCGAGGGATTGATCGAAAGGCTGTTTGAAGCCCATATAGGAATCGACTTCAAGGTTGCTCGAAGGGCTCAGTCCCATGCTGGGGGACCATTGACCCACGTAGAAGCCGCTGTCATGGCTCAGGTCGAGGCCTCCGTGGAACGAGCCGGTTGTCGAGGGTTTGACCAGCCCCTGGGCCATGCTGCGGCTGGGGGTGGTGGCGAGTTTGAGATCGAAGTCGCCCAATTCGCGCTGGAAGACTTGTGCATCGGTACCCGAACACCACAGCAGGCTGCCGAGCAGGAAAAGAGAGGGCTTGAACATGCGTCACTCCATGAGCAGCGAGGAGCAGATACTGAAAATCTGCTGAAACGCTTGATCCAGACACGTGCAAGCATACCGGCGAATGTTCGGCATCGAGGGCCGTTCGTCGATTGTTGAAATATTGATTTGTTTGATGGGGTAGTGCGGGAGGGTTCCAGTCCAAGCGCTTCGAAGCTCAAAGCGCTTAGGGACCAGTTAAAGCGGGGGAATTACTTTTTGCCCAGCGTGATCTGCTTGGACGGGCCGAACGTCTGGCCGCTGACGCCTTTGGCAATTTGCTGGATCTCGCCACCGGACTTGAGGAACGCTGCGATCTGGTTGTTGATCGATTCGCTGGTTTCAACGGCTGGAGCTGGCTTTGCTTTGCTGTTGGATGCTTTTACACGCATGGCGGCCATTAACCTGTAGAAAATTAACTTGGCCAGGCATCGTACAGGAAATACTTGACAATTGCTTGGTAAATATCATCCCGAAATACACGCAGCAGGCGCGCGAATATTCGCAAGTTATTATTTTGAATAGTCCCCTAAGCTGCTGTTTTAACTAAAAACCTCGCTGGAGAAATAGCGCTTTTCGGGTGGGCCGGCCAAGGGGCGGACCACCCGAACGGCCTGACGAGCGGCCAGAATCACCCGGCAAACCCCGCGAAAATTAAGGCTTGCAGAGGATTTTCTTGCACCACCGGGCCGGCCGCCGAACGCCGCTCGCAAAACCGGGTAGAATGCCGCCCACGCAATGAGGGTATTGGACATGGCTTTAGTCGGGCGCTACAACAGTTTGCAAGTGGTTAAACACACTAACTTCGGTTTATATCTGGACGGTGGCGCGGATGGTGAAATCCTTCTGCCTAATCGTTATATCCCTAAAGATATTCCCAGCGAAGATGAAGACTGGCTCAACGTTTTTATTTATCTGGACAGCGATGACAAACTTATCGCTACCACCGAAAAGCCGAAAGTTCAGGTCGGTGAATTCGCCAGTTTGAAAGTCGTTGAAGTCAACAGCATCGGCGTGTTTCTGGATTGGGGTTTGCCGAAGGATCTGCTGCTGCCGTATTCCGAAGAAAAGCGCCAGATGACCGCCGGCGAGTATGTCGTGGTGCATGTCTATCTCGACAAGCACACACGGCGCATCACCGCCACGGCGCGTCTGGACCGTTACCTGGACAAGTCCCCGGCCAATTACACCCCGGGCCAGGAAGTTGATTTGCTGGTGGCCGAAGCGACCGATATGGGCTTCAAGGCAATCATCAACAACAAGCACTGGGGCCTGATCCACAAGAACGAAATCTTCAAGTTCATGCGCGCCGGTAAAGAAGAGAAGGGCTTTATCAAAGAAGTCCGCGCCGATGGCAAGATCAGCCTGAGCCTGCAACCGGTGGGCGAAGAAGCCGCCACCAGTCTGAACTCGAAGATTCTTGCCAAGTTGCGCGACAACAACGGCACCCTGCCAGTCAGCGACAAGAGCGACCCGACGCTGATCAGCAGTATGTTTGGCGTCAGCAAGGGCAACTTCAAAAAGGCCATCGGTGCGTTGTACAAGAACGGCCAGATCGTCATTCATGCTGATCGCATTGAACTGAGCTGACCTTACGCCGGCCCCTGTAGGAGCTGCCGCAGTCTGCGATCTTTTGATCTTGATCTTTTACAGTCAAAAGATCGCAGCCTGCGGCAGCTCCTACGATAAGCGTCGGACGCAAAACTCCAGGCTAACCACAAATCCAATGTGGGGGCGAGCCTGCTCGCGATCGACTGCGCAGCAGCCACCTATCTCTTTGTATACATAATGCCCTGCACCGTTTGCAGGCGCGGACGCCCTGTTCATGGGCATTATCACCCCCATTACGATATCGCTGCCAACTTCGTCTCCCCGGCGTTCGACTTCGCCAACGTCGCCCCGAGCAAAATCAGTTGGCGCGCCGGCGGCATGATCGCCGCCGTGGCGTCGATCTTCATCACCCCGTGGAACCTGTTCAACAACCCCGAAGTGATTCACTACACCCTCGACGTGCTGGCAGCGTTCATCGGCCCGCTGTTCGGGATTCTGCTGGTGGATTACTACCTGATCAAAAAGCAACAGATCGACGTCGATGCGCTGTTCAATGACGGCCCGAGCGGGCGTTACTACTACAGCGGCGGGATCAACTGGACGGCGAAGGCACTGATTCCGGCCACCCTGATGGGCGTTGCGATCACGTTCACCCCGGTGCTCCAACCGATGGCCAACTTCGCCTGGTTTACCGGCTGTTTCCTCGGTGGCGTCCTGTACTTCGCACTGGCCAAGCGCAAGCAGGCACAGCAATCGGCGGCGCTGATCATCGCGGGATGACGCACGCGACGATCTAAAGGTCTTTTGCAGGCACCTTTTTCTGTCCATCTGGTTAATAATCGACAGCATCATTTTTCGCCCCGGTGCCTTCTGTTCAACAAGAAGGCCGGGGCTTTGCTTTTACTGTCGAGTCACTGCCATGGATTGTGTTATCGAGGTGTTCCGGTGAGCGTCAGCCGGCGTAGCGCCGATGGGTTTGCCCTGCAAGTGATGGTCGGGTTGTGCCTGATCTGGGGTGTGCAGCAGGTGATGATCAAATGGGCCGCACCTGACATCGCGCCGGTCATGCAGGCGGCGGGGCGGTCGGGAATTTCCGCGTTGCTCGTAGGATTGTTGATCTGCTGGAAGGGTGGCTGGGATCAGGTCGGCGCTACCTGGCGCGGTGGTTTGCTGGCCGGCGCGTTGTTTGGCCTGGAGTTCTTCTTCATTGCCGAAGGCCTGCAATTGACCACGGCGGCACACATGTCGGTGTTTCTCTACACTGCGCCGATTTTCACCGCGTTGGGCGTGCATTGGCTGCTGCCGAGTGAGCGTTTAAGACCGGTCCAGTGGCTGGGGATTGTTCTCGCCTTCATCGGCATTGCCATTGCGTTTGCCGGTGGCGTGTCCTGGGACAACCTCGACCACCGCATGCTGATGGGCGATGCCTTGGGCGTGCTGGCCGGCGCGTCGTGGGGCGCGACCACCGTGGTGGTGCGCGCCTCGCGTCTGTCGGAAGCGCCGGTGACCCTGACGCTGTTTTATCAACTGATCGTCGGCTTCGTCGGCCTGCTGTTGATCGCAATCCTCAGCGGTCAGGTCACCCATGTCAGCCTGACCACGGTGGCGGTGGCCAGCGTGCTGTTTCAGGGGCTGGTGGTGTCGTTCTTCAGTTACCTGACCTGGTTCTGGCTGCTGCGCCGTTATCTGGCGGCGAACCTGGCGGTGTTTTCGTTCATGACACCGTTGTTCGGCGTCACGTTCGGCGTGGTGCTGCTGGGCGAAGCACTGAGCCTGAACTTCGTGATTGGCGCGGTGCTGGTTCTGCTGGGGATCACTTTTGTGAGCGCAGAGCAGTGGGTTCGCCGTCGTTTACGCAAAGCACTTGGGCAACCCTGACCGGGCGCAGCAGTAAACCGCCGGCGATGATCAAGCCGCTGCCGGCGATCACCAGCGCGGGTTGCAAACCACCGCTGAAATGGCTGCTCAGCGCCGCCAGTAACGGCCCGCTGAGCTGACCCACGGCGAAACACGCGGTCAGTAGCCCGGCGTTGCGCTGGGTGGCGTGGGGCGCGAGTTCCCGGGAGCGCTGCATCACCAATTGCATGCAGGCCAGGAACGGCCCGCCACACAGGATCACCCCCAGCGCCAGGCCGGCACCGCTGCCCAACAGGCAGGTGAAGACCCCGGCCGCCTGCAACCACAACGTTGCCATCAGCCAATGACGAGTGGTATTCGGGTTGTGCCGACGCAGGCTTACCAACACGACCCCGGTCGCCGCTGCCAGGCCGAAGCACGGCCAGAACAGATCGGCTTGCCATTGTCCATGAAACTGCGCGCTGGCCATCTGCGAGAGGAAAGTGGCCGGGATGATGTAGCCCAAACCGTACAACCCATAGATCACCGGTAAACGTCCGACACCTTGCGCACCCGACGTGGTGGCAGGCGGTGTTGCCGTAGAAGGGCCGGCCGAAAGCGGCAGGAGCGGCAGAATCCCCAGCAGCATGACCAGCCCGACACCGGCATACACCAGCCACAACGTTGCAGACGTCTGACCCAGAAGGTTCGAGCCCAAGGCCAGCAAGCCCGTCAGAAAAATCCCCAGACCCGGTCCGGCAAAAACCAGGGCACCGAGCCGCGGGCGACCAACCGCCGCTGCCAGCGGCTGGCTCAACGCGGTAATCATCACCAACACCCAGGCACTGGCCACACCCGTGCTGAAACGCAGCGCCAGATGCGACCAGAACCCGTTGGCCCAGAACGAGGCCAGGGTCAGCAGCACACAGAGCCACAAACCACCGAGCAGGCGCCGACGAACCTGATCGGGACGACGGGCGAACATCGCGTCCACTGCGCCGACGAAGTAGCCGAGGTAGTTGGCGGCGGCAATCAGACCGGCGGCGGTCAGGTCGATCTGACCCTCGCTGAGCAAGTGCGGCAGTTGCGGCGTCAGGGCGAAACGCCCGATGCCCATGGCCATCATCAGGGCGATGAAACTGGCGGTTAAGCGAATCAGAGGGGACATGGTCTGAGTTCCGTTTCGAGGATCAATGACCGTCAGGCTAGGACTGATTGACTTTCTTTAAAAATGAATAATAGTGAGAAACTTGTTCTGATTTGGAGAATGGCATGGAATTCAGCCAATTGCGGATTTTCCAGGCAGTGGCGCAAGAGGGCTCCATTACCCGGGCCGCTGAGCGCCTGCATCGCGTGCCCTCCAACCTGTCGACCCGGCTCAAACAGCTTGAAGAGCAACTTGGCGTCGAACTGTTCGTGCGCGAGCGTCAGCGTTTGCAGTTGTCACCTGCGGGAAAAGTCCTGTTGGACTACACCGCCAAGTTGTTCGCCTTGCACGACGAAGCCCACGCGGCGGTGCAGGGCGGGCAACCCGCCGGGGATTTTGTTCTTGGCACCATGTACAGCACCGCCGCGATTCACTTGCCAGAGCTGTTGGCGCGTTATCACCGCCGCTACCCGGCGGTGAACCTGCAAGTGCAATCGGGGCCCAGCGGCGAATTGCTCGAAGGCCTGCTCACCGGGCGCCTCGACGCGGCGCTGGTGGACGGCCCGCTGGAACTGGCCGGGCTCGACGGCGTGCCGTTGTGCGACGAACGGCTGGTGCTGATCAGCGAGGCCGATCATCCGCCGGTGCGTAGTGCGCTGGATGTCGAAGGGCGTTCGGTGTTTACGTTTCGCCAGGGCTGTTCCTACCGGATGCGTCTGGAAGCCTGGTTCGCCCATGACCATGCGGCCATGGGCCGGGCCATGGAGATCGAGTCGTATCCGGGAATGCTGGCTTGTGTGATTGCCGGTTCCGGCGTGGCGCTGATGTCGGAGTCGATGCTCGCCAGCCTGCCGGGGCGCGAAAGCGTGGCGGTGCACCCGTTGGTCGAGCCGTTCGCCAGCGCCACTACCTGGCTGATGTGGCGCAAAGGCATGGTCGGGGCCAACCTGAATGCATGGATCGAGCAGCAGCAGGCGGTGTATCCGTCTGCAGCGATTCAGGCCCAGGCATTTGCTTGAACGGGCGTACTAGGATTTGGATCAATTTAGTAACAGATCATTGCGATCTTGGGCGAGCATTGCGTAGGACTTAGGACTATTATCAGTGCGAAGGGGCTACGGAACTTCGGCCGCTCGGCACGACCCTGAAGGGGGGCATCATGAAAGAGAAAATCCAAAACTGGCTGCATGACCTGGGTGTCGCACTCGGTTTGATTGAACCGCCTCTGCAACCCGTGCCTATTCGCACGGACGACGAACAACGTCGCCGCCAGCAGCGCCGCCGGTAAGTCTGGTAAATCACCTGTGGCGAGGGAGCTTGCTCCCGCTGGGGCTCGCAGCGGCCCCATTCATCGCCACTCAGGTGGGGCAGGTTGAGCGCGAGTGCAGCTTGCGATTGCTGTGCAATCGAGCGGGAGCAAGCTCCCTCGCCACAGAGGTTCATTCGGCACATCGGATGTATTTAGCAATCCGTTTCAATACCGCCCGATCTCAATCAAAAACCGCGTCAAATCATTTGCCGTCCTGGCAGTCTTGAGCATGCGGTCTTCTTCGGCGGTAAACGCCGTCAATCCCAGCTGATCCTCCAGATGGAAGATCAGCTCTTCAATATCCTCTTTATCCAACCCCAACTGCACCAGGTTGGTGTTGTCGTCGAAGTCATCCTGATTTTCCAGCAGGCGGCGAATGAAGTGATGCACGGCGGCACGAACGGCGGCTCTTGTCATGAGATCCTTCTTCGAGGGCGTTATGAGGTCCCTGATGCTGAGTACAGCAGGCTTCAGGCGTGCCGGCGCTGCCATTCGTCAATCATCGTGCGCAGATACTCCCCGGAAAAACTCCCGAAATGCCCGCCGTGCACCGTGCGGATCGGCAGCGCGCGCAAGCGTTGCAGGCTGCGGGCGTAGTCGTCGAGGTTGGAGTGGTAGGCGTTTTCGATCAGCGGCCCGTCGTAGATGATGTCGCCGCTGAACAGGGTTTCGGTCGCCGCCTCAAACAGGCTGATGCCGCCCGGTGAATGGCCCGGCGTGTGCAGCACTTGCAGGACCCGATTACCGAGATCGAGCACGTCGCCTTCTTCGATAAAACCCGTGGCCGGTGCGGCTCTGACCCGGTATTCGGCGTAGCACAACGGGCAGTCGGGGTGAGCCTCGAACATGCCATCACCGACGAAAAGCTTGCTCAGGGTGTTGTCGCCGTCGGGTTCGGCTAGGATCTGTGCTTCGGCCGGGTGCACCAGCCGTTCGGGGAATTCGTGATGGCCGGCGATGTGGTCGAAATGGCAATGGCTGGCCACCGCCACCAAGGGCCGTTCGGTGAGCCACGGCAATTGCTCGCGCAGGCTGACCAGCCCGGAACCGCTGTCCAGCAGCAAGTCCTTGTCGCGGCCCTGAATGTGCCAGAGGTTGCAGCGGTAAAAGGGCCGAATGTAAGGCTCGTGAATCAGGCGGATGCCGTCGCTGAGCTGTTTGACCTCAAACCACTGATCGCGGCTGACGATCTTCATAAGCGATTTTCTCCAGACGAAAAAAAACGGGTGTGGCAACCGACGCCACACCCGTCGAAGAAAGCATCAAGTCGTCATGTTTAAGCTTAGGCGGCGCTCGTCACCACGGCCGGGCGACGGGACAGCAGGCTGACCAGCACGAAACTCACCAGGCCCACGCCGAGGCTGTAGTAGATCGGGGTATTGGAATCCATACCGTCCTTGATCATGAACAGCAGCGCGGTGGCAAAGCCCAGGCCCATGCTGGCGATAGCGCCGGCGGTGGTTGCGCGTTTCCAGAAGATTGCACCGATCAGCGGGATCAGCATGCCGCCCACCAACAGGTTGTAAGCCAGGGTCAGGGCGCTGATCACGTCGTTGACTACCAGCGCGATACCCAGCACGGCGACGCCGGTCAGCAGGGTGAACAGGCGGTTGATGCCCAGGCTCGACTGTTTACCGCCGCGCAGTTTTGGCAGCAGGTCTTCGGTCAGGGTGGTGGCAGCGGCGAGCAGGCCGGCGCTGGCGGTGGACATCATGGCCGCCAGGGCCGCGGCGATCACCAGGCCACGGATACCGTCCGGCAGGGACAGTTTGACGATGGCGGCGAAGGCGTTGTTGACGTTGTCCAGGTCCGGGATCAGCACATGAGCGGCCATGCCGATCAGGGCGCAGGCCAGTCCGTAAAGGATGCAGTAGAAGCCTGCGAATGTACCGGCGACCTGAGCCACTTTGGCGCTCCTGACGGTGAACACACGCTGCCAGATGTCTTGGCCGATCAGGATCCCGAAGAAGTAGATCATGAAGTAGGTGACGATGGTGTCCCAGCCAATGGTGGTGAAGCTGAAGGCGGATGCCGGCAGTTTCAACACCAATTCATCCCAACCACCGACGCGGTACAGGCAGATTGGCAACAGGATGAACATCAGGCCGACGGTCTTGATGATGAACTGGACGATGTCGGTCAGGGTCAGGGACCACATGCCGCCGATCGCCGAATAGATCACCACCACGCCACCACCGAGCAATACCGACAGCCAGAACGGCAGGCCGAACAGCACTTGCAGCACGGTGCCAATGGCCAGGATCGAGACCACGCCGATCATCAGCGCATACGCCAGCATGATCACCGCGCTCGCCGAGCGGGCCATCGGGTTGTAGCGTTTTTCCAGCACCTGGGTAACGGTGTAGATTTTCAGCTTCAGCAGCGGTTTGGCGAGGAACAGGTTCAGCGCCACGATCCCGCAACCGAGGGCCGCGCAGAGCCAGAAACCGGAGATGCCATGAACGTAGCCCAGGCGCACGGTGCCAACAGTTGACGCGCCACCCAGAACGGTCGCGGCCATGGTGCCCATGTACAGGCTCGGGCCGAGGTTACGACCGGCGACCAAAAAGTCTTCGTTGGTCTTGGCCTTGCGCATGCCGTAGTAGCCGAGTATCAGCATCGCGGCGGCGTAGATGAGTACGACGAATAAATCCAAAGCCATGATGGCGTGTCTCCGATTGTCTTTTTTATGGTGAAGCAAAGATGGTTCTGTGGGCCAGGTCTCTGTGGGAGCGAGCCTGCTCGCGATTGCGATTTGTCAGTCACATCAATGTTGGATGTGCCGCAGTCATCGCGAGCAGGCTCACTCCCACAGGTGGATCTGTGTCAGGCGGGCTGACGTAGTTCAGGTTTTGCCATGGTGCTTGCGCCCTTGCTGCGTGAATCGTTGGGGCCGAACACCGTGGCCGGTTCCGGGAACAGGCTCAGCAGTGTCAGGTACACCAGCGACGCCAGGCCCAGCGTGACTGGCAGACTGATGTCGATCCCGCCCGCCAGATTCCCGAGCGGCCCGACAAACTGCCCCGGCAGGTTCACGAAGCACAAACCCACCAGCGCGCTCGGGATCCAGGCACCCAGGCCGCGCCAGTTCCAGCCGTGGGTGAACCAGTAACGGCCACCTTTTTCGCCACGGGTGAACACTTGCAGGTCATCCGGGCAGTAGAAGCCACGACGTACCAACAGGCCGATGATCATGATCACCATCCACGGAGTGGTGCAGGTGATGATCAGCACGGCGAAGGTCGACACGCTCTGCACCAGGTTCGCCGCAAAGCGCCCGATGAAGATGAAGGCAATCGACATCACGCCGATCAACAGCGTTGCCTTGACCCGCGACAGCACCCGTGGGAACACGCTGGACATGTCCAGCCCGGTGCCATACAGCGACGTGGTGCCGGTGGACATGCCGCCGATCACCGCAATCAGGCACACCGGCAGGAAGAACCAGCTCGGCGATACCGCCAGCAGGCCGCCCACGTAGTTGTTGGCGGCGATGTAGTCCGGTGCCTTGATCGCCACGATGGTGGCGGTGGCGAGGCCGAACAGGAACGGGATGAACGTCGCGATCTGCGAGATCACCACGGCGGCCATGATCCGGCGCTTGGAGGTGTCACGCGGGATGTAGCGCGACCAGTCGCCGAGGAACGCGCCGAAGGAAATCGGGTTGCTCATGGCCACCAGCGCGGCGCCGATGAAGGCCGCCCAGAAACCCGGTTGACCGAGGCTGACGCTGCCGGCGTAGTTCACATCGAAGGGACCGGCGAAAGCGAAGATGCCCAGCAGGAACAACAGGCTGGCGCTCCATACCGCGATCTTGTTGACCCACAGCAGGAAGCGGAAGCCGTAGATGCACACCGTCAGCACCAGGATCGCGAACAGACCGTAGGCCAGACCCAAAGTCAGGTCGGTTTCCGGCAGGCCGATCAGGCGTTTCGCACCACCGATCAACGCATCGCCCGAGCTCCACACCGAGAGCGAGAAGAAAGCGATGGCGGTCAGCAATGACAGGAATGAGCCAACGATCCGCCCGTGAACACCAAAGTGCGCACCGGACGACACGGCGTTGTTGGTGCCATTGATCGGGCCGAACAGGCCCATCGGTGCGAGGATCAGCGAGCCCAGCAACACACCCAGCACAATCGCCCAGACGCCCGCTTGAAAAGACAGGCCGAACAGTACCGGGAAACTGCCGAGCACGGCGGTGGCGAAGGTGTTGGAACCGCCGAAGATCATCCGGAACAAGTCCGTCGGGCCTGCGGTGCGTTCGTTGTCCGGGATCTGTTCGACCCCGTAGGTTTCAATTTGCGTAAGGCTTTGGTCTTTGTTGTTGTTATTCATGATCTGCTCCGATCATAAAGGCGCGCTCATCGTGCGTGAGCGTCACCTGTTTGGCTAAGGGGGTGGCAGCCCTTCCGGCATTGCGGATAAATGTTCGTGGCAGGCCAGCCATAGGCCTTGTTGTTCTTGGCCAGACGCTTGTTTCTTGAAAACAATCGTCTCGCGTTCCTGGCTGAAGTGTTGCTCCCCTTGCATGCGCAGCTCGGTGGCCACGTCATGGATGAAAATCGCCACGTCACCTTGCAGGCTGACAAAGGCGTTGCTTGAGGTGCACGACAGCACCTCGAAGCCGTCCTCGGCACGCCAGCTGTCCCACAGCGCCTGGTAGGCATCGCGCGACAGCAGGGGCTGCTCGAGGGTGTAGAACACGAAGCTGGCATCAACGCTGAATGCGCCGAAGTAAGCTTCGCGATCGTTACGGGCAAAGGCCGACACCAGCTCGGCGGCGGCGTTGAGTACCTGATCACGTTCGTTCATGACCGATCCTCAGCGATGGACCACGCCTGGCAGTACGCAGAGCATTTCGTACAGCAGGTTGGCGCCCAGCAGCGAGGTGTTGCCGGTGGTGTCGTACGCTGGCGAGACCTCTACCAAATCGCAGCCGACCAGGTCGAGGCCTTGGCAGCCGCGCACGATTTCGATCGCCTGAATGGTTGTCAGACCGCCGATTTCCGGGGTGCCCGTGCCGGGTGCCCAAGCCGGGTCGATACCGTCGATATCGAAACTCAGGTACACCGGACCGCCGCCGACTTTCTCGCGAACTTCGGCCATCAGCGGCGCCAGGGATTTGTGCCAGCATTCTTCGGCCTGAACCACACGGAAGCCTTGATTGCGGCTCCAGTTGAAGTCATCGGCGGTGTAACCCTGAGCGCGCAGGCCAATTTGCACCACGCGGTCGCAATCCAGAAGGCCTTCTTCTACCGCGCGACGGAAGGTGGTGCCGTGGGCGATCTTCTCGCCGAACATGTGATCGTTCACGTCGGCGTGAGCGTCGATGTGCACCAGGCCGACCTTGCCGTGTTTTTTATGGATGGCACGCAGGATTGGCAGGGTGATGGTGTGGTCGCCGCCCAGGGTCAGGGGGATCACATCGTGTTCGAGGATATTGTCGTAGGCCTCTTCTATGATCCGTACGGCGTCCAGCAGGTTGAAGGTGTTGATCGCCACGTCACCAATGTCGGCAACCGACAGCGAATCGAACGGCGCAGCGCCGGTGGCCATGTTGTACGGGCGGATCATCACTGATTCAGCGCGGATTTCACGTGGTCCGAAACGGGTGCCGGGGCGCAGGGACGTGCCGATGTCCAGCGGGATGCCGATAAAGGCAGCGTCCAGGCCAGCAGCAGATGGCAAATGGGGGAGTCGCAGCATGGTGGCGATGCCGCCGAAGCGCGGCATTTCGTTGCCGCCCAGTGGTTGGTGAAGAATCTTGTCCACGGGTAAGGCCTCATCGTCGTTGTTTTATTTATGTCGGTTGCACGCTCGGGGAGAGACGGGCACCGCTGTGGGCCGATTCTGCGAAATGCAGTGGCCGGGAAGAATCGCTACGGGCAAATACTTAGTTCAGATTTTTCTAAACTAATGGCGAGGGCAGCGATAGACTCTTACGCGTGATCGTTCCCACGCTCTGCGTGGGAATGCATCCACGGACGCTCCGCGTCCAGCTGTTTCCTGCATGTGACGCAGAGCGTCACGGGCTGCATTCCCACGCAGAGCGTGGGAACGATCTAGGTGCTTGGAGTCGCCCATGGCCAACGCTTTACCCGACCTGAAACTATTGCGCATCTTCGTCAGCGTGGTCCGCCATCAGGGGTTCGCCAACGCCCAGCACGAGCTCAACCTCTCGACTTCGGCCATCAGCACTTACATGAGCCAGCTCGAAGCGGCCCTCGGCCTGGTGCTGTGCCATCGTGGTCGCGGTGGTTTCAGCCTGACCAGCAAGGGTGAGCTGTTTCATCAGGAAACCCTGCGTCTATTGGCCGAACTTGAAGGTTTCGAACAATACGCCGCCGCCCTCAAAGGCGAGCTGCGCGGCACTTTGAACCTGGGGGTGATCGACTCCACCGTCAGCGACAAGGCCTTGCCGTTCGCCGAAGCCATCGGCGCCTACAGCCAGGAACACCCGGCGGTGCATTTGCATCTGTCGGTCATGAGCCCTTACGAACTGCAACTCGGCGTGCAGGACAACCGCCTCGACCTGGCCATCGGTGCCTTTTCCACGCGCATGAGCGGTCTGGTCTACATGCCGCTGTACCGCGAGCAACATTGGCTGTATTGCAGCAGTCGTCATCCACTGTTCACCGAGCGGCGCATTCCCGAGCAAGTCATCACCCAACAGCGCATGGTCGGTCGCGGCTATTGGAGCCAGGCCGAACTGGCGCGCCACGGTTTCAAACACAGCGCGGCGACCGTGGAAAGTATGGAGGCCCAACTGATTCTGGTGCTGTCCGGCGCTTACATCGGTTACCTGCCGGAGCACTACGCCCAGGCCTGGGCCGACAAGGGGGATTTGCGTGTACTGCTGCCGGCAACGTTTGGCTATCAGGCACCGTTTTCGATGATCGTGCGCCGTGGCCGTAGCCGCGAACCGTTGATCCAGACTTTCCGTGATTTGCTCAAAGCACAGCTCAATCAGGCTTAAGAATATGTCCAGAATCCAGTGCCCGCGCTGTCTGCGTCCGCAAACTCACTGCCTGTGCCCGTTGATCCCGAGCCTGGATAGCCGCACTCGGGTGTTGCTGCTGCAGCATCCGAGCGAAGTGAACCATGCGCTGAATACCGCGCGGTTGGCGGCGTTGGGGTTGAAGAATGCCGAGTTGATTGTTGGCGAGGTGTTCGAGGATTTGCCGGCGTTGTTGAATCGACCGGGTTATCAGGCACGGTTGCTGTTTCCCGGTGAGGAGGCGCAGCCGATGCAGGTCTACACCGCCAATGATGAGCCGCTGCTGCTGGTAGTCCCGGACGGCACCTGGCGCAAGGCGCGCAAGATGCTGCACCTCAATCCGCTGCTGGCGGCGTTGCCCAGAGTGACATTGGCCGAGGGCGGGGTGTCCCGTTATCGCTTGCGCAAGGCGCCGGGGCCGGGGGCGTTGTCGACGGTGGAGGCGATTGTGCAGGCGTTGCAGACCCTCGAAGCGCCGAGCACTTTCGAGCCCTTGTTAAAGCCGTTCGAGGCGTTGATCGAGGGGCAGATTGCGGCGATGGGGGAGGAGACCTATCAGAAGAATCACGGGCGATGATCGTTCCCATGCTCTGCGTGGGAATGAATCCAGTGACGCTCTGCGTCACATCCGGGAAGGGACGCGGAGCGTCCCGGGCGGCATTCCCACGCGGAGCATGGGAACGATCACTCCTTCGGAGAATGACTACCGCTCCCGCATCGCCTCGGTCCGGGCTTTCAACACCGGTTTAAGCAAATAATCCAGCACCGTTTTCTCCCCGGTAATAATGTCCACCGTCGCCACCATCCCCGGAATGATCAGCAACGGTTTCACATCCCCGCCCAAGTGATTTTTATCGGTCCTGACCTGAATCAGGTAAAAACTGTTGCCCTTGTCATCGGTGATGGTGTCCGCCCCGATCAGCTCCAGCTTGGCACTCAGCCCCCCGTAAATCGTGTAGTCATAAGCGCTGAACTTGACCATGGCTTTCTGGCCTGGGTGCAGGAACGCCACGTCTTGAGGGCGGACCTTGGCTTCGATCAGCAGGTTGTCTTCCAGCGGCACGATTTCCACCATGTCGCTACCCGGCTGAACCACGCCGCCGATGGTGTTGACCTTCAGCATTTTGATAATGCCGTGAACCGGCGACACCACGGTGGTGCGCGTCACCCGGTCGTCGATGGCAATGCTCGTCGCGGTGATTTTCGACAGGTCGGTGCGTTTCTCATTCAGCTCTTTTGCCGCGTCTGAACGGAAGGATTGCTCGGACTCGTCGATCTTGCTTTTGATCTCATTGATCGCCGATTCCGCCCGGGGAATCGCCAGGGTCGTGGCGTTCAGCGAGCCGCGGATTTCCACCGCGCTGCGTTTGAGCCGCAAGATTTCCACCGGTGACACCGCCCCGGTGCCCACCAGTGGCGCCGACATGTTCATCTCTTGTTGCAGCAGCGCCAGGCTGGAACTGAATTGGCCCTGTTTGGAGCGGAACTCCGCTAGCTCCTGGGTTTTCTGCCGAAGTTGTTCGGTCAGCGTGCGCTGCTCGCTGGCCAATCGGCGCTGACGTTGTTCGTACAGTGAGCGTTCGTCCTCGGCCACTTGCGGGGCTTTGGCGATCACTTCCGGGGACAGCTTGAACGGCCGGCCTTCCGCTTCGGCCGACAGCCGTTCGACCTGCGCGATCAACGCATACCGGTCTGCTTCGCTTTCACCCTTGTTCGACAGGAATCGCGTGTCATCCAGGCGCAGCAAGGTGTCGCCCTTGTTCACCATTTGCCCTTCGCGCACGAAGATCTCCGTGACGATGCCGCCTTCCAGGTTCTGGATCACCTGAATCTTGCTCGACGGAATCGCCTTGCCTTCGCCCATGGTGACTTCCTGCAACACGGCGAATTTGGCCCAGACCAGCGCGGTGATCAGCAGCGCCGCTGCCAGCCACACGGTGATCCGCGACCAGCGCGGTGAATCCTGCAACGAGGCGCCGGCGGTTTCCGGCATGAATTCGCTTTCGGCGCTTTTGCTGAAACTGCCGAAGTAGCTTCGGGCCGCTGAATCCGGTGTTTGAGCAGACATGGGGCGATACCCGTCAGTTAAGAGAAATAAAGCCGAACACAAACCTGTGGCGAGGGAGCTTGCTCCCGCCCCCTCGCCACAGGTGATGTATTGGCATCGAGTGGGCGCCCCTAGACAGTCGCAGAGCCGACACGGCCCTTGCGCAATGCATCGATGACCGCTTCTTTCGGGCCGTCGGCGACGATCCGCCCGTTGTCCAGCACCACCAAGCGATCCACCAGGCTGAGCATCGAGGTGCGGTGGGTGACCAGCAGCACGGTTTTGCCCTGGACCCAGCCGTGGAGTTTCTGGCGCAGGACATCTTCGCTGCTGTTGTCCATGGCGCTGGTGGGTTCGTCGAGCAGCATGATCGGCGGATCGAGCAACAAGGCCCGCGCCAGCAATACCGCTTGGCGTTGCCCGCCCGACAGCAACTGACCACGTTCGCCCACTGGCCGATCGAAGCCTTGGGGATGTTGGCGAGCCAGCTCGGTGACGCCGGTCAGTTCGGCGACTTCAAGCATTCGGGCATCGCTGATGTAACGGGCGCCGAGGGTCAGGTTGTCGCGCAGGCTGCCGGCCAGCAACGGCAGGTCGTGGGCGACGTAACCGATTTGCTGACGCAGGTCGGCAACGTCCAGTTGCCGCAGGTCCAGGCCATCGAGCAGCAGCTGGCCTTCTTCCGGCGCATAGAACCCCATCACCAGTCGCGCCAATGTGCTTTTGCCCGATCCGCTGCGGCCGATGATGCCGATCCGCTCGCCCGGTTTCATGCTGAAGCTGACGTTGGCCAGGGCCGGAGCGTTCTGGCCGTTGTAGTGAAAAGTCACGCCGCTGACGTCCAGTGCACCTTGCAGTTGTGTGCGCTCCAGCGGTCGTTGTTTGGCGTCGCGCTCTTGTGGCAGCGACATCAGCGCATCGGTGCTTTTCATGGTCAGTTGCGCTTGTTGGTAACGGGTGATCAGCCCGGCGATCTGCCCCAGCGGCGCGAGCACGCGGCTGCCAAGCATGTAGGTCGCCACCAGCGCACCAACGCTGAGGTTGCCGGCGATGATGCTGTAGACCCCGGCGACGATGGTCGCCATGCCGGAGAACTGTTGGATGAACAACGTGCCGTTGGTGGCCAGCGCCGAGAGGTTGCGCGCATGGCTGTCGAGGCGGGTGAGGGCGCCGTGGGTGCTTTCCCATTTGTGCTGGCGTTCGCTTTCGGCGCTACAGGCCTTGAGGGTTTCCAGGCCACCGAGGGTCTCGATCAGCAGGGCCTGGCGCTCGGCACCGAGGCTCAGACTTTTCTGCACGGTGTCGCGCAGGCGCGACTGAATCACCATGGCAAAGAGGATCGTGATGGGGAATGCCAGCAGGGGTATCACCACCAGCCAGCCGCCGAGCAGGCCGATGACTACCAGCATCAGCACGGCGAAGGGCATGTCGATCAGGCTGGTCAGCGTGACGGCGGTGAGAAACTCCCGCAGGCCCTGAAAGTCATGAATGCTCTGGGCGAAACCACCGATGGTCGCAGGCCGCGCTTTCATCGCCATGCCGGTGATGCGTTCGAACAGGGTCGCCGAAAGAATCACATCGGTTTTCTTCCCGGCGGTGTCCAGCAAATGCGCGCGAACCACCCGCAGCACCAGTTCGAAACCGGTGCCGATCAGCAAGCCGATCGACAGCACCCACAAGGTCGAAGTGGCCTGGTTCGGCACCACCCGATCGTAGGTTTGCATCACGAACAGCGGCACCATCAGGCCCAGCAGATTGATCAGAAAACTCGCCAGAATCGCATCGCTGTACAGCCACTTCGACAACTTCAAGGTGTCGCGAAACCAAGCCTCGACTCGCGGTATCAGCGGCGCGCGCAAGTCTTCGAGTTCATGTCGCGGCCGGGCGAACAAGGCCTGACCGCTGTAGCTGGCGGCCAGCTCTTCCGTGCTGACCCATTGTTCACCGCCGTCGGCTTCGCTTGGCAGAATCAGCGCCTGACCGTCATCGCCGAAGCGGCGCAATATCGCGCAGCGGCCATGGTTGAGGATCAGCATCACCGGCAGGTTGAGCGCGGAGATTTGCCCCAGCTCACGGCGCAACACACGCGCCTGCAAGCTGGCCCGGGCCGCTGCGCGCGGCAGCAGGTCCAGGCTCAAGCGTTGGTGTGCCATTGGCAGCCCGGCACTCAGGCTGGCGCGACTGACCGCCGCACCATGGAGTTTGCAGAGAATCAACAGGCCGTCGAGTAACGGATCATCGAAGCTCAGCCGCGGATCGACACCCGTGTTGCCGGTTTCCATGCTGGTCATATTGACTGCCTGTGGCGAGGGAGCTTGCTCCCGCTTGAGTGCGCAGCACTCACACTGTCTTCATCTTCATCTTCAATCGGTGTTCGGGGTTGCTGCGCAACCCAGCGGGAGCAAGCTCCCTCGCCACAATTGGTCACGTCGGGTTACTTCATTTGAGTTCAGGCAAGCGCGCTTCGTTTTTCACTTCGGTGGAGGCGATCGCATCGGCGGGCAGCACCACCCGTTGTTTGCTCAGCAACTGGCCCATGTTCGCCAGCACGCGGTACATCGAGAACTCCTCGGTGTAGCGCACTTCGGTGTAGCGGCGGTTGGCGTTGTAGAGCTCGTTTTCACTGTCGAGCAAGTCGAGCAGGGTCCGTTGACCGAGGCCAAACTGATCCTGATACGCGGCCCGCACACGGGTGGTGGTTTCGGCGTATTCACGGGCGGTCGGGGTTTGTTTCTTGGCGTTTTGCATGGCGTTCCAGGCCAGGTGGATGTTCTCGTTGAGCTGGCGCAGGGCGTTGTTGCGGATGTCCAGAGCCTGGTTGATCTGGTGCGCATCGGAGGCCAGCCGGGCCTTGTCGCTGCCGCCGCGGAACAGGTTGTAGTTCATCACCACACCCACTCGCCATTCGTTGTCGTGGCCTTCATCGCCCTGCACATTGTTATTGGCGCCCACCGCTGCTTCGGCGTCGAAGCGCGGGTAGAACGGCGACTTGGCGACTTCATACTGGCTCTCGGCCGATTGCACGTCGGCCTGGGCGGATTTCAGGTACGGGTTGTTTTCCACCATGCTCTGCTGGGCTTCCGGCAGGGTGGTGGGCAATTCGCCACGGGTCGACGGTGGGGTTTCGAGTTCATCGGGCATGCGCCCCACGACACTGTAGAAGTTCGCCTCGGCATCGGCCAGATCGACTTCGGCGGTGTCGAGGTTGTTTTGCGCCAGTGCCCGGCGAGCGGTGGACTGGTCGGCGTCGGCGTTGCTGCCGACCCCACGCTGGGTCCGCAGGCCGATCTGATCGTTGACCCGCATGTGCGCTTGCAGGTTGTTCTTGGCCAGGCTCACCAGTTCGCGGCGCTTGAGCACTTCGAGGTAAACCTCGATGGTGCGCAGGGCCAGGTCCTGGGCGGTGCCCTGGGCGTAATAGGCTCGCGAGTTGACCACGCCTTTGGTGCGCGCGACCTCGTTGGAGGTATTGAAACCGTCGAACAGCATCTGCCGCAGACGCAGTTCCGACTGAGTGTAGGTCAGGATTTCGGTGTGGTGATTGCCCTGCGACCGAGTGGTGGTGTTATCGCTGTAGCCGCGCCCGTAGGCGGCATTTAAATCCACTGATGGATAAAAGCCCCCTTTGGCGACTTTAACCTGCTCGTCGGCCGAGAGCCGGGCGTCGACCCGCGATGCCAGTTCCGGGTGAGTCGCGATGGTGCTCTGGATCGCCTCGGTCAATGACATCGCCTGAGCTTGAGAAGTGCAGGCCGCCATGGCCAGCAAAATCGCGCCGCAGATGGGGGGTAAAACGCGCATGGATGCCTCTCCCTGATTCCTGATGGTACTTAGCTGATCGCCAAATATTTGGCGTTATTTTTAAGTGAAACCGTTTCACGCTTGTTACAACAGAGCTAAGAACATTCTGACGAGAAGCTTAGAAGAATTTCTCATAAGGCTTATGCTGAAAAAAACTTATGCGCTCTGAAAAATCCAGCACATTGTTCAATCAGAAAACCTTGTTTTATAAGCTCTACGGAGCTTCCATGGGTTTTAGGAACGTTCTATTTACTTTTAGACACAGAGCGAAGAAGTGCTGGAGGGGAGAGAGGCGAGACGGTTTTTGGGTGACAATTTTTTGTCACGTTGGTGATTCAAAACCGTTACGCATTGTCCGCAGGGCGGTTGTTTTGAACGTGGATCCTGATGCGATTGATTGCGGAGGGTTTTATCCTGTTTCAGACAATTCCTTGCGAGCGACACGTCTGGCGAGGGTGTTGGGAGGCCGCGGTTTACTTTCAGATAAACGCGTCCCGGCAGTCAGGCAGCCTGCTTGAACCATGAGCACTTCTTCGCGCACACAGGACGCCAACAGCAGTTGGCAGCGGAGGAAATGCACATGGCAACGCTCATCGGTATCGTCAGTAAGGTCATTGGTCAGGTGTTCGCAGTGGCGGGTGATGGCACCCGTCGTACCCTGGTCGAGGGCGATCGGCTGTTTGCTGGCGAGCAACTGGTCACCGGGGCCGAAGGCGCGGTGGCGGTCCATTTGCAAAACGGCCAGGAGCTGACCCTGGGGCGGGACAGCAGCCTGCAAATGACGGGGCAGTTACTCGCCCATCAGGTGCCGCATGTGGAGACCGCCGATGCGGTGACGCCGAGCCAGGCGCAATTGACCGATGTCGAGCAACTGCAAAAAGCCATTGCCGCAGGGGCCGACCCGACCCAGGCCGGTGAAGCTACCGCCGCCGGGCCGGGCGCAACGGGCGCACCCGGAGGCGCACTGGGCGGCGGCCACAATTTTGTGCTGCTGGAGGAAGTGGCGGGCCGGGTCGATCCCACGATTGGTTTCCCCACGGCCGGTTTCAACGGTATTCCCGAATTTCCCCTCGAGCGCCGGGACCCGGACAACGGCGACAGCGGTGCAGGCGGTGCGGGGGGGGCAGGCGTTGCTCCCGTGGCGCCGAATAACCTGGTCACCCTCACCGGCCTGTCGGTGGCGGGGGGCGAACTGACCCTCAATGAAGCCAACCTGGCGGATGGTTCGGCCAGCAACCCCGGGGCGCTGACCCAGAACGGCACCTTCACCGTGTCTGCTCCCGACGGGCTGACCAGCCTGAGCATCGGCGGGA
This sequence comes from Pseudomonas sp. EL_65y_Pfl2_R96, assembly GCF_963970905.1. Taxonomy (NCBI): domain Bacteria; kingdom Pseudomonadati; phylum Pseudomonadota; class Gammaproteobacteria; order Pseudomonadales; family Pseudomonadaceae; genus Pseudomonas; species Pseudomonas sp. EL_65y_Pfl2_R96. The sequence goes on along the minus strand of NZ_CAXAQH010000001.1, from coordinate 220,852 downwards.
TCAACGTGATCAGTGGCGGGGTGCCCATCGGTTTTCCGCAGTCGATCACCACTCAACTGGGCAACACCCTGACAATCACCGGCTACAACCCGGCCACCGGCGTGGTGAGTTACAGCTACACCTTGGTCGGCAACGAAATCCACCCCGCCGGCGACGGCACCAACAGCCTCAGTGAACAGTTCACTGTGGTCGCGAACGACAGCAACGGCGATACTGCGATCGGTTCACTGGACGTTAATATCACCGACGATGTGCCCAAGGCCATCAATGACAGCAATGCCAATACCGCCTCGGAAACCCTGCTGACCCTGACCGGCAGCGTGCTGCCCAACGACATCCAGGGCGCCGACCGCATTGCCACCGGCCCCGACAGCGGGCCGATCATTGGCGGCACGTTCAACGGGGCTTATGGCACTCTGGTGCTCAATCCCAACGGCTCTTACACCTACACCCTGAACACCAGCGATGCCGACTTCAAGGCCTTGCATGGCGGTGGCAGCGCCACGGAAACCTTCACCTACACCCTGACGGACGCCGATGGCGATACCAGCACCGCGAACCTGGTGCTGCAGATTCATAACAACGACGACCCGGTGATCATCGGAGGCCTGAATGCCGAAGGTGGCGAGCTGGTCGTCCACGAGAAAAACCTTGGCGACGGCAGCAACCCCGATGCATCGGCGCTGACCCAAAGCGGCACGTTCAGCATGACTGCGCTGGACGGCGTGCAAACCCTCAGCGTCGGCGGAATCAACGTAGTGGTCGGCGGTGTATCGGCGGGCTTCCCGCAATCGACCGTCACGCCCCTCGGCAACACGTTGACCATCACCGGTTACGACAGCGCGTCCGGCGTGGTCAGCTACAGCTACACCCTGGTGGATAACGAAACCCATCCGAATGCCAGCGGCATCAACAGTCTCTCCGAACAATTTACGGTAACCGTGGTGGACGACAACGGCACCACCGCCAATGGCAATCTTGATGTGAAAATCTTCGATGACCTGCCTCGGGCCGTGGATGACAGCAACGCCCATACCGCGTCGGAAACTCTGCTGACCCTGAGCGGCAGCGTGCTGCCCAACGACATCCAGGGTGCCGACCGCATTGCCACCGGCCCCGACAGCGGGCCGATCGTTGGTGGCACGTTCAATGGGACTTACGGCACCTTGGTGCTCAACGCCAACGGCACGTACACCTACACCCTGAACACCAGCGATGCCGATTTCGAAGCCTTGCATGGCGGTGGCAACGGCACCGAGAACTTCGTCTACACCCTCACCGACTCCGATGGCGATACCAGCACCGCGACGCTGGTGCTGAACATCCATAACAACGATGACCCGGTGACCCTCGATGGCCTGAACGTCAACGGCGGCGAACTCACCGTTTACGAAAAAAACCTCAGCGACGGCACCAGCCCCAACCCACCGGCCCTGACCCAGAGCGGCACCTTCAGCGTCACCGCGCTCGACGGTTTGCAAACCCTGACCGTGGGTGGCATCGCGGTGGTCTCCGGTGGTGTGGCCGCAGGTTTCCCGCAATCGATTGTCACTCCCCTCGGCAGTACGCTGACCATCACCGGTTACGACAGTGCGACCGGCGTGGTCAGCTACAGCTACACCCTGGTGGATAACGAAACCCACCCGAACGCCGATGGCACCAACAGCATCACCGAGAACCTTAACGTCGTCGCCACTGACGTCGACGGCAGCACGGCGTTGGGCCAGATCAACGTCAACATCGTCGACGACTTGCCCACCGCCAACCCTGACCACGCCACGGTGGCCGAGGGCGCGACGGTCTCGGGCAACGTGCTGGGCAACGACATCGGCGGTGCTGATGGCCCGGCCTTGGGGGGCGCGGTGGTCGGTGTGCGTGCCGGTAGCGACACCTCGACTTCGGCCATCGGTGGCTTGAACAGTCAAATCAACGGCACCTACGGCTACCTGACCCTGGATACCAACGGCAACGCGGTTTATCACAGCAATCCAAATGCCGTGAACGACCCTGGCGCTACCGACGTTTTCACCTACACCGTGCGCGATGCCGACGGCGATGAAAGCACCACCACCCTCACCATCGACGTGTCCAACTGCACCCTCGTCGCGGCCACCGATAACGACGTGACGGTTCACGAAAACGCGCTGGATCTGACCAAGGACGGCCAGGACCTGGCAGCGGGCACTGTCACCGGCAGCGAACCGGGCAACACCGGTGAAACCGCCAGCGGCACCTTGGTCGGCTCCGTCACCGGCGCCACTGGCGGGATCACCTACACCCTGGTCGGCAGTGCTACCGGGACCTACGGACAAATCCTGATCAACCCGGACGGTTCCTATACCTACACCCTGACCTCGGCCCCCGCGACCACCCCCCATGCCAACGACGGGCCGAACACCCTGAGCGAAAGCTTCACCTATCAAGCTACCGATTCTCTGGGCAACAGTGTCACCAGCACCATCGTGATCAACATCGTCGATGACGTGCCCACCGCTCACGTCGATGTTGTCTCGGTGGTAGAGGGCGGTACGGTCAGCGGTAATGTGCTGGACAACGATGTGCTCGGCGCTGACGGCCCGGCGTCGGGTGGCGCGGTGGTGGGCGTGCGTGCCGGCAGCGACACCTCGACCTCGGCCATCGGTGGCCTGAACGCGCAAATCAACGGCACCTACGGCTATCTCACGCTGGATGCGAGCGGCAACGCCGTGTACCACAGCAACCCGAACTCGGTCGGCGATCCGGGCGCCACGGATGTGTTCACCTACACCGTACGCGATGCCGACGGCGATGAAAGCACCACCACCCTCACCATCGACGTGTCCAACACTTGCCTCGTAGCAGCCACGGATAGCGATGTGACGGTACTCGAAAAAGCCCTGGATTTGACCAGGGACGGCCAGGACCTGGCAGCGGGCACGGTCACCGGCAGTGATCCCGGTAACGCCGGCGAAACCGGCTCCGGTACGCTGGCCGGTTCCGTCACCGGCGGCGCCGGCGCGATCACTTACACCCTGGTCGGCAGCGCGACCGGAACCTACGGGCAGATCCTGCTCAATCCGGACGGCAGTTACACCTACACCCTGACCTCGGCACCCACGACCACGCCTCACGCCAACGATGGGCCGAACACCCTGAGTGAAAGCTTCACCTATCAGGCCACCGATTCGTTGGGCAACAGTGTCACCAATACCATCGAGATCAACATCGTCGATGACGTGCCCACCGCTCACGTCGATGTTGTCTCGGTGGTGGAGGGCGGGACGGTCAGCGGGAATGTGCTGGGCAACGATGTGCTCGGTGCTGACGGCCCGGCCTTGGGTGGTGCAGTGGTCGGCGTGCGTGCCGGCAGCGACACCTCGACTTCGGCCATCGGTGGCTTGAACGCGCAAATCAACGGCACCTACGGCTATCTCACACTGGGTGCGAGCGGCAACGCCGTGTACCACAGCAATCCGAACTCGGTCGGCGAGCCGGGCGCCACGGATGTGTTCACCTACACCGTACGCGATGCCGACGGCGATGAAAGCACCACCACCCTCACCATCGACGTGTCCAACAGCTGCCTCGTAGCGACCACCGATACCGACGTAACCGTCTACGAGAAAGCCCTGGACTTGACCAAGGATGGGCAGGATCTGGCGGCGGGCACGGTCATCGGCAGCGAGCCTGGCAACACGGGAGAGACCGGCTCGGGGACGTTGGTCGGCTCCGTCACCGGTGCCACTGGCGCGATCACTTACACTCTGGTCGGCAACGCCACCGGAACCTACGGGCAAATCCTGCTCAACCCCGATGGCTCCTACACCTACACCCTGACCTCGGCGCCGAAAACCTCGCCGAACGCCAACGACGGCGCGAACACCCTGAACGAAAGCTTCACCTACGCAGCCACCGATTCGGTGGGCAACAGCACCACCGGCACCCTTGTGGTCAGCATTGTCGATGACGTGCCCAAAGCCGTCGCCTCGGACCGTTCGGTGTCTGCGGTGCAGATCGACTCCAACCTGCTGCTGGTGATCGACGTGTCCGGCAGCATGGACGACTCCTCCGGCGTATCGGGCCTGTCGCGACTGGAGCTGGCCAAGCAGGCGATCAGTGCATTGCTCGACAAGTACGACAACCTCGGCGACGTGAAGGTACAAATCGTCACCTTCAGCAGCAGCGCCTCCGACCAGACGTCGATCTGGGTCGATGTGGCGACAGCCAAGTCGCTCATCGCCACGCTGACGGCGGGCGGCGGTACCAACTACGACGCGGCCGTGGCAACCATGCAAACCGCGTTCGACACCTCGGGCAAACTCACCGGGGCGCAGAACGTTGGCTACTTCTTCTCCGATGGCAAACCCAACGAAGGCGACATCGGCAGCGCGGACGAGATCGCGCTCAAAGCCTTCCTCGACGCCAATGGCATCAAGAACTACGCCATCGGCCTGGGCAGCGGCGTCAATAACGTCAGCCTCGATCCCGTGGCCTATGACGGCAGCACGCACACCGACACCAACGCCGTGCTGGTGACCGACCTCAATCAACTCAACTCGGTGCTCTCGGGCACCGTGCAAGGCGCGCCGGTCACCGGTTCGCTGCTGGGCGAGGGCGGTACGTTCGGCGCCGATGGCGGATTCATCAAATCCCTCACGATCGACGGCACCACCTACACCTATGACCCGAAAGGCAACAGCAATCAGGGCTCGCTGAACTTCAGCGGCGGCGCCAACCATGGCACCTTCAATACCGCCGACAACACCCTGAGCATCGCCACCAATAACAGCGGCACGTTGTTGGTGAACCTCGACACTGGCGAGTACACCTATACCTCGCAGAAAACCACGGCCGTGACGATCACCGAAAACATCGGCTTCACCGCCAGCGACAACGACGGCGACCTCACCAGCTCGACACTGACGGTCAACGTGATTGCGAACACGCCACCGGTGGCAGTCGATGACCACGTCATCACCAACGTGCTGTCGGGCAATATCGTACTGCCGGGCGAGCTGCTGCTGGCCAACGACACCGACGTCAATGGCGACCCGCTCACCGCGTCGCCGACCACCTTCAACACCGGCTGGACGGCCAAGGGCGCGGACTTTACCGGCACCAACGCGAACTTCAGCTTCACCGGCAACAACGTCCAGGCCGTGACCATCGCCCGCAGCGCATTCGTCGCCAACACCGCGGCCATGACGGCGGTGCTGGTGGTCAGCGGGGCACTGGGGGCGGTCAACGCCAACAATACCAACGATGAGGACCGCATCACCGTCAACCTCAAACAAGGTGAAACCCTCAACCTGGACCACAACCTGGCGGCCGGCCACGTCACCATGGAGTACTCGGTCAACGGCGGTGCTTACACTGCTCTCGCCGACGGCCAGACCATCACCGCCACGGCGGACGGCACGTACCAGATCCACATCACCAACATTGACGACGGCGGGCCGGGCAATAGCGGGAAGGGAGCGGAAAACTACCAGCTGACCATGACCGTCAACTATGCCGGAGCCCACGACAGCACCCCGGACTTCCACGGCACCTACACCGCCAACGACAACCACGGCGGCAGCGACAGCGCGGCAGTGAACATCACCTACCAGGACGGCCATACGCTGACCGGTACTTCGGGCGATGACGTGCTGGTGGCGGGCACCGGCAACAACGTCATCAATGCCGGCGACGGCAACGACGTGCTCACCGCAGGTTCCGGCAACAACGAAATGCACGGTGGCGCCGGCAATGACTTGCTGTTCAGTGGCGCGGGCAACGACTTGCTCGATGGCGGCACCGGCAACGACACCGCGAGCTATGCCCATGCCACCGCCGGGGTCACCGTCGACCTGAGCCAGCTCGCCGCGCAAAACACTGTTGGTGCCGGCACCGACACCCTGACCGGCATCGAAAACCTCACCGGCTCGAACTTCAACGACAGCCTCACGGGCGACAACAACAGCAACGTCATCAACGGCGGTTTGGGTAACGACGTGCTCAACGGCGGGGGCGGCGACGACTTCCTGATCGGTGGCCTGGGCAACAACACCCTCACCGGCGGCAGCGGTGCCGACACGTTCGAGTGGCTCAAAGGCAACAGCGGCCACGACGTCATCACCGACTTCACCCCAGGCGCGGATAAACTCGACTTGTCGCAACTGCTGCAAGGGGAAAACGGCACCGCGGCATCGCTGGATGACTACCTGCACTTCAAAGTCACCGGCAGCGGCGCTTCACTGGTCACCAGCATCGACGTCAGCGCCATGGCCGGCGCCACGCCGAGCCAGACCATCGACCTGGCCGGTGTGAACCTGGCCAGTCACTACGGCGTCACGCCGGGGGCGGGTGGCGTGGTTGCGGGTGGCCACGACACGGCGACCATCATCAATGGCATGCTCAATGACCATTCGTTGAAGGTGGATACCGTGTGAACTGACAGCTGAAAAGACAAAACCCGCCCTCCCGGTTAAACGGGAGGGCGGGTTTTCTATGGGCTGTTACATAGACTTCCAGTCGATAGAGTGGTTGGCTGATACTCAACCAATCAGGCACAACGCCGGTCGTCTATAGCCGTCACCATGGGGACCATATGGAGCGTTATAGCCGTGGGCCAGAGTTCCGGTAAGGTTGAAAAAATAATGTGAACCTCCACCCCCATCCGCCACCCAAGCGCCAAACAACGCACTGGGGTGATTTTGTATGAGCGGCCACCCCAGTAACGCTGCGACATTCCCTCCTTCTCGGGCATAGAGGTTATAGAACGCCTGCATTTGGCTCAGTGTGGCTAAGCGGCCGCCCCTGGCTTGGCAGTAGTTATAGGCTTCTGGCCATGTGCGCCAGGTAGCGTCATTTCTAAGCATGGTTTTGATTCCGCTGACCTGCACAATGTAACTTGCTGTGGCATTGGCGGAATCCGTAACGGTAATGGTCGCAGTTCCATTGGCTTTGCAGGTGACTGTACCTTGGTTTGTCACACTGGCGACGCTCGGATTGTTCGACGTGTAACTCTTGTAAGGGCTCAGGCCGCCACTTGCTTGTTGCGTAAAGATAGCGGCTGCTGGAAAGTTTCTTGGTGCGCGATCTTGGGCAACAATGAAGCCGGAAAGAACAAGCGTTCTATCATTACCGGCAGACAGTCCTGCCACTACCTTCAACGTCCGGGCCGCTGATTCCGGCAACGCCCCGTAAGTCGCTTTAACCGTGTAGCTGTGATCCCCCTGCGCCTGGTCGGTGAGGGTATGCGAGTAATTGCCTGTCGGGCCAACGGGGATCGTGGCTTTCTCTGCGCCCTTGTCACGCAGTTCGATCTTCTGATTGGCACTCGCCTTACCAGTGAACACGAACGTGGTCGCGGTGGTGGAGGTGCCATTGGGAATCTCGGGGCCGCTGGCGGAGCCGCCCTTCACTGAGGTGATGGTCGGCGACACGACGGCGACCACCGTCAACAGGTGCACATTGGAGTAGGTCGCGGTGCTGTGATACAGCGATTTGGCATACAAGCGGCGACCACCCACCGGCACGGTGATCGTGCGCTCCCAGTCCCCCGTCGTCGGATGGGCAGTCGCCGTACCCTTGGACACCGCGCTCGCGCCGCTGCCGTCGAAGATCTCGACGGACTGCCCCTTGCTGGCGGTGCCGGTCAGGGTCACGCTGGTTTCGACGGTGGTGCCGCCATTGGGGATCTCGACCCCGCTCGGGGAGCCTTTGACTGAGGAAATAGTCGGTGCAACCACCGCCGTCACGGTCAGGGTGCGCACGTTGGAATAAACGGAGGTGGGGTGATACCGCGACTGGGCATACAAGCGGCGACCGCCCACCGGAACGGTGATCGTGTGTTCCCAAATCCCTGTCGTCGGGTTGGCGCTCACCGTGCCCTTGGATACCGCGCTCGCGCCGCTGCCGTCGAAGATCTCGACGGGCTGCCCCTTGCTGGCGGTGCCCTTCAGCTTCAGCGTGGTGCTCACGGTGAGCCCGCCCTCCAGCACTTCTTTGTTGCCGGCGTCCAATACGTTGTCGAGGGTCGGCACCACCAGCTCCATCGCCTTGATGGTATAGGTGCGATCCGGAAATACCGTGGCCGTGGCCGGGTTGTTGCTCTTGTCCAGCGACACCTTGAACTTGATCGTCAGCGTGGTGCCGTGCCCGAGTTGCTTGAGGTAGCTGTTGGGCAGCCCGTTGGGCCAGAATCCCTGGTTGATCCAGGTGGCGTTGACCTGGGATGGGAGGCCGTTCCACCGCACCAGGTTGTGCGTCGTGCCGTCCCCCTTCTTGCCTTCCAGACTCAACCAGCACGGCTGGCCCGCTTCGATCAGCGTGTGGAGCAATGCATGAATGGTCGCGTTTTTGCTGCCCAGCGCCATCACGTCCAGAAAGTTGTTGGCGTCGGCCTCGACGATCTTCGGCGGGATCAGCGCCGTCGCCGGCAGCGCAAGAATGTTCAGATTCAGGGGCAGTGAAGGGGAGAGTTTGCCGTTGCGTTCGATGACATAGGTGACGGTGACGGTTTTGGTCAGGCTGTAGGCCAGCACCGAACGGGGCACCGCAATTTCCAGCCCGGCACTGACCAAACGTTGCGGGCTGGGGTATGACCCCGCTGGTACATCGGTGGCACCTTTCCAGATCACGCTCAGCTTGTCGCTGGGCAACAATGAGCCCTGCGGCACCAGCGCCCGGACTTCCGGCTGGGTCGGGCTGAAGTTGGTACCGGTCTGGCCCTTGACGGTCGGGGCCGACAGGTCCAGTCGGTCGAGATGAATGTCCAGCCGCTTCTCCGGGGATTTGACCCGGTTGCCCAACTGGTCGACGACATAGAACTCGGCCACAGCACTCGGGTTGTCGCCCGCCTTCTGGAACGTGTCGGTGAACAGTGTGTGGGTGATCGGCGCGGTGCCGTCGGGAACGTCGAACCTGACCTGGGTGTCGCCCAGCAGAAATTCGATGCGGTCATGGTTGCGCCGGTTGGCATAGGTGAACCCGAACTCTACCCCTTGCGCCGCCCGTGCGGCGCTGACGCCATCCTTGAGCACGTCGGCCGGGATCACCAGATCCAGGTTGTCCGCAGGCCGCAGGTGGTACAACACATTCAAATCCCGAGACGGTTCGACGTTGCCACCGGGTCGGGTGACTTTGTAATGCAGCCGGTTGACGCCCTGCATCAGGTAACCGTGCGGCAGGTACAGACGCACGCGCAGTTGCTCCTCCCCCGAAGCGATAGTCTTGCCGGTCACGGGGGTGGGATCGCCGTTGACATACAAATCCACGCGGTCATCGGCCGCCATGATCCAGGAGCGCAGCTGCAGCTCGGTCCAGGGATCGACCAGGCATTCAAGGCCCTGGGCCTGGCCGTCGTAAAGGGCTTTGGGAATGCCGCCGTGAGCGATGTCGGCAGGTTTTACCGGGGACACCCAACCCTGGATGATTACGGGATACAGCACAAACAATTCGTTCAACGCGGCGGATTGGATATCCATCCTGCTCTCCTGGAAAGTGATAAGTCCTGAGTCCTCTCGGGACGCGGGTATCACATATCAGGCTGGGAAGACTGGCTACTGTCAGATCTGACAGGTAGTGCACGATTTAAGCAGAGCAGTCAGTCTCTGCCGAAGGCTGCGATCTTTTGATTGATCTGGTGAAGCCCGGTCCTTCTTCACGCAGCCTTTATCCGCAGCTCAGTCAAGAAATAGTCATTTGCGTCTCTCGTCGCCACATGACTGACCACTGACAATGTTATCGGCAATGATTGAGCTGTGAACCTGACTGAGTAAGGTGACCAGGTGTGCCGGGGAGGCGTAAATTGCCCGGTTGTCGTCCCCGCATTTGTCTGCAGTGAAAACACAGCCAGGTGAGGCCCTTCTCCATTGGCAGCCAGAATGCTGAATTCATACGTCCGGCCGATGATCAGGTTTGAAAATGACTTGTGTAAAACCACTCCAGCGCAATTATTGGTATGCGTGCTGTTAGTCAACCCGGTACGCCCATGGTAAGTACCAAGGGCAATATCTTTAGGATCTCTTGCGGCAGGTCCGATTTCCCATCCGTTCAGGCCGTTCTTGAACCGAGTCACCTCGTCCGATAGTGGAACAAAGATCTTAAGCGTTCTCGCTGTCGATCCCGGCCGATTGGCAGAGTTGGGTGTCACCGAATAACCATGATCCCCCTGCGCCAGGCTGGTCAGTGTATGCGTCCATTCTTGCGTCGGGCCAATGTTGACCGTGGCTTTGAAAGCGCCCTTGTCGAACAGATCAATCTTCTTGTTGGCGCTCGCCCTGCCTTTCAACACAAGCGTTGTATGGTGGGTGGAGGTGCCGTGAGGAATCTCCGGGCCGCTGGCAGAACCACCTTTGACTGAGGTAATGGTCGGGTTCACCCACGGCAGAACCTTGATCGTGTACAGGCGATCCGGAAACACCGTGGCTTTGGCCGGGTCATTGCTTTTGTCCAGCGACGCCTTGAACTTGATCGTCAGCGTGGAGCCCGGCCCGAGTTGCTTAAGGTAGTTGCTGGCCAGTGCTGCGGGCCAGAATCCCTGGTTGACCCACATTGCATTGACCTGTGCCGGGAGGCCATTCCACAGCTGCAAGTTATGCGCCGTACCGTCCGCCCTCTGGCCCTCCAGACTCAGCCAGCACGGTTGGCCTGCTTCAATCAGCGTCCAAGGCAACGCATGGATTGTGGCGTTTGCAGTACCGAGTGCGATCACGTCCAGCAGGTTGTTGGCATCGGCCTCAAGAATTTTGGGTGGAATCAAGGCGGTCGGCGACAGCGCAAGAATGTTCGGGTTCAGGGGCGGTGAGGTGGAGGGTTTGCCGTTGCGTTCGATGACATAGCTGACGGTGACGGTTTTGTTCAGGCTGTAGGCCAGCATCGAACGGGGCACCGCAATTTCCAGCCCGGCGCTGACCGGGCGTTGCGGGCTGATGTAGGAACCCGTCGGGACATCGCTGGCACCTTTCCAGATCACGGTCAGCTTGTCGCTGGGCAATAGCGAGCCTTGAGGCACCACTACCCTGACTTCCGGTTGAGTGGGGTTGAAGTGGGTGCCGGTCATGCCCTTGACGGTCGGGGCCGATAGCGCAAGACGATCGAGGTGAATATCCAGGCGCTTGGTGGGCGACTGGCTGAAGTTGCCCAATTGGTCGAACACCACGAAGTCGACCAGCGTGTTCGGGTTGTCACCCACGTGCTGGAACGTGTCGGTGAACAGTGTTCTGGTCTCCGGCACCGAGGTGTCGAGTACCTCCCATTCAACCGTCACATCGCCCAGCAGAAAGCGAATACGGTCGTGGGTTCGTCGGTTGGCATAATCGAACCCGAACGTCACGCCTCGCACCGCCCACTCGGCGCTCACCCCATACGTGATAACGTCGGGCGGGATCACCAGACTCAGGCTTTTCGGCGCAGGTTCACCAGGGGAGCGCAGGTGATACAGCACATTCAAATCCCGAGAGGGTTTGACGATGCCACTGGGTCGGGTGACTTTGTAATGGAGTCTGTTGACGCCATGGCGCAGCCGCCCGTGAGGCACGTACAGGCGCATGCGCAGTCGCTCCTCTCCCGGATCGACAGTCTTGCCGGTCACGGGGGTGGGGTCGTTGTTGATGTACAAATCAACGCGGTCATCCACCGCCAGTGTCCGGGCGCATGCCTCGGTCCATGGGTCGACCAGACACTCAAGGCCCTTGGGCTGGCCATCGTAAAGGGATTTGGGAATGCCGCCGTGAGCGATGTAGGCAGGTTTCACCGGGGACACCCATCCCGGGATGATTACCGGATACAGCACAAACAGTTCGTTCAACGCGGCGGACTGGATATCCATCATGTTCTCCTGGAAGGTGACAAGTCCTGAGTCCTTTCGGGACGAGGTTGATCACACACCAGGCTGGGAAGACTGACTACTGTCAGATCTGACAGAATGCGCACGGTTTTAGACGAGTGGTCAGTCTTTACTTTCGGAAACGATATCGGTATCAGGGGATTGGGTGTGCCTTTGGACATAGTGACGCTCCTTATGCGTCCTTGATCAAAGTCGGGCTGCTAAACCCGATCGTTGATTGCTCACCCAAGCTGGGTAAGGAAGGGGCGAATAAATAAATTCGCCCCCATTTTCTACACCGTTTCTCAGATGGCTCTTATACGTAGATTTACCACTGCGTAATCATTGCTGACATGAGTTGCCTGATGAGTATTTATGTACAATTCCAAAGAGTTGGTTTGTGCAGTGAATACTCCAGACAGTGCTGTCCAGTTTATTGTAAGGGCAGAGGTTCCGGTCAGCGGGCCTTGACTGGTACTCAAAGAAATTACAGGTGCAACGTTGCCCCCACCCACGTCGATTCTGATGGCTTCAATGGAAAATTGATAACGCTGTCCTATTTTAAAATTCGGAAAGGATTTTTTTAGGAAGATGCCTGCCAAGCTGCTGTAAGTATTGTTGAACAGTACGTTACGGCCTTGGTGCGAAATAATACGCAAATCTCTCGGGTCTGTGATGGGGCCACGTACCCACCCTTCGAATGTTCCGCTCCTAAATGTGGTCAGTTCATCTTTCAGGGTCGGCCTGATAATGAAGTTTCGTTTCTCAGATTCCGGTTCTGTGCCGTACTTCGCTTTGGCTATTAAAGTATTATCTCCCTCGGAAAAAGAGAGTGGCGAAGTTTGCCATTTTCCCACTCCGTCGACTGGCCACACGCCTTTGGAGTTTCCTTGGACAAAAAGTTCGACAGTTAGGTTTTTCGATGCGGTTCCGCTCACATTCAGGTTGCTCTCAAATGTGTTTCCTTTGTCCGGAATGACATCGCCTTTGGAAGTTTTCACCAACTCGATGGTCGGTTGTACCAGTTCAACTGCCTTGACGGTATAGGTGCGCTTAGGAAAAAGCACTGCCGTCGTAAAATTTGCCTTCTGGTTAAAATTCACCTTGAAACTGATGGTCAACACAGTTCCGTGCCCAAGTGCGCTCAACCAGTCTACTTGCGCCGGACAACTGAATCCCGATGATCCGTTGTGCGCTTCTCCTTTAAAAAGCTCCAGAGAAACCGCTGCATCATTGGCGTCGAAACCGTCGTACCGCAACCAGACACACTGCCCCGACGCCTGACCCAGCCATTCGGCCACGGTGAGCTGCGCAGTGGGTAGCAGCGTGGTCACGTCCAGCTCCGTGGTGGCTCCCTCAATCCCCGGTGTTGGAAACCGCGAGTCTTCGGCCGCAATCGGCTTGAGCGTCAAGGCCAATGATTCCGATGACGTGACTTTTTTCCCGTCACGATTCAAGTTCCAGAACAACTCAAGCGACGTGCCTTGACGGGCTACAAGAAACTCCCGGTTCAGCAAAAAGTTGGCGCGCTTGTTCTTGTTCAGAAGAGTAAGCGGGAAGGGCTGGGAGCCGACCGGCGCTTTCCTTTCCACCAGCCTCGCCCGGTCTTGTGCAATCGCCGCCAGAAATTCGACCCGCACCGTCGGAAGATCACCTAACGGGTCGATCGGATTGGCGGCCGGCTTGACCAGAAGTGGCGGCAACAACTCGATCTTCGCTTCCTCGCCAATCATCAATTGCAGCCATTCGGAAAACACCTGCACCTCACCCGGATTGGTGATCATGCATTGCACCGTCAATGGGGTATTGGCGTAGGGCGCGATGTATTTGGCGGGCACTTGAAAGGTGACCGGCTGTGTCGGGTCGGTGACGATCAGTCGGAAAATGAACAGGGCCACAATCCCGTCCTGATCGGTGGTTTGCCAGCGAGCTTCGACCGTAGCTCCTTTTTTCAAGGGCCAATATTCAGCGACCCGCACCGTGGCCATGGCGGTGTCGACCGGCAGTTTGTTGTCTGCCAGCGGTTCGACAATCGGCAGGCCCAATGGCTGGGATGTGCCCGTGATGGTGACATCGGCGGGTTTCGAAAGCTGGGTCTTGCTGGCCTTGATCAACCTGTAGGACGCGTGCAAGGAGCCCCCGATCAAGTTTCGTACCCGCTCATTCTCGACCGGAAAATCCACTGTCCTGCTGGCGGCAGTCAGCGTCCGGCTATAGGTGTGGGTGACTGGGGCGCCACCTTTCGTGAGTCCTTCCAGGGTCAGTTCGATCAGATCATCTTTTGCGAATACCCCGGTGACTAGCACCGTCATGGCACCACCCGCGAGCCCATCGTGATGCACCACGTTGTCGGGGTCGGCCTGTGCAAAAATCGGTGCAGCCAGCAACACGACGCCAGGTTTGAAAGAGAGGATGAGTGCATCCGACCAGCCGCTGGAGTTCTCCACCACGTCGAATACTTCCCAGCGCACCACCAGGCTGTTGGTGGGCTTCAGGGTGGCGAGCATTTCTGGTGTCAGCTCAAAGACAACATCACCTAACGCGGTGACGGTGCTCTCCAGGAGCAGCGATCCGAAGGCAAGCACCACCACATCACCGATGGACTGATTGAAGTACTCCGGCACGGTTACGAACATGCCGTCATCGATCACGGTCTGATCGACGAAGCTTTCCGAGGCAACGGGCAACTTGAGGCCCTGGTTGAATGGCTTGCCGCCGTCAGTGTCCGCTTCGCCGGGCGCCGGGTATTTGTAGAACAACGGAACAGGCGGTGATTTTTCGGCGTTGTCGCTCACGCGCTGAACTTCGAACCAGAAGTCCTTGTTCTCGGGCTGCAGAGGCAGAAACCTGGCTTCCATGTCTTTGGCCGAGATATGGAACGGAATGTTTTTTGCGTTCCCTTCAGCATCGAAATGCGCGTCGGTGACCGGGAACTCAGTGACGGGCGCGTTTTTTGTTTCGATATAAACCTTGATGTGGTCGCCGACGGCCATATTCAGGTAGGCCAGGATGTAGACCAGCAAGCCGTCACGGTCGCCGTGCACCATGTTGATGTTGATCCCCAAAGCACCGTCGCCCTGCGGTTTGTAACCCGGTGGGAAGGGTCGGTCTACGGCCAGCACACCGATGCCGCGATCGGGCGGGAATACAACGATTTGTCCATTGGAGGCTGGGGCAGCGTTTGTCACTGGGCTGTTCATGAATGCGTTCCTTCCATAGAGGCGCCTGGCCTCCCGAATGGGCGGCACCGATATGGATGGATTAGATAGTCAGCGCGAATGTTTGCCTACTGTCGGATCTGACAGGAGTACACAGGTTTAAGATGAGCGGTCGAATCCCTCACATCGGCTCCGGCGGCCCAATCAACCGCCCCATTACCCCAAACAACCCCAGCTCCCGAATCACTTCCAACTCCCCCTGTGTCTCCACCATCTCGGCAATCAACGGCAGATCAATGCTGTTGGTCGCCCGGAAAATCGCCTCGATGAACAAGCGCTTGTCACTCTGCTCATCAATTCCCCGAATGTACGCTCCGTCGATTTTCAGGTAGGCCAGCCCCAGTTGCGTCAGGTTGCCGATCTGGCTGAAGCTGCCGCCAAAGTGCTGCAAACCGATGCGGTAACCGGTGTTGAGCAGGCTGTGGCTCAGGCGTTGCAGTTCTTCGGGGGGCGGCAGTTGGCGTTCGTCGATTTCCAGGGTCAGCAGCGACGCCAGTTCGGGCAGTGATTCAAGCAGGTCGCAGATCAGTTTCAGCTGAGCCTGATCGCGCAGGGTGCTGCCGGACAGGCTCAGTGCGAGTGGCCAACGGTTGGCGGCGAGGTATTCGAGGGTGGTTTCGAGCATCGCCAGATCGAACCGCGCCGACCAGCCAAGGCGTTCGATCCATGGCAGGAAATGCCCGGCGGCAATCGCTTCGCCCTGAGGGTCGAGCAGGCGCGCCAGGACTTTGTGATGCAACACCTGGCTGGTGTCGGCGCACTGCACCACCGGTTGGAAATACAGCTGCATCTTGCCCTCGGTCAGCGCGTCGTCGATCCAGTTGCGCCAGTCGTATTGGGACTGGTTGAGCGCATTATCGGAGTGGGCCAGATATATCCACGGCCGTTCGGGGTGTTGCCGGGCTTGGGTCAGTGCCTGATCGAGGCGCAGCAGCACGTCGCCGGTCGCCTCGCCGGGGTGATAGGCGACCATGCCCAGGTGCGCCACCGGCATGCAATCGCTGGCGCCGGTCAGGCGCAGGTTTTCCAGGGTGGCGCTGATTTCCGAAGCCAGGCGTGCGGCACCCTTATTGTCCAGGCCTGGGGTCAGCAAGCTGAATTCGCCACCGCGATTGCGCGCCGCGAGCCAGGTGCGACGTTCCGCTGGTTGCGTCAGGCGCGAGAGCAATTCGCCGACGGCGCTGATCAGGGCATCGGTGCGCTGGCCGCCCAGACGTTGGTTGAGGCCGATCAGGTCGTTGATCCGCAGCATCAACAAATGACCGTCGCGGCTTTGCTCGGATACCAGTAGTTGGTCGGCCAGTTGTTCATCCAGCAAGCGCCGGTTGGCCAGGCCCGTGAGGTTGTCCTGATAGGATTCGGCGCGCAGCTTTTCGCTGCGCGCGGCCTCTTCGGCGAACAACGCTTTGAGTTTTTCGACCATTTGGTTCATGGCCAGCACCACGCGTTTGAGTTCCGGTGTGCGCGGCAGTTTCGGCAAACTGCGGAACTCGCGTTTGCTGATCGCTTCAGCCTGTTTGACCATGTTGTCGAGCGGCCGCAATTGCCGGCGCAATAGCCAGCCACCAAACACGGCGCTGAGCAGCCCGCAAATCAGCAGCCAGATCAGGCTGCCAAGGGTGCTGTCCCAGAGTTTGGCCAGGGCGAATTGCGGATTGCTCAGCACTTCGACCCGTGCCGCCTGTTCCCAGCCACGCATGATCAGCGCATCGCCGCCCTGTGGGCGCAGGTTCACCAAACTGACGAACCAGCCCGGAACGCCCTCGATGCGCGCCGGTGTGCTGCGTTCCACCAACACCTGTTCATCCGCCATATTGACGACCCGGATACTGCTGAAATAGCCGCTGTCGAAAATCGAGCTGACCATCAATTCGATTATCGCCGGGTCGTCGATCTGCGCCGTCAGCGAAAGACCCAACGCCGTGGCGGCGTCCTGGGCGTGGGAGCGCAACTGGCCGAGCATCTGTTCGCGAGAGCTTTCCAGGCTGACAAAAAAACTGCCGCTGAAGGCCACCAGCAAGAACAGGCAAATGGCGAGAAACAACTGTTTGCGCAGTGACATAAAACGCTCCTTGCTGTGGCGGCTAGCCTTCGCCCACGGCGAACCCTTCGATTTGCATCTTTTTCAATACGTCTTGCCAGCGCGACAGTTTTTTCGAGTCGCTGCTGCGTTTACCGCCGTTGGCCCCGGGCAAGTACAGGCCTTCGGCGTTGAAGGCGTACACCGGCAGCAGGTCTTTGCGTTGGGAGGCGGGGCGGATCTCGTCGATCAGGTTGTCCAGCACCAGAGGATCGGCCGTGGGGATGCTGTAGAAGGTCAACACCATGTGCGCCTGGTTCTGGGTCAGGGCCTTGACGTAGGTGATGCGCAGTTTTTCGCTGGGAACTCCGAGGTGGCGCAGGCTGAAATATTTCGCCAGGGCGTAGTCTTCACAGTCGCCAGCGGCCTTGATCAGCGATTCCACTGGCGTGGCCCAATAGTCGGTCTGACGCCAGATGCGCATGTCGTCCTGAAAACTCAGTTGTTGATTGAAGAAGCGATTGACCGCGTTCAGTTGTTCGCGCTCAGGCTGGTTGCGTTCGCTCTGCAGCATTTGACTCCAGGCCTCGATCCGTCCCCGGGCCGGGCCAAGGGGGCCGTGGTGTTTTTCAGCCGTTTGCAGAACCTGCGCAAAATCCCAGTCGGCCCAGACACTGCCCAAACCGGCCAGTAGAAAACTCGCCAGCAACAGCCATCCGCCGAACCGAAGCCGGAGCGTTGACCATCCTGGACTACGCGGACTGCGGGACATGTCTGGCTGCTCGGGTGCAGATGTCTGAAGTCTAGGCGGTGTTTTCAGTGAGGAAGGGCAGGTCGTCGGACGAAGGGGCAGAGTTGATGATCGTTCCCACGCTCTGCGTGGGAATGCATCCTGTGACGCTCTGCGTCACACCGGCGAAGGGGACGCGGAGCGTCCCGGGCGGCGTTCCCACGGGGACCGTGGGAACGATCAATCTCAAGATTTGTGCAGGGTTTTCTGCTTGAGGATATAAACCGTCACCAGCACCGCACTGGTCAGCATGAACCCACGCGCCCACGGCAATGGCACCAGGTAGCAGGAGAACAGGATGCTCGCCCACATCAACCCGATGGCGTAGACCTTGCCCTTGAGCGGGATGCCGTTGCCGCTCAGGTAGTCGCGAATCCACGGCCCAAGCCGCGGATGTTCAACCAGCCAGTGATAGAAACGCGGCGAACTGCGGGCGAAACAGGCGGCCGCCAGCAACAGGAATGGCGTGGTGGGCAGTACCGGCAGGAAAATCCCGATCACCCCCAACGCTACGCTCAGCCAGCCGATGGCCAGCAGCACGTAGCGCAACATCAGGGGGCGGTTGCCTATGGGGTTGTCCATAGGCAATACCTTAGTGGTGACGTGGCTTGAGGATCGCCGGTTTTTCGTCTGGCGCGTTGCACAGCAGGTACAGCGCGGTCAGGGCTTCCGGGATCTGCACGATCATGTCGTCCATCAGGTTGGCGTCGGCCGCGATGTCGGAGAACTCAGGCTGTTCGTCGAACAGACCCGAACCGACCATGATCGGCAGCAGCATTTCGCTGACTTCGTCTTCGGCGGTTTCGAACCAGGCCGCTTCGCGCAGGAACACGCCTTCCATGAAGCCGATGCACCAGCCGCGCAGGTCGGAGTCGTCCGGGTCGTCGCCCAGGTCGAGGTCGCACGGCAGCTCGAACTCTTCGTCGGACGCCAGTTGGCGGGCGATGTGAGCCTTGAGGGCCAGCAAGGTGGATTCGATCGCTTCACGCTCGGTGTCGTCGGCGTAGTGCGGCTCTTCGGCGAAGAGTGCATCGATCCATTCACGGTCGGGAACGCTTTCGGAACAGATCGACAGCGCGGTGAGGTAGCCGTGGGCGGCCACATAGTCCAGCGCCTCGTCATGCAGCTCGTCGGCGTCGAGGAAGACTTGCAGGCGGGTTAGTTGCTCAGCGAAGGACATTAAAGGGCTACCTTGGGGAGAATATACGATGCGGGAATTCTAGGCCTTCTTGAGCGCTCAGGCCAGCCGCGCGGCATATTTGCCCCCTTGTGATGGAATCTGTGGTTGGGGGCAACAGAAAACCCTGTGGGAGCATTGCATTGGCTTGCGCGCGTCTTATCAGCGGCGCCCTTTGCAGGGGAGGCCTCGGGTATACTCCCGCGTTTTGTGATGCCCTGCTGGCATCCGGGCTGAAATGTGAAGCGTCATGCAATGCGCACTTACGATTTGTCAGTGCAACCTGCGTGATTCTGAACCAGCCTTGCAGGGATGTTTCGGTGATTTTTGGAGTTTTTATGCTCGAACAGGCTCAACGCGTCCTCAAGGACATCTTCGGCTACGACCGTTTCCGTGGCCGTCAGGGTGCAATCATTGAGCGCGTGGCCAGTGGCGGCGACGCCCTGGTGCTGATGCCTACCGGTGGCGGCAAGTCCTTGTGTTTCCAGGTGCCGGCGCTGCTGCGCGAGGGCCTGGCGGTGGTGGTGTCGCCGCTGATCGCGCTGATGGACGATCAGGTCGCGACCCTCGAAGAGCTGGGCGTCGCGGCGGCGGCGTTGAACTCTACGTTGAGCGCGGAACAACAGCGTGATCTGGCGGCGCGGATCAAGCGTGGCGAAGTGAAAATGCTGTATCTGGCGCCCGAGCGTCTGGTTCAGCCGCGGATGCTGGCCTTCCTGCAAAGCCTTGAAATTGCTCTGTTCGCCATCGACGAAGCGCATTGCGTGTCCCAATGGGGCCACGACTTCCGCCGTGAATACCTGCAACTGGGCCAGTTGGCGGAGCTGTTCCCCAACGTCCCGCGCATCGCCCTGACCGCCACCGCCGATAAGCGCACCCGGGAAGAAATCGTCGATCGCCTGCATTTGCAGGATGCCGAGCGCTTTCTGTCGAGTTTCGACCGCCCCAACATTTTCTATCGCATCGTGCCCAAGGAGCAGCCGCGCAAGCAGTTGCTGGCGTTTCTCGCCGAGCGGCGCAGCGATGCCGGCATCGTTTACTGCCTGTCGCGCAAAAAGGTCGACGAAGTGGCGGTGTTCCTCAGCGAGCAAGGTTTCCCGGCGTTGCCGTACCACGCCGGCCTGCCCAACGACACACGGGCTCATCACCAGAAGCGCTTCCTCAACGAAGAAGGCCTGATCATGGTCGCCACCGTGGCGTTCGGCATGGGCATCGACAAGCCCAACGTGCGTTTTGTGGCGCACCTCGATCTGCCGAAGTCCCTTGAGGCCTACTATCAGGAAACCGGTCGCGGCGGTCGTGACGGCCTGCCGGCGGATGCCTGGATGGCCTACGGCCTGCAAGACGTGGTGATGCTCAAGCAGATGCTGCAAAACTCCGAAGGCGACGAGCGCCACAAGCGTCTGGAACAGCACAAGCTCGACGCCATGCTCTCGCTCTGCGAGGAAACCCGCTGCCGCCGCCAGACGCTGCTGGCGTACTTCGACGAAGACATGCCCGAGCCCTGCGGCCACTGCGACAACTGCGTCGATGGCGTACAGACATGGGACGCCACCGAGCCGGCCCGTCAGGCGCTGTCGGCGATCTACCGCACCGGCCAGCGCTACGGCGTCGGTCATCTGGTGGACGTGTTGCTGGGCAAGGACAACGAAAAGGTCCGCAGCTTCGGCCATCAGCATTTGTCGGTATACGGCGTAGGCAAAGCGCTGGGCGAAAGTGAATGGCGCTCGTTGTTCCGACAGCTTGTTGCTCGCGGCTTGGCGGACATTGATCTTGAGGGCTACGGCGGGCTGCGCCTGAGCGACACCTGCCGGCCGTTGCTCAAGGGCGAAGTGACCCTGGAACTGCGCCGCGACCTCAAGCCGCAAACCACCGCCAAAAGCAGCAAGAGCCAGGCCAGCCAACTGGTTCGCGGTGAAGAGCGCGAACAGTGGGAAGCCTTGCGTGCCTTGCGCCGCAAACTCGCCGAAGAGCATGGCGTGCCGCCGTACGTTATCTTCCCCGACTCGACGCTGCTGGAAATGCTCCGCAGCCAGCCAACTTCGCTGGCGGAAATGGCCACAGTCAGCGGCGTCGGCGCGCGCAAGCTGGAACGTTACGGCGAGGCCTTCCTCGAAGTGCTCGGCGGTCAGGTCGAGGCGCCGAAAGTGGTGGCCGATGTGCGCCACGAGCTGATCACGCTCGCCCGGGCCGGCATGACACCCCTGCAGATCGCCGGTCAGTTGCAATGCTCGGAAAAGAACGTCTACACGATGCTCGCCGAGGCCATCGGCAAGCAGCAGTTGTCGCTGGAACAGGCGCTGGACCTGCCCGAAGACTTGATGGGCGAAGTCCAGGACGCCTTCCTCGACGGCGAAGGCGAACTGCCGCCCGTGTCGGAGATTGCCGCGCTGTTCGCAGGGCGGGTGCCGGAAGGTGTTTTGTATTGCGTGCGTGCCGCTCTGCAGTCGGAATTCGAAATCTGAATGACCTGTCGCACAGATGTATCGATTCAGTACAGCGCACACCTTGCCTATAGCCAAAGGTCATGCTTAGCTGACTAATAATTAGTTTTTCTCTATTTCAGTCTAACCATGAGTTTTTTATGCCGTTAACCGATCAACACCGCTTTGGCATGCAACTGGCCCAGATGTCTCGAGGCTGGCGTGCCGAACTGGACCGCCGACTGGCTGGCCTGGGTCTGTCCCAGGCACGCTGGCTGGTGCTGCTGCACCTGGCGCGTTTCGATGATGCCCCGACCCAGCGCGAACTGGCGCAAAGCGTCGGCGTCGAAGGGCCGACTCTGGCTCGGCTGCTCGACAGCCTGGAAAGTCAGGGCCTGGTGCAACGCCAGTCCGTGCTGGAAGACCGCCGGGCGAAAAAAATCGTCCTCTGTGCCTCGGCCCGGCCGTTGATCGAACAAATTGAAACCATTGCCACTCAACTGCGCCACGAGTTGTTCGAAGGTGTCGATGAGGCGGATTTGAAGGTCTGTATGCGTGTCCACGGGCACATTCTGGCCAACCTGGAAAAATCTTGAGTCACAACCACGCGCCGGACTTTTGAGATACCCCGTTGGGCAGACTATAAAGAACTACTAGGCAATATCGTGTTCGTACCGGATGTACGAACGCGTACAGGTTGGTTCTGGTTATCTAAGGGATGCTCATGCTCGAGAGTTGGCACGTTGTATTGCGGTGTTGCGCCAGGCTGCTGCTGGTCGGTGGTGCCTTCACTTACTCGGCATTGGCCCCTGCGCTCGGGTTGGGCGACATCACCCAGCATTCGGCGCTCAATCAGCCGTTCAAGGCGGACATCGCCCTGGTG
Organism: Pseudomonas sp. EL_65y_Pfl2_R96; assembly: GCF_963970905.1. Classification (NCBI taxonomy): domain Bacteria; kingdom Pseudomonadati; phylum Pseudomonadota; class Gammaproteobacteria; order Pseudomonadales; family Pseudomonadaceae; genus Pseudomonas; species Pseudomonas sp. EL_65y_Pfl2_R96. Next base: position 198,547 of record NZ_CAXAQH010000001.1, on the reverse strand, counting down.
GACGCCAGTGGTCTGGAGGAGGGCGAGCTGTCGGTCAGCCTGGCGACGGCGGAGGAATTCAGCCGCGCCGGCGTCGAGCGGGTGTTCTTCCTCAACGACCTGAAATTCACACCGATCCTGCGGGGCAACCGCAGCCTGATCCGGGTGACTTCCAGTAAACCGGTCAAGGAACCCTTCCTGAATTTTCTGGTGCAGCTCAATCAGCCCAACGGGCGCTTGCTGCGCGAATACACGGTGCTGATCGATCCGCCGGGTTCACCGGGGATTGTTCCCGCCAATGACGACCCCGCGCCGCGCCCTCAGGCCTCCGAGTTTCCGTCCGTCGAACCGGCTGCTGCTCCGCCACCTGCTGCGAAGGATTCGGCGCCCAAGCCTGCCGCCGATCAAACCGCCGCCGCACCGGCGAGTGATCTTGTTGCCGAGCAACTGGCCACCAGCGTGCTGCAGAACCAGCAGCTGCAAAAGACTCTCGATGAACTCCACGCGAAGCTTCAGGCTCAGGACGAGCAGATCGCCGCTCAGAAAAAACAGGTGACCGAGCTGCAAACCCAATTGGCGGAAGTCAAGCAGGCGTCGGCATCGGCGCCGCCGGTCGCACCCGAGGTGACGGCGCCGGTCCCGGTGCTTGCCGAGACGCCGGAAACAACCCATTGGCCGTTGATCGCCGGGTTGGTGGTGCTGCTGGCTTTGTTAATGCTCGCAGTGTTCATTCGCCGACAACGTCAGCAGGTTCAGGCCTCGCCCGAGCCGTTACCCGTGCCGCCGTCGCGCCATGAACCGGTGCTCAACCGTGCAGCAGAACCGGCGAGGCAGGCGTCCCAGGCGCAACCGGTTGCCGGATCGGCCGAAGAGACGCCCGCCGGTGACGTGCTGGAAGGCGTCGGTATCTACCTGGCGTACGGCCGTTTGTCCGAGGCAGCCGGTTTGTTGCGAGACGCGTTGGTCAGGGAACCCCAGCGCACCGATCTGGCCGTGCAGTTGCTGGAAGTCCTCGGTAAACAGGGCGATGTGCAGGCTTATGATGCGCAGGAAAGCAGCCTGCAAGACGCCGGGTTCGATGCACAGCAACTTCAGGACATCCGCGCCCGCCATCCGAAACTGATCGGCGCCGCACCGGCGGTCGCTGCCGTGGCAGCGACGCCACCGACGCCTGCGCAACTTGAAGCGGCATCAAGCGATGAGTTCCAGTTGAACCTTGATGACCTGTCGATGGATGCGAATTGGGACCTGATCAGCCCCTTCGAAAACTCATCGTCCAGCGCCAAACCGTCGAATGAGCCAACGCAGGCAGTCGAGCCCGGGTTCACCTCGAACCTGCATGTGTTGCCCGATGTCTTCGAAATACCCGACGAGCCGACGCTGGGCGAGCCTGAGCTTGAATGGGGCGCCGAACCTGACTCTCAATCTCTGGATGACAGCTTTCTCAACGAATTCGGCGATCCTGGCCAACCGCTGGAGCTTGAGCCGCTGAATGCCGAATTGATGGATATTGAACCGGCCGGGCCGAGCAGCACGGGCAAACTCGAGCAGGCCCAGACCTGCATCGACGACGGCGATCTGGACAGCGCCATCGAGCTGCTTAACGAGTTGCTCAAGGAAGGCGACGAACCGCTCAAGGAAACGGCCCGGACGCTGTTGGCCGGCATCCGATAGGGATGTTTTGAAGATCTAATGTGGGCTTGCTCGCGAAGAACGATGACGCGGTTTTTCTGATAAACCGCGTCGTCTGCTTCGCGAGCAAGCCCGCTCCCACATTTTATTGAGGATGCCTGGAACGTTTGCCCCGGGGACCGCATCTTCGCCAAAGCCCGAAAATGGCCGCGCATGGATCTCGGGGCGAGCGATAAAGGCGGCTATCATGGCGACGCCCTCAGGCTCAGGAGTTTTGCCCATCATGACCACACGTAAACCGGAAATCGTCATCACCTACTGCACGCAATGCCAATGGTTGCTGCGCGCCGCCTGGCTGGCCCAGGAGTTGCTCAGCACCTTCGGTGACGACCTGGGCAAAGTGTCCCTGGTGCCTGGCACTGGCGGGATTTTTCACATTTTCTGTGACGATGTGCAGCTCTGGGAGCGCAAGGCCGACGGCGGCTTCCCCGAGGCCAAGGTGCTCAAGCAGCGGGTCCGCGATCAGATCGATCCGGACCGCGACCTGGGCCACAACGACCGCACTCAGTGAGACGGGGCTTGCGCCGCCACGGCGTTCTTGCTTGAGCTGCCGGAGAGCCTGCTGGAAACCACGATGGCCACGATGATCAACGCACCGCCGATCAGCATGCGCAGGGTCGGGTTTTCATCGAACAACAGCCAGGCCAGGGTGATGCCGTAAACCGGCTCCAGCGCAAACACCACTGACGCGGTCCGGGCCTTGATCACCGCCAGGCTGGCGACGAACAGGCTGTGGGCCACGCCGGTGCAAAACACCCCGAGCAGGCCGATCCACAGCCAGTCGATGGCGCGTACTTCGCTCAACTGTGGCACCGCCACTGGCAGCAGACAGATCGCAACCACCACGTTTTGACACAGCGCGGCCTGCACCGGCGGGATTCGTCCGGAGCTGGCGCGGTTGGTCAGGGACAACAGGGCGAACAGCAAGCCGGAAGTCACCGCCCACAGCAGGCCGGTGGTGGCCCCGCTGGCCAGATCGAAGTCCGGCGTGACCAGCATCAGTCCGACGCTGACCAGCACCACCAGCAGGATTTCATTGGCGCGGATGCGCTCACGGAAAATCAGCCCTTCGAGGATCACGGTAAACGCCGGGAAACTGGCAAAGCCCAGGGTTGCTATCGCCACCCCGGCCACCTTCACCGCCATGAAGAAACTCACCCAGTGCCCGGTCAGCAGCAAGCCGCTGAGCAACAGGCGGCGCCAGTCCACGGCGTCGAGTGTCTGCCAACGGGTATTACTGGCGAACCGGGCGAAAAATGCCAGGGCGAGGACGGCGAACGCGGCACGACCGAACACGATGATTGCGGGTGAGGCGGCGGCGAGTTTGCCGAACACGCCGGTCAGGCCGAACATCAGTGCACCGATATGCAGAGCGCCAAGGGCGGTACGGGGAGTCATTGCAGTCCTTAACGACAAACGAACACATGTGTAGGCGCTGCCGAAGGCTGCGATCTTTTGATCTTGATCTTTGTCGATCCCGAAAAGATCGCAGCCTTCGGCAGCTCCTACATTGAATCGTGCTGAGCCGGTTATGTCTGTCGCCAGACTCGCGTCATTTGTCGCCAGCCTCGCGTCGCAATTTACCGGGCGAGGCACCGAACTCGCGCAACACCGCGGCGGCGAACGCGCTCTGGGAACTGTAACCGACCCGACAAGCGATCTCGCCAATGGGCAGCGCCGAATCCCGCAGCAAGCCCACGGCAATGTGCAGCCGACGACTGCGAATGTAGTCCATCGGTGTCTGCCCGCATTCAGCCACGAACCGAGCATGCAAGCGAGCGCTGGACAGGCCGGCAATGCGCGCCAGATCGGCAACTTGCAGCGGATAGGCCGCGCATTGATCGATGTGAGCATTCAGCGCCGCATACGGCAGGCGCCGACCGCCCGCACTGTCGGGTCTGGCGTTGTTGAGGCTGGCCAGCAACAGCACTGCGCCTTGCTGGGCGATCAGCGGATCACTGATCTGAGTGCCCGCCAGCCAACTCACCAGTTGGCTTTGCCCGGCGTCCAGCGACAGGCGTCCGGCAGTGTCGAGCAAGCGGCGGCTGGCCTCGGCGTGGTCCCCCAGTGACTGAGATACCCACTGTTCGCCCGGCACATCCAGCACCAGGCAACGACTGCCATGGGCACTGTCGCAGGCATGATGCGCCCCGGACGGCACCACCACGAAACTCTGCTGAACCACCTGACTGCCGCGCCCCTCGACCTCGAAATCCAGCGCGCCCGACAGCCCGAACACCAGTTGCGCGTGGTCGTGGCTGTGGACGATCAGGTCGTGGGCGTACTGGCGTAGCGTGAGGATCGGTCTCATCGCAGGTCTCATGGCGATTTTGCTGAGTGAGGTCGTCAGTCTACACCGAGGCCCCGCGTTCGCGCGGTGTCACAGGACTGACTTGCGATTGTCATGGGCAATTAACCCGACCGGCGCAAGCTTGCCAAAACTTGTCCAGAGGGTTGCCCATGACCAGCGCCGAGCTCGCCAAACCCAGCCGTAAGCAACGTGTGCGGACCTTGTGGATTTCCGACGTGCATTTGGGTACCCGGGACTGCCAGGCCGAGCACCTGTCGCAGTTTCTCAAGGGCTATCACGCCGACAAGATCTACCTGGTCGGTGACATCATCGACGGCTGGAAACTGCGCAGCGGCATGTATTGGCCCCAGGCGCACACCAATGTGATTCGTCGCTTGCTGACCATGAGCAAGCGCGGCACGGAGGTGATCTACGTCACCGGCAACCATGACGAGTTCCTGCGCCGATATTCCAAGCTGATGCTGGGCAATATCCAACTGGTGGACGAAGCCGTGCATGTGACTGCCGATGGCCGTCATCTGCTGGTGATTCACGGCGACCAGTTCGACGTGATCACCCGCTACCACCGCTGGCTGGCTTTTCTCGGCGACTCGGCCTACGAGTTCACCTTGACCCTAAACCGCTGGCTCAACCATTGGCGTGCCCGTTATGGCTACGGCTACTGGTCGCTGTCGGCGTACCTCAAGCACAAGGTCAAGACCGCCGTCAGCTTCATCAGCGATTTTGAAGAGGCCATCGCCCACGAATGCGTCAAACGCGAGTTGCACGGGGTGGTGTGCGGGCACATTCACCATGCAGAGATTCGCAAGGTTGGCGAGGTGGATTACCTCAATTGCGGGGATTGGGTGGAGTCGTGCACGGCGCTGATCGAGCATTGGGACGGTTCGATCGAGTTGTATCGGTTGGCCGATGCCCAGGCGCGAGAGGCGGAGTTGAAGGCGGTGAAGGTCGCGGAGCCCGCTTAAAAACAAGGTATCTGGGCTGGCCTCATCGCGAGCAGGCTCGCTCCCACATTAGAACTGTGGTGTGCCAAATATAGGTGGCTCACTGTAGATCCACTGTGGGAGCGAGCGTGCTCGCGAATGGACTGCGCAGCGGTCCCCGACATTCATCAGGCTGACGCGTGTTCTTCCATCGCCGCCTTGTAAATTGAATTCTTCGGCTGCGCAAACAACCGCTCCATCATCGGCTCAAAGAAACTCAGTGGCAGCGTGTCGTATGCCGGATCGAACGCCGCCGCATCGTACCGGGCGCAAAATTCGATGGTTGCCTGATACTGCGGATGACGGCTGAATTGCTCGCGCAAATGCCGGTCCATGCCTAGGTGATGGAAGAAGTAATAGCCCTGGAAAACCCCGTGTTTCTCCACCATCCACAGGTTCTCGGCGTTGACGAACGGCTTGAGGATCGCCGCGGCGATGTCCGGGTGATTGTAGGAGCCTAGTGTGTCGCCTATGTCATGGAGCAGGGCGCAAATCACGTACTCTTCGTCACGACCATCGCGCCAGGCACGGCTGGCGGTTTGCAGGGAGTGGGTCAGACGATCCACCGGGAAACCGCCAAAATCCCCCTCCAGTAACTTCAGGTGCGCCACGATCCGTGTCGGCAATTGTCGGGCATAGGCGCTGAAATCTGAGGCGCTGATCGCCCAGTCTTCCTGTGTGCCGTCCTGCATATGGGTAAAACGGGCGCGGGCATACATCGGCTATCCTCTTGTTCTGATCGTAAGGGATGTTTTGAGTGTAGGACGCTGGATCCAGCGTCGCAGTGGCTGCACAGCCTAGAACGGCACACGACCCACAAGCATGTCGCGGTACATGACGAAATCGCCGAGCAAGCTGTAAAGAGGATGTTGAAAGGTTGCAGGGCGATTCTTCTCGAAGAAGAAATGCCCGACCCAGGCAAAGCTGTAACCGGCCAGCGGCAGGGCCAGCAACATCCACCAGGCGCCTTTGCCGATGGTCAGCACCAGAATGAAAATAACCAGCGTGGTGCCGACAAAATGCAGTCGTCGGCAAGTGCTGTTGCGGTGTTCGCTGAGGTAATACGGGTAAAACTCAGCGAAGCTGTTGAATCGTTTGATGTTTTCCACGACTGCGATCTCTGTGGTGTGTGCAGGCGACAAGTTGCGCTGCGGGTAGCTTATTTGAGTCTAGAGTGATCATTGGCATCAGCCAGTGACAATAGGCGCCACTTTAGTATCCTTCGGAAATGGGTCGTGGCATGCGGCCATCACGTAGTAAACGCCATGAGCGAACGAACGACTTCTGCAAGCTGGGCGATGGGGATTGTCAAAGCACTGGAAATGGACGGCCTGGACTGCCGGGGTCTGTTCAAGCAGCTAGGGCTCGACTATGCGGCACTGGATGATCCGGATGCGCGCTTCCCGCAAGATTCCATGACACGGCTCTGGCAGCGCGCGGTCGAGGTGTCCGGCAACCCGGCGATAGGCCTGAACATGGGCAAGGTGGTGCGACCGGCGTCCCTGCACGTCGCCGGTTATGCCTTGATGTCCAGCCGGACCCTGGCCGAAGGCTTTCAGCGCCTGGTGCGTTATCAGCGAATCATCGCCGAAAGTGCCGACCTGAGTTTCCGCTTGCTGGATGAAGGCTATGCGTTGGTTCTGACGGTGCATGGCGACCACCTGCCGCCGACCCGACAAAGCGCCGAAGCATCGCTGGCCTGTGCCTTGGCGCTTTGCGGCTGGTTGACCGGGCGCACGCTGCAACCGCGCAAAGTACTACTGCAGGGCGATCTGCCCGTCGATCTCGAACCCTATAAGCAAGCCTTCCATGCCCCGATAATGTTCAACGCGCCGTATGACGCCTTGATCTTCGAACGCGCCGACCTGGAGGCGCCGTTGCCCACCGCCAATGAGGCCATGGCGTTGTTGCACGACCGCTTCGCCGGTGAGTACCTGGCGCGGTTTTCCGAAAGCCGCGTGACCCACAATGCGCGGCAGGTGCTGTGCCGTTTACTGCCCCAGGGCGAACCCAAGCGCGATGCGGTGGCGCAGGCGCTGCACCTGTCGCAACGCACCTTGCAGCGACGCTTGCAGGAAGAGGGCACGAGTTTTCAGATGTTGCTGGATGACACGCGGCGTGAACTGGCCGAGCAATACCTGGCGCAACCGAGCATGACCCTGCTGGAAATTGCCTACCTGCTGGGGTTTGCCGATCCGAGCAACTTCTTCCGCGCCTTCCGACGCTGGTTTGACGCCACCCCCGGCGAATACCGGGCGCGGTTGATGGAAGCCCCCGAGCGGATCAGTGACGCCAGAACGCAGGGATACACAGAACAAACACCGTAATGATCTCCAGCCGGCCCAGTAACATGCCGAACGAGAGAATCCACTTCGCGGCGTCGGGCAGGCTGGTGAAGTTGCCCGCCGGGCCGATCGTTTCGCCCAGCCCCGGGCCGACGCCGGACACTGTACTGGCCGCGCCGGTAAGGGCAGTCATCCAGTCCACGCCGAGCAGCGATAACAGCAGCGCGATGACGCAAATGGTGATGGCGAAAAAAAACGAAAAGGTCAGGATCGAACGCACGATCTCTTCGTCCAGACGGTGGCCGTTGTATTTCTGCTTGATCACCGCGCGCGGGTGAATCAATTGGTTAAGGTTGGCCTTGAGCAGAATGTAGGCCACCTGGAAGCGGAAAATCTTGATCCCGCCAGCGGTTGAACCCGAACAGCCGCCGACAAACCCCAGATAGAAGAACAGCATCAGCGAGAAGTTGCCCCAGAGGCTGTAGTCCCCCAATGCAAAGCCGGTGGTGGTCACCACCGACGTCACGTTCAGCGCCACATGTCGCAACGCCTCCAGCCAATGCAGCTCGGTGGTCCACCAATACCAGGTGCCGAGCACCAGCCAGGTCACCAGCAACATGCCGAGCAAGCCTTGAACCTGTTCATCCTTGATCAGCGCCCGACGGTTACCGCGCAACGTGGCGACATACAGGGTGAATGGCAGGGCGCCGAGAATCATGATGACGATCGCGACCCAATGCACCGCAGGCTCCGGCCACTTGGCCAAAGACTGGTCGGAGGTCGAGAAACCACCGGTGGAAATCGCTGACATCGCATGGTTGATGGCGTCGAACGGGCTCATCCCGGCCCACCAGAACGCCAGGCTGCCGAAAATGGTGATGCCGACGTAGGTCGCAACGATCAAACGCGCCACCATGTGCGAACGAGGCATGACTTTTTCGGAACGGTCCGACGACTCGGTCTGAAACAGCCGCATGCCCCCGATGCGCAGCAATGGCAGAATCGCAACCGCCATGCCGATAAAGCCGATCCCGCCGATCCAGTGCAGCAATGAACGCCATATCAGGATGCCGGGGGACATGCTGTCCAGGCCCGTGAGCACCGTCGCACCGGTGGCGGTGATGCCGGACATGCTTTCGAAGAACGAGTCGGTGTAGCTGATGTTCTGGGTCAGCAGGAACGGCAGGGCGGCGAAGATGCACACCACCAGCCAGCTGCTGACCGTCAACAGGTACATGTCTCGCGGGCGCAGATGGATGTGCTCGGGGCGCCCTGGAATGACCAGGGCCAGGCCGGCGACAAAGGTAATCATGCTGGCCCAGAGGAACGATGTGAGGTCGTTGGTGCGTTCGAAGATCACCAGGGTGGCCATGGGCACGACCATGGAAATGGCCAGCGTGATCAGGAAGATGCCGATGATGAAACCAATGATCCGTAAGGTCGGCAACGCCATGAAGTCCGCTCGGGCTGAATTAGGGAGGGCGCCATTCTACCTGCGGGGCAGGGCATGTAAACCGGCAGCCCCGTGCCGGATACCGCTAGAATAGCCAGACATTTTTTTCAGGAGGTGGCCGATGCAGGCTCTCGACGCTTTGCTCAACCGTGTTTCCGTTCCACGACTGCTCGACCCGGCACCCACCGCCGAGCAACGGGAAGTGCTGTTTGCCGCCGCGATGCGCGCGCCGGACCACGGCCATTTGCAGCCTTGGCGCTTCCTGACAGTCGAAGGCGCGGCGCGCGAGCAAATGGGCGAGTTGCTGGCCGAAGCGGCGAAGCTGCAAGACAGCGAGGTGTCAGAAGCCGCGCTGGACAAGGCCCGTAACGGCCCGCTGCGTGCACCGCTGGTGGTTGTGGTGATTGCCCGTTTGCAGGATCACGTCAAATACCCCAAATCCGAACAATTGTTGGCGGCAGGCTGCGCGGCTCACGGGATTTTGCTGGCCGCTTACGCACAAGGCATTGGCGCGGTATGGCGCACCGGTGAACTGGCTTATTCGGCGCATGTGGCTAAAGGTTTGGGGCTGGCGGAAGGGGAAGAGGTGATTGCGTTCCTTTATCTCGGTACACCGCAGAAAGAACCGCGTGTGGCGGAGAAGGTTGATTTGACCGAGTTCGTCAGTGCCTGGCCGGGTAGTAACTGAGGAAACGATTCCCCTGTGGGAGCGGGCTTGCCCGCGATAGCGGAGTGTCAGGCACTGAGATGTTGAAGGTGCCGCCGCCATCGCGAGCAAGCCCGCTCCCACAGGGTTCAGGGTTGAGCCACAGCCCCCGGCGCCAACGGCAATTCCAGGCTGGCAACAAACCCGCCCTCTGGGTGATTGGCCAGCACCAGGCTGCCGCCATGCCGTTCCGCCGCGCGGCGCGCAATGGCCAGGCCCAAGCCATGCCCGGCCGTTGTCTGGCCCGGCGCCCGATAGAACGGTTCCCCCAACTGATTCAAATGCTCTGCCTCTACACCGGGGCCGTGATCGCGCACGCTGACCACGATCCTGTCGCCCTGGCGCAACGCCTGCATTACGATCGGTTGCCCGACCGGGTTAAAGCGCTGGGCATTGCGCAGCAGGTTATCCACGGCGCGCTCGATCATGGTCGGCCAGCCTCTGAGGTTCAGTTGCGGCTCGGCCTCAAGGCGCACGTTCTGCTCCGGTGAGCCCAGCTGAGCATCTTTTTGCAGGGTATTGAGCAGCGCATTGAGATCCACCTCTTCGGCACTGGCGTTGTCGGCATCGACCCGCGCCAACACCAGGATTTCGCTGATCAGTGCTTCCAGTCGATCGCATTCACGGGTCAGGCGCGGCCAGAGTTTTTCCCGCTCTTCAGGATTGGCCCGCTCGGCCAGTGCCAGCGCAATGCGTAGCCGGGCGAGGGGCGAGCGCAACTCGTGAGACACATCGCGCAGCAATTGCCGCTGGCTGCCGATCAGGCTTTGCAGGCGTGCGCCCATGCGGTTGAAGTCGTTGGCCAGTACACCGAATTCATCGCGCCGATTGGCCAGTTGCGCCAGGCTGTTCTGTTGATACGTCGTTTGCCCCAACTCATGCACCGCGCCGCGTAAACGGCTCAGCGGTCGGGTGATGGAAAAGGTCACCAGCAGGCTGAACAGGGTCAGCACCACCAGGGCGATACCCAGCGCACTCAACGGCCAGAGCAGGCTTTCACGGTGCCAGGCGTCCAGTTCCGGGTGCGGAATGCGGTAGATCAGCAGGTAGGTGTCACCCGTCTTGGCGCTGGTGTATTCATCGGTCAGACGACGCCACGGCAGGCGCCGATCATCGTTTTGCTGCCGTGCCTCGAAGGCTGCTGCACGCCGAGGGAAGGTGCCGCGCACCACCGGGTCCCCGGTCTCGTTGAGCACCTGAACGTCGATGTGATACTGGCGCTTGCGCTGCTCCAGAATGTCTTGTGCGGCTTCTTCGCCCTGACTTTCGTAGGTTTGCGTCCACTGTTCGGCCAGGGTGTTGAGACCCGGGTGGCGACTGAGAATCCACGCGTCCTGGTTGAGCATGTGCCCCAGTAAAATGGAAAGCCCTGCAACCAGAGCGATGGCCAGCCAGAAGCTGGCCAGGATACGCCAGAACAATGAACGCACAGAAATTCCTCGAACAAACGCAATCCATGTGGGAGCGGGCCTGCTCGCGATAGCGTCGGCACATTCAACATCAACGTGACTGAAAGGACGCCATCGCGAGCAGGCTCGCTCCTACATTAAAATCGAGTGGCATCAGACCCAACGGTGATTAGCTGTTGGGTCCAAGGTTGACGCATTATTGCGCTTTTTGCGCTTGCTGCGCTTTCCAGGCCTTGAACTCGGCCCATTCGGCGCGACGCTCAGCTTGTTTCTTCTGGATCTCGTCGAATTGCTTCTGTTGATCCGGTTTCAGCACTGCGCGAACGTCGGCTTCGGCTTTCTGGTGCTTGGCCGCCATCTCGTCTTTCAGGGCTTTCTGATCGGCTGGCGAGAGTTTTTCCAGGTACTTGTCGACCAGTTGCTGACGCTCGTGCATCTGCTCGCCCATGATCTTGCGGATCTGCTCGCGCTGTTCGCGGCTCAGGTCCAGCTGGCTGTAAGGGCCTTTACCGTGCATGCCGTGCATCTGACCGCCGTGACGTGAGCCGTCCATGTGATCACCCATCGGGCTTGCGCCTTCAGGCGTGGCCATGGCAACGGTCGGCAGGGCGGCAGCGAACATCAGAGCGATAAGAGTCTTGCGCATGGTGTATCTCCTTGTCTCGTTCCCGGTACGTTCCGGATGTGTACAGATTACGCAGATCAAGGTCAGCGGCGGTCAGCGGAGCGTAAAGCTTGGGTAAAGAGGGTCTTGTGCCGACCTGACAAAGCTCCATGTGCAGGCACCCGTCTGTGGCGAGGGCGCTTGCTCCCGCTGGACTGCGTAGCAGTCCCGCTTTTGGGGCCGCTTCGCAGCCCAGCGGGAGCAAACGCCCTCGCCACAGGTTGCTCTTATTCGGTTCTTTCTCGGTTCTTACAGGCTGTAGTAGTAACCGCGGCTGCGCAGCGCGACGATGCGCGGACGCCCATCGGGGTGCGGGCCGATTTTTTTGCGCAGATTGCTCACGTGCATGTCCAGGCTGCGGTCGTACAGGGTCAGTTTGCGACCCAGGGCGATTTGCGCCAGCTCCTGTTTATCCAGCGGTTCGCCGGGTTGCTTGAGCAGGGCTTCGAGCAGGCGGCTTTCGGAGACGGTGAGGGTGAACTCCTGTTCATCGATGCTGACCACGCCACGCACCGGGCTGAAGCACAAGTCACCCAGCTCGAGCTGGCTGGAGACTGCCGTCGGATGACTGCGGCGCAACACCGCGCGCAGGCGGGCTGTCAGTTCCCGTGGGTCGCACGGTTTGGCCAGGTAATCGTCGGCACCGAGTTCCAGGCCGAGGATGCGGTCCAGGGGTTCGCCACGGGCCGAGAGCATCAGCACCGGCAAATCCGGATGGTCGCTGCGCAGTTGCTTGAGCAGTTCCAGGCCGCTGCCGTCTGGCAGCATCACGTCCAGCACCACGGCTGCCGGAGACGTCTCGGCCAGCGCGCGACGGGCGCTCTGGCCATCGTGGCAGGCGCGTACCTGAAAGCCTTCCTGGCTCAGCCAGCTACTCAGGAGCTCACACAGCTCCTGGTCATCATCAATTAGTAACAGCTCGCTCATGACTCACTCAATTTAGCCATTGCCTACGTTTTCTAGTGGCACCACTGGCGAAGATACCGCAGAGCAGGGCCAATAGCGCAACTGCGGCTCCGATGACGAACCACTGTTGCTGGTCAGTCAGCAGGCGCGGCAGCGGGTTGCTGGCCTGGGTTTCCTTGAGTTGCAGCTTCAGGCGCTGATTCTCTTGGCGCAACCGGCTCAGCTGGGCGCTTTCGCGTTCGCCATCGGTATTTTGCAGTTGTTTGCTCAGTTCTTCTCGTTGCTGTTCGCTTGCCTTCAAGCGCTGCTGCAACTCGGTGATCTGGCTGCCGGCGCTCAAGGACAGCGGCGTCGAATTAACGCCATTGGCGCTTTCTTCACCGTGGGCGGGCGCCATGATCGACAACGTCACCAACATCAGACACAACGGACCTTTGCGCATCGCAACTCCTGATTCCAATACGAGTATTGGGCAGGTTGTCGGCCGGTAAACGAGAATAATGAGCGATTGAACACGCGATGAGCCGACAAGGCTCACCGTGCGGAAGGATTTTACGGCAGGACTTGCTTGAACGGCTTGACCAAAACATTGGCGTAGACGCCTGCGGCAATGTACGGGTCGGCGTCGGCCCAGGCCTTTGCGGCGCTCAGGGAATCGAATTCAGCAACGATCAGGCTGCCAGTGAAGCCCGCTGCGCCCGGATCATTGCTGTCGACCGCCGGGTGTGGGCCGGCCAATACGATACGACCTTCGCCTTTAAGCACTTGCAGGCGCTCAAGGTGCGCAGGCCGTGCGGCCAGGCGGGCTTCCAGGGAGTTGGCGACGTCTGTGGCAATGATTGCGTAAAGCATGTCAGTCCTCGGTTTTTGGCGTGGTGGTGTCGGCGTCGTGCAAGTGGCGGGACAGGTAGATGCCCTGGCCGACCAGGAACAGCAACGTCATGCCCAGGCTGCCGAAGACCTTGAAGTCGACCCAGTAGCTCTGGAACGTGAACGCAACGAACAGGTTGGCGGCGCCGCAAAACAGGAAAAAAACGATCCAGGCGATGTTCAGACGGGTCCAGACCGGTTCCGGCAGGGTCAGTGCGTGGCCCATGATGCGCTTGATCAGCAGTTGGTCACCGACGAAGTGGCTGCCGATGAACGCGAGAGCGAACAGCCAGTTGACCACCGGGGCTTTCCATTTCAGGAACGTCTCGCTGTGGAACGCCAGGGTCAGGCTGCCGAAGACCAGGCAGGCGATGAGGGTCAGCCACTGGCCTTTCTCCAGCTTGCGCTGCTTGATGAACAGCGTGCCGTAGACCACCAGGGAGCTGATGATCAGCATCGCTGTGGCGCTGTAAATACCACCGACAGTCAGTTGATGGCCGCCAATGTCGACGACCCGTGGATCGATTTTGAAGACGATGAAAAACAGTAGAAGCGGGATGAAGTCGATGAATTGTTTCACAGTGGCAGCCAGAAGCAGGATGTGGCGGCATAATAACAAACATATTGACGCGCGATAGCGTCAGCTGATTTGAGGTGACACAGTCCTGTGAATGTTGATTTGCACTGCCATAGCACGGCTTCCGATGGCGCCCTGGCGCCTGCGGCACTGGTTGCGCGTGCGTTCGAGAAAGGCGTGCGAGTCCTGGCCTTGACCGATCACGACACCCTTGAAGGCCTCGACGAGGCCCGTAGCACCGCGACGGCGCTGGGGATGCAACTGGTCAACGGCGTCGAATTGTCCTGCACTTGGGGCGGGGCGACCATTCATGTGTTGGGCTATGGTTTCGACGTCAATGCCGCGCCGTTGGTCGAGGCCATCGCAAAATTGCACGATGGCCGCTGGCTACGGTCCGAGGAAATAAGCCGCAAGTTGGCGTTGAAAGGCATGCCGGGGGCGCTTGACGGTGCCCGGGCCATTCAGCAGGAACTGGGCGACAGTGGCAACGCGCCGGCCCGTCCGCATTTCGCCGACTGGATGGTGCGTGAAGGTTTCGTCAAGGATCGCGCCGAAGCGTTCCGCAAATGGCTGGGTGCCGGCAAACTGGGAGACGTCAAACAACACTGGCCAACCCTGGAAGACACCGTCGAAACCCTGCGCGCCGCGGGTGCCTGGGTCAGCCTGGCGCATCCCTGGCACTACGATTTCACTCGCAGCAAGCGTCGCCGCCTGATTTCTGACTATATTCAAGCCGGGGGCCACGCGATTGAAGTGGTCAATGGCCATCAACCCGCCGAACAGGTGGGCAGCCTGGCGATTCTTGCCCGCGAATTTGGTCTGCTGGTCAGCGCCGGCAGTGATTTTCATGGCCCTGGAGGCTGGTCCGAGATCGGTGAATACCGCCCGCTCCCGGAGGATCTGCCACCACTGTGGTGTCGATTCAAACATGACCCAATTATTGCCGCCGTCTGAACAGGTAGAGAATGTGAGTCAATTTTTCCAGATTCATCCGGAAAACCCGCAAGCGCGCCTGATCAAACAGGCTGTCGAGATCATCCGCAACGGCGGGGTGGTGATTTATCCCACGGACTCTTCCTACGCCATTGGTTGCCAGATCGGCGACAAGAGCGCCGTGGAGCGCGTGCGCCGGTTGCGTCAGCTGGATGAGAAGCACAACTTCGCGCTGATTTGCAGCGACCTGTCGCAGTTGGGGCTGTTTGCCAAGATCGACACCGGCACCTTCCGCTTGCTCAAAGCTCACTTGCCGGGGCCTTACACCTTCATTCTCAACGCCACCCGGGAAGTTCCGCGGCTATTGCTGCACCCGAAAAAGCGCACCATCGGCCTGCGCGTGCCGAGCCACCCGATTGCTTTGGCGCTGCTCGAAGAACTTGGCGAACCGCTGATGAGCGTGACCCTGATCATGCCCGGCGACACCGACCCGTTGACCGATCCCTACGAAATGCGCCAGTTGCTTGAGCATCAGGTGGACCTGATCATCGACGGCGGTTTCGGCGGGATCAAGGCATCCACCGTGATCAACCTCGCCGACGGCGAGCCGGAAGTCATCCGCGTCGGTTGCGGCGACCCTGCGCCATTCATGGCCGAGGCCTAGATGTCTGCAGTAGAACCCGTCGACAGCCAGGCCGGCGCCCAGCAAGAACTGCCTTTCGCCATGGTCTATGGCCAGGCGGTCATGGAAATGCCGCTGGACCTGTACATTCCGCCGGATGCGCTTGAGGTCTTTCTCGAGGCCTTCGAAGGCCCGCTCGACCTGCTGCTGTACCTGATCCGCAAACAGAACATCAACATCCTCGACATCCCGGTGGCGGAAATCACCCGTCAGTACATGGGCTATGTCGAGTTGATGCAGTCGGTGCGCCTGGAGTTGGCCGCCGAGTACCTGGTGATGGCCGCGATGCTCGCCGAGATCAAATCGCGGATGCTGCTGCCACGGGCCGAAACGATTGAAGACGAAGAAGACGACCCCCGCGCCGAACTGATCCGTCGTCTGCAGGAATACGAACGCTTCAAGGCTGCCGCCGAAGGCATTGATGGCCTGAGCCGCGTTGGCCGCGACGTGGTGGTGCCCAAGCTCGATGCCCCGGAGGCACGCGCGCGCAAGCTGTTGCCGGATGTGCGTCTGGAAGAGTTGCTGATGTCCATGGCCGAGGTCCTGCGCCGCGGCGACATGTTCGAAAGCCACCAGGTCAGCCGCGAGGCATTGTCCACCCGCGAGCGTATGAGCGATGTGCTGGAGCGGCTCAAGGGCGGCGGTTTTGTGCCTTTTGTCGAGCTGTTCACCGCTGAAGAAGGGCGCCTGGGGGTGGTAGTCACCTTTATGGCGATCCTCGAACTGGTCAAGGAATCCTTGGTCGAGCTGGTGCAGAATGAGCCGTTCGCGGCGATCCATGTCCGGGCCCGAGCCGAATAACGAGTTGAATCATGAACCTGACTGAACCCCGCGAGCTGGCGCCACTGCTTGAAGCCTTTCTGTTGGCCTCGGGAAAACCACAATCGCTGGAGCGCCTGTTCGAACTCTTCGAAGAAGGCGAGCGGCCCGAACCGCCGGTTTTCAAGAAAGCGCTGACGATTCTGGCCAAATCCTGCGATGGCCGAGCCTTCGAGTTGAAGGAAGTCGCCTCCGGGTATCGCTTGCAGATCCGCGAAAAATTCGCACCGTGGGTCGGACGCTTGTGGGAAGAGCGGCCGCAGCGTTACTCGCGGGCCATGCTCGAAACCATGGCCCTGATCGCCTATCGCCAGCCGATCACCCGGGGCGAGATCGAAGACGTGCGCGGCGTGGCGGTTAACAGTCACATTGTGAAAACCCTGCTGGAGCGTGAGTGGATCCGCATCGTCGGTTACCGTGACGTGCCCGGCAAGCCGGCGATGTTCGCCACCACCAAGGCATTTCTCGATCATTTCAACCTGAAGAACCTCGACGACCTGCCACCGTTGGCGGAGCTGCGTGAACTGGAACCCGAGCCGATGCTCGAGTTCGATGACGCGCCGGTGCCGGCCGGGTTGCAAGAATTGGCAGATGCCAGCGCCGAACCGGAGGAGCCCAAGGAAGAAACCAGTTTCCATACGTTGCTGCTGGAGCTGGACACCATGGAGGAGGGGCTCAAGACTGACTTTGACGATTTGATGCGCGATGGGGCGGTGACCGAGACTGAAGGGGAGTTGGCAGGACCCGAGCCTGAAATCGAAGTTGAACCTCAGGTCGAAGTTGAAGTTGAAGCTGAAGCTGAAGCTGAACAAGAACAGGAAGATGACATTCTTGGCGTTGCCGAAGCTCGCGAAAAGCTCCTGGCCGCCGTAGCCGCCCTCGAACAGCCGAAACCTGAGCCCGAGCTGACCGACGAAGAAGCCGAAGCCCTGGCTTTGGCAGAAGCCATCGAGGCCGAGCGCCGCCAGTTCGAAGATTGACAAAAACCTGTGGGAGCGAGCCTGCTCGCGATGAGGGCGCGTCAGTCGACATCAATGTTGTCTGATCCACCGCCATCGCGAGCAGGCTCGCTCCCACATTGGTTCTGTATTGAATTCGAGCTTGGTGCCACCGGTCGGCGGAAAAGCCAATAACCTCCCATCGATCAGCTAGTCTCTGATGCGCGAACGCTCCCATGAGCGTATGATTCGCGACCCTTTGGCGATTCCTTCGTCAAACGACCAGATTTCACATCTTCAGGCCAAGGCCTGAACTTGATCACACCGGGAGGTGCCCAGATGAGTATCAACGACCAGAAAGACGACCAGGAAATCGGCCCCGCAGGCGAAAAACTGCAGAAAGTCCTCGCCCGTATCGGCGTCGGCTCGCGCCGTGACGTAGAGGCCTGGATCAGCCACGGCCGCATCAAGGTCAATGGCAAAGACGCCACCCTCGGCCTGCGCGTCGACCTGCATGACGCCATCACCATCGATGGCAAGGTGATCAAGCGCGAAGAAGCCGCCGAGTCGGTACGCCGCGTGATCATGTACAACAAGCCCGACGGCGAAATCTGCACCCGTGTCGACCCGGAAGGCCGTCCGACCGTGTTCGACAAGATGCCGCGCCCGAAAGAAGGTCGCTGGATCAATATCGGTCGTCTGGACATCAACACCACCGGTCTCTTGATGTTCACCACCGACGGTGAGTTGGCCAACCGCCTGATGCACCCTTCCTACGAAATGGACCGTGAATACGCGGTACGTGTACGTGGCGAAGTCGATGACGAGATGATCGAGCGTCTGAAGGCAGGCGTGGTACTCGAAGACGGCCCGGCCAAGTTCACCGACATCAAGCAGGCACCAGGCGGCGAAGGTTTCAACCACTGGTACCACTGCGTGGTGATGGAAGGTCGTAACCGCGAAGTCCGTCGCCTGTGGGAATCCCAGGGCCTGGTGGTCAGCCGCCTGAAGCGCGTGCGTTTCGGTCCGGTGTTCCTCAACTCCGACCTGCCGATGGGTCGCTGGCGCGAAATGAGCCAGTACGAAGTCGACATTCTCAGTGCCGAAGTCGGTCTGACCCCGGTGGCGATGCCGCAGATGAACGCCAAGAGCAAGGACAAGCTCGATCGTATGCAGCGTAAATCGTCGCGTCCGATGGGCAAGACCGAGCGCGTGCGCACGTTGCGTCCAGCTGCTGGTGCGACCGCTGCCAGCCCACGCGAATCCCGCGAGCCACAGATCGAAGGCGAGCGCCCGGCCCGTAAGCCAGCGCCACGTCAGGACGGCGAGCGCGGCCCACGCACTCCACGTCCGGCCAACGGGCGCACTGAGCGTGGCGAAGGCCGTGGCGCTCCGTCCGGTGGTCGTAGCGACCGCGGCGCGCCTGCCGGCCGTGGTACGCCGGTGGCAGACCGCCCGGCCGACACCAAGCGTCCGGCCAAGCCGGCGCCGAAGAAACGCCCAGGCATCGTGCTGGTCGACCGTGACGCGCCATCGGGCAAGCGCCGCGGCGCACCAGCCGGTTCCGGCCAGCGTCCGGGCTTCGGTCGTCGCAAGCCTGAGTAATCGGTAAGCGCTCCATGAAAAACGCCATCCTTCGAGGATGGCGTTTTTTTTGGGCTGGTTTTAGTGATGGGGTGTTTGTAAGTCAGTCATCGCGGGCAAGCCCGCTCCCACAGGTGACCGAGTTGTTTCATAGGAATGCGATCAGTGTGGGAGCGAGGCTTGCCCGCGAAGGCGTCCTCGGCATCACTGCAGAATCTTGGGCTAAAAGACAAACCGTCCGTTAAACACCGGCTCATCATCCAGCGCCAACACGCCACTGGAGAAGATCAGGTCCAGATGATGGCTACCCTTGGCGCCACCGCCCAGCCCCAGGTGCAAGCCGCAATGGCGCTCCTCGAACCCGGCATTGCGCGCATACAACGCTTTCACGCCTTCATTGGTGCCGATCCCCAGCTCCTCGATCCGTCGATTGGACGGATTGGCGTCCAGGTACTTGTTGAAGTCATGCTCCAGTCCCGGCACATCGGTGGCGATTTTGCTGATGGTCGAGCTCTCGATCCACAACTCCAGCGGTGACGTCAGTACGCCGTACTTGCGGGCAAACGGAATTGTGCCGAGGAACGTTCCCATAAACTTCACCCGGCCATTAATGGCCTCGCTATGGGTGGCGATCTCGCCGGGGGCCAGATCGAAGTTGCCGATACCGTTGATGTCGGTCCATTTCTTGATACTGTTCAATGGCGTTTCGAACCACGAGCCATGATCATCTTTGAAACTCAAGGTGGTGGCGTGGGACATGCGCTGGATCAAGTGCCTGTTCAATCCGGCAATTCGCTGCGGGGTGACACTGAAGGTGTCGTAGAAGTAGTCGCCGTAATCCTTGAACAGCAGCGACTTCTTCCAGTTTTCTGCCATGACGCCTTGCAGCGCACGGACAAAGTCCGGGCCGTCGGGACGCGGGTTGGGCAGGGTGGAAGAGTCATAGAAGAAAATGTACAGATCGCTGTCCGCAATCGCCTGAACCAGCAATTGGGTGGGTTCGAGGTCCAGGCGCATTGCGCTGAAGCTGAACCGTGGGCTGTTACCGGCTTGCTCGGCAATGGCGCCGGTCAGTGCCTCGTAGTCAGCGGTGTGGCCGAGCAAGACCTTTGCCGGGTTGACACCGGCAACGGCAGGGTGATGTTCGAGGTAGTAAAGGAAATGCGAAATGGCGCGCTGCTTATCCATGTAGTCCTCCCTGACAAACCGAGAAAGAGGCGGGTACGACCGGCCGGATCGTGCCCGTCGGAATACCTTACAAAGGCCACATCGCCGTGCCGAACGGAACAACCGCATCGGCTTGCATCATTTCAACGGCGGCCTCATGGGTCGGTGCTTCAAACCAATCGTCCAGTTGCAGTTCAGTGTCCAAGTCTTTGTCCAGTGCTTGCATGGTGAATCTCCTAGATGACTTCTTTTGGTAAGAACAGCTTCGGTAAGAACAGCGGCGCGTTTTTCGCTCGTTGAAGAGCGCGTCAACTTGTCGGTCGATGCGGCTCGGCGAGTTGCTGCAAACCTAGTTCACAGATTTTTGGAATGCAAAAAAATAATCAAACAATTTTCATTTGAACTATTTATTCCGTTTTTCGAAAGCGAACTTTTTAATAGAAAACAGAAAACTAGGTCGGGTATTTACTTAGCAAGCTTCCTATCGTCAATTTACAGTCAGAGAGTCTCTGGATCTGGTTTGGAAAATTTGCGTTACGCCTTGTAAACAAAACCTTACGAAAAGCCCGCTCAAACCCCGTGGAATGCCGCTGGGGAAAGGGCTGTAAGGAAAAGCTGCCGTCCGCCGCTGTGTGGATGGGATTCAAGGGCTCTGGTGCGCTTGTTTCAGCATCGTTTGAAGGGTGAGATGCGCCCCATGCCTGTCGTGCAGGTGCATAACAAGAAGGAGGCGCAATGAACGCCGTGACTCATCTCCATCTCACCCCGTGGAGCGATTTCTCCGCTGCTCCCGTCGATGGCCTGCAAAGGCCTGACTCAATTTTTGCAGCCGCCCGAGCCACTCGAGGCGGACACACGCAATCCCGGCAACCGACGCGCTGATCCAGCGGTGTCTGGCAGCAGGGGGTTACAGGTGTACAATGCGCCGCGTTTTAACTGTGACCCTCTGCGCAATAGCGCAAACTTCAAGGCTACCCGCCTTGTTCACTCCGCCGCGTCACGAGCGTGTCGGGTTCGATTTCGTCACAGATAAAAACAAATAGGTGACGCATGACTGTCGTAAAAACGCTGAACTCCTGGTGCCTGCGCTGGGGTTTGATCGGCGCTGCTTGAAATCGCAACCGAGCAGCAACGTCTACTGAACATCATCAAACCTTGCGTGAGACCCTTTTCATGAGTGGACAAAACTCGCATTCAGGCGAGCTTAAACGCGGCCTGAAAAATCGTCATATTCAACTGATCGCCCTCGGTGGCGCGATCGGTACCGGGTTGTTCCTCGGCTCGGCCGGTGTACTCAAATCCGCCGGCCCGTCGATGATTCTCGGTTACGCCATTTGCGGCTTCATCGCCTTCATGATCATGCGCCAACTGGGCGAAATGATCGTCGAAGAGCCGGTCGCCGGTTCCTTCAGCCACTTCGCCCACAAATACTGGGGCGGTTTCGCCGGCTTCCTGTCGGGCTGGAACTGCTGGATTCTGTACATTCTGGTGGGCATGTCCGAGCTGACTGCGGTCGGCAAATACATCCACTACTGGGCGCCGGACATCCCGACCTGGGTCTCGGCCGCCGCTTTCTTCGTGCTGATCAACGCGATCAACCTGGCCAACGTCAAAGTCTTCGGCGAAGCCGAGTTCTGGTTCGCGATCATCAAGGTCGTGGCGATCGTCGGCATGATTGCCCTGGGCAGCTACTTGCTGGTCAGCGGCCACGGCGGTCCGCAAGCCTCGGTGACCAACCTGTGGACCCACGGCGGCTTCTTCCCGAACGGCGTCAGTGGTCTGGTGATGGCCATGGCGATCATCATGTTCTCCTTCGGCGGCCTGGAAATGCTCGGTTTCACCGCTGCTGAAGCCGACAAGCCGAAAACCGTGATCCCGAAAGCCATCAACCAGGTGATCTACCGGATCCTGATTTTCTACATC
The DNA here is from genome assembly GCF_963970905.1 of Pseudomonas sp. EL_65y_Pfl2_R96. Taxonomy (NCBI): domain Bacteria; kingdom Pseudomonadati; phylum Pseudomonadota; class Gammaproteobacteria; order Pseudomonadales; family Pseudomonadaceae; genus Pseudomonas; species Pseudomonas sp. EL_65y_Pfl2_R96. Next base: position 176,666 of record NZ_CAXAQH010000001.1, on the reverse strand, counting down.
GGTGCGTTGGTGGTCCTGCTGTCGCTGACCCCTTGGGACAGCCTGCTAACAACGCTGAATGCGTCCGGCGATGCCTACAGCGGTAGCCCGTTCGTGCAAGTGTTCTCGATGCTCGGCAGCAACACCGCCGCGCACATCCTCAACTTCGTGGTCCTGACCGCGGCGCTGTCGGTGTACAACAGCGGCACTTACTGCAACAGCCGCATGTTGCTGGGCATGGCCGAGCAGGGCGATGCGCCGAAGGCCTTGTCGAAGATCGACAAGCGTGGCGTGCCGGTGCGTTCGATCCTGGCGTCGGCCGCCGTGACGTTGATCGCGGTGTTGCTGAACTACCTGATCCCGCAAAACGCGCTGGAACTGTTGATGTCGTTGGTGGTAGCAACCCTGGTGATCAACTGGGCAATGATCAGCTTCTCGCATTTCAAGTTCCGCCAGCACATGAACAATACCCGACAGACGCCGCTGTTCAAGGCCTTGTGGTACCCGTACGGCAACTACATTTGCCTGGCGTTCGTGGCGTTCATCCTCGGCGTGATGCTGCTGATTCCGGGCATCCAGATCTCGGTGTATGCGATTCCGGTGTGGGTCGCGTTCATGTGGGTTTGCTACGGCATCAAGAACAAGCGTCGTGACCACGGCACTGCTGTTGTCGGTTCTGCGATCAAGTAGGCAAAGGATGACAACAAAAAAGCCGGCTTCTGCCGGTTTTTTTGTCTGCGGTCCTACGCAAGGTGGCGATAGACTGCCTTCAGCCAATCCAATCACATAGGAGCCAGGCATGGGCGAAGGGCAGACATATTATGAAATCGAAGGCGGGATGCTGGGTCGTGAAGATGTTCAAGCGCTGATTGACGGGAGCAACGTGCCATTGCGCTTCACGGGCGTGGACTTTACCGACGCTGATTTGTCGAGGCTGGTGCTGGATCACTGCGAGTTCCAGCGTTGCATATTGTTGCGCAGCCAGTTTCTCGGGGCGCGCCTGGAGGGAACGCAATGGAAGGGTTGTCGGGGTGCGCACGCGATTTTCGAAGCGGCACATCTGCTGGAGGCATCGTTCAGTAATTGTGATTTGAACAACACTCGATGGCAGCGAGCCAAACTGGCGCAAGTCAATTTCGACGGATGCAAGTTGACGGGCGCGAACTTCAGTCACTGTTCGAGCCTGGGCCTTTCATTCAGTGAAACGCGACTTAACAGTGCTTTCTTGCCGGGAATGTCATTTGCCAGGAGCACGCTGAGCAACCTGGATTTCTCTGAGGCGGACTTGAGCGATGCGGACTTTCGCAAGGCTGAGTTTGTCGATTGCAGCCTGGCGCATGCACGTATCAATGGGGCGACGTTTGCCGGTGCGGATTTACGCGGTGCCGATTTGAGCGGTTTTCGGCTCAATGATGCCAAACTGTTCAAGGGTGCCGTGATTTCTCGCGCACAAGCCTCGATGCTGCTGTCGGAGTTGGGTTTATCTGTCGCATAGCGACCTGAGGTAGTGATTTTCCATGCTGGTGATTTCCAACAACGTGCATCTGCCGGATGCCGAGATCGAATTGACGGCCATTCGCGCACAAGGTGCCGGTGGGCAGAACGTCAATAAAGTCTCCAGCGCCGTGCATCTGCGCTTCGACATTCCGGCCTCGTCCTTGCCCGAGTTCTACAAGGAGCGGCTGTTGGCGCTGCGCGACAGTCGCATCACCAGCGAAGGTGTGTTGATCATCAAGGCCCAGCAGTACCGCACGCAGGAGCAGAACCGCGCCGACGCACTGGAGCGTCTGACCGAATTGATCCTCAGTGCCACCAAAGTCGAAAAGAAACGCCGCCCGACCAAGCCGACCCTCGGTTCGAAGAAACGTCGGCTCGAATCCAAGACCAAACGCGGCAGCATCAAGGCCGGGCGTGGCAAGGTGGATTTCTAGCGGGCTTCACGTTCTTCCCGATACTTTGGCGCCTGCCGGTACAAGTAAACGCTCAGCATCAATCCGCTCAAGGCGGCGAGGGCGGCGAACAGGAAGATCGAGGCAAAACCGAAACCTGCCGCAATCGCACCCGCCAGCGGTCCGGTAATCCCCAGCGACAAATCGATGAACAGCGAATAAGCCCCGACCGCCGCGCCACGGCTGGAAGCGGGCACCAGGTTGACCGCTTCCACGCCCAAGGCCGGGAACACCAGCGAGAAACCGAAACCGCTCAGTGCCGCGCCAGCCAGTGCCCAATGAGCGTCCGGCGCCAGCCACAGCAGCAACAGCCCGAGGGTTTCCACCGAGAGGCAGGCAATTGCCACGCGAAAGCCGCCGAGGCGGTTGATCAGGTTACCAAACAGCAGTCGCGCACCGATAAAACTGGCGCCGAACAAGCTCAGGCACAGCACCGCGTTGGACCAATGCTGAGTCGCGTAGTACAGGGTAATGAAGGTCGCGATGGTGCCAAAGCCGATGGAGCCCAGCGCCAGACCGCAGCCATGAGGAAATACCCGTCCCAGCACATGCATGAACGGCAAACGTTCACCTGCGACAATCGGTGCCGCGGTTTTCGGCCAGGCCAGCGCCACGCCCAGCACGGCCAGCAGCACGATGCTCACGCCCATGCTCCACAAACCCAGTTGGCTCACCAGTAGCACCCCCAGCGGTGCGCCGACCGCCAACGCGCCATAACTGGCGATGCCGTTCCAGGAGATGACCTTGGCGGTGTTCGCCGCGCCGACGCGGCCGATGCCCCAGCCGATCGACCCGGAACCCACCAGACTTTCCGCGCTGCCGAGCACCAGACGACCGATCAACAGACTGATCAGGCTTAACGTCGGCAGGCTTTGGGTCCAGGCGGAAATCAGCATGAATACACCGCTCAAACCACAGCCGGCGAGGCCATACATCACCGCCAGTTTGCTGCCCTTGTTATCGATGATGCGCCCGGCGTACGGGCGGCTGAGCAGGGTGGCCAGGTATTGCACACTGATCACCAGCCCGGCGATCACGGCGCCGAAACCGAGGTCGCTGTGGACGTAGCCCGGCAGTACGGCCAGGGGAATGCCGATATTCAGGTAACCGATGAACGTGAACAGGACGATGGAGACAACTTGCAGCGTGACCGCCAAGGGGCGCTGGGTTTTTGACATGGGTAAAAGGTCCACGGGGCAGCAGGATAGATAGGCTGCTTATGATAGCGGCGTGGACAGTCGCGAGGCGTGAAAAAGTAAAACTATTTGCCGAACGGGATGAGTCAGGATTTTGCAGGGGCGACCAGTTGCGTCGTGACCAGGGCGGCCAGGGCGTTTTCTTCGCTGCCGAAGCGGGCCAGCAGGGCGGCTTGCTTCTCGGGGGAAAGGCGGTTCCAGATGTCGATCATCTTCTCGGCGGTGCCGATCAGGACGCTGGCCTGTGCTTCAGTAAAATCATCGCTCATGGTGCGGGGCTCGCGGTTCAGGCGGTGTGGAAAGCGCATATTAGCGCTTTCCACACGGTCTGGTGGTGCGGGTGTATCAGTCTTCGCTGTCGGCCTGGCGGCGTTCAGGTGCTTCTTTCGTCTCGGGCTGTTGGGCACCGGCTTGTTGCGTGGTTGTCTGCTCAGTTTCGTGCAGGCTTGGGAAGGGGAGATTAGGGATCTCGTGCATGTCGCGCTCCTCGCTAAGTCTGTTGATAGATCTGGTAGATCCGCGCTTTAAAAAAGCCTGGGCAGGATACAGCAGGAGAAATGACAAATAGACTTTTATATCCACATGTTGCGACGGATGGGATTGTCTAGACAGGTCGATAAGAGGGGGCGACTCAAATGTGGGAGCGAGTAAGCCCGCTCCCACAGGGGGACTTGCAGTGCTCGATGGTTATTTGCAAACGTCAGCGATGGCCTCGGCCAGCAGATCCAGGCGCGTCGCATCCATCCCGGCCACGTTCGCCCGGCCCGAGCTGACCATGTACACACTGTGATGCTCGCGCAGTTGCTTGACCTGCTCCGGCGACAAGCCGGTGTAGGAAAACATCCCGCGTTGCACGCCAATATGCGCAAACCGCTCGCGCAAGCCATGGGGTTCCAGTGCTTCGACCAGACCGCTGCGCAACTGGGCGATACGCAAACGCATGGCTTCCACTTCGTCGGCCCAGCGGCTTTTCAGCTCTGGATCGCCAAGGATGGTCGCGACCACGGCGGCGCCATGATCCGGTGGTGTCGACCACAGGTTGCGGGCGATGTTGGCCAGTTGGCTGCGGATATCCAGCAGCTTGTCGGCGGTTTGCGTGCAGACAATCAGCGCGCCGGTGCGGTCGCGGTACAGGCCGAAGTTCTTCGAGCAGGAACTGGTGATCAGCACTTCCGGCAACTCGGCGGCGAACAGCCGTGTCGACCAGGCATCTTGCTCCAGGCCGTCGCCAAAGCCCTGATAGGCGAAGTCGATCAGTGGCAGCAAATCACGACTGCGCACCACATCCAGCACCCGGCGCCAATCGTCGTGGGACAGGTCGAAACCGGTCGGGTTGTGGCAGCAGGCGTGCAGCAGCACCACGTCGCCCTTGGGTGCTGCATTGAGCACCGCGAGCATCGCGTCCACATCCAGACGGTTATCGCTGCCCACGTACGGGTAGTGACTGACCTTGACCCCCGCCGCCGCGAAAATGGTTTCGTGGATCGGCCAGGTCGGGTTGCTCAACCATACGCCTCGGCCCGGCAGGCATTGGGCAATGAAATCGGCGCTCAAGCGCAGCGCGCCGGTGCCGCCCGGCGTCTGAGTGGCACCGGCCCGTTGCTCGGCGATCAGCGCCGAATCGGCGCCCAGCACCAACTCGTTGATGACCTTGCCGAACGCAGCATCGCCGTGACCGCCGATGTAGGTCTTGGTGGCTTGGCGATCCACCAGGCGCTGCTCGGCGAGCTTCACCGCTTCGAGGATGGGCGTCAGGCCCTGGGCATCTTTATAGACACCCACGCCAAGGTCGAATTTGCGCGGGTTGGGGTCCTGCGCATAGGCCTCCATCAGGCCGAGAATCGGGTCGCCGGGTACTCGGCCGATGGCGTCGAAATGCATTATTTGCGGCCCTCGGCTTCTTTGGCCACTTCGTCGGTGCGCGCGGCCATGATGAAATCGTTGCGGTGCAGGCCCTTGATGGAGTGGCTCCACCAGGTCACGGTGACTTTGCCCCACTCGGTCAGCAGGCCCGGGTGGTGACCTTCGGCCTCAGAGATTTCGCCGACCGCGTTGGTGAACGCCAGCGCGTGTTTGAAGTTCTTGAACAGAAAAACTTTTTCCAACTGCATCACGCTGTCGCGGACTTCGATGTTCCAGTCAGGGATCTGTTTGATCAGGATCGGCAATTCTTCGTCGCTGACCTGAGGGGCATCGGCGCGGCAGGCTTCGCAGTGGGCTTGGTTTAATGTGGACATGATGTGTTCCTGAAATCGAGTGTTTTGAAAAACGGTCGTCAGTGGGACCACGCTAAAGCAAAGCGGCGATCCGTAACAGACTCACTTGATGCCAAAAGGCGCGGGTCACGCAGCTTTTGGCGGAAATTTCGGTGCGTGCAATCCAAGCTGCATGCCTTGTTTGACCATGCCCATGATGTCTTCGTGGGCCAGGTCGAACAGGCGCTTGAGGTTCGGCAGGACAAAGTACAACGGTTGCAGAATGTCGATGCGGTATGGCGTGCGCATGCATTCCAGCGGGTCGAAGGCCTGATGCTCAGGTGCGTCCGACAGGGAATAAACGGTTTCTTTCGGCGAGGACAAAATACCGCCGCCATAGATGCGCAGGCCTTGCGATGTGTCGACCAGGCCGAACTCGATGGTCATCCAGTACAGACGCGCCAGGTACACCCGTTCTTCCTTGGAAGCCTGTAGGCCGAGTTTGCCGTAGGTGTGGGTGAATTCGGCAAACCAGGGGTTGGTCAGCAGCGGACAGTGGCCAAAGATTTCGTGGAAAATGTCTGGCTCTTGCAGGTAATCCAGCTCTTCGCGGGTACGAATGAAGGTCGCCACCGGAAACTGTTTGCTCGCCAGTAATTCGAAAAAGGTCTGGAAGGGAATCAGTGCGGGGACTCGGGCAACCTGCCAGCCGGTGGTTTCACCGAGGACTTTGTTGATTTCACCGAGTTGCGGAATGCGGTCGTGGGGCAGACCGAGTTTTTCGATACCGTCCAGGTATTCCTGGCACGCACGGCCCTCGACCACTTTCAGCTGGCGAGTGATCAGCGTGTTCCACACCGCGTGTTCTTCGGTGGGGTAGTCGATAAAACCTTGCGCATCGGGCTCGCGAGCCACGTATTGCGTCTGCTTCATGCTGCTCTCCTGCTAGGGGATTCGTTCTTGTTGTGTGTACAGCTATGGACCTAGAAATACCCCAAGGTGTGCGGTGTTGCAGCAGGTGATTCCCGTTATGCGTAGGAAAAATCCGTGCTTTTTGTAAAGTATTCGTTACGGATTGGCCGCTATGGCGCAAGTATTGAGTTCTCAGGGTTTGAAATGCGCTCTACCTGTCACATAATCTTGACGACTAACTGAGCCACTCGGCAAAAAATGTCCGAGGGCACTGCGAATACCCCACAGGTTGTGCGCCAGGCATCAACCTCACTCACCGCTTTTTTGGGCCTTTATATGCGTATCAAAGTCCACTGCCAGAACCGCATCGGTATCCTGCGCGACATTCTCAACCTGCTGGTCGAGTACGGGATCAATGTCGCCCGTGGCGAAGTGGGCGGTGAACATGGCAATGCGATCTATCTGCACTGCCCGAACCTGATCAATATTCAGTTCCAGGCGTTGCGCCCGAAGTTCGAGGCGATTGGCGGGGTATTCGGCGTCAAGCGCGTAGGGCTGATGCCCAGCGAGCGTCGGCACATGGAGCTCAATGCCTTGCTCGGTGCCCTGGAGTTTCCGGTGCTGTCGATCGACATGGGCGGCTCCATCGTCGCGGCCAACCGTGCGGCGGCGCAGTTGCTCGGGGTGCGGGTGGATGAGGTGCCGGGGATTCCGCTGTCGCGGTACGCCGAGGACTTCGATTTGCCGGAGCTGGTGCGCGCCAACAAGTCACGGATCAACGGCTTGCGGGTGAAGGTCAAGGGGGATGTGTTTCTCGCCGACATCGCGCCGTTGCAATCGGAACATGACGAAAGCGAGGCCATGGCCGGCGCGGTGTTGACGTTGCACCGGGCGGACCGGGTGGGCGAGCGCATCTATAACGTGCGCAAGCAGGAATTGCGCGGGTTCGACAGCATTTTCCAAAGCTCGAAAGTGATGGCGGCGGTGGTTCGCGAAGCGCGACGCATGGCACCGCTGGATGCGCCGCTGTTGATAGAGGGCGAAACCGGCACCGGCAAAGAGTTGTTGGCGCGGGCCTGTCACTTGGCGAGCCCGCGTGGGCAATCACCGCTGATGGCGCTCAACTGCGCCGGTCTGCCGGAGTCCATGGCCGAGACCGAACTGTTCGGCTACGGCCCTGGTGCCTTCGAAGGAGCGCGGGCCGAAGGCAAGCTCGGGCTGTTGGAGCTGACGGCGGGCGGTACGTTGTTTCTCGACGGCGTCGGCGAAATGAGCCCGCGCTTGCAGGTGAAATTGCTGCGCTTTCTGCAGGACGGTTGCTTCCGTCGTGTCGGCAGCGATGAAGAGGTTTATCTGGATGTGCGGGTGATCTGCGCGACTCAAGTGGACTTGTCCGAGCTGTGTGCTCGCGGTGAGTTTCGCCAGGATTTGTATCACCGCTTGAACGTGCTCTCGTTGCACATCCCGCCGTTGCGCGAATGCCTCGACGGATTGGCGCCGTTGGTGGAGCATTTCCTCGATCAGGCCAGTCGGCAGATCGGTTGCCCGTTGCCGAAACTAGCCCCGGCGGCGATGGAGCGGCTCAGTCACTATCACTGGCCGGGCAATGTGCGGCAGTTGGAGAACGTGCTGTTTCAGGCGGTTTCCCTGTGCGAGGGCGGGACAGTCAAAGCCGAGCACATTCGTCTTCCGGATTACGGTGTGCGTCAGCCCCTTGGCGATTTCTCCCTCGAGGGCGGGTTGGACGAGATTGTCGGGCGCTTCGAGAAAGCCGTGCTGGAGCGCTTGTATTCCGAGCATCCGAGCAGTCGGCAATTGGGCAAGCGGTTGGGGGTTTCGCATACCACTATTGCTAATAAGTTGCGTGAGTACGAAGTCGGTAAAGACAACACCTGACTGATCGTTCCCACGCTCTGCGTGGGAATGCAGCCCGGGACGCTCTGCGTCCCAAGAGCGGACGCGGAGCGTCCATTGAGGCATTCCCACGCAGAGCGTGGGAACGATCAGGTGACGGAAACTGAGGATTGCCGCGAAGCGGCATAACACCGCCGGTTTTTCGTCTTCGATACATTCCCCCCATCCCCTCTGAAACCCTCAAGTCCTTTGTTTGCCGGGCCCTGCGCCGCCAGAAAAAAGTTGGTCTGCAAATTGCTTATGGCTCAGCAGTACAGCGGTGGGCGGCAAACGTCCGGCATGCAGAGGAAAGAGTGTGGACAAGTACCTTTATGTGGCAATGACCGGCGCCAGCCAGAATGCACTGGCGCAGAAGGCTCATGCCAACAACCTGGCGAACATCTCTACCAACGGTTTTCAGAAGGACCTGGAACAGGCCCGTTCGATGCCGGTGTTTGGTGACAGCTTTCCGGCGCGCGCGTTTGCCATGAGCGAACGTCCGGCCACCGACTTCTCTGCGGGCACGCTGGTGGAAACCGGTCGCGACCTCGATGTCGCGGTGCAAGGCAACGGCTGGATCGCCGTGCAGAACCCCGATGGCGGTGAAAGCTATGTACGCACCGGCAGCCTGAACGTTGACGCATTGGGCGTGCTGCGTGCCGGCAACGGTATGCCGGTGATGGGCAATGGCGGGCCGATTGCCGTGCCGCCTGAGCAGCAGGTCGAAGTCGGCGAAGACGGCACCATCAGCATCCGCGCGATGGGAGAAGGCCCGCGGGTGATGGCCGAAGTCGACCGCATCAAGCTGGTCAACCCGGACTTCAAGAACATGACCAAAGGCCTGGACGGCTCGATCCACACCAAGGACGGCAAGCCGGCGCAAGCCGATGCTGGCGTCAAACTGGTGTCCGGCTTCCTCGAGTCGAGCAACGTCAATGCCGTGGAAGAAATGACCTCGGTGCTGGCGCTGGCCAAGCAGTTCGAGCTGCACATCAAGATGATGAACACCGCCAAAGACGATGACCAGGCCATGGCTCGGGTCTTGCAGATCAGCTAATTATCAGAACGTCGCGCCGTAAAACAGGCGCACGAGGAGAATCGAATGCTTCCGGCTCTATGGGTTGCCAAAACAGGTCTGTCCGCCCAGGACACCAACCTCACCACCATTTCCAACAACCTGGCGAACGTATCGACCACGGGTTTCAAACGTGACCGCGCCGAGTTCCAGGACTTGCTGTATCAGGTCAAGCGCCAACCAGGCGCCCAGTCGACCCAGGACAGCGAACTGCCGTCGGGTCTGCAAGTGGGTACCGGTGTGCGCATCGTAGGCACCCAGAAAAACTTCACCGCCGGCAGCCTGCAAACCACCGAACAGCCGTTGGACATGGCCATCGACGGTCGTGGTTTCTTCCAGATCCTGCAGCCCGATGGCACCACGTCCTACACCCGTGACGGTACCTTCCACCTGGATTCCAACGGCCAGATCGTCAACGCCAGCGGCTTCGCCCTGGAACCGGCCATTGTCATTCCGAACAACGCCCAGACGTTCACCGTTGGCCGTGACGGCACCGTGTCCATCACCGTTGCCGGCAACCCGGCCGCCCAGGTGATCGGCAACCTGCAAACCGCCGACTTCATCAACCCGGCCGGTCTGCAAGCGGTGGGTAACAACCTGTTCCTGGAAACCGCTGCCAGTGGCGCGCCGCAAGTCGGCACCCCGGGCCTGGCCGGTTTCGGCACCACGCTGCAGAACACCCTGGAAACGTCCAACGTCAGCACCGTTGAAGAGATGGTCAACATGATCACCACTCAGCGCGCCTACGAGATGAACTCCAAAGTGATCTCCACCGCCGACCAGATGCTCTCGTTCGTAACGCAGAATCTGTAATCAAGTCTATGAGGCGGCCATGAGGTCGCCTGCAACACCGTGAGGTAGGGTCATGAATCGCTTCGTATCTGTTCTGGCACTGAGTGGGGTCGCCGCGCTGGCGGGGTGCGTCGGTCCGACGCCAAAGCCCAATGACCCTTACTACGCCCCGGTGTTGCCGCGCACGCCGCTGCCGGCTGCCGCCAATAACGGCTCGATCTACCAGGCCGGTTTCGAACAGAACCTGTACAGCGACCGCAAGGCGTTCCGGGTCGGTGACATCATCACCATCACCCTGAACGAGCGCACCCAGGCGAGCAAGAACGCCAACTCTCAGGTCGACAAGACCAGCAAGGCCAGCATCGGTCTGTCCTCGCTGTTTGGTACGGTGCCCAGCGTGAACAACCCGTTAGACACTGGTGATCTCAGTCTGAACGCCGGCTACAGCGGCGATCGCGCGACCAAGGGTGACAGTAAAGCCGGGCAGGGCAACAGCCTGACCGGTTCGATCACCGTGACTGTCGCCGACGTGTTGCCCAACGGCATCATCGCCGTGCGCGGCGAGAAGTGGCTGACCCTCAATACCGGTGATGAGCTGGTGCGGATTGCCGGCCTCGTTCGCGCCGATGACATCGCCACCGACAACACCGTGTCGTCGACTCGTGTTGCCGATGCGCGCATCACCTATTCGGGCACCGGCGCGTTTGCCGATGCGAGTCAGCCAGGCTGGTTCGACCGTTTCTTCCTCAGCCCGCTGTTCCCTTTCTAGGTGGCTTTCCAGTTGAGCATGTTGAACTTCAAACACCTGATGGTGGGTGCCCTGTTGCTGACGGCGGCCTTCGATGCACAAGCCGAGCGGCTGAAGGACATCGCCAGTATTTCCGGCGTGCGTTCCAACCAATTGATCGGCTACGGCCTGGTGGTCGGGCTTAACGGCACCGGTGACCAGACGACCCAGACCCCGTTCACCCTGCAGACCTTCAACAACATGCTCTCGCAGTTCGGCATCAAGGTACCGGCAGGTTCCGGTAACGTGCAGCTGAAGAACGTTGCGGCGGTATCGATCAGCGCCGACTTGCCGGCGTTCGCCAAGCCAGGTCAGCAGATAGATATCACCGTGGCGTCCATCGGTAACTCCAAGAGCCTGCGCGGCGGCACCTTGCTGTTGACGCCGCTCAAAGGTATCGACGGCAACGTCTACGCCGTCGCTCAGGGCAACCTGGTGGTCGGCGGTTTCGATGCCGAGGGTCGTGACGGTTCCAAGATCACCGTCAACGTTCCGTCGGCCGGCCGCATCCCTGGCGGTGCGTCGGTCGAACGTGCCGTGCCAAGCGGTTTCAATCAGGGCAACACCCTGACCCTGAACCTCAACCGTTCGGACTTCACCACCGCCAAGCGCATCGTCGACAAGATCAACGACATGCTCGGCCCTGGCGTCGCTCAGGCCATCGACGGTGGCTCGATCCGCGTGACCGCGCCACTCGATCCGAGCCAGCGGGTCGACTATTTGTCGATCCTCGAAAACCTCGAAGTCGATCCGGGTCAGGCGGTGGCGAAAGTCATCATCAACTCGCGCACCGGCACCATCGTGATCGGCCAGAACGTCAAGGTTTCGCCGGCCGCCGTGACCCACGGCAGCCTGACCGTGACCATTACCGAAGACCCGATCGTCAGCCAGCCCGGCCCTCTGTCCAACGGGCAGACGGCGGTCGTGCCGCGCTCGCGGGTCAACGCTCAGCAAGAAGCCAAGCCGATGTTCAAGTTCGGCCCGGGCACCACCCTCGACGAGATCGTCCGTGCGGTGAACCAGGTCGGCGCGGCACCGGGTGACTTGATGGCGATCCTCGAAGCGCTGAAACAGGCTGGCGCGTTGCAAGCCGACTTGATCGTGATCTGAGGACGGCGATCATGGATATGCGCAAAAGCGGTCTGGTCAGCAGCAGTGATTCGGGTTCCTACTCGGACCTGAACCGCCTGAACCAGCTCAAGGTTGGCGACAAGAACAGCGATGCGAACATGCGCAAAGTGGCGCAGGAATTCGAGTCGCTGTTCCTTGGTGAAATGCTCAAGTCCATGCGCTCGGCCACCGAAGCGCTGGGCCAGGACAACCCGCTCAATACGCCGGCGGCCAAGCAGTACCAGGAAATGTACGACCAGCAGTTGGCCGTTTCCCTGTCCCGCGAGGGCGGCGGTATTGGCCTGGCGGACGTGCTGATGCGCCAGATGTCGAAGAACAAACCGATGGCGCCGGGGGAGGCCGCGGCAGCGTCTGCCGCCAAGCAGGCCGCCGCGCAAGCTGCCGTGGAAACGCCGATTGCCGCCGGTACGGTCGCCACCAACGGGCCGCTGTCGCGCCTCAATGGCGAGCGCCCGTTGTGGGCTTCGCGCTCGGTGAAGGCACCGGCAGGAGCGGGCGAGGGCGCTCACCGCAACGACATGGCACTGATCAATCAGCGGCGTCTGGCATTGCCACCGAAACTGGCCGACCGTTTGCTCGCCGGGCTGGTGCCATCTGCATCGGTATCGACATCGACCACGGCGGCGACCGCCACCGCAACGCAGAACAAAGTCCAGGTGCCGCCGAGCACCACGACCGGTTCCGGCTCTCTGTACAACGGCGATTGGCTGGCTTCGCAAACGGACACGACATCCAGCGGGCGTCTGCAGATTTATGGTCGTGCCATGGCTCAAATCCCACTGGCACCGGCGAAGAAAGCCTTCAGCTCCGCCGACGAATTCGTCAACACCATGCTGCCAATGGCCAAAGAGGCTGCCGACCGTATCGGCGTCGATCCGCGTTACCTGGTGGCTCAGGCTGCCCTGGAAACCGGTTGGGGCAAATCGGTCATGCGCGCCCAGGATGGCAGCAGTAGCCACAACCTGTTCGGCATCAAGGCCAGCAGTAACTGGAAGGGCGATTCGGCGCGGGCGATCACCAGCGAATTCAGAAATGGCCAGATGGTCAAGGAGACGGCCGAGTTCCGTTCCTACGCCTCTTACAAGGACAGCTTCCATGACCTTGTGACGCTGCTGCAAAGCAATAATCGCTATCAAGATGTGCTGAAGGCGGCCGATAACCCAGAACAGTATGTACGCGAGTTGCAAAAAGCCGGGTATGCAACCGACCCGGATTACGCAAGCAAGATTTCGCAGATAGCCAAGCAGATGACGAGTTACCAAAACTACGCTGCGGCGGGCGCTTCCACGAATTTATAAGGTCTGAATCATGAGTTTGCTCAATATCGGGATGTCGGGTCTGTCTACCAGTCAGGCCGCTCTAACGACCACCGGCAACAACATTGCCAACGTCGACACCGCCGGTTATTCGCGTCAGCAAACCGTGCAGAGCACCAGTGCTTCCAATCAATACGGCAACGTATTCATCGGCACCGGCACGACGCTGGCGGATGTTCGCCGGGTATACAACGCTTACCTCGACTCCCAATTGCAGACCGCCACCTCGCTCAACAGTGAAGCGTCCTCGTACCTGACTCCGGCTACTGCGCTGGACTCGACGCTCTCCGACACCAACACCGGGCTAACCGGTGTGCTGCAGAAGTTTTTCACCTCGATGCAGGGTGTGTCGTCATCGGCGACCGACGATACCTCTCGCCAGTCGGTGCTGACCAGTGCCAAGGCATTGAGCAACCGCTTCAATACCATTGCCCAGCAGTTAAACGACCAGAACACCACGATCAACGGCAGCCTGGCGGACATGGCGTCGCAGGTGAACAAGCTGGCCACCTCGATTGCCAACCTCAACCAGAAAATTGGCGAAGTCTCCACCAGCGGCGGCGAGCCAAATGACCTGCTCGACAGCCGTAACGAAGCGGTGCGCCAACTGTCCGAGATGATCGGTGCGCAGGTCGTCGAGCGCGGTACCAACTATGACGTCTATGTCGGCAGTGGCCAACCGCTGGTGATGGGCAACACCACCAATACCCTGGAAACCGTACCGAGCAAGACCGATCCAACCCGTTCCGCGCTGCAGATGAACCGTGGCTCCAGCACAGTCGACATCACCTCGGTGGTCAGTGGCGGTGAAATCGGTGGTTTGCTCACCTACCGCAGTGAAGTGCTCGACCCTTCGCTCAACGAACTGGGACGTGTGGCCCTGGTGGTCGCTGACCAGATCAATAGCCAGCAGGCCCAGGGCATCGACAAGAACGGCGATTTCGGCACCGCGATTTTCAACAACATCAACAGTGCCGAACTGATCAGTCAGCGCAGCGTTGCCAAGGCGAGCAACAGCACGGGCTCCGGAAATTTGGACGTCACCATCAGTGACACCGGCAAGCTGACCACCAGCGACTATCAGGTGACGTTTACCACCGCCACCGACTACAGCGTCAAGCGTTCCGATGGCACCGACATGGGCGCCTTCAGCACCTTGACCACGCCAGCTCCGGTGATCGACGGCTTCAGCCTGGCGCTGAACGGCGGTGCCCTGAGTGCCGGCGATACCTTCAAGGTGACGCCGACCCGTAATGCCGCCAGTTCGATTCAGACCGTCCTCACCGATCCGAAAAAGATCGCGGCTGCCGCCCCGTTGACCGGCGTCACCAGCGCCAGCAACAAGGGCACGTACACCCAGCCGACCCTGACCAGCAAAGTGGACATCTACGACGCTACGGCCAGCGCCGACCTGCAGACCGGGCTCAAGTATTCGACGCCGGTCAAGCTGGTTTTCGATGCCGCCGCCAGCGGAACCCAGGGCTACACGCTCTATGATGCCAAGGGTAACAACATTGGCACGGGCACCATCGTTCCCGGCCAAAGCAACACCCTGAGCCTGCAAGTGGGCATGGTCGATGCCAGCGGCAACGCGATCAACGATACCTCCGGTGTGCAGAAGTCCTTCACCTTCGAGACCACCGTCGGCGGCACTCCGAATGCAAACGAGAGCTTCACCGTTTCCCTGACGGGAGCGGCTTCATCGGATAACCGCAACGCCCAGGCCATCAGCGACTTGCAGACCAAGCAAACCGTCGATACCGGCTCTACGAGCGGGGGCATCAGCCTGACCGATGCCTACAACAAGCTGGTGACTAACGTGGGGACCAAGGCTGCCCAGGGCAAGTCCGACAGCGAAGCCACCACGGCTCTGCTGACCCAGGCCAAGAGTGCCCGCGACTCGGTGTCCGGCGTCAACCTCGATGAAGAAAGCGCCAACCTGGTCAAATACCAGCAGTACTACACCGCGTCTTCGCAGATCATCAAGGCTGCGCAGGAAATCTTCAGCACGCTGATCAACAGTCTTTAAGGAGTCGTAGTTCATGCGCATTTCTACCGCTCAGTATTTCGAAACCACCGCTGCCAACTACCAGCGCAACTACAACAACGTGATCAAGACCGGTGCCGAAGCCAGTAGCCTGACCCGCATCAATACCGCCGCCGATGATCCGCTCGGTGCCGGCCGTTTACTGGAATTGGGTCAGCAGAGCGCGATGCTCGATCAGTACAACAGCAACATCAGCTCGACCAAAAGTGCGTTGAGCCTGCAGGAAACCACGTTGAGTTCCATTGGCACCGCCTTGCAGCGGGCCAAGGAAATCGCCCTCAGTGCCAACAACGGCAATGCCACCGACGATGACCGTAAAGCCTATGCAGCGGAGTTGAGCCAGATCCAGCAACAAGTCATGGGCCTGATGAACTCCAAGGATTCGGCCGGTAGCTACCTGTTCTCCGGTTCGAAAGCCGACACCGCGCCGTACTCGCAGAACTCCGACGGCACCTACACCTACAACGGCGACCAGAGCAGCATCAACCTGGGGATCGGCGATGGTTTGTCGGTGGCCACCAACACCACGGGCTGGGACGCGTTCCAGCAGACCATCAACACCAGCCGTACCCTGACCACCATGACCGCTCCGGCGGTGGATGATGGTCGAGTGGTCCTGTCCAATGGTCAGGTGAGCACCAGCGCGACGTACAACTCCACGTTCGCCGCAGGCGAGCCGTACACCGTCAGCTTCCTGAGCAGCACCCAGCTGCAGATCACCGATGCGCTGGGTAACGACGTGACCACCGAAGCCAGTCAGAACGGCGTGATCAGCAACAGCAACGGTGCCAACCAGGTGGTCAACTTCCGTGGTGTTGATCTGAACCTGAACATCAACCTTCAGGCGGGTGACGTTGCGGACACGGTCATTGCCGGTCACAGCTTTCAGTTGTCGGCCAAGCCGGACACCTTCAATGCCTCGCGCAGTGCCGGTAATTCGTCGACGACGGTCATCACCGGTTCCAGCGTGACCGACCCGGTTGCCTACAACAGCGCATTTCCGGCGGGCGGGGCGATCCTCAAGTTCACCAGCGCCACCGCCTTCGACTTGTACGCGGCGCCGATTACCACCGACAGCCAGCCGGTGTCTTCGGGCACCGTGGCGGCCGGCACCGCCACGGCGGCGGGCGTGACCTTCACACTGAGTGGCACACCGGCAACCGGCGACCAGTTTCCGATCCAGTCCAACAATCACCAGACCCAGAACGTGCTCGACACCCTGGGGCAGATGATCACCGCCCTGAATGCGCCGGTCGATGGGAGTACGACGGCCAAGCAGAGTTTTCAGTCGGCCATGGAATCGGGGCTGGCTAACCTGGACAGCGCCACCGACCAGTTGGGTTCGGCAGTGACCTCGATCGGCGCGCGCGGCCAGTCGCTGGATGATCAAGCCACGAGCAACCAGAGCCTGAGCATGGCGAACACCGCGACCCAGTCGTCGATTCGTGACTCCGACCCGGCCGAAGTGATGACCCGCCTGACCTTGCAGCAGACCATGTTGCAGGCAGCACAACTGGCGTTCAGCAAGATCTCTCAGTTGGGTTTGTTCAACAAACTCTGACGGTGACCGGGCGCCAAGGCGCCCTTCATTTTCGCCGCCGTATACCCACCGTCTTTTTTCAGCGGTTTGCAAGGGGCTCATTCCACCGAGTGGGCTCCCGCCGCTTGAGAGCCCCGCGCCGTGAATCCAGCCCCTCTAGTCAGTCTTGTCATTCCTGCCTTCAATCCACGCTTTTTCAGTCGGGCGTTGCAGGGCGCGCTGGAGCAAAGCTACATCAACCTCGAAATCATCGTCTGCGACGACAGCCGTGGTGATGAGATCAAGGGCATGGTCGATAGTCTGTCCGGGCGCTTCGGGGTCGATGTGCGCTATGTGCGCAACCCGCAGACCCTGGGGCTGGTCGGCAACCTGCAGGCATGCCTGGCCGAGGCTCAAGGCGAGTTCATCAAGTTCCTGTGCGACGACGATCAACTGTTCCCGGCTTGCATTGAACGCCAGGCCCAGGTACTGGCCGAGCACCAGGATGTGAACCTGGTCCTGGCGCAGCGGATGTTCTGGGATGCCGATGACTTCCAGTTGCCGGCGCGCCTGGAAAACAGCCCGCTGGCACCGACCTGCAGCCTGTTCAAGGGCGAAGACCTGCTGGCGATTTTCGAGAATTTCCCGAGCAATTTCCTCGGCGGCTTCAGCAACGCGCTGTTCCGTCGGGCGGATGTGCTGGAACTCCTGCCGGCCCTGACCCAGCCGGGTCATTGCTTTGTCGCGACCCTGGATTTCGCCCTGTACGTGTGTCTGGTGCGGCGCGGTAATGTGGTCGTGCTCAACCATGTGTTGAGTGTCGAGCGCCTGTATCCGGGACGCCTGACCCGTCAACAGCCGATGCTGGAAGCAGCGGCGGCGGAGATGCAATGGCTGGTGCAGATGCTCAAGGCGCGCAGCGGAGAATCCGCACCGGCGCCGGGCTGGGTCCGCTATGTGCCTTACACCAAGGCCCATCAGGCGCCGCGTGTCTGGGAGGAGCTGCCATTGAGCCGCTCCCTGGGCACCAAGCAGACCACGCAGCAGTGGCGGGTGGGGATCGCCAGCGAAAGCTTCCACGATCTGTACCGCCAGTGGCTGGACTGCCGCACCCTGAGCGATGTGCAGCGCACCTTGCTGCCCGACACGCTGGCCGGTTGGCGTCGGCAGCCGAAGATCGTTCCGGTGATCATTGACCGGCAGGGCGGCCGCGCCAGCCTCGATGTCACGCTGCAAAGCCTTGAAGGGCAGCTCTATGCGCCGGAGCTGGTGCTGGTATTGTCCGCTGCCTGCACCGAAGCGGCTCTTGAAGAGCGGGTGTTCAGCCTGCCGTTGCAGGACGACTGGCAGCAGCAACTCAATGAACTGTTGCCCCAGCTCGAAGGCGCGCACTGGTTCTATTTGCTGCGTGCCGGCGATCGCCTGATGGAATCGGCGCTGCTGATGCTGGCGGAGCGCATCGTCACCTCGCCTGAGGCTCAGTGCATCTACAGCGACGAAGGCGGCCTGCGCGAAGGCGAGTCGTCGGACCCGGTCTTCAAACCGGACTTCAACCTGGATTTCATGCGCAGCTACCCCTATGTCGGACGCGCCCTGGCATTCGATCGCCAGCGTTTCCTGGAAACCGGAGGCTTCGATTCGGCCTATGGCGAGCTGGCGCCGCACGATGTGCTCTGGCGCATGGTGGAAAATGGTGGAACCGGGGTGGTCGAGCATGTGGCCGAGATTCTCGTCGAGTCGCAGTTCTCCCTGTCTCAATGGTTGTCCTTGCCTGAAGTGACCGTGCTCAACCCGGTGGTCCTCGAGGCTCACCTGCAACGCCTGGGCGTGGCTCACCGAATCGGCGAAGGCAGCATGCCGCTGCTCAACCGTGTCGACTACCTGCATGCCGAGCGACCGTTGGTATCGATCGTCATTGTCTGCAAGGACCAATTGGCGGTCGTGCAACGTTGCGTGGAAAGCCTGTTGGAGAAAACCCTCTACAGCGAATACGAACTGTTGTTGGTGGATAACGCCAGCGAAACCGCCGAGGCCCGTGCCTGGCTGGCCGGCATGGCGCAACTGGGCAGCGACCGGCTGCGGGTGCTGGAGTATCCGGCCCAAGGCAATGCTGCAGCGATTAACAACTTCGCGGCGCGGCAGGCACGCGGCGAGTATGTGCTGATGCTCAACGCCTATGCCGTGATCACCGAAGGTGACTGGCTGGACGCGCTGCTCAATCACGCGCAGCGTCCGGAAGTGGGGATTGTCGGGGCCAAGCTGTTCAATTCCGTGGGTCGTGTGCTGCATGCCGGTCTGATTCTCGGTCTGCAGGGGCCGGCCGGGGTGCCGTTCTGCGGCGAGACTCTGGATGCGGCCGGTTATATGCATCGGCTGCAGATCGCCCATGACCTGAGTGCGGTGGGCGGCGATTGCCTGATGATCCGCAAGGAAATCTTCGATCACGTCGGTGGCCTGGACGAGCTGAACTTCGCCCATAGTCTCAACGAGGTGGACCTGTGCCTGCGGGTGCGTGAAAACGGCTATCTGGTGGTCTGGACCCCTTATGCCCTGGTGGCCCTCGGAGCGCAGCCGGTATTGGAACTGGATGACTCGGTCCGCGAATCCCGGGGCAAGGAACAGGAGTTGTTCTACCAGCGCTGGTTGCCGGTGGTGGCCCGCGATCCTGCCTATAACCCAAGCCTGATGTTGCAGAGTCTGGGTGGTTCGAGTTTCAGACTGGAGCCGGGCCTGACCAGCGGTTGGACGCCCTTTAGCAGTCGCCAGTTGCCACAGGTGCTGGCATTGCCGATCAACGCCTCGGCGATCGGGCATTATCGCGTGACGCAACCGCTGATCGAGCTGGAAGCCGCAGGCCGGGCCGTGGGGCGAATTCACTATGACCTGCCGTCGATCATCGAGGTCGAGCGCCAGTCTCCTGACGTGATCGTGTTGCAGGGGCGGTATTCCGAAGCGCCGATCAACGAAATCGTCGGCCTGAAAACCTACTCCAATGCCCGACGCATCTTCGAACTCGATGACTATGTCATCAACGTTCCGCACAAAAACGCCCACGTGCGCAATATGCCTGACCGTGCCGAGATGGAACGCCTGGTGCATTGGGGGATCAGCCTGTGCGATCGGGTGGTGGTCTCGACCGCGCCACTGGCCAATGCCCTGTCGTCCATGCACACGGACATTCGCGTGGTGCCGAATATGCTCACTCCCCATGTCTGGAAGGGGCTGAGCAGCCAGCGCCGCACCTCGAAAAAACCTCGGGTCGGTTGGGGCGGTGGCACCAGTCACCATGGTGACCTGGCGGTGATTGCCGATGTGGTCCGTGAACTGGCCAATGAAGTCGATTGGGTGTTCTTCGGCATGTGCCCGGATGATTTGCGCCCTTACATGCATGAGTTCCATGGGGTGATCGGGCTGGATGTCTACCCGGCGAAGCTGGCCAGCCTGAATCTGGACCTGGCGTTGGCTCCGCTCGAGTTCCATATATTCAATGACTGCAAGAGCAACCTGCGTCTGCTGGAATACGGGGCTTGCGGCTATCCGGTGATCTGCACCGACACTGAGGCCTATCGTGGGTATTTGCCATGTACCCGGATCAAAACCAACAGCACGGATGAGTGGCTGCAAGCCATCCGCATGCACCTGGCTGATCCGGACGCCAGCTACCGCATGGGCGATGAATTGCGTGAGATCGTCCTGCGCGACTATATGTTGCGCGGCGACAACCTGCGCTACTGGGAAAACGGTTGGTTGGCGGACTGATCGTTTCACCTGGCTCTTGAAAAGAAGGCGACCTTGGGTCGCCTTTCTGTTGCCTGCAGATTCAAGCTTCAAGCTCCAGCGGTCGATAGCTGCCCAAGGATTTTGTTTTTTCTCACCAAGGCACGGAAGAAGATATGGCAGTTATTAATGGAGCAAACGGCACGGATACGCTGATCGGTACGAATGAGGATGACGTCATCAATGGACGGCGCGGCGATGATGTCTTGATCGGCGGCGCCGGCGCGGACACGCTCGACGGCGGCGCGGGATTCGATACGGCGGATTATTCCTGGTCCATGGCCGGCATCAATATCGACCTGCACAGCGGCGTCAGCCAGCCTGGGATCGGCGGTGATGCCGAAGGCGATACGCTGAAAAACATCGAGAAAGTCATTGGCAGCGAATTCGGTGACACCTTTACCACCACGTTGGCTGGCCGGACCTTTGAAGGTGGACGGGGCAACGACACGTACATCGTCAATGCGGGCGGCGGCAAAATCATTGAGGAAAGCGGTTGGGGTGGTGGTTATGACGATCAGGTCCTGACCCGCCTGGCTCACTACCGGCTGGACGAGAATATCGAACGCCTGACCTATACCGGCACCGGCAAATTCACCGGTTACGGCAATGCCAGCGATAACGTGATCACCGGCGGTGCCGGTAACGATGTGCTGCTGGGTGGCGGCGGTGCCGACCATTTGATCGGCGGCACAGGTTGGGATACCGCGAGCTACACCGACAGCACCGAGGGCATGACTTTCGATCTGAAGTTCGGTTACAACACTTCCGGTATCGCCGTCGGCGATACGTTCACCGATATCGAAGCGATCCGCGGCTCGAACTACGACGACGTGTTTATCAGTGGTGCCGCGTTCAAGGCGTTGGACGGCGCCGATGGTTTTGACACGGTGGACTACTCGATGTCGGAAGCGGGGATCACCCTCGATATCCGTAACGGCGTGGGCAAACCGGGCATTGGCGGCGACGCCGAAGGCGTTACGCTGAAAAACATCGAGCACGTCATTGGCACCCTCTGGGATGACGTCTACGTTATCAACTCCCGCGGTATCACGATCTCCGAGCGCAACATCTCTGCGGGCACCGACGAGATCCGTACCAGTCTGGCCTCCTACACCATGGACGCCAACATCGAAGCGCTGACCTATACCGGAGAAGGCTCGTTTACCGGTTATGGCAATGCCGGCGACAACACCCTCACCGGCGGCGCCGGTAACGACGTGCTGGTGGGCGGCGAGGGCGCGGACCACCTGGTCGGCGGCGCTGGCCTGGACACCGCGAGCTACGCCGACAGCACAGAAGGTGTGACGGTTGACCTGATATCCGGGCAGCGGAGCACAGGCGTGGCGGTGGGTGATACCTACACCAGTATCGAGCTGATTCGTGGCTCGAACTACGACGACTATTTCCGGGCGAATGACTTGCCGATCGGCTTCGACGGCGGGGACGGCTTCGATACTGTGGATTACTCCTGGTCCAATGGTGCGGTGACCATCGACATCCGCGAAGGTGTCGGCATGCCTGGCATCGGCGCTGACGCTGAGGGCGATACGTTGACCCATGTGGAAAAGGTCATCGGTTCGTTCGATGCCGACACCTTCACCAGTTCCATCGGCGGCGTCATTTTCGAAGGTGGCCGGGGCGACGACGTCTACAACATCAATGCCGAGGACGTGAAAATCATCGAACAGGATTTCCTCGGCGGCACCGATGAGTTGCGCACCAACCTGGCGGTGAAGACCCTGGACTCGTTCATCGAGAACCTGACGTACACCGGCGCCGGGGACTTCACCGGTTACGGCAATGAAACGGACAACACCATTACCGGTGGTGCAGGCAACGACGTGCTGTTCGGAGGCGGTGGTGCAGACACCTTCGTTGGTGGCGACGGTGTGGATGTTGTCAGTTATGGCGACAGCAACATCGGGATCTCCCTCAATCTGGCGACATGGGAGCATTCCGGTATCGCGATGTATGACCGGTATTTGGATATCGAAATCCTGCGCGGCAGCCACTTCAATGACACGCTGACAGGCAGTGTCGGCGATAACTACTTTGAGGGAGGTCTGGGGGATGACGTCATCTACGGTGGTTATGGCGCCGATCACCTCTATGGCGGATTGGGGCCATTGAGCGGGCGTTCCACCGAGGCCGATACTGACGGTGTTCCCCAGGCCGACATGCTGTATGGCGGCGAAGGTGACGACGTCATTGTTACCGCTGTCGATGATCGGGGAAGCTTCGCCTATGGCGAAGGTGGCAATGACACCATCGCGGTGGCCAGCGGCACGGCCGATGGTGGTGGCGGTGAAGATGTGTTGACCGGCACGAGCAACAACTACGTGTTGCTGGGCGGTGAGGGCTACGACCAGTTGATCATGAACGCCGGCGGCTTTGCCAATGGCGGGGAGAATGACGACACCTATATCGTCAACACCAGCAACCTGGTGACGATCCGTGATGACGGCCAGGGCATGTTCTCCAATGACACACTGATACTGAACAACGTCGCCACCGCTGCCGACCTGAATGTCATGCGGGTTGGCGATGATCTTTACCTCAGTAACACCAACCCTGCGTCGGGAGCGGCTCCGGATAACGGCGTGAAGCTCCAGGATTGGTTCGCTGGTTTCGCGACCATCGAACACATCCAGACCGCTGACGGCCAGGCCTTCAACCTGCCGGCCAACGCCGATGCCTTCGCCATGTTCGGCTGATGACCTGATCTACGTTTAAGCATCATCCCTTGTGGGAGCGAGCCTGCTCGCGAAAGCGGTATGTCAGTCGACATCAATGTCGGATGACCGATTGCCTTCGCGAGCAGGTTCTCTTCACTGGGCGTCTTCCGGGTTCATGGAGCTGGCGCGTTTCCTGCAAGTCCCCCTTTATATCGCCATAAAACGAGCACTTGCAGCGTAGCGGGCAGTGCACACAACGGCGTTGAGCGTTTTATCCAGAAGGCCTGCAAAAGCTTGATACAGCTTGGCTGAGCCCTGTGACGAACAAGAGGGGAGACGATGAAGGCAGTTATTTTGGCGGGTGGCCTGGGCACGCGAATCAGCGAAGAGTCGCACCTCAAGCCCAAGCCGATGATCGAGATTGGCGGCAAGCCAATTCTCTGGCACATCATGAAGCAGTACTCCGCGCACGGAATCCACGATTTCGTGATCTGCCTTGGCTACAAGGGCTATGCGATCAAGGACTTCTTCGCCAACTACTTCCTGCACACCTCCGACGTCACCTTCGACATGTGCAATAACCGTATGGACGTTCACCAGAACTACAGTGAGCCGTGGCGCGTCACGCTGGTCGATACGGGCGATGACACCATGACGGGTGGCCGCCTGCGCCGTGCTGCCCGTTATCTGGAAGGTGAGCAGGCCTTCTGCTTCACCTACGGCGACGGTGTTTCGGACCTCAATATCGGCGCCCTGGTGGACTTCCACCTGACCCACGGCAAGCTCGCTACCGTGACGGCGGTGCAGCCACCGGGACGTTACGGCGCACTGGAACGTGATGGCGACAAGGTATTGGGTTTCACCGAAAAACCCCGGGGCGACGGTGGCTGGATCAATGGCGGCTTCTTCGTCCTGTCACCCAAGGTCTTGCCGTACATTGCTGACGATCAAACCTCCTGGGAAGCCGAGCCGCTGGCGGCCCTGGCCACCGAGGATCAGTTGCAGGCCTTCCAGCACGAAGGTTTCTGGCACCCGATGGATACCCTGCGCGACAAAAATCACCTTGAAGCGTTGTGGCAGAGCGGGGAGGCCCCATGGAAGCAATGGGACTGAGCCCGGAATTCTGGCGCGGCAAGCGCGTCCTGCTGACCGGCCACACCGGTTTCAAGGGCAGCTGGCTGACGTTGTGGCTGCAAAGCCTCGGTGCCGAGGTCAGCGGATTTTCGCTCGATCCGTCGACCGAGCCGAGCCTGTTCGAACTGGCCCGGGTGCACGAAGGCATCAACGATCAGCGCGGCGACCTGCGTGACCTCGGCGCCTTGCTGGAATTGATCGCCGACGTGCAGCCGGAAATCGTCCTGCACCTGGCGGCCCAACCGCTGGTGCGCGAAGGCTATCGCGACCCGCTCGGCACCTATTCCAGTAACGTCATGGGCACGCTCAATCTGCTCGAAGCGATCCGCCAGGTCGGCGGCGTGCGCGCCTGTGTTTTGGTGACGACCGACAAGGTCTACGCCAACAAGGAATGGCTGTGGCCCTACCGCGAAAACGAAGCCCTCGGCGGCCACGATCCTTACAGCAGTAGCAAGGCTTGCTGCGAATTGTTGGCGCAGTCTTATGCGGCGTCGTTCTTCCCGGCCGAGCGTTACGCCGAGCACGGTCTGGCCCTGGCCACGGCCCGTGCCGGCAACGTGCTGGGTGGCGGTGACTTCGCGCCTGAGCGCCTTATTCCCGATGTGCTCAAGGCCTGGTCGGCCGACCAGCCAGTGACCCTGCGCTACCCGCAGGCCGTGCGCCCATGGCAGCACGCCCTGGAGCCGCTGGCCGGCTATCTGCAACTGGCTGCCGGTCTCTACGAACAAGGCCCGGAGTTTGCCGGCGCGTGGAACTTCGGTCCGAGCGAAGCAGACATGTGCAGCGTCGGCGAAGTGGTCGAGTTGCTCGCCAACCGCTGGCCGCAAGCACGCGGATTGCGTATCGAACCGAGTGATCTTCATGAGGCCGGCCTGCTGCGTCTGGACAGCAGTCGCGCCCGTCAACTGTTGGCCTGGCAACCGCGCTGGTCGTTGCAGCAGTGCCTGACCCAGACCCTCAATTGGCACCTGGCGTGGCAGAACGGCGATGACATGCGTGAAGTCACCCTGGGCCAGTTGAACCTGTACCGAGGCGCGTTGTGAGCGAATTTCTGTTGAAAGCCTTGCCGCTGGCCGGTCTGTTCAGCGTGCAGCACAAACGCTTTGAAGACGATCGCGGGCACTTCGCCCGGCTGTTCTGCGAAGGCAGCCTGAGCGCTTTCGGCCAGCCGTTTCATATCCGCCAGATCAACCACTCCTGCACCCGTGAGCGGGGCAGTGTGCGGGGGCTGCATTATCAGAATTCCAATGCGCCGGAAGCCAAGCTGATTACCTGCTTGCGCGGCGAGGTCTGGGATGTGGCGGTGGACTTGCGCCCCGACTCCGAGACGTTCCTGCACTGGCACGCCGAACACCTGCGGGCCGGTGACGGTCGCAGCCTGTTGATCCCGGCCGGGTTCGCCCATGGTTTCCAGACCCTTACCGACGACGCCGAATTGCTCTACCAGCACAGCGCCGATTACACGCCTGCGCATGAGGGTGGGTTGTCGGTGAACGATCCACGGCTGGCGATTGCCTGGCCGTTGCCTGTCAATAATCTGTCGGCCAGGGATTCCAGCCATCCCTTGCTCGATGAACACTTCGCTGGAGTGCGTCTATGAACTGTCGTGGTTGCGGTACTCCTCTGGCCTTGCCGCTGATCGATCTCGGCACCTCGCCGCCATCCAACGCCTATGTGCACGCCGATCGCCTGGAACAAGCCGAGCAATGGGTGCCACTGAAGGTTGCGGTGTGCCAGCAATGCTGGCTGGTGCAGACCGAGGATTACACCAGCGCCGACAGCCTGTTCGACGCCGAGTATGCCTATTTCAGTTCGTTCTCCAGCACCTGGCTGGCCCATGCCGAGCGCTATGTGACGGAGATGGTCGAGCGCTTCGGCCTGACCGCCGACAGCCGTGTGGTGGAAATCGCCGCCAACGACGGTTACCTGTTGCAGTACGTCGCCGGGCGCGGCATCCCTTGTCTGGGCGTTGAGCCGACCCGCAGCACCGCGCAAGCGGCGCGGGGAAAAGGCCTGGAGATTCGCGAGCTGTTCTTCGGTCGCGACACCGCTGCGCAGCTGAAAAACGAAGGCTGGGCTGCCGACCTGATGGCAGCCAACAACGTGTTGGCCCACGTCCCGGACATCAATGATTTCCTCGGTGGTTTCGCCACCTTGCTCCAGCCGACCGGTGTGGCGACGTTCGAGTTTCCGCAACTGTTGACGCTGATGGCCGGGCAGCAGTTCGACACGCTGTATCACGAGCACTATTCCTACCTGTCCCTGACCGCTGTGCAAACCTTGTGCGAGCGTAATGGCCTGGAAGTGTTTGACGTCAGCCAGCTGTCGACCCATGGCGGTTCGTTGCGGGTGTTCGTCCAGTGTGCCGACGGTGTTCGCCGTGAGGTGCGGCCAGCCGTTCAGCAGCAGTTGCAGGCCGAACTTGCGGCGGGTGTGAAAACCCCCGAGTACTACGCGACCCTGGCGTCAGCGGCCGAACGCATCAAGCACGAGCTGCTGCGCTTCCTGTTGCAGGCCAAGGCCGACGGCAAGCGCGTGGTCGGTTATGGCGCGGCGGCCAAGGGCAACACATTGCTCAATTACGCAGGGGTCAAACCGGATCTGTTGGCTTGGGTCGCTGATGCCAACCCGCACAAGCAGGGCAAGTACCTGCCGGGCAGCCGCATTCCGATCGTTTCACCGGCACAGATCGATCTGGAAAAGCCGGACTACATCCTGGTACTGCCATGGAACCTGTTACACGAAGTCAGTCAGCAACTGGCTCAGGTGCGTGAGTGGGGTGGCCGCTTCGTGATTGCCGTTCCCGAGTTGACCGTCCTGTGAAGGTGCTGGTCACCGGCGCTACCGGATTCGTCGGCCGGCATCTGGTCGCGGCATTGCTCGCCCGGGGTTGCGACGTTCGCGCCGTGGCGCGCAATGCCGAGACTGCTGCGGGTTTGCCGTGGATCAATGAGGTGGAATTCATCGCGGCGGATATTCATGCCGCCGACCTGGACATTGCCACGCTGACCGATGGCGTCGATGCCTTGGCACATCTCGCCTGGCCGGGGTTGCCGAATTATCAGGCGCTGTTTCACTTCGAGCACAACCTGATGGCTGATTACCGGTTCATCAAAGGTGCGGTCGAGGCGGGCGTGTCGCAAGTGTTGGTCACCGGCACCTGTTTCGAATACGGCCTGCAGAGCGGGCCGCTCAGTGAGCAGACCGAGGCACAGCCAAGTAACCCTTATGGGCTGGCCAAGAACACCTTGCGTCTGTTCCTCGAAAACCTGCAGCGCCAACAGCCCTTCACCCTGCAATGGGCGCGGCTGTTTTACCTGCACGGCGCCGGGCAAAACCCCAACAGTTTACTGGCGGCGCTGGACCGGGCGATCGAGGCCGGGGACGACAGCTTCAACATGTCGGCCGGTGAGCAGTTGCGCGATTACCTGGCGATCGACACGGCCGCCCATTACCTCGCCGCGATCCTGCAACAGTGCGAATTCGACGGTGTGATCAATTGCTCCAGCGGCCAGCCGATATCGGTCAGAGCGCTAGTCGAGCAGCGGCTGCGTGAGCGCGGCGCGTCGATCCGTTTGAACCTGGGCCATTACCCATACCCGACCCATGAGCCGATGGCGTTCTGGGGCGTGGCGGACCGCTTGCAACAGCTACTGGGAGCAGAGTATGAGGCATGAGTTGTATCGGGTCGCCGACCTGCCGGTGTTGCAGAACCGTACCTTTGCCGACGCGCAATCGGCGAAAGCTTCGGCCTGCGCCGACATGGTGTTGGTGCAAGACGAGACGAGCGGGCTGATCTTCAATCAGGCCTTCGACGCCGACAAGCTCAGCTACGACGCCGACTATCAGAACGAGCAGGCGCATTCCGGCCAGTTCCAGCAGCACCTGAGCGATGTCGAAGGGATCATTGCCCGTCACTTCAAGGGCCAGGAACTGATCGAAGTCGGTTGCGGCAAAGGCTACTTTCTTGAACTGCTAAAAGGCCTGGGCTACGCCATCACCGGCATCGACCCGGCCTACGAGGGCGACAACGCCGACGTGATCAAGGCGCCGTTCACTCGCGGCCTGGGTCTGTCGGCGGACGCCATCGTGCTGCGGCATGTGCTGGAACATATCCAGGCCCCGGTGAATTTCCTCGCCGAAATGGCCGACGCCAATCAGGGCGGGCAGATCTACATCGAAGTGCCGTGCTTTGACTGGATCCTCGAGCACCGTGCCTGGTTCGATCTGTTCTATGAGCACGTCAATTATTTCCGCCTCGATGACCTGCGCCGGATGTTCGGCACCGTGCATGAGGCCGGTCACCTGTTCGGTGGCCAATACCTGTACATCGTCGCCGACCTGGCGACCTTGCGCCTGACCCCGGAACAACCGGTGCCACGCCTGGACCTGCCCGACAACTTCACCCGCAGCCTCGAGCGCGCGGTGCAGATCATTCAGGCAAACCCGGAGCAAGGTTCGGCGATCTGGGGGGCGTCGTCCAAAGGCGTGATCTATTCGCTGTTCCTGCAACGAGCGGGCGTGGCGGTAGATCGTGTGGTGGACATCAATCCGGCCAAACAGGGCCGATATCTGCCCCTGAGTGGCGTGCGGGTGTCTTCGCCGCAAGAGGCCATGGATGCCTTGCCCGAAGGCGCCAACCTGTTTGTGATGAACTCCAACTACCTCGAAGAAATCAAGCGGATGACCGGTGGACGCTACGTCTATCACGCCGTCGACAGCGCTTCGTTCCAGTGACTATTGAGATTATGAAAATGACCGACAACAGCATCAATAAAGCCTTCGAAGCCGAGTGCCAGGAACAGATCGCCCAGCAGGGTGACAACCAGAAACTCACCGGCCTGGCCCGGGATTTCTTCAACGAATCGGCCAAACACAAGTACAGCTACCACTTCTCGTGGATGGGCCGTCCGATCATCCAGCTGCCCCAAGACATGATGGCGATGCAGGAAATCATCTGGCAGGTCAAACCGGACCTGGTGATCGAATGCGGTATCGCCCACGGCGGTTCGATCATCTACTACGCCTCGTTGCTGGAGCTGCAAGGCCACGGTGAAGTGCTGGGCATCGATCTCGACATTCGTCCGCACAACCGTGAAGCCATCGAAAGCCACCCGATGAGCAAGCGCATTTCGATGATCGAAGGCTCGAGCATCGATCCTGCGATTGCCGCGCAAGTACGTGCCATTGCCGAAGGCAAGAAAGTCATTCTGGTACTGGACTCCAACCACACCCACGATCACGTGCTCGAAGAGCTGCGCCTGTACGCACCACTGGTTTCGGTGGACAGCTACTGCGTGGTCATGGACACCGTGGTCGAAGACATGCCGGCCGATTTCTTCCCGGATCGTCCGTGGGGCCCGGGTGATAACCCGAAAACTGCGGTGTGGAAGTACCTGGAAGAAAACAAGGACTTCGAGATCGACCAGCAGATGCAGAACAAACTGCTGCTCACCGTTGCTCCGGACGGCTACCTGCGTCGCGTTCGTTGATTTCGGCACATCATTAAAGCGTTAACCAGGCGATTCGCCGGTTGTGGGAGAGGTTATGCAAGGCAAGTCCGTTTCTGAGCACACGTTGCCACTCAATGAGTTGCTGACGGTGGTGTTGATTTCCCACAACCGTCCGGCTTTTTTGCGCAGGGCGATGAAGTATTACGGCGACTTGCCTTGCAAAGTGCTGGTGCTCGATTCCGCCACCGAGCATTTCAAGGGCGAGATCCCCGACGTCGAATACCGACACGTGCCGCAGTTTGCCTACAGTGGCTTCCAGGCCAAAATCGCCTATGGCGTGGAGCAAGTGACCACCCCGTACATGGTGCTGGCAGCCGACGATGACTTCATCGTGCATGAGGCGGTGGCCGAGTCGGTGGACTTCCTGGAAGCAAACCGCGACTACGGGATGTGCCATGGCTATTGCCTGATGTACCTGACCCTCGCTGGCAGCGTGAGCTACTACCGCCGCGACAAGAAGGTGTGCGAGGACTATTCCTCCGAGCGTCCTCAGGATCGCGTGGTCGAGTACATGGGCCAGTACCTGCCGCCGTTTTACGCCGTGACCCGTACCTCGCTGATGAAATCCTGGTATTCGTTGTTGCCGCCGGGCACCAGTTTCCAGTGGCAGGAAATCGGTCATGTGTACTACATGCTGGCGTGCGCCAAGGCGCGGATCCTGCCGACTGCTTATGTGGTGCGTGAGATCAACTACGGCAACTCCGAGCACAACACCGAGGTGTATCACTCGTTGACCTACACCGATGCCAAATCGGTGGCCGAGCGTGACGCCTTTGCCGAGTTCCTGGCCTCGTTGCCAACCGGGATCAAGGGCCTCGACCCGGTGCAGGGCAAAGCCTTCGTCATGGAAAGTTTCGACGCCATGATCGACAGCCTGCAAACCGGACGCGCCCTAACCGCGGAGCTGATTTTCCAGTCCATCTGGAACAACGCCCTCAAGGCACCTGATCGTCGTTTCGGGCCACAGCAGTACGTCGAAATGCCGTTCTACAATCAGGCATTTTTCGATCAGTTGACTCAGTTCGAATTCATGCTTCACGCGATGCCGGCCGGGCGTCTTCAGTTAGAACAGCTTGAAGGCGTGTGGACTCGTCAGGAACACTTGCTGAGCCCGCGCAACAACGACACGCCGGAAAGTGTGGTCGACCGTTTGTGGCAGGCCTACGACGCCAATGGATTCAACCGAACGGTGGTCAAGCGGCTGGCGGCGCAACTGGAGGTGTTGGGCGAAGACGAAGAGGCGCAGTCGATGCGGGACTGGAGCGGGCGCCTTGATGCGTTGTCGGTCGTGGATCATCACCCAACGTTCGACACCATGCGCTCGGGGCGCCTGCTCAAGTGGCTGGAGTCCCGTCAACCTGACACCGAACAGGCTGAGTCGATTGCCCGGCACTTGGCAGCCAATGATGGTGGCCCACAGTTCGGCATCCTTTTGCTGGACCTGGATAACAACGTCGAGAAATTGCAGGTCACTCTCGATAGCCTGCTTGAAGGCCACAGCAAGGCGTTCAAGGTCGTAGTCTTCACTACCGGCGAAGCGCCGGCGGCGACCACGGCACAGAACACGCTGCACTTTGTCCGAGTCACGCCAGGCAGCTTTGTCGACAAGCTGAACCAGAGCGCCCGTCAGTCGCCATGTGACTGGCTGTTGCTGGCCGAGGCGGGTGATGAGTTCACCGCGGGCGGTCTGTTACGTGCCAGTCTGGAGCTGTTGTCTGCCGACGACTGTCGCGCCGTGGCCACCGACGAAATCCAGCGTACCGACAATGGCGCACTGGTGGATGTGTTCCGTCCGGGCTTCAATCCTGACCTGCTGCAAAGCCTGCCGGCCTTGATGGCGCGGCACTGGTTGATCCGTCGCGATGTGTTGATTGAGGCCGGTGGTTACCAGCCTGACTTCAGCAAGGCCCTGGAGTTCGACCTGCTGCTGCGCATCATCGAGGCGGGTGGCCTGAGCGGTCTGGCCCACCTCGACGAGCCATTGCTGATCACTCAGGCACCGGTGCGGGAAGAGAATGCCCATGAACGCCTGGCGTTGCTGCGTCATCTGGGCAACCGTGGCTACAAGGCCAAAATCACCTCAGCGACCCCTGGCACCTATCAGATCGACTACCGTCACACTGAGCGTCCGCTGGTCTCGATCATCATCCCGGCCGGGGACGACTTGGCCCTGCTGCGACAGTGCTTGCAAGGCGTGTTGCTGCGTACCCGCTACACCCACTACGAAGTGCTGATCGCGGCAAATCCGACTCAGTCGGCCGAGCTCAATGATTGGCTGGGCACGCTGCAGAACGCCAAAGTACGTGTGCTGTATGCCGACCGAACGCTGAGCAATGTGGCGTTGTACAACGCCGCCAGTCAGCAAGCGCGGGGTGAATACCTGGTGCTGCTGGCTGCGGGCGGTGAAGTGGTCAATCCGAACTGGATCGAGTCACTGCTCAACCATGCCCAGCGTCCTGAAGTGGGCATTGTCGGCGCCAAGCTCGTCGATCGCGAAGGCAAGGTCACGCAAGCCGGTTTGATTCTGGGGATGAATGGCGGCGTGGGGTCGGCCTTTATCGGTGATCGGTATGACGCCAGCAACAGCTATCTGCAGCGATTGGTGCTGGAGCAGAACTACTCGGCAGTGTCGCAGGTGTGTCTGATGGTGCGCAAAGAGCTGTTCGACGCCCTGGGTGGCCTGGATGACGAGACATTTGCAGACGGCTTGAGTGACGTCGATCTGTGCCTCAAGGCTGGTCAGGCGGGTTACCTCACCGTGTGGACGCCGATGGTTCAGGTCATTCACCCGGGCGTGGTGGCGCAGGCTCCAGAGGTGCTCGACGCCCTGCGTGAAAAATGGACCGCTGCCTTCGCGCAGGACCAGGCCTACAACGCCAATCTGGCGCTGACCGGCAAGGGTTTTGCCCTGGGTGAAAGTACCCCGGTGAACTGGGCGCAGCTGCTCGCATAAGCCTGGCTGACAGGTAGAAGGACTCAAGGCATGTTCAACGGTAAATCGATTTTCATCTCTGGCGGCACCGGCTCGTTCGGGCGTAATTTCATCCGCCGGTTGCTGGAGCAATACCAGCCCAAGCGGGTGGTGGTGTTTTCCCGCGATGAGCTCAAGCAGTACGAGATGCAACAAACGTTCAACGCACCGTGCATGCGGTACTTCATCGGTGATGTGCGCGACGCCGACCGTTTGCGTCAGGCCATGCGTGGTATCGATTACGTGGTGCATGCCGCGGCCCTGAAGCAAGTGCCGGCGGCGGAATACAACCCCACCGAATGCATCCGCACCAACGTCAACGGCGCGGAAAACATCATTGCCGCCGCCATCGACAATGGTGTGAAAAAAGTCGTCGCGCTGTCCACCGACAAGGCCGCCAGCCCGATCAACCTGTATGGCGCGACCAAGCTGCTGTCGGACAAACTGTTCGTGGCCGCCAACAATATTGCCGGCGAACAGCAAACCCGCTTTGCCGTGGTGCGCTATGGCAACGTCGCCGGCTCGCGGGGGTCGGTGGTGCCGTTCTTCAGCAAGCTGATTGCCGAGGGCGCCAAAGAGCTGCCGATCACCGATGAGCGCATGACGCGTTTCTGGATCACCCTGGATCACGGTGTGAAGTTTGTGCTCGACAGCTTCGCCCGCATGCACGGCGGTGAAGTGTTTGTGCCGAAGATCCCGTCGATTCGCGTCGTCGATCTGGCGCTGGGCATGGCTGAACATTTGCCGCACAAACACGTCGGCATTCGTCCGGGGGAAAAACTCCATGAACTGATGGTGCCGCTGGACGACGCGCGCATGACCCTGGAATTCGATGATCACTACACCATTCAGCCGTCGATCCGTTTCACCAGCGTCGACGTGGATTTTGCCGTCGACAAACTGGGCGAGCAGGGCCAGCCGGTGAGCGAAGACTTCGAGTACCGCTCCGACACCAACCCGCACTTCCTGTCGGTGGG
This sequence comes from Pseudomonas sp. EL_65y_Pfl2_R96, assembly GCF_963970905.1. Classification (NCBI taxonomy): domain Bacteria; kingdom Pseudomonadati; phylum Pseudomonadota; class Gammaproteobacteria; order Pseudomonadales; family Pseudomonadaceae; genus Pseudomonas; species Pseudomonas sp. EL_65y_Pfl2_R96. The sequence goes on along the minus strand of NZ_CAXAQH010000001.1, from coordinate 142,825 downwards.
CCAGATCGCTGACCTGCACGCGGAGCTGTCGGCATGATTCCCTACGGTCGGCAAAGCCTCGATCAGGCGGACATCGATGCGGTGGTCGCCGTGTTGCAGTCCGACTGGCTGACTCAAGGGCCGACCATCGAGCGTTTCGAACAGGCCATGGCCGAGCGTTGCCAGGCCGATTTCGCGGTAGCGGTGTGCAATGCCACGGCGGCGTTGCACATTGCCTGTCTCGCCGCGGGCCTGGGGCCGGGCGATCGGTTATGGACCACGCCGAACACCTTTCTGGCCTCGGCCAACTGCGGTCGCTACTGCGGCGCCGACGTCGATTTTGTCGACATCGATCCGCTGACCTGGAACCTCGACGCCTACACCTTGGCGTCGAAGCTTGAAATCGCCGAACGCGACGGCAAGCTGCCGAAAGTGCTGGTGGCGGTGGCGTTCTCCGGGCAGAGCTGCGATATGCGCATGATCGCCGAACTGGCCGAGCGCTATGGTTTCACGGTGATCGAAGATGCCTCCCACGCGGTCGGTGCGTCCTATGCCGGGCGCCCGGTGGGTTGCGGCGAATTTGCGGCAATGACCGTGTTCAGTTTCCACCCGGTGAAGATCATCACCAGTGCCGAAGGCGGCATGGTGCTGACCAATCGCCCGGAACTGGCCGAGCGCTTGCAGCGCCTGCGCAGCCACGGCATGACCCGTGACCCCGAGCAGATGAGCGAACCCAGCCACGGTCCCTGGTACTACCAGCAAGTGGAACTGGGCTTCAATTACCGCATCACCGACCTGCAGGCGGCCCTCGGCCTGTCGCAGTTGAACAAGCTCGATGGTTTCATCGAGCGTCGTCGCGAACTGGCGGCGCGTTATGACCGGTTGCTGGCGTACTTGCCGCTGACCTTGCCCAGTGCGCAGCCTGAAGCCGAGTCGGCGTGGCATCTGTACGTGGTGCGCTTGCAGCCGGAGCGGATCACCCTCAGCCATCGACAGGTGTTCGAAGGCTTGCGAGCGGCAGGGGTGGGTGTGAACCTGCACTATATTCCACTGCACTTGCAGCCGTACTATCGCGACCTGGGCTTTGCCGAGGGGGATTTCCCAGAGGCCGAACGTTATTACGCCGAGGCCATCAGCCTGCCGCTGTTTCCTCTGCTGAGCGATGAACAACAGGACTATGTGGTCGAGCAACTGCGACGGCTGACCGAATAAATGCTGCCATGGGCCGCTGATGGGAAAGTGTGATGCGTGAACTGAGTGAACAGGAAAAATTCTGGCAGGGCGACTTTGGTAATCAGTATGTCGAGCGCAATGTCGGGCAGCCCCTGGTGGCTGCCAACCTGGCATTGTTTGCCAAGGCACTGACCCGGGCAGGGCGGATTGAGAGCCTGGTCGAGCTGGGTACCAATGCCGGTAACAACCTGCAGGCGTTACGTCAGCTGTTGCCTCAGTGCGATTTGTTTGGGGTGGAAATCAATAGCAGTGCTTGCGCCCAGGCCCGGGCACTGGGAATCGCGCAGATCTGGCAGGGGTCGCTATTCGATTTTCCTCGCGAGCGCACCTTTGACCTGACACTGAGCAAAGGCGTGCTGATTCATCTGGCGCCAGAGTTGCTGGCCGCCGCTTATGCGCAGCTGTATGAGTTGAGCAATCGTTACGTGCTGATCGCCGAGTACTACAATCCGGCACCGGTCGAGGTGTCGTATCGTGGTAACAGCGGCAAGCTGTTCAAGCGCGATTTTGCCGGCGAAATGCTCGATCGTTATGAGGACCTGCAATTGGTCGATTACGGTTTTGGTTACCATCGCGACCCGCAATTCCCGGTGGATGACATCACCTGGTTCCTTCTGGAAAAACGCCGGTGAACAGCGTCGCAATCATCCCGGCTCGGGGTGGCAGCAAACGCATACCCCGCAAGAACCTCAAACCGTTCGACGGTGTGCCGATGATTGCCCGCTCGATTCAGACGGCGATCAGCTCAGGGCTGTTTGCTCACGTAGTGGTCAGCACCGACGACGAAGAAATTGCCGAGCTGGCCCGTGCCAGCGGTGCGCAGGTACCGTTCATGCGGCCTGCGGCCCTGGCCGATGACTTCACTGGCACTGCCTCGGTGATTGCGCACGCTCTGGATGAATTACATCGACAGGGTCAGGATTTTGACTATGCCTGTTGCATCTACGCCACGGCGCCGCTACTGCAGACGCGGTTCCTGCATCAAGGGTTGAATCTGCTGGAGCAGCATCCGGAAAAATCCTTCGCGTTCTCGGTGTGCGATTTCGGCTTTGCGGTGCAGCGTGCCCTGACCGTTGACGATCAGGGCGCATTAACCGCGTTGTACCCGGAGTTTCGCGACACCCGCTCGCAGGATTTGCCAGCGGCCTATCAGGATGCCGGTCAGTTCTACTGGGGGCGCAGCGAGGCCTGGTTGCGTGGCGATGTGTTGTTCTCGCCGGCGAGCCTGCCGGTGATTCTGCCGCGACATCTGGTGCAGGACATCGACACCCTGGAGGACTGGAAACGCGCCGAATACCTTTACGCCGCATTGAAGGCCGGTGGTGAGTTGCAATGAGGGTGCTGATCCGCGCCGACGCGTCGCCGACCATTGGCAGCGGCCATATCGCCCGCTGCCTGACCCTGGCCAGGGTGTTGCGCAAGCAGGGCGCGCATGTAGCCTTTGCGTGTCGGCTGTTGCCGGGGCATCGACTGGACAACCTGGCAAGCGAGGGTTTCGAGACCTTCGCGCTGCCGGACCGTTATCGCGATGAAGACCCGCAGCAGGCCATCGAGTCGATGTTGCCGTGGCAGGCGGACATTGCCGCGCTGGCGCAAGCATTGGAAGGCCATACGGCTTTCGACTGGATCATCGTCGACCACTATGGCCTCGATCATCACTGGCAGACCGCCGCCCGCCGCTGGGCACCACGAATCGCGGCGGTGGACGACCTGGCCACTCGGCAGTACCGCGTCGACCTGCTGCTCAACCAGAATCTGTCGGGCACGCCAGAGTCCTATGGCTCACTGCTGACGCCCGACTGCCAGACATTGCTCGGCCCACGGTTTGCCCTGCTGCGCGATGAGTTTTGCTGCCCGGCGATCGAGATCAAACCTCGGGCCAGGCGAGTGCTGGTGAACTTCGGCGGCTTCGATGCGGCCATGCAGACCCACCACGCGATGTTGGCGCTGGCGGATTTCCATGAGCTGGAGGTCGATTTCGTGGCGGGTGCCGACAACCCGGCCTGGGAGCAGATGCAGACGTTGGCGGACTATCGCCCGAACTGGCGCCTGCACAGTTTTGTCGGTGACTTCTACCGGCTGATGACCGAAGCCGACCTGTTCGTCGGTGCCGGTGGCGGCACCAGTTGGGAGCGAGCGGCCATGGGGCTGCCGACGATTTGCATTGCGGTCTCGAATAATCAGCAGGCCAACGGCGAGGTGATGGCGACCTCGGGGGCTCATGTGTTCCTGGGCAACCGCGAGCAGGTCAGCGTCGAGCAGCTGCGCCAGGCCATCGGTTTTGTCGTGGGCAATCAGGGGGTTCGTCAGAGTCTGGCCGACCGCTCGCGACAGTTGGTCGATGGCCGTGGGGCACTGCGGGTGGCGGCAGCGCTCGCCGGTGCGGTGCTGCAAGTTCATCAGGCCACTCAGGACGATGCGCAATTGTTGTTCAACGGGCGTAATGCCGAGGCGGTTCGGCGCTGGTCTTTGGACACCCACGTCATTGATTGGCAACGGCATCAGGCCTGGCTGGCCGCGAGCCTGAGCAATCCGCGGCGGTTGCTGTTGATCGCCGAGGCGGATGACGGCCCGGTCGGCGTGCTGCGCTATGACCTTGACGGTACTCGGGCCGAAGTCTCGATTTATCTGTTCGAAGGCCGATTCGGCCTGGGCTGGGGCAGGGCGCTGCTGGCGCGGGGTGAAGCGTTCGTTACTGCTCATTGGCCACAACTTGAGGCCATCACCGCTCAGGTGTTGCCGGCCAATCAGCCATCGCTGAAGGTTTTCCGCGAGGCAGGTTTTACTCAGAATACTTGCGCGTTCACGCGCGTATTGAAGGATCCAAAACAATGACTAGCTTCAAGATCGGCAACCGCTCGATCGGTGCCGATGCGCCGCCGTTCATCATTGCCGAGATGAGCGGCAACCATAACCAGTCGCTGGAGGTGGCGCTGCAAATCGTCGAAGCGGCGGCCAAGGCCGGCGCCCACGCCTTGAAGCTGCAAACCTACACTGCCGAGACCATGACCCTGGACTTGGCCGAAGGCGAGTTCTTCATCAAGGACCCCAACAGCCTGTGGGCCGGGTCTTCGCTGTACGCGCTGTACGAGAAGGCCCACACGCCGTGGGAATGGCACGCGCCGATTTTTGCCCGGGCCAAGGAACTGGGCATGCTGGCGTTCTCCACGCCGTTTGATGACACCGCAGTGGACTTCCTCGAAAGCCTGGACGTGCCGGCTTACAAAATCGCCAGTTTCGAGAACACTGATCTGCCGCTGATCCGCCGGGTCGCCGCCACCGGCAAACCGCTGATCATTTCCACTGGCATGGCCAGCATCGCCGAACTCGATGAAACCGTGCGCGCCGCCCGTGAGGCCGGTTGCAAGGACCTGGTGTTGCTCAAGTGCACCAGCACTTACCCGGCAACGCCGGCCAACAGCAATGTGCGCACGATCCCTCATCTGCGTGAACTGTTTGGCTGTGAAGTCGGTTTGTCCGATCATTCGATGGGCGTTGGGGTGTCCGTCGCCGCGGTGGCGCTAGGGGCGACAGTGGTGGAAAAACATTTCACCCTCGACCGCGCCGCCGGTGGGGTGGATGCCAGTTTCTCCCTGGAACCGGCCGAACTCGCCAGCCTGGTGATCGAAACCGAACGCGCCTGGCAGGCCATGGGCCAAGTGCATTACGGCGTGACTGAAGCCGAGCGCAAGTCCCTAGTGTACCGTCGGTCGCTGTATGTCACCCAGGACATGGTTGCCGGTGAACCCTTCACCGTCGCCAATCTGCGGGCCATCCGTCCTGGCCTGGGGCTGGCCCCCAAACACGCTGAAACCCTTCTGGGCCGCCGCGCCCGCCAGGCCATCAAGCGCGGAACGCCGCTGGAATGGTCGTTGGTCGAATAACCGCTTGTGGGGCTGATTCGGCGAAATAGCGTGACCTGTGAGTCATAACGCGCATCTTCACTGTATTGTATAAAAAGGGGAGATGGCGCCTGGTCTGTTTTTTAGCCCAGTGATGGCCCTTTACTCTTCCCTCTGTCACCCCCTTGAGGGCGACGTTATTCGTTGTTTGTCGGCGCCCCTCGAATCCTTGCGAGCGGTGGTATTGGGCTGTTTATTATTGGGAAGCCGTAATGATTGGCATAAAGAGCATTGCGAGCTACGTTCCTGTAGCCGGCGTGGACAATTACGCACAAGGTGCAAAATTCGAAAAGGATGAAGAGTTCATCCTGGGCAAGATCGGTTCGGCCTTCCTGCCGCGCAAAGACGCCGGGCAAGAAACTTCGGACCTGTGTGTCGAAGCAGTCAACGCGCTGTTCGCCAACAACCCTGATTTGAAACGTGAAGCCATCGAGGTGCTGATCGTCGTGACCCAGAACGGCGACGAAGAAGGTCTGCCGCACACCGCCGCCATCGTTCAGGACAAACTGGGTCTGCCGACGACCGTGGCCGCGTTCGATATTTCCCTGGGTTGCTCCGGTTACGTCTATGGCATCTACGCCATCAAGGGTTTCATGGAAGCCGCGGGCCTGAAAAATGGCCTGCTGGTGACCGCCGATCCGTACTCGAAGATCGTCGACCCGGAAGACCGCAACACCACCATGCTCTTCGGCGACGCCGCCACCGCCACCTGGATGGGCGAAGACGCGCCATGGCAGTTGGGCAAGGCCAAGTTCGGCACCGACGGTTCCGGCGCGCCGCACCTGAAGGTTTCCGACGGGGTTTTCTTCATGAACGGCCGTCAAGTGTTCAACTTTGCGCTGCTCAAAGTGCCGGCGCATTTGCATGAGCTGCTCGCTGACTCGGGCCTGACGGCCGACGATATCGATGCCTTCTGCATTCACCAGGGCAGTGCGGCGATTGTCGATGCCGTGGCACGGCGTTTCGAGGGCGAGCCTGAGAAGTTCATCAAGGACATGGTCGAGACCGGTAATACCGTATCGTCGAGCATCCCGTTGCTGCTGGAAAAACACGTGCTCGACTCCAAGTGGAAGCGTGTGGCACTCAGCGGTTTCGGTGTTGGTTTGTCTTGGGGTTCGGCGATCATCTATCGCCCGTGACCTGAACGTCCCGGCAGTTAAAAAATAGCGCTCAAGGTGTAACCTTGAGCGCTATTTTTTTATGTATGAATCAAGAACGAGGCAGCATGAGCGACAGTTTTGAGGGTAATGCCCGGGTGATAGGGGCCCGCTGGCCGGCACTGCTTGAGCGGTTGATGGCTGAAGACAGTGCCTCGCTGCAGGCGGATCTGGTCGAGGGTCTGGGCTCGACCCTGCGCATTGGCGGTGTTCAGCTGACCAGTCGACATGATCGTGTGGCTGAAGCCCGTTTTCAGGCGAACAGTCTGCCTTCCGGCTGCCCGCAACTGCATGTGTACGGTACCGGCCTTGGGGATTTGCAGCAGCAGCTGCTGCTGCGTCCAGAGCTTGAGCGCCTGCATGTCCACATTCTCAACGGCGCGGTGTTCGCGCTGGTACTGCGGTTGCTCGACCAGCAGCAATGGCTCGAGGATCCGCGTGTCGAACTGGTTTACGCAGGGGACGCAGCAGAAATCTGCCTGCCGTTCTTTGCGTTGCCTGCCGAGCTGGTGCTGGCAGATGAATTCAACGCCCGGATTCGCGATCGTCTGATCAGTGAAGTGCACCTGAGTTTCAACAACCGTGAGTTCGACCCGCACAACCCCAAGGTCATCGAGCGCTTGCAGGCCAGTCTCGAGTTGTTGCGTGCCGACCGTGATGTGGCTGAGCTGTTTGCCACTTGTCCGGGGCGTGAAGCCTATGTCATCGGCACCGGCCCGAGCCTGGAGCAGCACTTCGAAAAATTGCGGGCCATTGGCGCTCAGGCGCAGCGGCCGCTGTTCATCTGTGTCGACACGGCGTTTCTGCCTTTGCTCAGGCACGGCATCCGGCCGGATCTGGTGGTCAGTATCGATCACCGCATCAGTACGCGGCATTTGTCGGCGGAGGATTCTGCCGACATCCCGCTGGTCTATTTGCCAATGATCGACCCACAGGTTCTGGGCGCCTGGCGCGGTCCGCGCTACGTCGGTTACTCCGCCAGCCCCGTTTACAGGAACGTCCGCCAGCAAATCCAAAGGGCTCAGCTCTATGTCGGCGGCAGTGTGATCCATCCGGCAGTGGATCTGGCGGTACAGATGGGGGCGGATCGAGTCACGCTGTTCGGTGCCGACTTCGCCTTCCCGATGAACAAGACTCACGCCGGATGGGGCGATGGGGATCTGGGGCCGACGCTGAACGTGGCCAGGCATTGGGTGCTCGATGGATATGGGAAGCGGGTCAAGACTCAACTGAATTTCCGCAGCTATCTGTGCGAGTTGGAGCGTTACATCGCCGGGCACCCTGAAGCGCGTTTCTATAACAGCAGTCGCGAGGGGGCGATGATCATGGGCGCAGCGTTCAACCCGGAGTTCGTGCAATGAGCCGAATCGAGCAATGTGCGCGTGAGTGCCGGCAATGCGCCGGGCTGTTTCGGCTGGGACGTGATGTCGAAGCGGTGCTGAACATGGTCGAGGTGTTCGAGCATGTGCAGGCGGTCGTTCAAGGGGCGGAGCCGGACATCCAGCAGCAATGGGCCCGGTTACTGGCCGGCATGCTCGATTGCCAGGAAGCGCAGGACTGGCTGGGGTTGGCCGATTCGATGGAATACGAGCTGGTCGATTTACTGGAGGCCGCCCGCGCGTCTTATTGACGCCTGTCTACGGCTTCATTTTTGCTCGTTGTGTTTTCATCGGCGGTTTACTGACGTCATTTTTTCTCCCCTCGTTGCCTTGGAGGCCTTTGTTTTCAGGGGGTGGCAGTGTGATGGCAAAAAAATTCAAAAAAGCCCTCAAGCAACCTGCCAACCCGACGATAACTATTACGAAGGTTCTCTAGGCCACACCCGGCGGTTGCCAGGGCCGGAAGCCGCAGTACCCAACCAACGAGGATTTCGTCATGGCTTTAACCGTAAACACCAACGTTACATCTTTGGCTGTTCAGAAGAACCTGAACAAGGCTGCCGATGCACTGTCCACTTCGATGAGCCGCCTGTCTTCTGGCCTGAAAATCAACAGCGCCAAAGACGACGCCGCCGGCCTGCAGATCTCTACCCGTATGACCAGCCAGATTCGTGGCCAGAACGTTGCCGTGAAGAACGCCAACGACGGTATCTCGATGGCTCAGACCGCTGAAGGCGCTCTGCAAGAGTCCACCAACATCCTGCAACGTATGCGTGAACTGGCTGTCCAGTCGCGAAACGACACCAACAGCAGCGTTGACCGTACCGCTCTGAACTCTGAATTTGCTCAGATGTCGGACGAACTGACCCGTATCGCCAACTCCACCCAGGTCAACGGCAAGAACCTGCTGGACGGCACCGCTGGTACCATGGCTCTGCAAGTGGGTTCCAACACTGGCTCGTCCAACCGTATCGACCTGGTTCTGAGCAGCGCGTTCGACGCCGCCACTCTGTCCGTAGCCAGCGGTTCTGTTGTGATCAGCGGCACCAGCGCCACTGCCAGCGGTAACATCGACAACGCAATCACCGCAATTGACGCGGCTCTGGCGACCATCAACGCCACTCGTGCAAACCTCGGTGCTTCGCAAAACCGTCTGACCAGCACCATCTCCAACCTGCAGAACATCACTGAAAACGTGACTGCTGCACAAGGCCGTATCCAGGATACCGACTTCGCTGCTGAAACGGCTAACCTGACCAAACAGCAAACTCTGCAACAAGCTTCCACCGCAGTTCTGGCTCAAGCCAACCAGCTGCCTTCTTCCGTACTGAAACTGCTTCAGTAATTCCGGAATGAGTATTGGCGGGGGGGCGCGCTAGTCGTGCTCTCTCGCTTTTTTACTTTCAAGAGGTGATGGACATGGATATGAGCGTCAAGCTGAACTTGTCTTACCCGGCCGCGAAACAGGTCAATCCTGTTGCGGACAACCCGGCTGAGGTGCCTCGGGTCGACAGTGTCAAGGCTGTTGCAACCAACAAGGGTTCGAATTCTGATCCGGAAAAGTTGAAAACGGCCGTTCAGGAAATCGAAAAGTTCGTGCAGTCGATCAAGCGCAATCTTGAATTCTCGATTGACGAAAGCTCGGGCAAGGTGGTCGTGAAAGTGATTGCCACCGAATCGGGAGAATTGGTGCGGCAAATTCCTTCCGAAGAAGCCTTGAAGCTGGCGGACAGCTTGAATACTGCAAGTAATGTGTTGTTCGACGCAAAAGCCTGACAACTGGCACGAATAGTGTTTGCAATACGTTTGCCGACACTGATGGTCAAAAGTTCGGCGACAGACCGATAGGGAGAGTTACATGGCAAGTCCAATTACGACGAGTACGGGTCTTGGTTCCGGCCTGGATGTCAGTTCGATCGTTACGGCGTTGGTGAATGCTGACAAGTCGGCCAAGCAGACCCAGATCAACACTCAGACGACGCTCAATACTGCGAAGATTTCCGCTGTCGGCTCGCTCAAGAGTGCTCTGACAACCTTCCAGACTGCCATGACCACGCTCAAAAGCACCACGACTCCGGCGTTTTCGGGGTTTGCTGCGACCTCTTCGGCAACCAGCGTCTTGACGGCAACGTCCGACAACACCGCTGTAAACGGTAGTTATTCCGTTACGGTCAAGAACCTGGCCACCAGTTCGAAAGTTGCCAGTGCCTCCTTTGCCGGTGGAGCTACCAGTGCCATTCCGAGTGGTACTCTGAAAATCAGTCAAAATGGCACTGACTACGATGTGACTATCCCATCCGGTGCGACGCTGCAGTCGACCCGCGATGCGATCAATACCACGCTGCAAACCAAAGGCATTACCGCCAACATCGTCACCGACACCAATGGCTCGCGCCTGGTGATCGGCTCGACCACCACCGGTGCGGGCTCCGATATCTCTGTCAGTGGCATTGCCGGGCTGGAAATCGACGGCAGTACCAAAATGGATGGCACCACGACCAGCGCCGGTTATATCGGTAGTCTGGCCGCAGATGCGACCGTCGAAATCGACGGTCTGACAGTCACCAGCGCAAGCAATACCATCAGCCAGGCCGTTGGTGGTCTGAATATGACACTGGTGGCGGCCAGTACTACGCCCGTAACCGTGACAGTAGCCAACAACACCGCCGGCCTGAAAACCTCGCTCCAGTCGTTTATAGATGCCTATAACGGGCTGATCACCAGCATCAATACCTTGACCAAGGCTACCGAGGACAGCGATGGCAATCTGACCGTGGCCGCCGCGCTGACAGGCGACTCCATGCCGCGCTCGCTGATTGCAGCCGTGCGCAACGAGCTGGTTGCCCCAGGGGCCGGCAGTTCGCTGTCGGTGTTGGCGCAGCTCGGGATTCGGACGAGTCAGAGCGACGGTACGTTGAGTCTGGACAGCACCAAATTCACTGCGGCGATGGACAAAGGGCTGGGCGGTGAAATTCAGACCCTGTTCAACGGCACCGACAGCACCAATGGCCTGATCTCGCGCATGAGTGCGGCGATCGAGCCTTATACCAAGGCCGGCGACGGTATTCTCGCTCAGCGCTCCACTAACCTGAGCAAGCAAAAGAGCGATCTGGCCGACCAGCAAGATGCGCTTGACCTGCGGATCACCAACCTGACCGCTATGCTGACGGCCAAATACAACGCAATGGATCTATTGGTCGGGCAAATGAAGGCGACGGCGACCAGTATCACGTCCTTCTTCGATACGTTGAATGCACAGCAATCCAATAGCTAACCATAAGCTGATGCCAAAAACCCGGCTGCATTTTCATGCATGCCGGGTTTTTGCCATTCGCTCTAAAGTATTCCGGTTCGTAGACGATACATTGCCTATACGAACTCTTGAGTTGTGATGAGGTAGAACATGAATCCGATGTTAGCCCTTCGGCAATATCAGAAGGTTGGAGCCCAGGCTCAGACCTCCGAGGCCAGTCCGCATCGTCTGGTGCAAATGCTCATGGAAGGCGGGCTGGATCGCATCGCCCAGGCCAAGGGCGCCATTGATCGCAAGGATATTCCTGCCAAGGGCGAAGCCATCGGCAAGGCGATTGGAATTATCGGCGGTTTGCGTGAAGGTCTGGATCTTGAACAGGCGGCTGAGGCAGTCGGTGAACTCGATCGTCTTTACGCCTACATGATGAAGCGTCTCGCCGAGGCCAACATCAAGAGCGATGCTCGGATTCTCGATGAAGTCGCTGGTTTGCTGCGCACGGTGAAAGAAGGCTGGGATGCTATTGCCGCGCCGGGTCCGCAGTTTTAAGGAGATCACCATGAGTCTTGTCTTGCAGCGAATCGAACAAACCCGGGACGCCCTGGTCGATGCATTGGCCGAGCGCAATTGGGAGGCCATTGGTGAGTTGGACCTGGCTTGCCGTTCCTGCATGGAAGACGTTTTGAGTGAAGCTTCGGTGGACGAGGCCGCGTTGCGCGACAACCTTGAGGAGTTGCTGGGGGTGTATAAACAGCTTCTGGCGGCGGCGACGGGTGAGCGGCAGGCAATAGTCGACGAGATGTCGCAGATCCACCAAGCACAGAGCGCGGCAAAGGTTTACCATCTGTTTGGTTAATTAACCCTCAGTTAATCCAAACATAGTGCGCCATAAATTTGACTGTGCACGTTTTTTTGACTTAACTAGTGGCTGGTTCCAGATTTCAGGCGTCTACAGGCACACTGTGTCTGCAAGCGTCTAGCTTGCCCCTCATTTTGGGCATTGAGTTGACTAGGGAAGTTGCTATTGCATGTGGCGTGAAACCAAAATTCTGCTGATTGATGACGATAGCGTCCGCCGCCGCGATTTGGCGGTGATTTTAAATTTTCTCGGTGAAGAAAATTTACCCTGTGGCAGCCATGACTGGCAGCAGGCTGTCGGCTCTTTGTCATCAAGTCGTGAAGTAATCTGTGTCCTCATCGGGACGGTCAATGCTCCTGGTGCACTCATGGGCTTGTTAAAGACACTCTCAACCTGGGATGAGTTCCTTCCAGTTTTGTTAATGGGCGATAATTCTTCCATTGACTTGCCGGAAGACCAGCGTCGCCGAGTGCTTTCGACCCTCGAAATGCCACCCAGCTACAGCAAATTGCTCGACTCGCTGCATCGTGCCCAGGTCTATCGCGAGATGTATGACCAGGCCCGTGAGCGCGGTCGTCACCGTGAACCCAATCTTTTCCGCAGCCTTGTCGGCACCAGCCGGGCGATTCAACACGTCCGTCAGATGATGCAGCAAGTTGCCGACACCGACGCCAGTGTGCTGATTCTCGGTGAGTCCGGGACCGGCAAGGAAGTGGTCGCGCGTAACTTGCACTACCACTCCAAGCGTCGTGACGCGCCGTTCGTTCCGGTCAATTGCGGGGCGATCCCGGCCGAGTTGCTGGAAAGCGAATTGTTCGGTCACGAGAAGGGCGCCTTCACCGGGGCGATCACCAGTCGTGCCGGGCGTTTCGAGCTGGCCAACGGCGGTACCCTGTTCCTCGATGAGATCGGCGACATGCCGCTGCCGATGCAGGTCAAGCTGCTGCGTGTCTTGCAGGAGCGCACCTTCGAGCGTGTGGGCAGCAACAAGACTCAAAGCGTCGATGTGCGGATCATCGCGGCGACTCACAAGAATCTCGAAAGCATGATCGAGATCGGCACCTTCCGCGAAGACCTCTACTATCGCCTGAACGTGTTCCCGATCGAGATGGCGCCGTTGCGCGAGCGCGTCGAAGACATCCCGTTGCTGATGAACGAGTTGATCTCGCGCATGGAGCACGAGAAGCGCGGTTCGATCCGTTTCAACTCGGCGGCGATCATGTCGCTGTGCCGTCACGGCTGGCCGGGTAACGTTCGTGAGCTGGCCAACCTGGTGGAGCGCATGGCGATCATGCACCCGTACGGGGTGATCGGCGTGGTCGAGTTGCCGAAGAAATTCCGCTACGTCGACGACGAAGACGAGCAGCTGGTCGACAGCCTGCGCAGCGATCTCGAAGAGCGGGTGGCCATCAACGGTCATACCCCGGATTTCACCGCCAACGCCCTGCTGCCGCCGGAAGGCCTGGATCTGAAGGACTACCTCGGCGGTCTGGAGCAAGGGTTGATTCAGCAGGCGCTGGATGACGCCAATGGCATTGTGGCGCGGGCGGCCGAACGGCTGCGCATTCGTCGCACGACCCTGGTGGAGAAGATGCGCAAGTACGGCATGAGCCGTCGTGACGGTGATGAACAGGCGGATGATTGACGCCTGTTTTTCAACCCCTTCATTTATAGGCGGTTTTTTTTAGGCACGGGTATTGCTACATCCCTCGCAACGTTCCGTTTAACTGACGGTCAACCACGCGAGAGAGCACGATGCCCCAAGCCGCCCAGATGTCTCCTGTCCCTGATGCTTCGGGGCAACCGTCGTCCGTAGAGCAGGCAAGCCGGCTTGGCCTTGAGCAGGCGTTTGCGCTGTTCAATCAGATGTCGAGCCAATTGACCGATTCCTACAGCATGCTTGAAGCCCGGGTCACCGAGCTCAAGGGCGAGCTGGCGGTGGTCAGCGCTCAGCGCATGCAGGAGCTGGCGGAAAAAGAGCGTCTGGCCAACCGGCTGCAAAACCTCCTCGATCTATTGCCCGGCGGCGTCATCGTCATCGATGCCCAAGGGATCGTGCGCGAAACCAATCCCGCCGCGCGTGAACTGCTCGGTCTGCCCCTTGAGGGAGAGTTGTGGCGCAAGGTGATTGCTCGATGCTTTGCGCCCCGCGAAGACGACGGTCACGAAATCTCTCTCAAGGACGGTCGGCGTCTGTCGATTGCTACCCGCTCGCTGGATGCCGAACCCGGTCAGTTGGTGTTGCTCAACGACCTGACTGAAACCCGTCATCTGCAAGATCAACTGGCTCGCCACGAGCGCCTGTCGTCTCTCGGTCGCATGGTTGCGTCGTTGGCTCATCAGATTCGCACGCCGTTGTCCGCCGCGTTGCTCTACGCCAGTCATTTGACTGAGCAGGAGTTGCCGGTCGCCACGCAGCAGCGTTTTGCCGGCCGTCTGAAAGAGCGTCTGCATGAGCTTGAACACCAGGTTCGCGACATGCTGGTGTTTGCTCGCGGCGAGCTGCCGTTGACCGATCGGGTGACGCCCAAACTGTTGATGCAGGCGCTGCAAGCGGCCGCACTGACCCATGTTCAGGATCTGCCGATTCGCTGGCAGTGCGACAGCCATGCCGGTGAGTTGCTGTGCAATCGCGACACGTTGGTCGGGGCGATCCTCAATCTGATCGAGAACGCCATTCAGGCCAGTGTCGGCGGCGTCCGTTTGAAGGTTCACCTGTATACCCGCGGCAACAACCTGCGCCTGTGCGTCAGCGACAGCGGCAGCGGTATCGACGGGGTGGTGCTGGCGCGTTTGGGTGAGCCGTTTTTTACCACCAAAACCACCGGTACCGGCCTGGGACTTACCGTGGTCAAGGCGGTGGCCCGTGCTCATCATGGAGAACTGCAGTTGCGCTCGCGGCCGGGGCGTGGCACTTGCGCGCAGGTGATCCTGCCGCTTTTTTCCAGTGGGCAGCCCAGCGTTCAAGGAATGGAATGAAGGCCATGGCAATCAAGGTTTTACTGGTCGAGGATGACCGTGCGCTTCGGGAGGCATTGGCCGATACGCTATTGCTCGCCGGGCACGAATACATCGCTGTCGGTTCGGCGGAAGAGGCGCTGACTGTGGTCGGCGCCGAGGCGTTCAATCTGGTAGTCAGTGACGTCAACATGCCGGGCATGGACGGTCATCAACTGCTCGGATTGCTGCGGGCTCGTCAGCCGCAATTGCCGGTGTTGCTCATGACGGCGCATGGCGCTGTCGATCGAGCGGTCGATGCGATGCGTCAAGGCGCGGCGGATTATCTGGTCAAACCGTTCGAGCCCAAAGCCTTGCTCGATCTGGTGGCGCGTCACGCGCTGGGCAATCTCGGCGCGACCGAGAGTGAAGGGCCTGTGGCGTTCGAGCCGGCCAGTGCGCAATTGCTGGAATTGGCCGCGCGCGTGGCGCGCAGTGACTCCACGGTGTTGATCTCCGGTGAGTCGGGGACCGGTAAGGAAGTGTTGGCGCGTTACATCCATCAGCACTCCCATCGCGCCTGTCAGCCGTTCATTGCGATCAACTGCGCAGCGATCCCGGACAACATGCTTGAAGCCACTTTGTTCGGTCACGAGAAGGGTTCGTTCACCGGCGCCATCGCGGCGCAGGCCGGTAAGTTCGAGCAGGCTGATGGCGGGACGATCCTGCTCGACGAAATTTCCGAAATGCCCCTCGGCCTTCAGGCCAAGTTGCTGCGCGTATTGCAGGAGCGTGAAGTCGAGCGAGTCGGCGCCCGCAAGCCAATCGCACTGGACATTCGAGTGGTTGCCACCACCAACCGCGACCTGGCTGCTGAAGTGGCGGCGGGGCGTTTTCGCGAAGACCTTTACTATCGCCTGTCGGTGTTCCCGCTGGCCTGGCGTCCGCTGCGCGAGCGCACCGCCGATATCCTGCCGCTGGCCGAGCGTCTGTTGGTCAAACACGTCAATAAAATGAAGCATGCCGCGGCGAGGCTGTCGCCTGAGGCGCAGGCGTGTCTGATCGGCTATCAGTGGCCGGGTAATGTAAGAGAGCTGGACAACGCGATCCAGCGTGCCTTGATTCTGCAGCAGGGCGGTTTGATCCAGCCGCAGGATTTCTGTCTCGCCGGGCCCGTGGCGTGTGCGCCGCTGTCGACGTTGGCGGCGACGCCGGCGCGTGTTGTAGAAGTCGAAGCGGAATCGGCGGGGGCGCTGGGCGATGACCTGCGGCGTCGTGAATTCCAGATGATCATCGACACCTTGCGCTCCGAGCGTGGCCGTCGCAAGGAAGCCGCCGAGCGATTGGGCATCAGCCCGCGCACCTTGCGCTACAAGCTGGCGCAAATGCGCGACGCCGGAATGGATGTAGAAGCGTACTTGTTCGCCACGTGAAAGTTGACGCAAGCACACCGATCTAAATGTGGGAGCGAGCCTGCTCGCGAAGGCGGTGTAACAGGTACATAAATGTTGACTGACACTCCCTCTTCGCGAGCAGGCTCGCTCCCACAATGGTTTTGCGGTGATTCACGGTTAAGGCAAAGCTCGGAAGCTTTTGTTTAGAGCGGCCACGGAGCTGGCACCCTTGTTGCTAACACCTCACTACCCGCCGAGTGAGTGTCAAAAAAATTGCGGGTAGCCAAAGACGTAGCTTCGTCAAAGAGAGAAACCATGAGCCAAGGTATTGAATTCAATCGGTTGATGCTGGACATGCGCTCCATGCAAATGGATGCGATGTCTGCGCCGAAATCGACTGCCGCAGTCCCTGAAATGGGTGGCAGCAGCTTTTCCGACATGCTCGGTCAGGCCGTCAATAAAGTGAACGACACCCAGCAGGCGTCCAATCAGTTGGCCAGTGCCTTCGAGATTGGTAAAAGCGGCGTCGACCTGACGGACGTGATGATTTCCTCACAGAAGGCCAGCGTGTCTTTTCAGGCGCTGACCCAAGTGCGTAACAAGCTGGTTCAGGCTTACCAAGACATCATGCAGATGCCGGTTTAAGGACGAGATTGAGTCATGGCAGAAGCAGTCGTCGATAATGTTCCGGCCAAGGCCACTCCAATAGGCGGCAAACCGCCGCTGTTCGGGTTGTCCTTCCTGGAAAACCTCTCCGAGATGACCATGTTGCGTCAGGTGGGCCTGTTGGTCGGCCTGGCTGCGAGCGTGGCGATTGGTTTTGCCGTGGTGTTGTGGTCCCAGCAACCGGACTACCGGCCTCTGTACGGCAGCCTTGCCGGTATGGACGCCAAGCAGGTCATGGAAACCCTGGCCGCAGCTGATATTCCCTATACCGTTGAACCGAACTCCGGTGCCTTGCTGGTCAAGGCCGATGACCTGTCCCGTGCGCGGCTCAAGCTCGCGGCCGCTGGTGTCACTCCCAGCGACGGTAACATCGGTTTCGAGATCCTCGACAAGGACCAGGGGCTGGGCACCAGCCAGTTCATGGAAGCGACCCGTTATCGTCGCGGCCTCGAAGGCGAACTGGCCCGGACCATTTCCAGCCTGAACAATGTCAAGGGTGCCCGTGTGCACCTGGCGATTCCGAAAAGCTCGGTGTTCGTGCGTGATGAGCGCAAGCCCAGCGCTTCTGTTCTGGTTGAGCTGTATTCCGGGCGCTCGCTGGAGCCAGGTCAGGTCGTCGCCATCATCAATCTGGTGGCGACCAGCGTTCCTGAACTGAGCAAATCGCAGATCACCGTAGTCGACCAGAAGGGCAACCTGCTGTCGGATCAGGCGGAAAACTCCGAACTGACCATGGCCGGCAAGCAATTCGATTACAGTCGTCGCATGGAAAGCATGCTCACTCAGCGTGTGCACAACATCCTGCAACCGGTGCTCGGCAACGACCGCTATAAAGCCGAAGTTTCCGCCGACGTGGATTTCAGCGCCGTCGAATCGACTTCCGAGCAGTTCAACCCGGACCAGCCGGCATTGCGCAGCGAGCAGTCGGTCAACGAACAGCGCACTGCCAGCAATGGCCCGCAAGGTGTGCCGGGTGCCCTGAGTAACCAGCCTCCTTCGCCAGCCTCGGCGCCGCAAACCACCGGTGGCGCCACCGCGTCGGCCGGTATGGTGCAGCCAGGCCAGCCATTGCTCGATGCCAACGGTCAGCAAATCATGGACCCGGCCACCGGCCAGCCGATGCTGGCGCCGTATCCGGCGGACAAGCGTCAACAATCCACCAAGAACTTCGAACTCGACCGTTCCATCAGCCATACCAAACAACAACAGGGCCGTTTGAATCGCCTGTCGGTGTCGGTGGTGGTGGATGATCAGGTCAAGGTCAACGCGGCCAATGGTGAAACCACTCGTGCGCCATGGAGTGCCGATGAATTGGCGCGCTTCACCCGTCTGGTGCAGGATGCGGTCGGTTTCGACGCCAGCCGTGGCGATAGCGTCAGTGTGATCAACATGCCGTTCTCCGCCGAGCGCGGTGAAGTGATTGCCGATATTCCGTTCTACTCCCAGCCGTGGTTCTGGGACATCGTCAAGCAAGTGCTGGGTGTGTTGTTCATCCTGGTGCTGGTGTTCGGTGTGCTGCGTCCGGTGCTCAACAACATCACCGGTGGCGGCAAAGACAAGCAACTGGCAGGCCTGGGCAGCGACATGGAGCTCGGTGGCGTGGGCGGTCTGGACGGCGAACTGGCCAACGACCGCGTCAGCCTCGGTGGCCCGACTAGCATTCTGCTGCCGAGCCCGAGCGAAGGCTATGACGCACAGTTGAACGCAATCAAGAGTCTGGTGGCAGAAGATCCGGGTCGCGTGGCCCAGGTCGTGAAAGAGTGGATTAACGCAGATGAGTGATAACCGAGCCGCTGTCGCCAAACTGTCCCGGGTTGATAAAGCCGCGATTCTGCTGCTGTCCCTGGGTTCTACAGACGCCGCGCAAGTGCTGCGCCACATGGGGCCCAAAGAGGTCCAGCGTGTGGGTGTGGCCATGGCCCAGATGGGTAACGTGCACCGCGAGCAGGTCGAACAGGTCATGAGCGAGTTCGTCGACATCGTCGGCGACCAGACCAGCCTGGGCGTCGGCTCCGATGACTACGTGCGCAAAATGCTCACCCAGGCCCTGGGCGAAGACAAGGCCAACGGCCTGATCGACCGGATCCTGCTGGGCGGCAACACCAGTGGCCTCGACAGCCTGAAGTGGATGGAGCCGCGTGCTGTTGCCGACGTGATCCGTTACGAGCACCCGCAGATCCAGGCGATCGTGGTGGCATACCTCGATCCGGATCAGGCCGGTGAAGTGCTGGGCAACTTCGACCACAAGGTCCGGCTGGATATCATTCTGCGGGTGTCCTCGCTGAACACCGTGCAGCCGGCGGCCCTGAAAGAACTCAACCAGATTCTCGAGAAGCAGTTCTCCGGCAACTCGAATGCCTCGCGCACCACCCTGGGTGGCATCAAGCGCGCGGCCGACATCATGAACTTCCTCGACAGTTCGATCGAAGGTCAGCTGATGGACTCGATCCGCGAAGTCGACGAAGACCTGTCCGGTCAGATCGAAGACCTCATGTTTGTGTTCAACAACCTGTCCGATGTCGACGACCGCGGCATTCAGGCGCTGTTGCGCGAAGTCTCTTCCGATGTGTTGGTGCTGGCCCTCAAGGGCTCGGACGAAGGCGTCAAGGAAAAGATCTTCAAGAACATGTCCAAACGGGCGGCCGAACTGTTGCGCGACGACCTCGAGGCCAAAGGCCCGGTGCGTGTCAGCGACGTGGAAACGGCGCAGAAAGAAATCCTCACCATTGCCCGCCGTATGGCCGAAGCCGGAGAAATCGTTCTCGGCGGGAAGGGCGGCGAAGAGATGATCTAAGGTCACTATGTCGTCCAAACATGATGAGTCCAATACCGACCTGATCCGTGCCAAGGACGTCAGTGGTTTTGACGTCTGGTCGTTGCCCAGCTTCGACCCGTTCGTGCCGGAACCCGAGCCGGAGCCGGAACCCGAACCGCCGGAAATGGAAGAAGTGCCGCTGGAAGAAGTCCAGCCACTGACCCTTGAAGAGCTCGAAAGCATTCGCCAGGAGGCCTACAACGAGGGCTTCGCCATCGGTGAAAAAGAAGGTTTCCACAGCACCACACTCAAGGTCCGTCAGGAAGCCGAAGTCGCCCTGGCGGCCAAGATCGCTGGCCTGGAACAATTGATGGTCAACCTGTTCGAGCCCATTGCCGAGCAGGACACCCAGATCGAAAAGTCCCTGGTCGACCTCGTGCAGCACATCACCAAACAAGTGATTCAGCGCGAACTGGCCATCGACTCGACGCAGATCGAACACGTCATGCGCGAAGCGCTCAAGCTCTTGCCGCTGGGCGTAGGCAACGTGCGGTTGTACGTCAATCCGCAGGATTTCGCACAGGTCAAAGCCTTGCGCGAGCGCCATGAAGAAACCTGGCGCATCGTCGAGGACGAATCCCTGTTGCCGGGCGGTTGCCGGGTCGAGACCGAGCACAGCCGTATCGACGCCACCATCGAAACCCGTGTGACCCAGGTCATGGCCAAGCTGTTCGATCAATTGCACGATCAGGCGCTGCACCCGGCCGCGCCAGACCTGAGCCTGGAGCTGCCGACTGACGAAAAGCCAGCGGTTGCCCCGGTCGAGCCAGAACTGGACGATCCCGATGCGCCTTGATCGCACCAGCTTCGCCAAGCGCCTCGGTAGCTACGCCGAGGCCACGGAGCTGGCTGGCGCGCCAATCCTTGAAGGTCGCCTGCTGCGCATGGTCGGCCTGACCCTCGAAGCCGAAGGCTTGCGCGCCGCCATGGGCAGCCGCTGCATGGTCATCAACGATGACAGCTATCACCCGGTGCAGGTCGAAGCCGAGGTCATGGGCTTCTCTGGCAGCAAAGTTTTTCTGATGCCGGTCGGCAGTGTTGCCGGCATCGCCCCTGGGGCGCGCGTGGTTCCCCTGGCGGACAACGGTCGTTTGCCGATGGGCATGAGCATGCTCGGGCGGGTACTCGACGGTGCCGGTCGTGCGCTGGATGGCAAGGGCGGGATGAAGGCTGAAGACTGGGTGCCGATGGACGGCCCGACCATCAACCCGCTCAAGCGTGACCCGATCAGCCAGCCGCTGGACGTCGGTATTCGTTGCATCAACGGTTTGTTGACGGTCGGTCGCGGTCAACGGCTCGGGTTGTTCGCCGGTACTGGCGTGGGCAAGAGTGTGCTGCTGGGCATGATGACCCGCTTCACCGAGGCCGACATTATCGTGGTCGGGCTGATCGGCGAGCGGGGGCGAGAAGTTAAAGAGTTCATCGAGCACATCCTCGGTGAAGAAGGGCTCAAGCGTTCGGTGGTGGTGGCGTCGCCGGCGGACGATGCGCCGCTGATGCGTCTGCGCGCGGCCATGTACTGCACGCGGATCGCCGAGTATTTCCGCGACAAGGGCAAGAATGTCCTGTTGCTGATGGATTCCCTGACCCGTTTCGCCCAGGCCCAGCGGGAAATCGCCCTGGCTATCGGCGAACCTCCAGCGACCAAGGGCTATCCGCCGTCGGTGTTCGCCAAGTTGCCGAAACTGGTGGAGCGGGCCGGTAACGCCGAAAAGGGCGGCGGTTCGATCACGGCGTTTTACACCGTATTGTCTGAAGGCGACGACCAGCAGGACCCGATCGCCGACTCGGCGCGGGGTGTGCTCGACGGGCACATCGTGCTGTCCCGGCGCCTGGCCGAGGAAGGGCATTACCCGGCCATCGATATCGAAGCGTCTATCAGCCGGGTCATGCCGTCGGTGGTGACGCCGGAGCACATGGCCCGCGCACAGTATTTCAAGCAGTTGTGGTCACGTTATCAGCAGAGTCGCGACCTGATCAGCGTCGGTGCCTACGTGGCCGGCGGTGACCGGGAAACCGACCTGGCGATTTCGCTGCAACCGCAGTTGGTCAAGTACCAGCGTCAGGGGCTGAACGACAGCATCAGCCTGGGCGAAAGCGAAGCGCACCTCGGGTCGATCTTCGCCCCGGCGGCCGGCGGCTAACCGGCCATGGCCCAGAGCCGCGCAGCACGCCTGGCGCCCGTGGTGGAAATGGCTGAAAAGGCCGAGAAAACCGCCGTTCAGCGCCTGGGACACTTCCAGGGCCAGGTTCGTCTGGCGGAAAGCAAACTGGCCGACCTGGAAAAGTTCCGTCTCGAATATCAGGAGCAATGGATCGTGCGCGGCAGCAGTGGCGTCTCGGGCCAGTGGCTGCTGGGTTATCAGGGCTTTCTCGCGCAACTGGGCACAGCCATCGACCAGCAGCGCCAGAGCCTGAACTGGCATCAAAACAACCTGAACAAGGCCCGGGAAGCCTGGCAGCAGGCGTTTGCCAGGGTCGAAGGCTTGCGCAAGCTGGTTCAGCGCTACATGGATGAGGCACGGCAACTGGAAGACAAGCGTGAGCAGAAGCTGCTGGATGAACTGTCCCAGCGGTTGCCGCGACAGGATCCGTATTGAGTGTCGGTTTTAAAAGATCGCAGCCTTCGGCAGCTCCAACAGGATCGGGTTTGCATACGGTCAATGTAGGAGCTGCCGAAGGCTGCGATCTTTTGACCTTGCTCCTGCCCCCATCAGGTGCTAAACCTTCTACACGTACGTTCGCCAATGACAAGGAAGCCGTGAAATGTCAGTCGTTACAGAAGTATCTCCAGATGGGCAAAAGCTGACGATCTCGATCAAGGGGCGATTCGATTTTGGTCGACATCAGGAGTTTCGCGAGTCCTACGAAAAACTCAACAAGAAACCCGATTCCATTGTGGTGGACCTGAAGGAAGCCACGTATCTCGATAGCTCTGCTCTGGGCATGTTGCTCTTGCTGCGTGATCACGCCGGTGGCGACAGTTCCGATATTCGCGTCGTCAACAGCAGTTCCGATGTGAAGAAGATTCTCGCCATCTCCAACTTCGACAAGTTGTTCGACATCAGTTGAGCGTCATGCAGCCGCTCGAGCCGCTGACGATACTGATCGCCGAAGACAGTGCGGCCGATCGCCTGCTGCTGTCGACTATCGTCCGTCGTCAGGGCCATGAGGTGCTGACGGCTGCCAATGGTGCCGAAGCGGTCGAAGCGTTTCGCTCGCAGCGACCGCACCTGGTGCTGATGGACGCCATGATGCCGGTGATGGACGGCTTCGAGGCTGCGCAGCAGATCAAGGCACTGGCCGGGGAAACCCTGGTGCCGATCATCTTTCTGACGTCGTTGACCGAAAGCGAAGCCCTGGCCCGTTGTCTGGAGGCCGGGGGCGACGACTTTCTGGCAAAGCCTTACAACCAGGTGATCCTCGCCGCCAAGATCAAGGCGATGGACCGCTTGCGGCGTTTGCAGGCCACGGTGCTGGAGCAGCGAGACCTGATCGCCAGGCATCACGATTACCTGCTCAACGAACAGCGCGTCGCCAAAGCCGTGTTCGACAAGGTCGCCCACTCCGGTTGCCTGAGTGCGCCGAACATCCGTTACCTGCAATCACCCTATGCGCTGTTCAACGGCGATCTGTTGCTGGCTGCGTTCACCCCGGCCGGCGACATGCACGTGCTGCTCGGCGATTTTACGGGTCATGGTTTGCCGGCTGCCGTCGGCGCCATGCCGTTGGCCGAAGTCTTCTACGGCATGACGGCCAAGGGCTATGGCTTGTCCGAAACCCTGCGTGAAATGAACGCCAAGCTCAAGCGCATCCTGCCGGTGGACATGTTCTGCTGTGCGGCCCTGCTGTGCCTGAGCTTTCAGCGAGGTTCGGTGGAGGTCTGGAACGGTGGGATGCCGGACGGTTACTTGCACAACACCGCCAGCGGCGAACGTATGGCGCTGACGGCACGGCACTTGCCGCTGGGGGTGCTGAGCCCGCAAGCCTTCGATGATCGCACCGAGGTGTTCCCGATGGCCGTCGGCGATCGGGTGTTCTTGCTGTCTGACGGGGTGATCGATACTTGCGATGCCAATGAACAGTTGTTTGGCGTAGAGCGATTGGAGCAGGTGTTTGCAGCCAATCGTCAGCCTGATGCGCTGTTCGAAGAAATCGAACAGGCCCTGCGGGACTTTCGCGGCGAGGCCCGGGATGACGTGAGCATGGTCGAGGTCCGCCTGCTGGAGGCGGCGAAATTGAGCCCGCCGACGCCCGTGTATTCCGACAGCGGCCAGTCCTCCCCGCTGGACTGGTCGGTGAGTTTCGAGTTCCGCGCCGCCACCCTCAAACGCTTCAATCCGCTGCCGTACTTGTTGCAACTGCTGCTTGAGGTCCATGGTCTGCGGGCTCAGAGTGGCACACTCTACAGTGTGCTGGCAGAGCTTTATTCCAACGCTCTGGAGCACGGCGTGCTGGGGCTGGATTCAAATCTGAAACGCGATGCGTCGGGGTTTGCGCGTTATTATCAGCAGCGCAACACACGCCTGGACGAATTGCGGGACGGCTATGTGCGGGTGCATTTGCAGGTGATGCCAAAAGGCGAGGGCGGTTGCCTGACGGTCCGGGTCGAAGACAGCGGCAAGGGCTTCGATGTGGCGCGGGTAATGGCGCGTCCCGTCGATGATGTCCGTCTGTCGGGACGCGGAATCAATTTGATCCGCCAGTTGAGCCAAAATGCGAGCTGGTCCGATAATGGTCGAAGTGCTCGCGTGGAGTTTTTCTGGGAGGCTCTGGCATAATCCCAGGCGTTCTTGATCAAGGAGTGAACAAGTGGCTGACACACATCTGGATCGCGACGTGCTGAGCGCGTTGCAGGAAGTTATGGAGGACGGGTATCCAGAATTGCTCGATACCTTTCTCGCTGATTCCGAAGAGCGCTTAAGCCTGCTGCGAAAAGCTGACGATGCCGAGAAGTTGGGCGCCGCTGCGCACAGCTTCAAAGGCAGCAGCAGCAATATGGGCGCTACCCGGCTGGCCGAGCTGTGTCATGAGCTGGAGCAGCGAGCCAAGCAAAAAAGCCTCGAAGGTATTGAAGCGCTGGTCGGAGAAATTGACGGCGAATTCGCCATTATCCGCCCGCTCTACGAAGCGGAGCGCCAGCGCTCCCTCGCTGAATAACGCAACCGTCCGACGCTTTTAGCGGCTAGCGAGCAAAGCTGGCTCGACCTTTGCAGTCAACTTGCTCAACTGTACCTACGACCCCAGTGCAGCGGAGACCGTTTTATGCCCGTTACCCCCAACATTCTTCTTCAGGCCGCCGCTGCGGCCAAGACTCAAGCCGTGTCCGCCAATACACCGGCACTGACGGCTGAGCCCGGGGACAAGGCGTCCAGCTTCGCTCAGGTCTACGCCAATCAGGCCCAGAACAAGCCCTCGGTCGTGGCGGACGGATCGACTAAGCCCGTACGCGACAAAACTACGGACAACGCCAGCAAAAAGGACGTGAACAACGACCAGTCTGCCGCCCCGGAACCGACGGTTGCCGATAGCGGCAAATCCTTGCCCGCCGATAAACCGGCGCAGACCGACGACAAGACAGCCAGCGATGACGCGCAGGATACTGCTGAGTCGTCGACGTCGGTGGCCGATACCGCGCCTGTTGATCCGTCCCTCGATCCTGCGTTGATGCAAGTTATACAACCGGTGGTGCCAGCCCCTGTACCGGAAGCCCCGCCGGTTGTGGCGTCTGTGCAGCCACAAGTTGAAGCACCTGTCGCAGTCACCGTTACCTCAGTAGCGACGCAGGCTGTTGCGACCGCCGATTCTGATTTCGATCCCGAAGCCGATCCTCTCGATGCACTGCCAGCGGTACGCATGGCCATGGAACAGAGCGGGCACGTTTCGGCCGCCAGCCAGGCCCAGCCAAAAGCGGCTCCGACCCCGGCTCAAGCCGACGGCGAGCTGACTTCGGCACAAAACTTTGCCGCGGGCATGGCGAGCATGCTTGATGTGCAGACCGATCAGGACAGCACCAGCCAGGGCGGCGAGAAGGCTTTCAGTGGCCTGATCGATGATGGTCTCAAGGACCTCAAGTCCGCCAGCAGCGATACCCGTGTCGATGACTTCGCCAACCGTCTGGCGGCGTTGACCCAGGCCGCAACGCCGAAGACGGCCAATGCATTGCCGGTGAACCAGCCGATCGCCATGCATCAGAGCGGTTGGACCGAAGAGGTGGTCAATCGGGTCATGTACCTGTCCAGCGCCAATCTCAAGGCGGCGGATATCCAGCTACAACCGGCCGAGCTGGGACGCCTCGATATTCGGGTGAACATGGTTCCGGATCAGCAGACCCAGGTGACCTTCATGAGCGCACATCCAAGCGTTCGCGAAGCACTCGACGGGCAAATGCATCGCCTGCGTGACATGTTCGCGCAGCAGGGCATGGGCCAGGTTGACGTCAACGTTTCCGATCAGTCCCGTGGCTGGCAAGGCCAGGGTCAGGAACAGGCTCAACAAGGGCAGGGTGGACGTACCCATTCCAGTGGCGGTCGCCTCGATTCCGTCGATGAAGAGCTTCCTGCGACGGTTGCTGAAGTAGCCGCCAACACCACCAGCGTGATCGGTTCCAGCGCGGTCGATTATTACGCCTGATCAAACGCCAACCCCTTGTGTGGGAGCGAGCCTGCTCGCGATGAGGCAGTAACATTCAACACTTGCGTTGATTGTTGCACCGCTATCGCGAGCAGGCTCGCTCCCACATTTGTTTTGTGGTGGCTGATGATCCTCTGCCTCCACTCCCTCCCGACACTTCTGGCATAACACTTGCTCTTGCCTTGCCGTGCGACTGTGAAAACCCGAATAGTGACGGATTATTGGCATGGCGAAGAGCGAAGCAGTAGTAAAAGACCCCGCAACCAAAGGCAAAATCAAGCTGATCATTGTGGTCGTCGTGGCCTTGGTGCTGGCGATCGGCTTGTCCGTGGGGGCGACCTGGTACTTCATGCACAGCGCCCAGAGCAAGCCTGCCGCCGCGGCTGAAACCGCTGTGGTCGGCAAGCAGCCGGCGATCTTCGAGCCCATGGCGCCGGCCTTCGTGGCCAACTACACCCAGAACGGCCGTCAGCGCTACATGCAGGTGAGCATCACCATGCTGGGCCGCAATCAGGCTGATCTGGAGGCGCTCAAAGTCCACATGCCGGTGATCCGCAATAACCTGGTCATGCTGTTTTCCGGTCAGGATTTCGCCACGCTGGCGACCCCGGTCGGTCAGGAGATGTTGCGTCAGAAGGCCACGGCCAGCGTCCAGGAAGTGGCGCAGAAAGAGCTTGGCAAAGTGGTGATCGAACAGTTGCTTTTCACTAATTTCGTACTGCAGTAGGAACACGACATGGCCGTGCAGGACCTGCTGTCCCAGGATGAGATCGATGCGCTGTTGCATGGCGTCGACGATGGTCTGGTACAGACCGATAACGCTGCCGAACCCGGCAGCGTCAAAAGCTACGACCTGACCAGCCAGGATCGCATCGTCCGTGGACGCATGCCGACCCTGGAAATGATCAACGAGCGTTTCGCCCGCTACACCCGCATCAGCATGTTCAACATGCTGCGCCGCTCGGCGGACGTTGCCGTCGGTGGCGTACAGGTGATGAAGTTCGGCGAATACGTGCACTCGCTGTACGTGCCGACCAGCCTCAACCTGGTCAAGATCAAACCGCTGCGCGGCACTGCGTTGTTCATCCTCGACGCCAAACTGGTGTTCAAGCTGGTGGACAACTTCTTCGGCGGCGATGGCCGTCACGCGAAGATCGAAGGGCGTGAATTCACCCCCACCGAACTGCGTGTGGTGCGCATGGTGCTGGAGCAGGCCTTCGTCGATTTGAAGGAGGCCTGGCAGGCGATCATGGAAGTGAACTTCGAGTACATCAACTCGGAAGTGAACCCGGCCATGGCCAACATCGTCGGCCCGAGCGAAGCCATTGTGGTGTCGACGTTCCACATCGAACTCGATGGCGGTGGCGGCGACCTGCACGTGACCATGCCGTACTCGATGATCGAGCCGGTGCGCGAAATGCTCGACGCCGGCTTCCAGTCGGACCTCGACGATCAGGACGAGCGCTGGATCAACGCCTTGCGCCAGGACGTGCTGGACGTCGACGTACCGATCGGGGCCACCGTTGCCCGTCGCCAGTTGCGCCTGCGCGACATCCTGCACATGCAGCCGGGGGATGTGATCCCGGTCGAGATGCCGGAAGAAATGATCATGCGCGCCAACGGCGTGCCGGCCTTCAAGGTCAAGATGGGCTCGCACAAAGGCAACCTCGCGTTGCAAGTGATCGAACCGATCGAGCGCCGCTGACCGGCGCTTCAACCCTTTCGCTTTTAACTGACGGCTTCTGATTGAAGGTTGCCTGCCGAGGACAAATGATGGCTGACGATATGAATACCCAGGACGACCAGGCACTGGCTGATGAGTGGGCTGCGGCCCTGGAAGAAACCGGTGATGCAGGGCAAGACGATATCGATGCCTTGCTGGCCGCCGACGCCGCCGGTTCGTCGTCCAACCGTCTGCCGATGGAAGAGTTCGGCAGCGTGCCGAAGAACAACGATCCGGTGACGCTGGACGGTCCGAACCTGGACGTGATTCTCGACATCCCGGTGTCGATTTCCATGGAAGTCGGCAGCACCGACATCAACATCCGCAACCTGCTGCAACTCAACCAGGGTTCGGTGATCGAGCTCGATCGTCTGGCCGGTGAGCCGCTGGACGTGCTGGTCAACGGCACGCTCATCGCCCACGGCGAAGTGGTGGTGGTCAACGAAAAGTTCGGCATCCGCCTGACCGACGTGATCAGCCCAAGCGAACGCATCAAGAAGTTGCGCTGAGTGAAAAAGGTTCTGGGTTTTGTGCTGGCCCTGCCATTCAGTGTGCTGGCTGCCGAGCCGGTGACGACGGCTGCGACAGCGGCTGCCGCGCCGGCCGTCAGCAGCGGTGTGGCTGGGCAATTGACGCAATTGGTGTTCGGCTTGCTGCTGGTGCTGGGGTTGATCTTCTTCCTTGCCTGGCTGCTGCGCCGGGTTCAGCAGGCCGGGCCGGCCGGCAAGGGGCAGGTGATCGAGCTGATCGGTTCCCGGGCGCTGGGTCCCCGTGACCGTTTGATGCTGGTGCAGGTCGGCAACGAGCAGATTCTGCTTGGCCTGAGCCCGGGCACCATCACTGCGTTGCATGTGCTCAAGGAGCCGGTGCAAGTGCCGAGCGGGACTGAAAAAGCGACCCCGGAGTTCGCCCAGCGCCTGTTGGAGTTGTTGGGCAAGGATCAGAAGGATAAGAAGTAATGGGTGCGTTACGCATCGTCTTGACGCTGGTCCTGATGCTGGCCGCGCCGCTGGCGTTCGCTGCCGATCCGTTGTCGATCCCGGCAATCACCCTGGGCACCAACGCCGAAGGCGCGCAGGAGTATTCGGTCAGCCTGCAAATCCTGCTGATCATGACCGCGCTGAGTTTCATCCCGGCGTTTGTCATGCTGATGACCAGTTTCACCCGGATCATCATCGTTTTCTCGATCCTGCGTCAGGCCCTGGGCCTGCAGCAGACACCGTCGAACCAGATCCTCACCGGCATGGCACTGTTCCTCACCATGTTCATCATGGCGCCGGTGTTCGATCGGGTGAATCAGGATGCCTTGCAGCCGTATCTGGCGGAAAAACTCACCGCGCAGGATGCCGTGGCCAAGGCCCAGGTGCCGATCAAGGACTTCATGCTGGCCCAGACTCGCAGCAGCGACCTGGAGCTATTCATGCGCCTGTCCAAGCGTACCGACATTGCTGCGCCGGATCAGGCGCCGCTGACGATTCTGGTGCCGGCTTTCGTGACCTCTGAGCTGAAAACCGCGTTCCAGATCGGCTTCATGATCTTCATTCCGTTCCTGATCATCGACCTGGTCGTGGCCAGTGTGCTGATGGCGATGGGTATGATGATGCTCTCGCCATTGATCATTTCCTTGCCGTTCAAAATCATGCTGTTCGTGCTGGTGGATGGCTGGGCGTTGATCATCGGCACCTTGGCCAGTAGCTTCGGCGGCGTTTCACCATGACGCCGGAAGTTGCCGTAGACATCTTTCGCGAAGCGCTGTGGCTGACCACCATGATGGTCGCCGTGCTGGTGATTCCGAGCTTGCTGGTGGGGCTGTTGGTGGCGATGTTCCAGGCGGCCACGCAGATCAACGAACAGACCCTGAGCTTCCTGCCGCGTCTGCTGGTGATGCTGGTGACGCTGATCGTTGCCGGTCCGTGGATGGTGCAGACCTTCATGGAATACATTCTGCAGCTGTACCACAGCATTCCTCAGGTCATCGGTTAAGCCATGTCGCTGCTGCAGCTGACCGATACCCAGATCAGTACCTGGGTGGCGACGTTCATGTTGCCGCTGTTTCGCGTCGGTTCGTTGCTGATGGTCATGCCGATTTTCGGTACGACGCTGGTGCCCCAGCGTGTGCGCTTGTACTTGGCCCTGGCGATCACCTTCGTGATCGCTCCCGGTCTGCCGCCGATGCCGCCGGTCAATGCGCTGGACCTGAGCGCGCTGCTGCTGATCGCCGAGCAGATCATCATCGGCGCGGTGTTGGGCTTCTCCTTGCAGCTTTTCTTCCAGGCTTTTGTGGTCGCCGGGCAAATCGTCGCGATCCAGATGGGCATGGGTTTCGCGTCGATGGTCGACCCTACGAACGGCGTATCGGTGGCGGTGATCGGGCAGTTCTTCACGATGTTGGTGACGCTGCTGTTCCTGTCGATGAACGGCCACCTGGTGGTGTTCGAAGTCCTCACCGAAAGCTTCACCACATTGCCGGTCGGTGGCGGGTTGATGGTCAATCATTTCTGGGAGCTGGCCGGCAAGCTTGGCTGGGTACTCGGTGCGGCGCTGTTGCTGGTGTTGCCGGCGATCACCGCGTTGCTGGTGGTCAACATTGCCTTTGGCGTGATGACCCGGGCGGCGCCGCAGTTGAACATTTTCTCGATCGGCTTCCCGCTGATCCTGGTGCTTGGGATGGTCATCCTCTGGATCGCCCTGGCGGACATTCTCAATCAGTATCAACCGCTGGCCTCCGAGGCCTTGCAGTTGTTACGCGAACTGGCACGGGCGCGCTGAGTCATGGCTGAGAGCGAAAGCGGTCAGGACAAAACAGAAGACCCCACGGAGAAGCGCAAAAAGGACTCCCGTGAGAAGGGCGAGATTGCGCGCTCCAAGGAACTCAACACCTTCGCGGTCATGCTCGCCGGTGCCGGCGGGTTGCTGATTTTCGGTGGCGCCCTGGCTCAGGATCTGATGGAGCTGATGCGCATGAACTTCTCGCTCTCGCGGGAGGTGATTCTGGATCAGCGCTCTATGGCGACTTATCTGCTGCACTCGGGGCAGATCGCTCTGTTGGCGGTTCAGCCGGTGATGATCACTTTGCTGTTGGCCGCGCTGATTGGCCCGATTTCTCTGGGGGGCTGGCTGTTCGCGGCTGGCTCCATGGCGCCCAAGTTCAGTCGTATGAACCCCGTCGCGGGCCTCAAGCGCATGTTCTCGACCAAGGCGCTGGTGGAGTTGCTCAAGGCCCTGGCGAAGTTTTTCATCGTGTTGTTCGTGGCGTTGGCGGTCTTGTCGTCGGACATTGACGATCTACTGCGCATCTCCCGCGAACCATTGGACATGGCGATCATTCACAGCCTGCAAGTGGTCGGTTGGAGCACCTTGTGGATGGCGTGCGGGCTGATCATCATCGCCGCGGTCGATGTGCCGGTGCAGCTCTGGGAAAGCCGCAACAAATTGTTGATGACCAAGCAGGAAATACGCGACGAGCACAAGGATCAGGAAGGGCGGCCAGAGGTCAAGCAGCGGATTCGCCAGCTTCAGCGCGAGATGTCTCAGCGGCGGATGATGGCCGCCATCCCCGAGGCTGACGTGGTCATCACCAACCCGACCCACTACGCCGTGGCGCTCAAGTACGATCCTGAAAAGGGCGGGGCGCCGATGCTGATCGCCAAGGGCAGCGACTTCCTGGCCTTGAAGATCCGCGAAATCGCCGTGGCCAACGAAGTGCTGCTGCTGGAGTCGCCTGCCCTGGCGCGTTCTATCTACTACTCCACGGAGCTGGAGCAGGAAATTCCTGGCGGGCTGTATCTGGCCGTGGCTCAGGTATTGGCTTACGTCTACCAGATCCGCCAATACCGCGCGGGCAAGGGCAAGCGCCCGGATCCGCTCAAGGATGATCTGCCGATTCCACCGGATCTGCGGCGCGATTCCTGATAGATCAAACGATCGCAGACTTCGGCAGCTCCTGCACGGATCGTGAGTTACCCGCGATGTTGCGGTGTGAACCTAATCCGTAGGCGCTACCGAAAGCTGCGATCTTTTGATCTTTTTGGGTCTGCATAAACCTCTATTTCAAGCCTCGGCAAAAGTTGGAAGGCTTCTTGCAATAGCCGCCCTGCGCCTGCTTCAGGCGTCAAAAGTTTGCTTTAAAGGAACGGGGAAAACCGGTGGATCGCTCTCAGTTAATCAACAGTGCCCGCACAAACGTTGCCGACCTCAGTCGGGGCAATATGGGTGTGCCGCTGTTGCTGCTGGTCATGCTGGCCATGATGATGTTGCCGGTGCCGCCGTTCCTGCTGGACGTGTTTTTCACGTTCAACATTGCCTTGTCCATCGTCGTGTTGCTGGTCTGCGTGTACGCCTTGCGGCCGCTGGATTTCGCCGTGTTCCCGACCATTCTGCTGGTGGCGACGTTGTTGCGACTGGCGCTTAACGTGGCCTCGACGCGGGTGGTGATGCTCCACGGTCAGGACGGCCATGCCGCCGCCGGTAAGGTGATTCAGGCCTTCGGTGAGGTGGTGATCGGCGGGAACTACGTGGTCGGTATCGTGGTGTTCGCGATTTTGATGATCATCAACTTCGTCGTGGTGACCAAGGGTGCCGGGCGGATTTCCGAGGTGAGCGCACGTTTCACCCTCGACGCAATGCCCGGTAAACAGATGGCCATCGACGCCGACTTGAACGCCGGCCTGATCGACCAGAACCAGGCGAAACTGCGCCGGATGGAAGTGGCTCAGGAAGCCGAGTTCTACGGTTCCATGGACGGTGCCAGCAAGTTCGTGCGCGGTGACGCCATCGCCGGCCTGCTGATTCTGTTCATCAACCTGATCGGCGGTATGGCGGTCGGTATCTTCCAGCACGGCATGAGCTTTGGCGATGCCGGTCGGGTATACGCCTTGTTGACCATTGGTGACGGTTTGGTGGCGCAATTGCCATCACTGCTGTTGTCGACCGCTGCCGCGATCATGGTGACCCGTGCTTCCGGTTCGGAAGACATGGGCAAGCAGATCAATCGTCAGATGTTCGCCTCGCCAAAAGCCTTGGCGGTGGCTGCTGGCTTGATGGCGGTGATGGGCCTGGTGCCTGGCATGCCGCACGTCTCCTTTCTGTCCATGGCGGCCCTGGCGGGCGGTGGCGCTTACTTGTTCTGGAAGAAACAGAACGCGGTCAAGGTCCAGGCTCTGCAAGAGGTCAAGCGTCAGCAGGAACTGCTGCCATCGCCGGCCCGTGCTCAGGAAACCAAGGAGCTTGGCTGGGACGACGTGACGCCGATCGACATGATTGGCCTGGAAGTCGGTTACCGTCTGATTCCGCTGGTGGATCGCAACCAGGGGGGGCAGTTGCTGGCACGGATCAAGGGGGTGCGTAAAAAGCTCTCACAGGACCTGGGCTTCCTGATGCCGACAGTGCATATCCGTGACAACCTCGACCTGGCGCCTAGCGCCTATCGCCTGACCCTGATGGGCGTGATCCTGGCCGAGGCCGAGATTTACCCGGACCGCGAACTGGCGATCAACCCGGGGCAGGTCTACGGTACGCTCAACGGCATCACCGCCAAAGATCCGGCTTTTGGTCTGGAAGCGGTCTGGATCGAAATCAGCCAGCGTGCCCAGGCGCAATCGCTCGGTTACACCGTGGTCGATGCCAGTACGGTAGTGGCGACCCACTTGAACCAGATTCTGTACAAGCACTCCAGCGAGCTGATCGGCCACGAAGAAGTCCAGCAACTCATGCAATTGCTGGCCAAAAGCTCACCGAAGCTGGCCGAAGAGCTGGTGCCGGGGGTGGTTTCGCTGTCGCAACTGCTCAAAGTCTTGCAGGCGTTGCTGGCCGAACAGGTGCCGGTACGGGACATTCGCAGCATCGCCGAAGCCATCGCGAACAACGCCGCCAAGAGTCAAGATACTGCCGCTTTGGTGGCGGCGGTGCGCGTCGGCGTATCCCGTGCAATCGTGCAAAGCATTGTAGGCACTGAGTCTGAGCTGCCTGTGATCACCTTGGAGCCAAGGTTGGAACAAATATTGCTCAATAGTCTTCAGAAGGCAGGACAAGGCTCGGAAGAGGGTGTTCTGCTGGAGCCAAGCATGGCAGAGAAACTGCAACGCTCGTTGATCGACGCGGCGCAG
Source organism: Pseudomonas sp. EL_65y_Pfl2_R96 (assembly GCF_963970905.1). Lineage (NCBI taxonomy): Bacteria > Pseudomonadati > Pseudomonadota > Gammaproteobacteria > Pseudomonadales > Pseudomonadaceae > Pseudomonas > Pseudomonas sp. EL_65y_Pfl2_R96. Next base: position 108,794 of record NZ_CAXAQH010000001.1, on the reverse strand, counting down.
CGTCAGGAAATGCAAGGTCAACCGGTGATTCTGCTGGTAGCCGGCCCGGTTCGCGCGATGCTCTCGCGATTTGGCCGACTGGCAGTCCCGGGTTTGCATGTGTTGGCTTACCAGGAAATTCCTGACAACAAGCAAGTGACCATCGTTGCGACAGTAGGGCCCAACGGCTGAGGTAGTGGTTTATGCAAGTTAAGCGTTTTTTCGCCGCCGATATGCGTCAGGCCATGAAACTGGTTCGTGATGAGCTGGGCGCCGATGCCGCCATCATTGGCAACCGCCGGATCGCTGGCGGTGTCGAGCTGACGGCTGCCCTGGATTACAAATTGTCGGCGCTGGCCCCGCGTGTTCCGAACATGGAACTCGAGGATGAGCTGCGCAAGACCCAGTCGCGGATCGTCACCGCCCAGGCCGAACTGAGCCTGCGTAGCGATGGCGAGAGCGACAAGACCACCAACCGCCAGTTGTTCGCCGGTTTGCCGTTGACCGCCGCCGAGCCGCTGATCGAACCGACGCTGGCCGAGCCTCGGCGCCCTGCGCCCGCACCTGCCGCGGCGACCGGCGTGGACCCGCGTGCGTTCGATTCGATGCGTTTCGAACTCAATAGCCTGCGTGAACTGATGGAAGTGCAACTCGGTTCGCTGGCCTGGAATCAGCTGCAAGGCAGCCGTCCGGCCCAGGCCAACCTCTGGCGTCGCCTGCAGCGCATCGGCTTGTCCGGCCCGTTGTCGCGGGATCTGCTGGCGCTGATTACCGACATTGAAGAACCACGCCAGGCCTGGCGCATGTTGCTCGCGCACCTGGCGAGGATGATCGCCACCCCGGAAGTCGAGCCACTGGAAGAAGGCGGTGTGATTGCCATGGTCGGCCCGGCCGGCATGGGCAAGACCACCACGCTGGCCAAGCTCGCGGCCCGTTACGTGCTCAAGTACGGCGCGCAGAACATCGCACTGGTGAGCATGGACAGCTATCGCATCGGTGCTCAGGAACAGCTCAAGACCCTTGGTCGCATCCTCAATGTGTCGGTCACCCACGTCGATCCGGGCCAATCCCTGGTGCAGGCGCTGGAACCCTTGTTGCGCAAACGCGTGGTGCTGATCGATACCGCCGGCCTTCAAGCCAGCGACCCGGCACTGCGCATGCAACTCGAAAGCCTGGCCGGACGGGGCATCAAATCAAAAAATTATCTGGTCCTGGCAACCACCAGCCAGAAACAGGTTCTAACCGCCGCTTATCACAGTTACAAACGCTGCGGCCTCGCCGGCTGCATCCTGACTAAACTGGATGAAACGGCAAGCCTGGGCGAGGTGTTGAGCCTGGCCATCAGCCATGAGTTGCCGGTGGCTTACCTGACCGATGGCCCGCGGATTCCGGATGATTTGCATCTGCCGCGTCGTCATCACTTGGTCAGCCGCGCCGTTAGCGTGCAAATGCAGGAAGAACCCAGCGAAGAAGCCATGGCTGACATGTTCGCTGATATTTACCACAGCCCGACCAAGCGGGTTGGCTGAGGTATTAATGAACAGTTTTTGTACCTACATCGATGGTCTGCCATGCATTGTTCCAATGGTGAACGCGCAGCCAGTAATGTGGCCTCCGTCTAAGTAAGACAAGGTAAAGAAATAACATGGGCAGCATGCATCCCGTACAGGTGATCGCGGTGACCGGCGGCAAAGGTGGCGTCGGGAAGACTAACGTGTCAGTGAACTTGTCCCTGGCTCTAGCTGAGCTCGGCCGGCGCGTCATGCTGCTGGATGCCGATCTGGGGCTGGCGAACGTCGACGTCCTGTTGGGGCTGACACCCAAACGCACCCTGGCCGACGTGATCGAAGGCCGCTGTGAACTGCGCGACGTGCTGTTGCAGGGGCCTGGCGGTATCCGCATCGTCCCGGCCGCGTCCGGCACCCAGAGCATGGTTCATCTGAGCCCGGCCCAGCACGCCGGCCTGATCCAGGCCTTCAGCGACATCGGCGACAACCTCGACGTATTGGTGATCGACACCGCTGCGGGCATTGGTGACTCGGTGGTCAGCTTCGTGCGCGCAGCGCAAGAAGTCTTGCTGGTGGTGTGCGACGAACCGACCTCGATCACCGACGCCTACGCGCTGATCAAACTGCTTAACCGCGACTACGGCATGAATCGGTTTCGCGTCCTGGCCAACATGGCGCAGAGCCCGCAGGAAGGCCGCAACCTGTTCGCCAAGTTGACCAAGGTCACGGATCGTTTCCTCGACGTCGCGTTGCAATACGTCGGTGCGGTGCCTTACGACGAAAGCGTGCGCAAGGCCGTGCAGAAGCAGCGTGCCGTCTATGAAGCCTTTCCGCGTTCCAAGTGCGCCCTGGCGTTCAAGGCCATTGCGCAGAAGGTCGATACCTGGCCGCTGCCGGCCAACCCGCGTGGGCACCTGGAGTTTTTCGTCGAGCGCCTCGTGCAACAAACGGCAGGACCCGTGCTATGACAGCCAGCGGTTACAACCTTTACAAGAAGTCGGCGCGTGACGCGCAGTACGAACTGATCGAGCGTTACGCGCCACTGGTCAAACGCATTGCCTACCACTTGCTGGCCCGTTTGCCGGCCAGTGTCCAGGTTGAAGACCTGATCCAGGCCGGGATGATCGGCCTGCTTGAAGTATCGACCAAATACGACGCCAGCAAAGGCGCGAGTTTCGAGACGTACGCGGGCATACGAATCCGCGGCGCAATGCTTGATGAAGTGCGCAAGGGGGACTGGGCGCCACGTTCGGTTCACCGCAATACCCGCATGGTCAGCGACGCGATTCGCTCGATTGAAGCTAAAACCGGCCGTGATGCTAAAGATCACGAGGTTGCGGCCGAACTCCAATTGAGTCTCGACGATTATTACGGGATTTTGAACGACACCCTGGGCAGCCGGTTATTCAGTTTCGACGATCTGTTGCAGGACGGCGAACACGAAGGGCTGCATGAGGATGGCGCGAGTGCTCATCTCGAGCCGTCACGCGATCTGGAAGATGAACGCTTCCAGGCGGCGCTGGCGGACGCGATTGCCAATTTGCCGGAGCGTGAGCGACTGGTGTTGGCGCTGTACTACGACGAAGAGTTGAATCTCAAGGAAATCGGTGAGGTCCTGGGGGTCAGCGAATCGCGGGTCAGCCAGTTACACAGCCAGTGCGCGGCCCGTTTGCGGGGGCGTTTGGGGGAGTGGCGAGCGCGCTGAAGGCAGTGTGGGGACACTGCGAATGGAGCCTGTGTGGTGTTGAACTGCGCCGGTCTCGATCTGTTGTGCTCCAGACAGTCATTGAGTGCTTTGCCGGATTGATTGAAATGGCGCGTCCAGGTGCTGGGCGCGTTTAAGACTGCTTGGAGGTCGAATTGGACAAGAACATGAAAATCCTCATCGTTGATGACTTCTCAACGATGCGGCGGATCATAAAAAACCTGTTGCGTGACCTTGGGTTCACCAACACCGCCGAGGCCGATGACGGGCTGACCGGGTTGCCGATGCTGCAAAGCGGTAACTTCGATTTTCTGGTCACCGACTGGAACATGCCCGGTATGACCGGCATCGATCTGCTTCGTGCGGTGCGCGCCGATGAAAGGCTCAAGCACCTGCCGGTGCTGATGGTGACCGCTGAAGCCAAGCGCGAGCAGATCATCGAAGCGGCCCAGGCCGGTGTTAACGGCTATGTGGTCAAACCCTTCACGGCCCAGGCGTTGAAAGAAAAAATCGAGAAGATTTTCGAACGCATCGGTTGAGAAACTGCGCCACGGGGGAGCTATGGAGCATATCGAATCTTCACAGGGCGATTTTGAGTCGACCCTGAAAAAACACGCGGTCGAACTGGTCGAAAGCCTTGAAAAAGGCAAGTTCGGCGACGCTGTTCAACTGATCCATGAGCTCAACCAGACCCGTGACCGTGGCCTGTATCAGGAAGTGGGCAAGCTCACCCGCGAGCTGCATAGCGCGATCGTCAATTTCCAGATTGACCCGCACATGCCGCAAGCCGAGGAAGTGTCTCAGATCACGGATGCCACCGAGCGTCTGGGTTATGTGGTCAAGCTGACCGAGGCCGCGGCCAACCGCACCATGGACCTGGTGGAAAACGCCACGCCGCTGATCAACAGCCTGAGCGACGAAGCTCAGGCACTGAGCACGGATTGGGGACGGTTCATGCGTCGCGAGGTCGGGGCTGAAGAGTTCCGCGAACTGGCCCGGCGGGTCGACGGTTTCCTGACACGCAGCAGCGAAGACAATCGCGTTGTGTCGAGCAACCTCAACGACATTCTGCTGGCTCAGGATTACCAGGACCTCACCGGTCAGGTGATCAAACGCGTGACCCAATTGGTCACCGAAGTTGAAAGCAACCTGCTCAAGCTCGTGCTCATGGCCAGTCACGTCGACCGCTTTGCGGGTATCGAACATGACCGTGAAGCGATGCTGGCTGAAAAAGATCCGCAAAAACATCTCTCTCAGGGTGAAGGTCCGCAGATTCATGCCGATAAAAGAGAAGACGTTGTGTCCGGTCAGGACGATGTGGACGATTTGCTATCCAGCCTGGGATTTTAGAGTTTTAGAATTTTAGGTTTTTTAGGTTTTTAGACCTGTTAGGAGCACCCCCTTAATGAGCTTCGGCGCCGATGAAGAGATCCTTCAGGATTTCCTGGTTGAGGCCGGCGAGATTCTAGAGCAACTGTCCGAACAGCTGGTCGAGCTTGAAAGCCGGCCGGATGATGCGGACTTGCTCAATGCAATTTTTCGCGGTTTTCACACTGTAAAAGGGGGCGCCGGCTTCCTCCAGCTCAACGAGCTGGTGGAGTGCTGTCACATCGCCGAGAACGTGTTCGACATCCTGCGAAAGGGTGAGCGTCGCGTCGACTCGGAATTGATGGACGTGGTTCTCGAAGCGCTGGACGCGGTGAACAGCATGTTCAGCGAAGTCCGCGAACGCAGCCCGATCACGGCTGCCACGCCTGAATTGCTGGCCGCTCTGGCCCGTCTGGCCGAGCCGCAAACCGGTGATGAAGTGGCACCTGTCGCTGAGGCGGTGCAAGAGCCTGCCGCCGAAAGTGAATCCGGTGACATCACCGATAACGAATTCGAACAGTTGCTGGACTCGCTGAATGCCGTCAAGGCTCAGGCCGAGGCACCCGCCGCTGTTCCAGTACCGGCGCCGACCAGCGATGCGGCGGCCAGTGACGAAATCACCGATGCCGAATTCGAGTCGTTGCTCGATCAACTGCACGGCAAAGGCCAGTTCGCCGCCGATGCAGTGGCCGCGGCGCCCACCGCACCGGCAGCCCCGAAAGCGGCAGGCGATAGCTCCGACATCACCGATGACGAGTTCGAAGCACTGCTCGACCAGTTGCACGGCAAAGGCACCTTTGCGGTCGATGCGCTGGAATCGGCGATCGCTTCGGTCCCGACCCCGGCTGCGCCAACCGCTAAAGCGGCCGGCGGCGATCTGATCTCCGATCACGAATTCGAATCGCTGCTCGACGAATTGCACGGTAAAGGCAAGTTCACTGAAGTGGGCGCCGCTGTCGGGGCGACTGCCTCGGTCGCTGCACCCGTGGCCAAGGCTGCTGCGCCTGCACCTGTCGCCAAAGCGCCCGAGCCAAAAGCCGAAGCGCCAAAGCCTGCTGCTGCCGCGGCACCGGCTGCTGCTCGTGCCCCGGCCGCGCCGCCACCGGAAAAACCGGCCAGCGAAGCCGAGACCACCGTGCGGGTCGATACCGCGCGTCTCGACGAGATCATGAACATGGTCGGCGAGTTGGTACTGGTGCGTAACCGTCTGGTCCGTCTGGGCCTCAACAGCGGCGACGAAGCCATGTCCAAGGCCGTGTCGAACCTCGACGTGGTCACGGCCGACCTGCAAACCGCGGTCATGAAGACCCGGATGCAGCCGATCAAGAAAGTCTTCGGGCGCTTCCCGCGCCTGGTTCGCGACCTGGCGCGCCAGCTCAAGAAAGAGATCAACCTGGAACTCGTCGGCGAAGAAACCGACCTTGACAAAAACCTCGTCGAGGCCCTGGCCGACCCGCTGGTCCACTTGGTGCGCAACTCGGTCGACCACGGTATCGAAGAGCCGACTGATCGCGAAGCGATGGGCAAACCCCGCAGCGGCAAGGTGATCCTGTCCGCTGAACAGGAAGGCGACCACATCCTGCTGTCCATCTCCGATGATGGCAAGGGCATGGATGCCGATGTTCTGCGCGGTATCGCCGTGAAGAAAGGCCTGATGGACAAGGATGCAGCGGACCGTCTCAGCGAGTCCGATTGCTTCAACCTGATCTTCGCGCCGGGTTTCTCGACCAAGACCGAGATTTCCGACGTGTCCGGGCGCGGCGTGGGCATGGACGTGGTGAAAACCAAGATCGCCCAGCTCAACGGCACCATCAATATCTACTCGACCAAGGGCAAGGGCTCGAAGATCGTCATCAAGGTCCCGTTGACCCTGGCGATCATGCCGACGCTGATGGTCATGCTCGGCAACCAGGCGTTCGCGTTCCCGCTGGTGAACGTCAACGAGATTTTCCACCTCGACCTGTCGCGCACCAACGTGGTGGACGGCCAGGAAGTGGTGATCGTGCGGGACAAGGCGCTGCCACTGTTCTACCTCAAGCGCTGGCTGGTCAGCTCCGCCGCTCACGAAGAGCAGCGCGAAGGCCATGTGGTGATCCTTTCGGTGGGCACTCAGCGGATCGGCTTCGTCGTCGATCAACTGGTGGGTCAGGAAGAAGTGGTCATCAAGCCATTGGGCAAAATGCTCCAGGGAACCCCGGGCATGTCGGGCGCCACCATCACCGGTGACGGCCGTATTGCGCTGATTCTCGATGTTCCGAGCATGCTCAAGCGTTACGCCGCACGGCGTATTTGATTCTGGGGGAGCGGGGCGACTGAGCCTCGCCCCGTCTAATGGAGTGTTTATGGTAGTCAAGGTCCTGGTGGTGGACGATTCGGGGTTTTTCCGCCGCCGCGTCTCGGAAATTCTTGCAGCGGATTCGAATATCCAGGTCGTCGGTACGGCGACCAACGGAAAAGAGGCAATCGATCAGGCACTGGCCCTCAAGCCCGACGTGATCACCATGGACTACGAGATGCCGATGATGGATGGCATCACGGCGGTGCGGCACATCATGCAGCGCTGCCCGACCCCGGTGTTGATGTTCTCCTCGCTGACCCACGAAGGCGCCCGGGTAACCCTCGATGCGCTGGACGCCGGCGCGGTGGACTTCCTGCCGAAGAATTTCGAAGACATCTCCCGTAACCCGGAGAAGGTCAAGCAACTGCTGTGCGAGAAGATTCTCAGCATCTCGCGCAGTAACCGTCGTGTCAGTGCCTACACCCCTCCGGCTCCAGTAGCCGCGCCAGCCCCGACACCTGCGCCTTCGAGCGTCGGCAGTTACGGCAGCAGCGCGCCTGCGCGTCCGGCACCGGCACCGATTCCGGCTCGCAGCCATGCCGCGACGCCATCGTCGCCAGCGCCGAAACGCAAAGCCTACAAACTGGTCGCCATCGGCACCTCCACCGGTGGCCCGGTTGCGCTGCAACGGGTGCTGACGCAGTTACCGGCCAATTTCCCGGCACCGATCGTGTTGATCCAGCACATGCCGGCAGCCTTCACCAAGGCCTTCGCCGAGCGTCTGGACAAGCTGTGCCGCATCAGCGTCAAGGAAGCCGAGGATGGCGACATCCTGCGTCCGGGCCTGGCGCTGCTGGCACCGGGTGGCAAGCAGATGATGATCGACGGCCGTGGCGCGGTGAAAATCCTGCCGGGCGACGAGCGTCTGAACTACAAACCGTGCGTGGACATCACTTTCGGCTCCGCGGCCAAGTCCTACGGTGACAAAGTTCTGGCGGTGGTACTGACCGGCATGGGCGCCGACGGTCGTGAAGGCGCGCGTCTGCTCAAGCAGGGCGGCAGTGCGATCTGGGCTCAGGATGAAGCCAGCTGCGTGATCTACGGCATGCCGATGGCCATCGTCAAAGCCGAGCTCGCGGACGCGGTGTACAGCCTGGATGATATCGGCCGGCACCTGGTTGAGGCCTGCATCTGATGGATGTGCTCAGCCTGATCGGGATCATCATGGCGTTCGTCGCCATCATTGGCGGCAACTACCTTGAAGGCGGTCACCTCGGCGCGCTGGCCAACGGCCCGGCGGCGTTGATCGTACTCGGTGGGACCATCGGTGCGGCGCTGCTGCAATCGCCGATGAGCGCCTTCAAGCGCGCCATGCAGATTCTCGCCTGGATTCTTTTCCCCCCTCGCGTGGATCTGGCTGGTGGTATCGATCGCGTAGTGAACTGGAGCCTCACCGCCCGCAAGGAAGGTTTGCTCGGCCTGGAAGGGGTGGCCGACGCCGAACCCGACAGCTACTCGCGAAAAGGTCTGCAACTGCTGGTGGACGGCGCCGAGCCGGAAGCGATTCGCAGCATTCTGGAAGTGGATTTCTACACCCAGGAAAGCCGTGACATCGAGGCCGCCAAAGTCTTTGAAAGCATGGGCGGCTATGCGCCGACCATTGGCATCATCGGTGCGGTGATGGGCCTGATCCATGTCATGGGCAACCTGGGCGATCCGTCGCAACTGGGCAGCGGCATTGCCGTCGCCTTCGTCGCCACCATCTACGGCGTGGCCAGTGCCAACCTGATGCTGCTGCCGATTGCCGCCAAGCTCAAATCCATCGCGTTACGGCAGTCGCGTTATCGCGAGATGTTGCTGGAGGGGATTCTGTCGATCGCCGAAGGTGAAAACCCTCGCTCTATCGAGTTGAAGCTTCAGGGCTTCATGGATTGATGGGGGAAATGGATTATGGCTCGTCGCAGGCAACCTGAAGAACACGTCAATCACGAACGCTGGCTCGTTTCCTACGCCGACTTCATTACGTTGCTGTTCGCTTTCTTCGTGGTGATGTACTCGATTTCGTCGATCAACGAAGGCAAGTACAAGGTCATTTCCGAGGCGTTGATCGGGGTGTTTACCGACTCCGACCGCGCCCTCAAGCCGATTCCCATCGGCGAAGAGCGACCGCAGACCGTGACCCCGGCCAAGCCGCTGGTCAAGGACAGCGAACAGATCGACGCCGGCATTGCCGGTGCCAGCGACCCGCTCAAAAGCATTGCCGATGACATCAGCGCGGCGTTCGGCGACCTGATCAGCTCCAACCAGATGACCGTGCGCGGCAACGAGTTGTGGGTCGAGATCGAGCTCAATTCCAGCCTGTTGTTCGGCAGTGGCGACGCCATGCCCAGCGACATCGCGTTCAACATCATCGACAAGGTCGCCGCGATCCTCCGGCCGTTCGACAACCCGATCCACGTCGAAGGCTTCACCGACGATCAGCCGATCCGCACCGCGCAATACCCGACCAACTGGGAGCTGTCCTCGGCCCGTTCGGCGAGCATCGTGCGCATGCTGGCGATGCAGGGCGTGAACCCTGGCCGCTTGGCGTCGGTGGGTTATGGCGAATTCCAGCCAGTGGCCAATAACGCCACTGCCGAGGGTCGGGCGCGCAACCGTCGGGTGGTGCTGGTGGTGTCACGAAACCTCGATGTACGCCGCAGCCTCACCGGCACCGGAACCGCCAATGCGAAACCGGATGCCGCGTTGAAGCGTGCTGGCACACAAACTGCACCGACCCCGGTCAAGTCGCCGGGACGAGAGAGTGCCGTCAATTCTCCGTCACCCGCATTAATACGTTGAGCTATTTCTCGGTCGACCATTTCGACCGGGAGGAACAATCCGAATGAGAGTCTGGGCAGTCGCCAATCAAAAGGGTGGTGTCGGTAAAACCACTTCCTCCATCGCTTTAGCCGGTTTGCTGGCTGAGGCGGGCAAGCGTGTGGTCATGGTCGATCTCGATCCCCACGGCTCCATGACCAGCTACTTCGGTTACGACCCCGACAGCCTGGAACACAGCAGCTACGACCTGTTTCTGCACAAGGGCAGCGTGCCGCAAGGCTTGCCCGGTCAGTTGCTGATGCCCACCAGTGACGAGCGCATTTCCCTGTTGCCGTCGAGCACGGCGCTGGCAACCCTTGAGCGCCAGTCGCCGGGCCAGAGTGGTTTGGGCCTGGTGATCGCCAAGAGCCTGGCGCAACTCTGGCAGGACTTCGATTACGCCGTGATCGACAGCCCGCCGTTGCTCGGCGTGCTGATGGTCAATGCCTTGGCGGCGAGCCAGCAGTTGGTGATCCCGGTGCAGACCGAACACTTGGCCGTCAAAGGTCTGGAACGCATGGTCAACACCTTGGCGATGATCAACCGCTCGCGCAAACTGGCGCTGCCGTTCAACATCGTGCCGACCCTGTTTGACCGCCGCACCCAGGCTTCTCTCGGCACCCTTCGTGTGCTGCGCGACAAGTACCCGGAAGAAATCTGGCAAGGCTACATTCCGATCGATACCCGCTTGCGTGACGCGAGCCGGGCGGGGCTGACGCCTTCGCAATTCGACGGCAAGAGCCGTGGTGTCCTCGCGTACCGTGCACTGCTCAAGCATCTGCTGGCGCAGCAACTTGTTCCGCAGGTGGCTTGAGATGAACCCAATTATCCCTGTAGGAGCTGCCGCAGGCTGCGATCTTTTGATCTGGCTTTGTGGCGTCTTCGAAACCGTTAAAAGATCGCAGCCTTCGACAGCTCCTACGGAAGTGTTCCAGTGAATCGGCCGGTGCAGATCACCTCGCGCCCGCAACTGGCCCTCCAGTCCTATCTGGACGGCTTGCTGCAGGAAGCGACCGAAGAGTTGTTGCCAGAAATCGAGGTATTGCCCGAGGTTGTCGAGCCGCAAGCCTCTCTGAACGAGTTCCAGGCGGCGGTGCTCGAAGAGCAGGCTCGCGATGCGCAGAAACCCGCCGTGGTGGCAGCGCCAATCGTCGAGCCAGCGGTGAAAGCACCAGTGGCCGTGATCGAAGCGCCGACACCGATTCTGGCGCCCGTGTCGACGATTGCACCGTTGCTGCAAGCGTTGGTGCCGCCGGTGGTCGAGGTTCATCTGCCGCCGAGCAACACGCCGCCTCCGGTGGAAACCGATGGCCGTCCGGCCTGGGCTGCCGAGCCGTTCGAATGCCTGTTGTTCGACGTCGCCGGGTTGACCCTGGCGGTGCCGCTGGTGTGCCTGGGCTCGATTTATTCCCTGGCCGGGCACGAGCTGACGCCGCTGTTCGGTCAGCCGGAATGGTTCCTCGGGATCCTGCCGAGCCAGGCCGGCAACCTGAAAGTCCTGGACACCGCGCGCTGGGTCATGCCGGACCGCTACCGTGATGATTTCCGCCAGGGCCTGCAATACGTTATTTCGGTTCAGGGCTACGAATGGGGGCTGGCGGTGCATCAGGTCAGCCGCTCGTTGCGCCTGGACCCGAACGAAATCAAATGGAGAAGTCACCGGGGGCAGCGGCCATGGCTCGCCGGCACGGTGATTGAACACATGTGCGCTTTGCTCGATGTCGCCGCACTGGCCGAATTGATCGCCAGCGGCGGGGCGAAGCACATGGGCGGCAGTAAGCCGCTACACAAATCGACGTAACAGCCGACATAACAAGCAGGCGACGGCATTGTTGAATGCCGCCACACAGAACACACACCGCCAAGAGCGGTTTTTCGAGGGGTCAGGTATGAGCAGTCAAGCGACGAATGCAAAAGGTTCTGAAGATCCGATCCTGCAATGGGTGACCTTCAAACTGGACAATGAAACCTACGGCATCAACGTGATGCGCGTTCAGGAAGTCCTGCGCTACACCGAAATCGCTCCGGTGCCGGGTGCCCCGAGCTACGTGCTGGGCATCATCAACCTGCGCGGCAACGTGGTCACCGTGATCGACACCCGCCAGCGTTTCGGCCTGGGCACGGTCGACGTCAGCGACAACACCCGTATCGTCATCATTGAAGCCGACAAGCAAGTGGTCGGGATCATGGTCGACAGCGTGGCTGAAGTGGTTTACCTGCGTCAGTCGGAAATCGAGACCGCGCCGAACGTCGGTAACGAAGAGTCCGCCAAGTTCATTCAAGGCGTGTGCAACAAGAACAACGAATTGCTGATCCTGGTCGAGCTGGACAAGATGATGAGCGAAGAAGAATGGTCGGAACTGGAGAGTATCTGATTGATTCTTGAGGTGGCTGTGATTGTCCTGTTCCTCTTGTGGGCAGGCACGCTGGCGATGTTCCTGGCGTACATCCGCGCTCAAAGGCAGATCGCCGCGCAACAGGCCCAGGGCGATGCGTTGCGCGATCAGCGCATCAAGGACTTGGCCAAGCGCGTCGACGACTACCAGAACGGTAACGTGCGCATGGGTGAAGACCTGCACGAACTGCGCGCGGTCGTCGGCCCGTTGCCGGACAAACTGGCGCAGTTGGAGCAGCGTGATCCGTCGAGCCTTTCCTTCGCCCAGGCCGCGCGCCTGGTGGGGATGGGGGCCAGCGTCGATGAACTGACTCAGTCTTGCGGGTTGACCCAGGCTGAGGCGGAGTTGATGAGTAAGTTGCACAGAAACTGAGAAGAGCAAAAGATCAAAAGATCGCAGCCTTCGGCAGCTCCTACATGGGTTTACGTATTCCTGTAGGAGCTGCCGAAGGCTGCGATCTTTTGCTTTTAAACGCCAATGAATAATCCGTCCTCAGATAGGGATTACGTTGCCGTAGTCCTCTGCCTATAGTTTTTCCGGATTCCTCCGGCTTGTGATCGCGCCCCGCCATCGGTAACTTGATCATCAATTCAATGTTCCATCGCCGCTGGACAACGACGCTTGTTCCAGGCATGTACGGTGCCAAAGAGGCCTATGCTCGATATTCTACGTGGTACACCGCTGTGGGTTTATGCGGTCTTTTTTATTCTGACTTATTACGGTGTTCTTGCCTGCTTCAAGAATCATGAATCGAAAAGGTCTTTGCAGATTACCCCCGCGATATTCGTCGCCATTTCCTTGGCGTCGCTGAAACTCTCTCAAGGCGTTGCAATCCCGCTCTCGGCATATGCACTAGGTTTGTTGGCAGGGTGGATGCTGGCATTGCGCTTTTACTCGTACCACAACGTGGAACGCGAGGGGGAAAGTCTGGTGCTGGGTGGCACCATCAAGGTGCTAATTGTGTATTGGTGTTTCTTTGCCTGGCGTTACTACTGTGGATACCAGGCGGCTATATATCCAGAGCAGGCCAATGAGGTGCCGGTGGTGGCATGGTCTGGACTGGGGGCTGGGCTTATTAACGGGTTGATTGTCGGTCGTAGTCTCAGGCTGTTGTCTTTTTTTAAGTCCGCTAACGTGAAGGCGGGGAGTTGATGAGTAAGTTGCACAGAAACTGAGAAGAGCAAAAGATCAAAAGATAGCCCTGTCAGTAATCGTCCCCGCGATCGGTGACATCCTTCTCGACCATTGGTACATGCGGATCATGCCCCGCCGGAAACTTGCCCTTCAAATTCCACGCAAACGCAATAATCTCGGCAATCGTGCGATACAACTCCTCCGGAATGCTGTCCCCCAGTTCCATCCGCGCCAGCAGTTTCACCAGCTCGGCGTTTTCATAGATCGGCACCTCATAATCCCGGGCGATCCGCAGAATTTCTTCGGCCAGTTCTTCATCACCTTTGGCCGTGAGGGTCGGGGCGTGGGTGCCGTCGTATTTGAGGGCGATGGCCTGGCGTGGTGCGGTGGAATCGTTCATGCGGTTTCGTCGACCCAGCGTTGTTCGAGGCGGGTTTGAGGGCCTTGTGGCGGTGTGCCGAGGCGGCAGTCCAGATCGCCGACGTTCAGGCCTGACGCCAGCAGGCGTTCGCGCAGCCCGGCCAGATTGCTTTCGATCAGGCTTGCGGTGTACGGTCGTTCGGCCCAGAGCTGACTGGAGAGGCTGCCTTTGATCAACTGGGCCTGAATCTGCAACGGCCCCAACGGTTCCATGTCGAATGCCAGCTCGACGCGCCACAGCTGTTGCTTGGGTTCGCGTTCGTCGCGGCGTTCGTGCGGTTGTTCTTTCTCGGGCGCTTCTTCGCGCTGGAATTTGACCTGCAACGGCACGATGTCCTGCAGGTTGCGCATGGGGATTTCCAGCTGCCAGGTGCTGAGCAGTCGACCGTCGTCGGTGACGCCAGTCTGTTCCAGGCTCGACAGTTGATGGCTTTGCAGGCGCGAGACGGCCGCCGCGGCCAAACGCAGCAAGTGCTCCAGATCGCCTTCTCCGTCCTGGCTTTGCAGCAAGCGCGCGGGCAGGGGGAAGCTGGTCGGCTGCGGCTTGGCGCTGACTTGCCCGAGCATGCCGAGGGCGCTGCGCACGAAACTCGGCAGCGCCTGCGCCAGTGTATTGGCGGCGATGATTGCGTTGAGGTTGGTGTTGGCTGGCAGGCCCGGCGTCAGTTGTGCGATCAGCTTGAGCAGGTCGCCTTTCATGTCAGGCGTCAGCGTCGGGTTTTGTCCGGTCAGCAATTTGGCTTCGAGGAACAGGCCGCTGTTGGCCAACGCCTGGGCCAGGCCTTTAGGCGTACTCAGTTGCTGGACGTCCGGCAGGCCGGCGAGCAGTTTGTCTACGGCGGCGCGCAGGTCGCTGGAGGTCTGATCCGACGGCGGCAGGTTTTGCAGGACTTTGATCAAGCCATCCAGAGAACCCTGGCGACTTTGCTGGCTGACCAGTTGTTGGGTCACCGCCAGCTGCTCCTGACGGCTGCTCAATGGCACGAATTTCAGTGTCTGGGTGTCCTGCACCAAGGCGCTCAGCAAGGTGCCGATGCGCAGCGGCGTCGGGCTGTCGATGCTCAGCGTGCTGCCGCTCAGTGCGGTGTTGAGCAGGCTCACCATCGAACGAAACACCGTCGGCTGGCCTGGCACTTGCGGCATCACCTGAGAGGTCAGCACTTTGCCTTGCAGCAGGGTGCCGACCGGCAGTTGCGCCGTGTCGATGCGGGTGAGGGTGGCGACGCTGGAGGCGATGGCCTGTTGCACCGTGACCGCCAGATTACCCGCCGACGGCTGGGTAATCGCCAGGCTGGTGCCTTGGGGCAGCGGCTGGGTGCTGGTGGCCTGAACGGTAGCTTGGCGGCCGCTGTCGAGGGTGACTTTGAGTAACAGTTGAAAAGTCTGATCCGTCTGCTTGAGCGAGAGCACTTCAGCCTTGGCGGTTTGCCCAACGGAGATCAGGCCCTCCATCGGCGTCAGCAGCTTGAGTAGATCACCGCTCACCACCAGCGGCCGCGATGTCGCGGGCGTGGTCTGCGGCAGCGGGAGGATGTTCATTTCGCCTGTCATACGCGGACACAACCTGAGGAAATTGCACTCTTGAGAGTAAGGGACGGCATGTATAATGCCGCCCGTCTTTCGCTGAGTGGCGAAAACATTGCAATTGTTTGACGCAGCTCTCTAGAACAAGCCGTCATTGCATCTATGCTGCATCTCTTTAACGGCCGTGCCCGAGCCGACTTGAACCGTATAAGGCCCGTGATCTCTTGACCAGTCCTGTCCTGCAAACCGTTGCCCTTGCCTGTGAGCGAGACCTTCGGCTGCTCTTCGAAAATCTCGAATTGCGACTGGCCAGTGGCGAAATGTTACAGATCAGCGGCCCTAACGGCAGTGGCAAAACCAGCCTTTTGCGCCTGCTTTGCGGTTTGATGCACCCGACCGCCGGTCAAGTATTGCTCAACGGCCAGCCATTGAACGAGCAACGCGGCGAACTGGCGCGCAACCTGTTGTGGATCGGCCACGCCGCCGGGATCAAGGACCTGCTGACCCCCGAAGAAAACCTCAGTTGGCTTTGCGCCTTGCATCAACCGGCCTCCCATGAGGCGATCTGGCAGGCACTGGCGGCGGTGGGACTGCGCGGTTTCGAGGATGTTCCCTGCCACACCCTGTCTGCCGGCCAGCAACGTCGCGTGGCGTTGGCGCGGTTGTATCTGGACAGCCCGCCGCTGTGGATCCTCGATGAGCCGTTCACCGCGCTCGACAAACAAGGCGTGGCGCAACTCGAAGAACACCTGGCCGCGCACTGCGAGAGCGGAGGTATGGTCGTTCTGACCACTCACCACACCCTGACCCGGATGCCGGCCGGCTATCGTGACATTGATTTGGGGAACTGGGCCGTATGAGTGTTTTCGGCCTGTTGGTCGCCCGCGAGGCACGTTTGCTGTTCCGCCGTCCTGCGGAACTGGCCAATCCGCTCGTATTCTTCGCCATCGTCGTTTCGCTGTTCCCATTAGCGGTCGGCCCCGAGTCTCAATTGTTGCAAACCTTGTCTCCGGGACTGGTCTGGGTGGCGGCGCTTTTATCGGTTCTGCTCTCGCTGGACGGGCTTTTCCGCAGTGATTTCGAAGACGGATCCCTTGAACAGTGGGTCCTTTCGTCGCACCCTCTGCCTCTTCTGGTGCTGGCCAAGGTACTGGCACACTGGGCCTTTTCCGGCCTGGCACTGGTTTTGCTCGCGCCCTTGCTGGCGTTGATGCTCGGTTTGCCTGCCGCCTGTCTGCCGGTGTTGCTGCTTTCCTTATTGCTGGGTACACCGGTGCTGAGCCTGCTCGGCGCGGTGGGCGCGGCGCTGACGGTAGGATTGAAACGTGGTGGCCTGTTGCTGGCGCTGCTGATTCTGCCGCTGTACATCCCGGTGTTGATTCTTGGCAGTGGCGCCTTGCAGGCGGCATTGCAGGGCATGCCGGCGACTGGTTATCTCTTGTGGCTTGGTAGCCTGACCGCCCTGGCGATAACCCTTACACCTTTTGCAATAGCTGCTGGCCTGAAGATCAGCGTCGGCGAATAATGAGGTCTGGTCAATTATTGATCAGTAAAGACCCTTGGCTGCTTGGGACAACGAGCAGCACCCGTGATGGAAACAGCAATGAACTGGACCTGGTTTCATAAGCTCGGCTCACCCAAATGGTTTTACGGCATCAGCGGCAAACTGCTGCCGTGGCTGAGCGTCGCGGCGTTGCTGCTGATCGGCGTCGGCGTGGTCTGGGGCCTGGCCTTCGCGCCGCCGGACTACCAGCAAGGCAACAGCTTTCGCATCATCTATATCCACGTTCCCGCCGCCATGCTGGCGCAGTCCATCTATGTGATGCTGGCCGTGTGCGGCATTGTCGGGCTGGTGTGGAAAATGAAACTGGCCGACGTCGCCCTGCAATGCGCGGCGCCCATCGGTGCCTGGATGACCGCCGTGGCGCTGGTCACAGGTGCGATCTGGGGCAAACCGACCTGGGGTTCGTGGTGGGTCTGGGATGCGCGACTAACGTCCATGCTGATTCTGCTGTTTCTGTACTTCGGTCTTATTGCGCTGGGCAACGCCATCAGCAATCGTGACAGCGCGGCCAAGGCCTGCGCGGTGCTGGCGATCGTCGGCGTGATCAACATCCCGATCATCAAATACTCGGTGGAGTGGTGGAACACCCTGCACCAGGGCGCGACGTTCACCCTCACCGAAAAACCGGCGATGCCCGCCGAGATGTGGCTGCCACTGCTGCTGACGGCGCTGGGTTTCTACTGTTTCTTCGGCGCGGTGCTGTTGCTGCGCATGCGCCTTGAAGTGCTCAAGCGCGAAGCTCGGGCGAGCTGGGTGAAAACCGAAGTGCAGAACAGTCTGGAGGCCGCTCGATGAGTTTTGCTTCATTCGGCGACTTCCTCGCCATGGGCCATCATGCCCTGTATGTCTGGTCAGCCTATGGCATCTGCCTGGCGGTGCTGGCCCTCAACGTGGCGGCGCCGATCCTGGCCCGCAAGCGGTATCTGCAACAAGAGGCGCGTCGTTTGCGCCGGGAGAACGGCCAGTGAATCCGCTGCGTAAAAAGCGTCTTATCATCATTTTCGCGATCCTGCTCGGTGTCGGCGCCGCCGTCGGCCTGGCCTTGAGCGCCTTGAAGCAGAACATCAATCTGTTTTACACCCCGACCCAGATCGCCAACGGCGAAGCCCCGCACGACACGCGCATTCGCGCCGGCGGCATGGTCGAGAAAGGTTCGCTGCAACGTTCCGGCGATTCCCTGGACGTGAAGTTCATCGTCACCGACTTCAACAAATCCGTAACCATCAGCTACCGCGGCATCCTTCCGGACCTGTTCCGCGAAGGGCAGGGCATCGTTGCCCTCGGCAAGCTCAACGCCGACGGCGTGGTGGTGGCCGACGAAGTGCTGGCCAAGCACGACGAGAAGTACATGCCACCGGAAGTGACCAAGGCGTTGAAAGATAGTGGTCAATCCGCCCCTACACCCGCGAAGGAGGGTTGATCCATGACTTCCGGCATCTTCATACCAGAGCTGGGCCACCTGGCCATGATCCTCGCGCTGTGTTTCGCGCTGGTTCAAGCGGTGGTGCCATTGCTCGGTGCCTGGCGTGGCGATCGCTTGTGGATGAGCCTGGCCCAGCCGGCCGCGTGGGGGCAGTTCGCGTTTTTGCTGTTCGCCTTCGGTTGCCTGACTTACGCGTTCATGGTGGACGACTTCTCCGTCGCCTATGTGGCCAGCAACTCCAACAGCGCCTTGCCGTGGTATTACAAATTCAGCGCGGTATGGGGCGCTCACGAAGGTTCGTTGCTGCTGTGGGCGTTGATCCTCGGCGGCTGGACCTTCGCGGTGTCGGTGTTCTCCCGGCAGTTGCCGCAAGTGATGCTGGCCCGGGTGCTGGCAGTGATGGGCATGATCAGCACCGGTTTCCTGCTGTTCCTGATCATGACGTCCAACCCGTTCGCCCGGATCCTGCCGCAGATGCCGGCGGATGGGCGCGACCTTAATCCACTGCTGCAAGACATCGGCCTGATCGTTCACCCGCCGATGCTGTACATGGGCTATGTCGGTTTCTCCGTGGCGTTTTCCTTCGCCATCGCCGCGCTGCTGGGCGGTCGTCTCGATGCGGCGTGGGCGCGCTGGTCCCGTCCGTGGACCATCGTCGCCTGGGCCTTCCTCGGTATCGGCATTACGCTGGGCTCCTGGTGGGCCTACTACGAACTCGGCTGGGGCGGCTGGTGGTTCTGGGATCCGGTGGAAAACGCGTCCTTCATGCCTTGGCTGGTGGGCACGGCGCTGATTCACTCGTTGGCGGTCACGGAAAAACGTGGCGTGTTCAAGAGCTGGACGGTGTTGCTGGCCATCGCTGCGTTCTCGTTGAGCTTGCTCGGAACCTTCCTGGTGCGTTCCGGCGTGCTGACCTCGGTTCACGCCTTTGCGTCCGACCCTGAGCGCGGCGTGTTCATCCTGATATTCCTGCTGTTCGTGGTCGGTGGTTCGCTGACGCTGTTCGCTCTGCGCGCTCCGGTGGTCAAGAGCCATGTCGGCTTCAACCTCTGGTCCCGGGAAACCCTGCTGCTGGGCAATAACCTGGTGCTGGTGGTGGCCGCTTCGATGATCCTGCTGGGCACCTTGTACCCGCTGATTCTCGATGCGCTGACCGGCGCCAAGCTGTCGGTCGGCCCGCCGTACTTCAACGCGCTGTTCATTCCATTGATGGCGTTGCTGATGGTGGTGATGGCGGTCGGCATGCTGGTGCGCTGGAAAGACACCCCGGTCAAATGGCTGATGAGCATGCTGACCCCGGTGTTGCTCGGCAGTGCTGCGTTGGCCGTGGTGGCGGGCGTCGCTTATGGCGATTTCAACTGGGCGGTGCTGGCGACCTTCATGCTGGCTGCCTGGGTGTTGCTGGCCGGTGTGCGGGATATCTTCGACAAGACTCGCCACAAGGGCCTGATCAAAGGCCTGCCGACCCTGACCCGCAGCTATTGGGGCATGCAACTCGCCCATTTGGGTATCGCCGTGTGCGCGCTGGGTGTCGTGTTGTCGAGCCAGAACAGTGCCGAGCGTGATCTGCGCCTGGCGCCGGGTGAGTCCATGAGCCTGGCCGGTTATCAATTTGTGTTCGAAGGCGCCAAGCACTTCGAAGGGCCGAACTTCACGTCCGACAAGGGCACCGTACGGGTGATCAAGGGCGGCAAGGAAGTCAGCGTGCTGCACCCGGAAAAACGCCTCTACACCGTGCAGAACTCGGTGATGACCGAAGCCGGGATCGACGCCGGTTTCACCCGTGATCTTTACGTCGCCTTGGGCGAGCCGCTGGGCGAGGGCGCCTGGGCGGTCCGCGTGCACGTCAAACCGTTCGTGCGCTGGATCTGGTTCGGCGGGTTGCTCACTGGCTTGGGCGGGTTACTGGCGGCGCTGGATCGTCGTTATCGGGTCAAGGTGAAAAGCCGCGTGCGTGAAGCGCTCGGCATGACGGGAGCCACTGCATGAGACGTTGGTTGATGCTGTTGCCACTGGCGATTTTTCTGGTGGTTGCTGTTTTTCTGTATCGCGGGCTGTACCTGGACCCGGCCGAGTTGCCCTCGGCGATGATCAACAAACCGTTCCCGGAGTTTTCCCTGCCGTCGGTGCAGGGCGACAAAACCCTGAGCAAAGCAGACATTCTGGGTAAACCGGCACTGGTCAACGTCTGGGGCACCTGGTGCATTTCCTGCCGGGTCGAGCACCCGGTGTTGAACAAACTGGCCGAGAAGGGCGTGGTGATCTACGGCATCAACTACAAGGACACCAACGCGGACGCCTTGAAGTGGCTGGCCGAGTTCCACAACCCGTATCAACTGGACATCCGTGACGATGCCGGCACCCTGGGCCTGAACCTTGGCGTGTACGGTGCACCGGAAACCTTTTTCATCGACGCCAAGGGCATCATCCGCGACAAATTCGTCGGCGTGATCGACGAACAAGTCTGGCGCGAAAAACTGGCGGCCAAATATCAGGCGCTGGTCGACGAGGCCAAGCCATGAAGCGCTGGATTGCCGCCGCCGTGCTGGGTTTGAGCATGGCCGGTGTGGCCCACGCGGCCATCGACACCTATGAGTTCGCCAAAGAAGGCGACCGCGAGCGTTTTCGTGAGCTGACCAAGGAGCTGCGTTGCCCCAAGTGCCAGAATCAGGACATCGCCGACTCCAACGCACCGATCGCCGCCGACCTGCGCAAAGAGATTTTCCGCATGCTCGGCGAGGGCAAGGACAACCAGCAGATCATCGATTTCATGGTCGACCGCTACGGTGATTTCGTCCGCTACAAACCCGCGTTGAACGCTAAAACCGCATTGCTCTGGTTCGGCCCCGCTGGCCTGTTGCTGGGCGGTTTTGTAGTCATCGCCGTGATTATCCGCCGTCGTCGCGTGCAACGCACTGACAGCCCGGATGCGCTTTCCTTTGATGAGCGCGAGCGCCTCGACCACCTGTTGGATAAAACCAAGAATGATTGATTTCTGGCTCGCTGCAGGCCTGCTGCTCCTGATTGCCCTGAGTTTTCTGCTGATCCCCGTTCTGCGTGGTCGCCGCGCTCAGCTTGAAGAGGACCGCACGGCACTGAACGTCGCGCTTTATCAGGAGCGCGTGGCTGAGTTGCAGACTCAGCAGGAAGAGGGCGTGCTCAACGCCGAACAAATGGACACCGGCCGCGCCGAAGCTGCCCGTGAACTGCTCGCTGACACCGAGGGCGTCGAGGCGCCGCGTGTGTCGCGTCTGGGCAAACCATTGCCATTGCTGGCGGCGATTCTGGTACCGGTGCTGGGCCTTGGGCTGTACCTGCATTTCGGCGCCAGCGACAAAGTCGAGCTGACCCGCGAATTCGCTCAGGCGCCGCAGTCGATGGAAGAGATGACCCGTCGCCTGGAACGTGCGGTTGCCGCCCAACCGGATTCGGCCGAAGGCCTGTACTTCCTCGGCCGCACTTACATGGCTCAGGACCGTCCGGCCGATGCAGCGAAGATCTTCGAACGCACCGTGACGTTGGCCGGTCGTCAGCCGGAACTGCTCGGGCAGTGGGCTCAGGCCCAATACTTCGCCGATGGCAAGAAGTGGTCGGACAAGGTCCAGGCCCTGACCGACGAAGCGCTGAAAACCGATCCAAAGGAAGTCACCAGTCTCGGTCTGCTGGGCATCGCGGCCTTCGAAGGCGAGCGTTACCAGGCAGCCATCGACTATTGGAGTCGCCTGCTGGCGCAACTGCCGCCGGATGATCAATCCCGTGTCGCGCTGCAAGGCGGCATCGCTCGGGCCGCCGAGAAGCTGGAAGCCAGCGGTGGCAAGGTGGCTCAAGTTCAGGCTGAGGCTCCCGCTTCAGCCGCGAAGGTCGCCGCACTGCTCAAGGTCCGTGTCGATCTGGCGCCGGACTTGAAAGCCAAGGTCCAGCCCGGCGACAGCGTGTTCATCTTCGCCCGCGCCATCTCCGGTCCACCCGCACCACTGGCCGCCAAGCGTCTGACCGTTGCCGACCTGCCGGTGACCGTCGAGCTGGGCGATGCCGACGCAATGATGCCGCAGTTGAAACTGTCGAACTT
The DNA here is from genome assembly GCF_963970905.1 of Pseudomonas sp. EL_65y_Pfl2_R96. Taxonomy (NCBI): domain Bacteria; kingdom Pseudomonadati; phylum Pseudomonadota; class Gammaproteobacteria; order Pseudomonadales; family Pseudomonadaceae; genus Pseudomonas; species Pseudomonas sp. EL_65y_Pfl2_R96. The sequence continues at coordinate 86,567 of NZ_CAXAQH010000001.1, read as the reverse complement.
CCCTGAAGTCCAACTGGTTGCGCGCATCTCCCGCGCCGGCCAACCGACTGCCGGCGAATGGATCGGTCGCAGCCAGCCCTTGGCCACCAGCACCACCGCGCAACAAAACCTGACCATCGACAGCCCGGATAAATAACAGGAAACGCGACCATGACCGCCATCGCTCGTATCACTCTCCTCAGTATGGTTTTGGGGCTAAGCGCTTGTGCGGTCCAGGAGCACGAACCCGAACGGTTGCCGCCGATTCCGCCCTCGCAGCCGAGCACCAAACCGACTACACCGAGCAAGCCGGGCACGCCGATCAAACCATCGAAACCGGTACCACGCACCTCCGCCAGCTTCGCCCCGCCACCGGGGGGTAATAGCCATTGGGACGCGAAACTCGGCGTTTACGTCCTCGACAATCAGACCAACACCTTCTACCGCCAGCGCACCTACTACCGCTGGAACAACGGCTGGAGCCGCTCGATCAGCCCGAACGGGCCGTGGGAAGAGACGGACATCCACGGTGTGCCGGGTGGGTTGGGTAGGCAATTCGGGCAGTGAATGGAAACGGCGATCCGAGGATCGCCGTTTTGCTTTTTGGGGTTTGAAAAGATCTTGATTGAGTGCCTCCTCAGGCTTCTTTTATCAGCAAGGTCTGGACGTAATCGACAAACGCCCGAGCCTTCGCGCTGGCCATTCTTCCCGTCGGAAACACCGCCCAAAGGTCCAGACTCGGCAAAGACCAATCGCTCATTATTGCCTTGACCGCACCGCTGGCCAGCTCCGGTGCAAACATCCACTCAGACGCCATGGTCAGCCCCTGATGCGCCAACACCGCTTCACGCAATCCCTCGGCGGCGTTTACGCGAATTCTGCCGTTGATGATCACCGATTGTTCTTCGCTGTCCTTGCTGAACTGCCAATGGGCGCCGCCGCCCAAGGTATAGACCACGGCCTGATGTTGGGTCAGGTCGGCAGGACAAGTGGGTTCGCCGCGTTCTTCGAAGTATGCCGGCGTACCCAGCACCACGCGCCGGCATTCGGCGATCTTGCGGGCGGTGAGGCCGGAGTCGTTCAAGGTGCCCATACGCAGGGCAACGTCGACGCCTTCTTCCACCAGATTGACGTTGCGATCATCCAGCATCAGGTCGATGTTCAACTGCGGGTTTTGATCGAGAAACGGCCCCAGGTGCGGAACGATGTGTAGCCGGCCAAAGGTTACCGCGGCGCAGATCCGCAGGTTACCGCTCAGGCCGGTGGCGGCACCGCGAGCTGCATTGTCGGCCTCGTCGGCTTCTTCGATGGCGCGTTTGGCCCGCTCGAAAAAGGCCAGCCCGGCCTCGGTGGGTGTCAGGCCGCGCGTCGAGCGCAACAGCAGCCGCACAGCGAGCCGTGTTTCCAGCTGCGCGATGGCTTTCGATACGGCGGGCTGGCCGATATTCAGGCGCCTGGCCGCAGCGGAAAACGAACCGGTTTCCACCACGTAGACGAAGGTTTCCATTGCGGCGAGGCGGTCCATCGTAAGTCCTTATGCAGGTCGTGTTAGTGCCGCAGATCGCGTGTGGGAGCGGCGGCTCGCGAAGATAGTGTGACATTCAGCGCAGAGGTTGACTGACCTGGCGCTTTCGCGAGCAAGCCCGCTCCCACGGGGTTTTGCGTTTGATCGCGGTGCTTTTAACGTTGTTACGCCGTCGCCAGTGCAGGCTTCCCTGAAGCACTCAAAAACCGTAACAGCGCCAGCAATGGAAACGCACTGCCGACAATCACGATCCACAACCAGCCGCCATGTTCGTACACCGCACTGGCCACCGATGAGCCAAACGCGCCGCCGATGAAGATGCTGGTCATGTACAGCGCATTCAGACGGCCGCGGCTTTTGGCGTCGAGGGCATAGACCGCACGCTGGCCGAGGACCATGTTCATCTGCACGCAGAAATCCAGCACCACCCCCGTCACCGCCAGGCCGATAACGCTGTAGGCCGGGTGGATGAAGGCTGGCAGAAAGCTCAGGCTGGCGAACAGCATCGCCAGCAGCGAGGCGAGGCGGGTATGGCCGGCATCGGCCAGTCGACCGGCGATGGGCGCGGCAATCGCGCCGATGGCACCGACCAAAGCAAAGATCGCGATCTGGGTTTGCGACAGGCCATGATTGCGCGCCAGTTCCAACGGTACAGCGGTCCAGAACAGGCTGAACGTGGCGAACATGCAACCCTGATAAAACGCCCGCTGACGCAAAACCGGTTGCTGGCGCAGCAGCGTCCAGAGCGAACCCAGTAACTGGCCATAAGAGGCGTTGTGATCAGGCTGGCGCTTGGGTACCGTCAGGGCCAGGACGATGCTGATCGCTGCCATCAACACCGCTGCAATGACGAACATTGCGCGCCAGCCGAAGTGGTCGGCCACTACGCTGGACACCGGCCGGGCCAGCAGAATTCCCAGTAGCAAACCACCCATGATGCCGCCGACCACGCGGCCGCGCGACGCTTCCGGCGTCAGGTGGGCGGCCAGCGGAATCAGGATCTGTACCGACACCGAACTGAACCCCACCAGCAGCGAAATCAGCAGGAAAACGTTCGGCTGATCGGTGAACGCCGCGCCCAGCAGACTGGCAATCGCCACCACGGTGGTGATGATCATCAAGCGACGGTTTTCCAGCAGATCACCCAGCGGCACCAGGAAGAACAGACCCAGCGCATAACCAATCTGCGTCAGCGAAACGATCAGGCTGGCCATGGTGTCGGTGAGGCCGATGTCCGGCGCGATCAGGCCGATGATCGGCTGGGCGTAGTAGATGTTGGCCACGATGGCGCCGCAGCAGAAGGCGAAGAGCAGCACCATGCCTCGGGTCATTGTCGCGGCACCGTGGGATACCTGAGTCGCTGGATTCATAACGTGGCTCGCTGAACAAGAAGGAATGCGCAGAGGCTAATTGGCTGGCTAGAGCGGCGGAAGAGGGTTTGGAGTGATAGTAATCATTCCTTTGCGGAATGAGTGACGCACGTGTGCGCTGCCTGTCGATGAACCATGCGTCCGAACACTGGGATCCGATGATACATTCACTTACATCCTCTTCGATAGCGTGCTTATGTTCTCTTATGCTCGATAAACTGGAAGGCACTCCAATATGAATGCGATGTTCCGACACCTGATCCGCGGCGCTTCAGTTGTTACCTTGATCGGCGTGTTCACGGCAGGTTTCGCTCAGGCCGCCGACGCACCGGGGATGCGCATAGGCGTGCGCGGCGAGATCACCGGCATCAGCGCAGACGTCATGAAAATCCACGTCAATAGCGGCGAAAATGTGGTGATCAACCTGACCAGGGACACCAAAACCCACGCCGTCACCCTGGCCAATATCGAAGACATCAAGCCCGGCAGCTACATCGGCTCGGCTGCCGTGCCCCAGGAAGATGGCACCCTCAAGGCCCTGGAAGTCCATGTGTTCCCGCCGGAGCTGGCCGGCAGCGGCGACGGCCATCGGCCTTTTGATCTGGTCAAGGGCAGCAGCATGACCAACGGCAGCGTGGGTGATCTGGTGGTCAGCAACGGCCGGGTTCTGACCGTCAACTACAAGGGTGGGCAGCAGACGATTCTGGTGCCGGAGGATGTGCCGATTGTGAACGTGGTGCCGGGTGATCGGAGCTTGCTGAAGGTGGGCGTGAAGATCGTGACGTTTGTGACCCAGAGTGCCGACGGGACACTCACCGCCCAATCGATTGCAGCGGGCAAGGACGGCATAACCCCGCCAATGTAACGGCATGACGCAATACCCCTCGCCACACAAGCATGCACCCACAAAAAAGGCGACCTTCACAGGTCGCCTTTTCGTTGGGTTCAGGCATTACTGACCGCTGTATATCTGATCGAAGATCCCACCATCATTGAAGTGAGTCTTCTGCACAGTGCGCCAGTCACCAAAGGTCTTCTCCACCGAAAGGAAGTCCACTTTCGGGAAGCGATCGGTGTACTTGGCCAACACGGCCGGATCACGTGGGCGCAGGTAGTTGGCAGCCGCAATCTCCTGACCTTCCGGCGACCACAGGTACTTCAAATATTCCTCAGCGGCAGCGCGAGTGCCTTTCTTCTCGACGACTTTGTCGACCACGGACACCGGTGGTTCAGCTTCAGCGGAAACACTCGGGTAAATCACTTCAAACTGATCACGACCAAACTCACGCGCAATCATTTCCGCTTCGTTTTCGAAGGTCACCAGCACGTCACCGATCTGGTTGGTCATGAACGTGGTGGTGGCTGCTCGGCCACCGGTATCCAGCACTGGCGCTTGTTTGAACAGTTTGCCGACGAAAGCTTTTGCCTTGTTTTCGTCACCGCCGTTTTTCAGCACATAGCCCCAGGCCGAGAGGTAGGTGTAGCGGCCGTTGCCCGAGGTTTTCGGGTTGGGGACGATCACCTGCACGCCGTCCTTGAGCAAGTCCGGCCAGTCTTTCAGGGCTTTCGGGTTGCCTTTGCGCACGATGAACACGGTCGCCGAGGTGAATGGCGCGCTGTTGTTCGGCAGGCGCGTGACCCAGTTGTCCGGGACCAGTTTGCCGTTATCCGCCAGGGCGTTGATGTCGGTGGCCATGTTCATGGTGATGACGTCAGCCGGCAGGCCATCGATCACTGAACGGGCCTGTTTGCTGGAACCGCCGAAGGACATCTGCAGCGTGATGTTCTCGTTGTGCTCGGCTTGCCAGTGTTTCTGGAAGGCAGCGTTGTAGTCCTTGTAGAAATCTCGCATCACGTCGTAGGAAACGTTAAGCAGGGTCGGTGCAGCCTGAGCCACGCTGCCCAAGGCCAGGCCAGCGGCCAGAAGTGAGGCGCCAAAGAGTTTTTTCACTGCGCATTCCTTGTCTTTTGTAGGAGCTGCCGCAGGCTGCGATCTTTTGATTTCGTTCTTGATCTTGAATAGCCGACACAAATCAAAGTCAAAAGATCGCAGCCTGCGGCAGCTTCTACGGGTTAGTTGTCAGTCATTGAAGAGCGGTTGCCACCGTTTTGCCAGCGACTATAGCCGGGCTCGCATAGTCGTTTAAAGATTAAAAAGCACTTTGCTTATTCCAGTTTCTTAAACAGCGCATTGCCGCAGCGGGAGCAGAACGCCGCGTTGTGTTCGTGACTGTTTTTCTGGCAGGTCGGGCAATCGTGTTGCAATTGTTCACCGCGCATGGCGTTGGCCAGTTCCGCGGTAAAGATCCCTGTTGGCACGGCGATGATCGAGTAACCGGTGATCATCACCAGCGACGAAACCACCTGACCCAACGGCGTCCTGGGCACGATGTCGCCAAAACCCACGGTAGTCAGCGTGACGATGGCCCAATAGATGCCTTTGGGGATGCTGGTGAAGCCGTGCTCCGGGCCTTCGATCACGTACATCAAGGTGCCGAACACCGTCACCAGGGTGCTGACGCTGAGCAGAAACACCACGATTTTCTGCTTGCTGCCGCGTAGCGCCAGCATCAGGTAGTTGGCTTGCTTCAGATACGGGCTGAGCTTGAGCACGCGGAAAATCCGCAGCATCCGAATGATCCGGATGATCAGCAGGTACTGTGCATCGCTGTAATACAGCGCGAGGACCCCGGGTACGATCGCCAGCAAATCCACCAGCCCGTAGAAGCTGAACGCGTAGCGCAGCGGCTTGGGCGAGCAGTACAGGCGCAGGCCGTATTCGATGACGAAAATGACGGTGAAGCCCCATTCGATGTACGCCAGCACAGCGGCGTAGTTCTGGTGAACGCTGTCGATACTGTCCAGCACCACGATCACCAGGCTGGCGAGGATGATCAACAGCAAGATGCTGTCGAAGCGCCGACCGGCCTGGGTATCGGTCTGGAAAATCATGACGTAAAGCGCTTCACGCCAGTTTTTGCTGCTGTCCATGGATAACGCCTGAATCGAGAATCAGCGAAGCCTAGGGTGATTCTCCCCGGTAGCGCAAGGCGCGCTGTCTATGGCGGCCTGACGCAGCACTCTGCAGCCTGCGCGAATCAGCCAGCAGGCAAGGATGAAGGGCGCGGTCAGCGCTGCCAGACCCAGTGCGGCAAATCCCGGCGTGAGCAACACTGCCAGCAGAATGCCGAGCAGCGGCAGCCACGGTTGGCGGCGTTGCGGGCTTAAGGCGAGGGCGGCGAGCAGCGGGTTGTAGCCGCTCAAGCCCTGCAAGGCGCTGGAGGTGTCGTGATGCAGCAAGGCGAAGCCAAGGCCGGCAGCGGAGCCGAGCAGCGCCCACAGGAAGGCGCGGCGGTCAGCGATCAGCAACCCGGCGGCAATCAGCGCGCCGGCCAGGGGATGACCGAGAAACATGACTTGCCCCAGGCCTTTCAATTCGGCGGCGAGCAGGTTGAGGGTGTTCAGTTCGATCAGCGGAGCGGGTTGCTGCGGTGCGGCAAAGCCGAGCAATAACCAACTCAACCCAACGAAAGGTGCGGTATAGGCCGGTAGACATTGATGATCGTCAGCGTCTTTGAGCCATTGCCGGGTGAGCATCGCGCTCAGGCCGCCACTGGCGATGATCAACGGTGGTAGCAGCGCTGACCAAGGGAAATAAAGGCTCAGCAGCAAGCCGAGCAAAACACCGTTGTAACTGAACAGCCCGGCCTGACGATCAGCCTTGGCATACCCGCGACGTTGCGCGGTGAGCAACCCGGCGACTCCTCCCAGTAACGCACCGCCGAGCAGGGCCGGCGCACTGAACAGGATCGCCAACAGACACAGCAGGCCGCACAGCGGATGGCGCTGGAGGAAGATCTGGCTGAAGCCGTTGAGCAGGGCGGTGGCCCAGTCGGGGCAGTGGGTGTGGAAGTGGTTGGCAGGCATGATGGGGGCAGTCAGTACAGATCGTTCCCACGCTCTGCGTGGGAATGCCTCAATGGACGCTCTGCGTCTGCTCTTGGGACGCGGAGCGTCCCGGGCTGCATTCCCACGCAGAGCGTGGGAACGATCATTGTGTGGGGGGAGTTAGATTAATGTCTCGATGCGCAACGAATTGGTCGACCCCGGCTGCCCGAACGGCACCCCAGCAGTAATCAGCAACGTATCCCCCCGCTGAGCCATCCCCTGTGCCTGGGCAATCTCCAGTGCCGTCGAGCACACTTCGTCCACCTGGCGCAGTCGATCATTGACTACCGAATGCACGCCCCACGCCACCGTCAAGCGTCGCGCGGTTTGCAAGTTCGGCGTCAGGTTGAGGATCGGCACCGTCGGCCGTTCCCGCGCCGCCCGCAGACTCGACGCGCCGGACTCGCTGTAATTCACCAGCACCGCCACCGGCAGTACGTTACTGATGCGGCGGATCGCGCAGCTGATCGCGTCCGACACCGTGGCTTCAGCCTTCGGCCGACTCACGTCCAGTTGGGTCTGATAGTCCGGACCGTTTTCCACCTGACGGATGATCTTGCTCATCATCTGCACAGCTTCCAGCGGGTACTCGCCGGACGCGGTTTCCGCCGACAGCATCACCGCGTCCGCACCTTCGGCCACCGCGTTGGCGACGTCAGTGACTTCGGCGCGGGTCGGGGCGGGAGAGAAGCGCATCGACTCCAGCATCTGCGTCGCCACCACCACCGGTTTGCCGAGTTGGCGGCAGGTGCTGATGATGTTTTTCTGAATCTGCGGCACGCTTTCGGCCGGCACTTCCACACCCAGGTCACCGCGCGCGACCATGATCGCATCGCTCAATTCGGCGATTTCCCGCAGTTGAGTCACGGCCGATGGCTTCTCGATCTTCGCCATCAAATAAGCCTTGTCGCCGATCAGTGCGCGAGCTTCGCGGATGTCTTCCGGGCGTTGCACGAACGACAGTGCGACCCAATCCACACCCAGCTCCAGACCGAAACTCAAGTCGCGACGGTCCTTGGCGGTCAGGGGGCTCAGGTCCAGCACGGCTTGCGGCACGTTGACGCCTTTGCGATCCGACAGCTCGCCGCCATTGAGCACCGTGGTGTCGATGGCGTCGGCGTACTTGGCCACCACTCGCAGGCGCAGCTTGCCGTCGTCCAGCAGCAGGTCCATGCCGGGCTCCAGAGCGGCGATGATTTCAGGATGGGGCAGGTTGACCCGGCGTTCATCCCCCGGTGTCGCATCCAGATCCAGACGCAATGCCTGGCCGCGATGCAGCTGCACTTTGCCCTGGGCGAATTTGCCGACTCGCAGTTTCGGGCCTTGCAGGTCCATCAGAATCCCCAAGGGGTAATTCAGCTGGCGCTCGACTTCACAAATCCACTGATAGCGCTGCGCGTGGTCGGCGTGATCGCCATGGCTGAAGTTCAGGCGAAAGATATTGACCCCGGCCTGCACCAATTCACGGATATCGTCGATCCCGTCGGTGGCCGGGCCAAGGGTAGCGAGGATTTTGACCTTCTTGTCAGGCGTCATGTTTAGGGCTCTCGAGAATCAAAATGGCGCGGAAGTCGTTGACGTTGGTGCGGGTCGGCTCGGTGACGATCAGGGCGTCCAGTGCCTCGAAATAACCGTAGCCATTGTTGTTGTCCAACTCGTCGCTGGCGCTCAAGCCAAGGGCGATGGCGCGGGCGTAGCTGTCCTGGGTCATGATCGCGCCGGCGTTGTCTTCGGAACCGTCGATACCGTCGGTGTCACCGGCCAGGGCGTAGACGCCGGGCAAGCCTTTGAGGCTGTCGGTCAGGCTCAGCAGGAATTCGGCGTTGCGCCCGCCACGACCATTGCCGCGCACGGTGACGGTGGTTTCGCCGCCGGACAGAATCACGCACGGTGCTGCCAGCGGCTGGCCGTGCTGGACGATCTGCCGGGCAATGCCGGCGTGGACTTTTGCCACGTCCCGGGATTCGCCTTCCAGGTCGCCGAGAATCAACGGACTGAAACCGGCCTGACGGGCTTTCACCGCTGCCGCTTCCAGCGATTGCTGTGGGCGGGCGATCAATTGGAAATGACTGCGGGCCAGGCTCGGATCGCCGGGTTTGACCGTTTCCGATTCCGGGCTTTGCAGCCAGTTGCGCACCGAGACCGGGACTTCGATGCCATAGCGCTTGAGGATCGCCAGCGCTTCGGACGAGGTGCTCGGGTCGGCCACCGTAGGGCCGGACGCGATGACCGTGGCGAGGTCGCCCGGTACATCGGAAATCGCATAGGTATAAACCGTGGCGGGCCAGCAGGCTTTGCCCAGACGACCGCCCTTGATCGCCGAGAGGTGCTTGCGCACGCAATTCATCTCGCCGATGGTCGCGCCGGATTTGAGCAGGGCTTTGTTGATCGATTGTTTGTCGGCCAGAGTGATACCGGCGGCGGGCAAGGCGAGCAGGGCAGAGCCGCCGCCGGACAGCAGGAAAATCACGCGGTCGTCTTCGCCCAGGTTGCTGACCAGCTCCAGCACCCGCTTGGCCACGGCCAGACCTGCGGCATCCGGCACCGGGTGCGCGGCTTCGACCACTTCGATTTTTTTGCACGGGGCGCCGTGGCCGTAGCGGGTCACCACAAGGCCAGACACTTCACCCTGCCAGCAGCGCTCGACCACCTGGGCCATGGCGGCTGCGGCTTTACCGGCGCCGATGACGATCACCCGGCCGCTGCGATCGGTTGGCAAATGAGCTTCGAGGACGTGCTGCGGATGGGCCGCGTCGATGGCTGTGGCAAACAGCTCGCGCAGCAGTTGTTGCGGATCGACCGACATGGCGGGCTCCCAGTCTTATTGTTTTGTTTAGCGCAAATGATCGTTCCCACGCTCTGCGTGGGAATGCCTCAACTGGACGCTCCGCGTCCGCTCGGCAGGGACGCGGAGCGTCCCGGGATGCATTCCCACGCAGAGCGTGGGAACGATCAGTAGGGGGCAGGTGTTATTTATCGCGAATCGAGAAATTCGCCATGTGTTCCAGGCCCTTGATCAGCGCCGAGTGGTCCCAGTTGCTGCCACCGATGGCCGCGCAGGTGCTGAACACTTGCTGGGTATTGGCGGTGTTTGGCAAGTTGATGCCCAATTCGCGTGCGCCGGCCAGGGCCAGGTTCAGGTCCTTCTGGTGCAGGCTGATACGGAAGCCCGGGTCGAAGGTGCCTTTGATCATGCGTTCGCCGTGAACTTCAAGGATCTTCGACGAGGCGAAGCCGCCCATCAGCGCTTCGCGTACTTTGGCTGGATCGGCGCCGTTTTTCGAGGCGAACAGCAGGGCTTCGGCCACAGCCTGGATGTTCAGCGCGACGATGATCTGGTTCGCCACTTTCGCGGTTTGCCCATCGCCGTTGCCACCGACCAGGGTGATGTTCTTGCCCATGGCCTGGAACAGCGGCAGGGCGCGTTCGAAGGCATCGGCTTCGCCGCCGACCATGATGCTCAGGGTCGCCGCCTTGGCGCCGACTTCACCGCCGGACACTGGCGCGTCGAGGTACTGCGTGCCTTTCTCGTTGATCTTGGCAGCGAAGGCTTTGGTGGCGGTCGGCGAGATCGAGCTCATGTCGATCACGATTTTGCCTTTGCTCACGCCTGCGGCAACGCCGTCGGCGCGGAACAGCACGTCATCGACCTGCGGGGTATCCGGGACCATGACGATGATGAATTCGGCTTCCTGGGCGACTTCTTTCGGGTTCGCCAGCGCGATGGCGCCAGCGGCCATCAGGTCGGCAGGGGCGGCGTCGTGGTGCGCCGACAGGAACAGGCTGTGACCGGCTTTCTGCAGGTTCAACGCCATTGGGTGGCCCATGATGCCGGTGCCGATAAATCCGATTTTAGCCATGAGAAAATCCTCTTGTTTTTGTTGCTGCTTCAAGCAAATAGGGAGACCGCTTTCTGTGGGAGCGAGCCTGCTCGCGATAGCGGTGTGCCAGGCAACATGGATGTTGAATGTGCCGGCCTCTTCGCGAGCAGGCTCGCTCCCACAGGTTTTGCGTCAAATCGCGTTATGGGTTTTCAACCAGCCCAGACCCGCTTCGGTGGTGGTCAGCGGCTTGTATTCACAGCCAACCCAACCCTGATAGCCGATGCGGTCCAGGTGTTCGAACAGGAAGCGGTAATTGATTTCACCGGTGCCCGGTTCGTTGCGCCCTGGGTTGTCGGCCAACTGGATGTGGTTGATCTCGTCCAGGTGCGCAGCCATGGTGCGGGCCAGGTCACCCTCCATGATTTGCATGTGATAAATGTCGTATTGCAGGAACAGGTTGGCGCTGCCGACCTGTTCGCGAATCGACAGGGCTTGCGCCGTGTTGTTCAAGTAGAAGCCCGGGATGTCACGGGTGTTGATCGCTTCCATCACCAGTTTGATGCCCGCCGCTTGCAGCTTGTCGGCTGCGTACTTGAGGTTGGCGACAAAGGTCTTTTCCACGGTGGCATCATCGACACCTTGTGGACGAATACCGGCCAGGCAGTTGATCTGGGTGTTGCCCAGCACGTTGGCGTAAGCGATGGCCAGATCGACACCGGCGCGGAATTCTTCGATCCGATCCGGCAAGCACGCGATACCGCGCTCGCCCTTGGCCCAGTCACCGGCCGGCAGGTTGAACAGCACCTGGGTCAGGCCGTTGGCATCGAGCCTGGTTTTGATTTCGGCGGAGCTGAAGTCGTAGGGGAACAGGTATTCGACACCACTGAAGCCGGCCTTGGCGGCAGCGTCGAAACGGGCAAGAAAATCCTGCTCGGTGAACAGCATGGACAGGTTGGCTGCGAAACGCGGCATGGTGGTCTCCCGTATATGTGTGAGGGCTGATCGTTCCCACGCTCTGCGTGGGAATGCCGCCCCGGACGCTCTGCGTCCAGCCGTTATGTGACGCGGAGCGTCACTGGATGCATTCCCACGCAGAGCGTGGGAACGATCAACGATCATCAATCGAGCAACGAAATCGCCGTTGGCGCGTCGTTGCCAACCAGCGCCAAGTCTTCGAATTCGTTGACGGCGTTGATCTCGGTGCCCATGGAAATGTTGGTCACGCGCTCCAGAATGATCTCGACGATCACCGGCACCTTGAACTCCTCGATCAGTTCCTGAGCCTTGCGCAGGGCAGGCTGGATCTGGTCCGGTTCGAATACCCGCAGCGCCTTGCAACCCAGGCCTTCGGCGACAGCGACGTGGTCGACACCGTAACCGTTGAGTTCCGGAGCGTTGAGGTTGTCGAAGGACAGCTGCACGCAGTAGTCCATGTCGAAGCCGCGCTGAGCCTGACGGATCAGTCCCAGGTACGAGTTGTTCACGACAACGTGGATGTACGGCAGCTTGAACTGCGCGCCCACTGCCAGTTCTTCGATCATGAACTGGAAGTCGTAGTCGCCCGAGAGCGCCACCACTTTGCGGGTCGGCTCAGCCTTGACCACACCGAGGGCTGCCGGAATCGTCCAGCCCAACGGGCCGGCCTGACCGCAGTTGATCCAGTGACGCGGTTTGTAGACGTGCAGGAACTGCGCGCCGGCAATCTGCGACAGACCGATAGTGCTGACGTAGCAAGTGTCCTTGCCGAACACTTGGTTCATCTCTTCGTACACGCGCTGCGGCTTGACCGGCACGTTATCGAAGTGAGTCTTGCGCTGCAGGCTGGCTTTACGCTGCTGGCAGTCTTGCAGCCAGGCGCTGCGGTTTTTCAGCTTGCCGGCGGCTTGCCATTCGCGAGCGACTTCGATGAACACGGTCAACGCGGCAGCGGCGTCGGAAACGATGCCCAGGTCCGGGGTGAACACGCGACCGATCTGGGTCGGTTCGATGTCGACGTGAATGAACTTGCGACCCTCGGTGTAAACGTCGACCGAACCGGTGTGACGGTTAGCCCAACGGTTACCGATACCCAGCACCATGTCGGACTTCAGCATCGTCGCGTTGCCGTAGCGGTGCGAGGTTTGCAGACCGACCATGCCGACCATCAGCGGGTGATCGTCCGGGATAGTGCCCCAGCCCATCAGGGTCGGGATTACCGGAATACCGGTCAGCTCAGCGAACTCCACCAGCAACTCGCTGGCGTCGGCATTGATGATGCCGCCACCGGCGACCAGCAATGGGCGCTCAGCCTGATCAAGCATGGCCAGAGCCTTCTCGATCTGCACGCGATTAGCCGTCGGCTTGGCCAGCGGCAGCGGCTCATAGGCGTCGATGTCGAATTCGATTTCAGCCATCTGCACGTCGAACGGCAGGTCGATCAGCACTGGGCCTGGGCGGCCGGAGCGCATTTCATAGAACGCTTTCTGGAACGCATAAGGCACCTGGCCCGGCTCCATGACGGTGGTCGACCACTTGGTGACCGGCTTGACGATGCTGGTGATGTCGACGGCCTGGAAGTCTTCCTTGTGCATGCGGGCCCGTGGTGCCTGGCCGGTGATGCACAGGATCGGGATCGAGTCGGCCGAGGCGCTGTAGAGCCCGGTGACCATGTCGGTGCCGGCCGGGCCGGACGTGCCGATGCACACGCCGATGTTGCCGGCCTTGGTGCGGGTGTAGCCCTCGGCCATGTGCGAGGCGCCTTCAACGTGGCGAGCGAGGACGTGATCGATGCCACCGACCTTCTGCAAGGCGGAGTACAGCGGGTTGATCGCGGCGCCCGGGATGCCAAAAGCGGTATCGACCCCTTCACGGCGCATCACCAGAACGGCGGCTTCGATTGCTCTCATTTTGCTCATGGTTTTGTGCCTCTTACGTTTTGTAATTGTATACAAGTGGCTTTGCGCAGAGTGTATTCACGGCGGACGGCGCAGGTCAATCCATTTTCTCAAGCAGCTGTTTCATTCGTCGGAAGCCTCGTGAAGTGTGGTTTTTCGTCGAAAATGGCGTTTTTCTAGAATTATTGTATACAAATAAACTACTTATTGTGCTCTATTTGTCGCATCGGATTGCGCAATACAAAACAGTCCAACGGCTTTCCCAATAACAAAATGAGGACGGCACCATGAGCGCTTTAACCTTGAACATCGCAGTCAACCTGGCCAATCAGGCCATCTCCGCAGGCCGTGCAATCTCTGCCGCGCCATTGACCGTTGCGGTGCTGGACGCCGGCGGGCACTTGATAACGCTGCAACGCGAAGACGGCGCGAGCCTGCTGCGCCCGCAGATCGCCATTGGCAAAGCCTGGGGCGCGATCGCCCTGGGCAAAGGCTCACGGCTGCTGGCTCAAGACGCCCAACAACGCCCGGCCTTCTTCGCCGCGCTGAATAGCCTGGGGCAGGGCAGCGTCGTCCCGGTACCGGGCGGCGTGTTGATTCGGGATCAGGACGGGAGTGTGTTGGGGGCGGTGGGCATCAGCGGCGATTTGTCTGATGTTGATGAGCAGTGTGCGATCAGGGCGATCGAGGCGCAGGGGTTGAGGGCGGATGCGGGGGTGGTTGGTTGATCTTCAGGGTCTGATCGAATGTCATCGCGGGCAAGCCCGCTCCCACAGGTTCCTGCTGGTGAACACAGAATCTGTGAACACCTTCGATCCTTGTGGGAGCGGGCTTGCCCGCGATGGCGGCCTCATGGACACATCCAGATAACGGATTGTCGCGGTCTATGGGCCGCTCAGGTCTAGTCTTCCGATGAATCCATCATGAAGGGGCAACGGATTGCCTGATCTTCCTGCTTCACATCGCCTGCGAACGGGCCGCTATGCCGAACCCAATCGAATCTACTTACTGACTACCAATACACTTGATCGCGAGCCGGTTTTTGCGGATTTCGCATTGGGCAGATTGGTTGTTCATCAATTTCGCCAAGCACAAAACACAGGGTTAGTGAACTCACTGGCATGGGTCGTTATGCCTGATCACTTCCACTGGCTTGTCGAATTGAAAAAATGTTCGCTCAGTAATCTGATGCGTCAAACCAAGTCATTGATTGTTCGAGAGGTGAATCTTTCCAGCAATCGAAATGGGCCACTTTGGCAGCAGGGCTATCACGATCGGGCATTGAGGCGAGAGGAGGACTTGGTGAAGATGGCGCGGTATGTTGTCGCTAACCCTTTGCGGGCAGGGCTCGTTGAACGACTGGGCGACTATCCGCTGTGGGATGCTATTTGGGTTTGATCGAGTTCCTAGTCGCCTTCATCGCGGGCAAGCCCGCTCCCACAAGAATCGAGAGTGTTCACAGATTTTGTGTACACCAAGAGATTCTGTGGGAGCGGGCTTGCCCGCGATGGCCGTGCCGCGATTTATCGGTCGGGCTCACACCCCTTGAGCACCAACCGGATAATCGTCTGCGCCGCCGCTTCATAGTCGGCTTCATCCAGCTTGGCCTTGCCGGTCACCGCAGAGATCTGCCAGTCGAAGTCGGCGTAGGTCTGGGTCGCGGCCCAGATGCTGAACATCAAGTGGTTGGGGTCGATCGGGGCGATCTGGCCGCGGTCGATCCAGGTCTGGATGCAGTCGATGTTGTGCCTGGCCTGGCCGTTGAGCTGCTCGACCAGGTCGGGGCTCAAGTGCGGGGCGCCGTGCATGATTTCGCTGGCGAATACCTTGGAGGCGAAGGGCAGATCACGGGAGATGCGGATTTTCGAGCGAATGTAGCCGCTCAGCACTTCGCTGGGCACACCGTCGGCGTTGAACGGTGTCGAGGCCTGCAGGATTGGCTCGATGATGCTTTCCAGGACCTCGCGGTAGAGGTTTTCCTTGGATTTGAAGTAGTAGTAGACGTTGGGCTTGGGCAGCCCCGCCTTGGCCGCGATGTCACTGGTTTTGGTCGCAGCGAAGCCCTTGTCGGCAAATTCTTCACTGGCGGCACGCAGGATCAGTTCTTTGTTGCGCTCGCGGATAGTGCTCATAAACCAGGGGGTTCCTTGCCTGTTCTGGCGGTTGCGCATGGTAGCACCGGCCTCGCGCGGCGCTCAAGAATGCCCCGTGTGGCCTCGGGTCGCGTTATGCTGCGCGCCATTCACTCAAGAAGGAAACCCGATTCATGGCAGGAAGCAGTTTGCTGGTGCTGATCGACGACATCGCCACCGTACTGGACGACGTGGCGTTGATGACCAAAATGGCCGCGAAGAAGACCGCCGGTGTACTGGGCGACGATCTGGCGCTCAACGCCCAGCAGGTTTCCGGCGTGCGTGCCGAGCGGGAAATCCCGGTGGTATGGGCGGTGGCCAAGGGCTCGTTCCTCAACAAGCTGATCCTGGTGCCGTCGGCGTTGGCCATCAGCGCGTTCATTCCGTGGCTGGTCACGCCGTTGTTGATGGTCGGTGGCGCGTACCTGTGCTTCGAAGGCTTCGAGAAACTCGCCCACAAATTCCTGCATAGCCAAGCCGAAGATCAGGCCGAACACGCAGAGCTGGTCGAGGCTGTGGCCAACCCGGCGGTGGATCTGGTGGCGTTCGAGAAGGACAAGATCAAAGGGGCGATCCGTACCGACTTCATTCTCTCGGCGGAAATCATTGCCATCACCCTGGGCACTGTGACTGATGCATCGCTGACCCAACAAGTGATCGTGCTCTCGGGCATCGCCATCGTCATGACCATCGGCGTGTACGGGCTGGTGGCGGGCATCGTCAAACTCGACGACCTCGGTCTGTGGCTGACCCGGAAGCCCGGCCAGATGGCCAAAAGCATCGGCGGCGGGATTCTGCGTGCGGCGCCGTACATGATGAAAAGCCTGTCGGTAATCGGCACGGCGGCGATGTTTTTGGTCGGCGGCGGGATTCTGACCCACGGCGTGCCGGTGGTTCATCACTGGATCGAGGGTATCACCGCAGGTGCTGGTGGGGCCGGATTTATCGTGCCGACGTTGCTGAATGCGGTGGCCGGGATTGTGGCGGGTGCGGCGGTGTTGGTTGGGGTGATGGCTGTCAGCAAGATCTGGAAAACGGTAAAGGCCTGAACCTGTGGGAGCGAGCTTGCTCGCGATGAGGTCATAACATTCGCCATCAATGTTGACTGTTAGACCGCTATCGCGAGCAGGCTCGCTCCCACAGTAGGTTGGCGGTGCTTGGAACATCGCGCATAAAAAAGGCCATTCGATCTGCATCGAATGGCCTTTTTTGTTGCCGACGACGTTACTCGGCGATCTGCAGTTTGCGTGCCTCGGTATACACGTAACGCACTTTTTCATACTCGAACGGTGTGTTCAGCTGGCCGTAGCGGAAGCCGTTCTGATAGCGCTTGTCGATACCGCGCAGTACCCAGATTTCCGGGTGGTTGGAGCTGACTTCGGAAACGTTCAGGAAGTTGATCGCCGATTCGCCGGTGTAATCGACCGCCAGGCCCGCGGTGTCACGCAGGTTCGACGGGCCGAGGATCGGCAGCACGAAGTAGGCGCCGCCCGGTACGCCGTAGAAACCCAGGGTCTGGCCGAAGTCTTCGCTCTGGCGCGGCACCCCCATGGCGGTGGCCGGGTCCCACAGGCCGGCGACACCGATGGTGGTGTTGAGCAGCAGGCGTGCGGTAGTTTCCATCGAGCGCTGCCCCTTGAATTGCAGCAGGCTGTTCACCAGGTTCGGCACGTCACCGAGGTTGTTGAAGAAGTTGCTGACGCCGGTGCGCAGGAAACTTGGGGTGACGTAGCGATAGCCGTTGACCACGGGCAGGAACACCCATTGGTCGAAACGGTAGTTGAAGTGGTAGACGCGGCGGTTCCACTCTTCCAGCGGGTCATAGACGTTCAGCGCATTGAGCGTCGAGCGTTCGAATTCGCGCTGATCCAGCCCCGGGTTGAATTTGAGTTTGCTCAGCGGTTCCTTGAAACCGTCTTTATCGACCACCACCGGGGCGTTGGCTTTGCTGTTGTCGGCATTGGCGACGCCTGCACAGAGTAACGCTGCGATCAGCAGGGGGTATTTAGCCACGGAAAAACTCCAGCATGGCGTCGCTGTTGACGCGATAGTTGAGGTTGCCGCAATGGCCGCCCAATGGATAAACAGTCAAGCGGTCGCCAAAGGTCCGGCGCAGAAACCCTAGGTCGCCAGGGCCGAGAATCACGTCGTCGGCGTTGTGCATGACGGCGATTTTCGGGCTGTCGTGCAGGTAGTCCTTGAGCGCATACAAGCTGACCTGATCGATCAGTTGCAGCAGGCTGCCGCCGTCAGTGCGGGCGCGCCACATCGGGATGACCTGCTCGGTGATGTAGCAGTCGAAGTCGCATTGCAGTGCGCGTTTGAGGAACGGTGTGAGGGTGGTGCCTTCGGTGATCGGGTATTTCGGTGGCGTGATCAGGCCGCGACGGTTGATCAGGTCCGAGGTGAAGGCGATGTCCGCCGCCGAGAAACGGAACGAGGTGCCGATCAGCATGGCCATCTGTTCGTTGCTCAGGTGCTGCTTGGACTGCTGGAAGTCGTAGAGCAAGGCATCGTTGAGGTCGATGTAGCCCTTCTGCTGGAAGTAACGGGTCAGTTTGTCCAGCACCAGCTCATAGAAAGTGGTGGTGTTATTGATGCCCTTCACCTCTGTCTGTACCAGTTTGTCCAGGTTGGTGACCGAGGTGTAAAGGTTGACCGGCGGGTTGAGCAGCAAGACTTTCTTGAAATTGAAGCTGCGACGGGTTTCATCCAGATGCGCAACAAACGCCGCATCCAGTGCGCCGAGGCTGTAACCGGTCAGGAAATAATCGGTAACCGGCAATTTCGGGTTCTGCGCCCGCACAGCCTGCATCACCCGGTACATGTCTTCGGCATCTTCCTTGGTCACGCCCGGTGTAGCGAAGCGCGAGGCGGCGGTCATGAAGTCGAAGCTGGTGGGCGACGACAGCTGCACCACGTGATAGCCGGCCTTGTAGTAGAGCTTTTTCAGGTACTCGTTAAGGGTACTGTCATAGCGTGCACCAGTGCCGGAGATCAGGAAGATCAACGGAGCAGCTTTATCTTGCGTGGCGATGCGGTAGGTGAGCTTCTTTACCGGCCAGAAGTTGTCCGGCAGGCTGAATTCACGCTCCGGGCGCAAGGTGACACTGCGGTCCGACTGATTGATGTCTTCGTCCAGCGGCAATTCCGGGCGCAAATCCGGTGGTGTCGTGGCAATGGTCGCCTCGAACGGATTGGTCAGGGGATAGCCATAGCTGGCGGCGTCAATGTCGGCCGCCAGTACGGACGCACTTAAAATCAAGCCGCCAAACAGGGCGGCGAAGCGCAAGGAACGGAGCATGACTAGATCCCTTAGAGGAAGGTGCCGGATGAAGTTCGCAGGCTATGACCATCGGATTTGCGTCAAAGTGCCATGCATCGGCACCAAAACAGGCTGATTTCGGAGCAACGGTAGCGGGACGATACACTTTGCAGTGATTGGCTGGCCAGTTAACTGTTGTTAGCGCTTGCGTAAGGCTGTCGGGAGATTAAGCTGGCCGCCGATTTCGTTTATTGGAGTGTTTCATGTCCCGCCGTCTGCCCGTGATTCTGCTGCTCGTTCTTCTGCCATTGTGGCTGGCCGCCAGTTATGGCGCCCGTTATGGCTTCATGGAGGATGCTCAATGGGTCGGCATCTGCGTTGACGAGGCCAGTCGCTGGGAATGTCAGATTCGTTCGAATCTGGGCTTGATGATTCATTTCAAGGTGCTGGGCTGGACGGCAGTGGCCGCCGCCGTGATCGGTTTTGTGCTGCCGGAGCGAGCGGGGTGGTGGTTGGCGGTGCTGGCGCTGGTGTTCGGGTTTCCGGCGCTGGCGTTGTACACCACCACGTTGGCGGTGTTTGCGGTGGTGATTGCTGCTTTGCGTTTGGTCCGGGCGTCCCGCGGGGTTTGATAGTCCGTCATCGCGAGCAGGCTCGCTCCCACATTCGACCGCATCCAGCATGAGAACGCGGTTAACGGTGGGAGCGAGGGCCGGTTGCCGCGCTGAAGATCAGCCCTTGCGAACCCGCAGGCTGCGCCACAACGCCGCCACCATCAACACACTCACCAGCGCCCAGCCCCAGGCCTGCTGGTTCTGCAAACCTTCTTGATACAGCTGCGGCGCAATGCCGGCGCCTATGATAAAGGTCAGCAGGGCGATTTCCCGACGTGGCACGCTCACCGGACGGCACAGGTACACCAGCGCCGGCAGGATGAACGCGACACTCGGGAAGCTGCGATAACGCGGGTCGAACACCAGCTCCAGCATCATTACCGCCGCGGCAAAACCTGCCGCTGCCAGCCACCAGCCGGCTCGACGTTCCAGTGCATTGAAGGCGCGTTCACGCCAACCGGTGCGGGCGCTCAAGGTCAGCGCGGCATGGGCCAGCACCAACAGATTCAACCCCGTCAGCAAGGCAACCCACAACCATTCACTGGCAAACCGGGTGGTAACGCGGGCCAGATCACCCCAGGCGCCAATCGAACAGGCCGCCAACGCACCGAGCAGCGGCAGAACCAACGCCGCGCGGGTGCTGCGAACGCGACCGCCGAGGATCAGTGTGCCGATGAAGATCAAGCCACCCAGCGCCAGCCATTGCGACCAGTACGGTACGTTCGAGACCGGCCCGGCGAGCACGCCCTTGTCCTGGCGATCGGCATCGAACAGTCCCCAATAACCGCCCACCGCACCTTCGCTGGCGCGTTTCCAGGGCTGGTCGAACGCCTCGATCAGGTTGTAATGCCAGCCTTGCTGCTCAGCCATGGCGACAAAACCGCGAATGAACTTGGCTTCATTGACCCGGCTCGGCAAGGCGGTTTCGCGCTGACGGCCTTCGCTTGGCCAGCCGGTTTCGCCAATCAGCACGTCCTTGGGCGCAAATTTGTTGCCGAACACCTGACGTACTTCGGCCACATGCTGTAGCGCGGCGTCGATGTTCGATGGCTCGTCTTCCCAGTACGGCAGCAAATGAATGGTCAAAAAGTCCACCGCCGGGGCGACTTCCGGGTGCTTGAGCCAGAACTCCCAGACGTCGGCGTAGGTCACCGGTTGTTTGACCTGGCTTTTGACTTTGTTAATCAGCGTCGCCAACTGCGCGCCGGTGACTTCCTTGCGCAGCAGGGTTTCGTTGCCGACGATTACCGAGGTCACTACATCCGCGTTGGCATTGGCCGAGGCGATCAGCAGATCGACTTCCTTGGCGGTGTCCACCGGGTTGCTGTTGACCCAGGCGCCGATCATCAGCTTCAAGCCGTGTTTGCGTGCCAGATCGGGCAGAGCCTCGAGGCCGGTCATGGAATAGGTGCGAATGCATTCGAAACGGGTTGCCAGCAGCGCGAGGTCAGCGTCCATGCGCTCGGGGCGCAGTTTGAACGGCACATCGAATGGCGATTGGTCTTTGTCGAACGGGGTGTAGGAGGCGCATTGCAGCTTGTGCGTCGCGCTGGCCGCGTCCGGCAGGATCACCGGTTTGCCGAGGCCATACCAGAAGCCACCGAGGGCAAAAAACCCCAGCAGGCAAGCGAAGAGATAAGCCAAAAAAGGAAAGCGGGATGTCGCGGGCATGGTCAGGCCGTCTGGGAGCAAAGTCGCGCATGTTACCTGCATTTGTCCCGTGCTTGGTGGCCTGCATAATTTTGACATGCAAAGTTTGGGCGGGGTTGGCGTGCGTACTTTCACGGGGCACGATTAATGGCGTTCTGATGTCGTTTCTCGATGCCTTGAGGTCGCTGACAGAGCAGGTCACTGTTGGCGTCAGGTTGATGATCGACACGTCAGTACTCCACTGACGATCGAGCGAGTTTGCGGTCGGCGTGATGGGGGCGCTGTGCACCATAAAAATACGTTGAGCGACTCGGCATCCGTCGAGTGCAGCACTTTCGGGGAAGTAACGATGAAGATGCGACGACTCTTGGGCGCAGGTGCCGCTTTGGTGCTGGCGATCAGTTCTACCGTAGCCAGCGCTGAAGGCAAGGCAGTAACGATCGGTTATGTCGACGGTTGGTCGGACAGCGTCGCCACGACCAACGTGGCTGCTGAAGTGATCAAACAGAAGCTCGGTTATGACGTGAAACTGCAAGCGGTTGCCACCGGGATCATGTGGCAAGGTGTGGCCACCGGCAAACTCGACGCCATGCTGTCGGCGTGGCTGCCTGTGACTCACGGCGAATACTGGGCGAAGAACAAGGATCAGGTCGTCGACTACGGCCCGAACTTCAAGGATGCGAAAATCGGTCTGATCGTGCCGGAGTACGTCAAGGCCCAGTCGATTGCGGATCTGAAAACCGACGAGAGCTTCAAGGGCCGTATCGTCGGCATCGACGCCGGTTCAGGCGTGATGCTCAAGACCGATCAGGCCATCAAGGATTACGGTCTGGACAATTACACCCTCAAGGCCAGTTCCGGCGCCGGTATGATTGCCGAGCTGACCCGTGCCGAGAAGAAAAACGAATCCATTGCCGTCACCGGTTGGGTGCCGCACTGGATGTTCGCCAAGTGGAAACTGCGCTTCCTGGAAGACCCGAAAGGCGTTTATGGCGCGGCTGAAACCGTGAACAGCATCGGTAGCAAAGAACTGGCAACCAAAGCGCCTGAAGTTGCGAAGTTCCTGAAGAACTTCCAGTGGGCGTCGAAAGACGAAATCGGCGAAGTCATGTTGGCGATTCAGGACGGCGCCAAACCTGAAGCCGCAGCGAAAGACTGGGTGGCCAAACACCCGGATCGCGTTGCCGACTGGACCAAATGATTTGACTTGAAGCGTCTGGTCAGCACCTCTCAAGGCCCCTTGGCTTAAATGCCAAGGGGCTTTTTGCTTTTCCCTGTGGGAGCGAGCCTGCTCGCGATTGCAATGTATCAGTCGGCATTGATGTTAACTGACACACCGTAATCGCGAGCAGGCTCGCTCCCACATTGTTTAACGCCTGCTGGGAAATGGCGAGTCTGTCATGTCGTTCTAATACTAAGGTCGTCTGGAACCTGTCCGGCAGCCGCATAGAGTAGATAGCGTTCCAACTAAAATCTGTGCTGCGAGGATAAAAACAATGAACGACAGCATTTACCTCTCGATTCAAAACAGCCCACGCTTCAAGGAGCTGGTTAGCAAGAGGGAACGATTCGCCTGGATTCTTTCAGCGATCATGCTTGGGCTGTACTCCGGATTCATCCTTTTGATTGCTTACGGGCCGCATATTCTGGGCGCGAAAATCAGCCCTGAGTCATCGATTACCTGGGGTATTCCGATCGGTGTCGGGCTGATTGTTTCGGCCTTTGTCCTGACAGGCATCTACGTGCGACGCGCCAATGGCGAATTCGACGACTTGAACAATGCGATTCTCAAGGAGGCTCAGCAATGATCCGGCGTCTAATGGCTCTATTGAGCATCGCAGCCTTCGCACCTGGCGCCTGGGCGGCTGAAGCCCTGACGGGCGCGGTACAGAAACAACCGCTCAACGTTTCCGCGATCCTGATGTTCGTGGTGTTCGTGGGGGCAACCCTGTGCATCACCTACTGGGCGTCCAAGCGCAACAAATCGGCGGCCGACTACTATGCGGCGGGCGGCAAGATCACCGGGTTCCAGAACGGTCTGGCGATTGCCGGTGACTACATGTCCGCGGCGTCTTTCCTGGGGATTTCCGCCCTGGTGTTCACCTCCGGCTACGACGGCCTGATCTATTCGATCGGCTTCCTGGTGGGTTGGCCGATCATTCTGTTCCTGATCGCCGAGCGTCTGCGTAACCTGGGCAAGTACACCTTTGCCGACGTGGCGTCCTATCGCTTGGGGCAAACCCAGATCCGCTCGCTGTCGGCGTGCGGCTCGCTGGTGGTGGTGGCGTTCTACCTGATCGCGCAAATGGTCGGTGCCGGCAAGCTGATTCAGCTGCTGTTCGGCTTGGACTACCACGTTGCGGTGATCCTGGTGGGCATCCTGATGTGCCTGTACGTGCTGTTCGGCGGCATGCTGGCGACCACTTGGGTGCAGATCATCAAGGCGGTGCTGTTGCTGTCCGGTGCCTCGTTCATGGCGCTGATGGTGATGAAACACGTCAACTTCGATTTCAACGCGCTGTTCTCCGAGGCGATCAAGGTTCACCCTAAAGGTGAAGCGATCATGAGCCCGGGCGGTCTGGTGAAAGATCCGGTCTCGGCGTTCTCCCTCGGCCTGGCACTGATGTTCGGTACCGCTGGCCTGCCGCATATTCTGATGCGCTTCTTCACCGTGAGTGACGCGAAAGAAGCGCGTAAAAGCGTGCTGTATGCAACCGGCTTCATTGGCTACTTCTACATCCTGACGTTCATCATCGGTTTCGGTGCGATCCTGTTGGTCAGCACCAATCCGGTCTTTAAAGATGCGGCTGGTGCGCTGTTGGGCGGCAACAACATGGCGGCGGTGCATTTGGCCAACGCGGTGGGTGGCAGTATCTTCCTGGGCTTCATCTCGGCGGTAGCGTTCGCGACCATCCTGGCGGTGGTGGCCGGCCTGACCCTGGCGGGTGCCTCGGCGGTGTCCCATGATCTGTATGCCAGCGTGATCAAGAAGGGCAAGGCCAACGAGAAGGACGAGATCCGTGTCTCGAAAATCACCACCATCGCCCTGGCGGTGCTGGCGATCGGCCTGGGCATTCTGTTCGAGAAGCAGAACATCGCGTTCATGGTGGGCCTGGCGTTCTCCATCGCGGCGAGCTGCAACTTCCCGGTGCTGTTGCTTTCCATGTACTGGAAGAAGTTGACGACTCGCGGTGCGATGGTCGGCGGCTGGCTGGGTCTGGTCAGTGCTGTTGGCTTGATGGTGCTGGGGCCAACCATTTGGGTGCAGATCCTGGGTCACGAGAAGGCGATCTTCCCGTATGAATACCCGGCGCTGTTCTCCATGGCCATTGCGTTTGTCGGGATCTGGTTCTTCTCGGTCACTGACAAGTCCGCCGAGGGCGTGAACGAGCGGGCGCTGTTCTTCCCGCAGTTCGTTCGTTCGCAGACCGGGTTGGGGGCGAGTGGGGCGGTTGCGCACTAAGGCTTCTATATATAAGCCGCGCTAAAACGAATGCCCCGGTCGAGAGATCGGGGCATTTTTTTATTGGGCGGTTATCGCACTGTGTATGGCTTTTTCGCGGAGGTGGTCTGCTCTTTGATCGAGTACATATCCGTTTCTGCGGTAGCGCTGGCTGGCAGTTATTGCCCCTTGTAGGAGCGAGGCTTGCCTGCGATGGCGGCCTGATAGCCGACCTGGATTTCTGATGGTGTACATATCCGTTTCTGCGGTAACTGCCACTTATGGTTCCGCTCTTACAGCGGGTCACTTTTGGCAAACGCCCCAAAAGTAACCAAAAGGTCTTGCCCCACCATTCGGTGCCTCGCTTCGGCTCGGCATGCCCTCACTCCGGCATTGCTCCGGGGGCCCGCCGCCATCGGCCATCCATGGCCGGGGGCGGCTACCGCGGCATCCTTGCCGCGGTGCCCCCTGCGCAATACCTGCGTTCGGCCTCTGGGAAAGGGGCAGACAGATCAAGATCAAAAGCCAAAGCAACAGCAACAGCAAGATCAATAGCTTCGCGAGCAGGCTCGCTCCCACAGTTGGACTGGGTACATCCGGGGGACGATTGGTCGGTTGACAGGCCGCCATCGCAGCGATGCGGCGACCCGGCAAGCCAGCTCCCACAAAAAATCAGAGCACATCCAAAATCAGAGCACGTCCGCCTTGCCTTTCACCACTCAACAGGTCGAGCGTTAGCTCGCCTGCAGCTTTTGATCTTGACGCACCGCCCCCTCGAGAGGCCGAGTGGAGGTTCTGCGCAGTGGGCAACCCGGCATGGATGCCGGGTTAGCCGCGCACGGCCATGGATGGCCGATCGCGGCGGGCCCACGGAGCAGGACCGGAGCGAGGGCACCCTGAGCCTAGGCGAAGGGCCGAACGACAGGGGCAAGAGCCCTTTGGTTACTTTGGGGCTTTTCCAAAGTGACCCGCTGTAAGAGCGGAACCATTAGCCGCCGTTACCGCAGAAAAGGATATGTACGCAACCAAAGAACCCGGTCGGCCCTCAGGCCGCCGCGTCACTCAATGTCAGGCACAAACAAAAACGGCCTCTATCTAAATAGAGGCCGTTTCCGGTACAGCTCAAGACGTTATCGCAAGACAGGTCTTATTTGCGGTCTTCAAGCCGGGTGATGTCACGCGACTCGTAGCCGGTGTACAACTGGCGCGGGCGGCCGATCTTGTACGGGCTGGAGAGCATTTCTTTCCAGTGGGAGATCCAGCCGACGGTCCGCGCCAGGGCGAAGATCACGGTGAACATGCTGGTTGGAATGCCGATCGCCTTGAGGATGATCCCCGAGTAGAAGTCGACGTTCGGATACAGCGAGCGTTCGATGAAGTACGGGTCGGTCAGGGCGATCTCTTCCAGGCGCATGGCCAGTTCGAGTTGCGGATCGTTGGTGATGCCCAGTTCTTTCAGTACTTCGTCGCAGGTCTGCTTCATGACGGTGGCGCGTGGGTCGCGGTTTTTGTAAACCCGGTGACCGAAGCCCATCAGTTTGAACGGATCGTTCTTGTCCTTGGCCTTGGCGATGTACTTGTCGATGTTCGAGACATCGCCAATTTCATCGAGCATGGTCAGCACGGCTTCGTTCGCACCGCCGTGGGCAGGGCCCCACAGTGCGGCGATACCGGCGGCGATACAGGCGAACGGGTTGGCACCCGACGAACCGGCCAGACGTACGGTGGAGGTCGATGCGTTCTGCTCGTGGTCGGCATGGAGGATGAAGATCCGGTCCATGGCCTTGGCGAGTACCGGGCTGATCGGTTTGATCTCGCACGGGGTGTTGAACATCATGTGCAGGAAGTTTTCCGCGTACGACAGGTCGTTGCGCGGGTACATCATGGGTTGGCCCATGGAGTACTTGTAAACCATTGCGGCCAGGGTCGGCATCTTGGCAACCAGGCGGATCGCGGAGATTTCGCGATGCTGCGGGTTATTGATGTCGAGGGAGTCGTGGTAGAACGCCGAGAGGGCGCCCACTACGCCGCACATGACGGCCATCGGGTGGGCGTCGCGACGGAAGCCGTTGAAGAAGGTCTTCAATTGCTCGTGAACCATGGTGTGGTTCTTCACGGTGCCGACGAACTGGGCCTTCTGTTCTGCGGTCGGCAATTCACCGTTGAGCAGCAGATAGCAGGTTTCCAGGTAGTCCGACTTTTCAGCCAGCTGTTCGATCGGGTAGCCGCGGTGCAGCAGAATGCCGTTGTCGCCGTCGATATAGGTGATCTTCGACTCGCAGGAGGCGGTCGACATGAAACCAGGGTCAAAGGTGAAGCGGCCCGTGGCCGTCAGGCCCCGAACGTCGATAACATCGGGACCAACGGTGCCGGTTAAAATGGGCAGCTCGACGGGGGCTGCGCCCTCGATGATCAACTGCGCTTTTTTGTCAGCCATGTGGCCTCCTATTTATGCTTGAAATCATCAGACAGACCCCCCACGCAGGGCCCGCACCACTATAGTGAGATAAATTTGAATGTCAATTTGCCTAAAGTCTTGCTCCAGAAGGCTTTAACCGGACTTTTTCCTCGAAATTGACTGCCATTTACGCCTTTTATCTGACTTGTGCAATCAGCTATTAGGGGAAGGTGAACGCGTTGTCATTAGTAGCCTAACTGTCTATACTCGGCCACCGACCGCCAGGGGCTTTTGGGCCTGCTTTATTGGGGGTCGCATCCCTGGGTGGTGGTTACCTGACCAGTGCACTCCCCAACAACTTTGCCCTGATTGTTAGGGGCTCTTCAGTGTGAAAAAAAAGCCGTGAAAAGCCAACGACCTGTAAACCTAGACCTAAGGACCATCAAACTCCCCATCACCGGCGTTACGTCGTTTCTTCACCGTGTTTCCGGCATCATCCTCTTCCTGGGCCTTGGCTTCATGCTGTATGCATTGGGCAAGTCTCTGGGTTCCGAGGAAGGTTTTGCCGAGGTGAAGGCATGCTTGACCAGTCCGCTGGCCAAGTTCGTAGCATGGGGCCTCCTGTCCGCTCTTCTGTATCACCTGGTAGCCGGCGTGCGCCACTTGATCATGGATATGGGCATCGGCGAGACGCTTGAAGGCGGCCGCCTGGGCTCGAAAATTATCATCGCCGTTTCCGTGGTGTTGATCGTTCTGGCAGGAGTTTGGATATGGTAACCAGCGTTACGAACCTTTCGCGTTCGGGCCTCTATGACTGGATGGCGCAACGTGTGTCTGCGGTTGTTCTCGCGGCTTATTTCATCTTCCTGATCGGATACCTCGCGGCGAATCCTGGCATTGGCTACGCCCAATGGCATGGCCTGTTCGCCCACAACGGGATGCGTATCTTCAGTCTGCTGGCCCTTGTGGCCCTGGGCGCTCACGCCTGGGTCGGCATGTGGACCATCGCGACCGACTACCTGACGCCGATGGCGCTGGGCAAGTCCGCGACTGCAGTACGTTTCCTTTTCCAGGCGGTATGCGGCGTTGCGATGTTCGCTTACTTCGTCTGGGGTGTGCAGATTCTCTGGGGTATCTGATCCATGGCTAACATTCCAACGATTTCTTTCGACGCCATCATTATTGGTGGCGGCGGTGCCGGTATGCGCGCTGCGCTGCAACTGGCACAAGGCGGTCACAAGACTGCCGTGATCACCAAGGTTTTCCCGACCCGTTCGCACACCGTATCGGCCCAGGGCGGCATCACCTGCGCCATCGCGTCGGCCGACCCGAACGATGACTGGCGCTGGCACATGTACGATACCGTCAAGGGTTCCGACTACATCGGTGACCAGGACGCGATCGAATACATGTGTCAGGAAGGCCCGGCTGCCGTTTACGAGCTGGACCACATGGGTATGCCATTCTCGCGTACCGAGCAAGGTCGTATCTACCAGCGTCCGTTCGGCGGTCAGTCGAAGGATTACGGTAAGGGTGGCCAGGCTGCCCGTACTTGCGCTGCGTCCGACCGTACCGGTCACGCGCTGCTGCACACCCTTTATCAGGGCAACCTGAAAGCCGGCACCACGTTCCTGAACGAGTACTACGCTGTTGACCTGGTGAAAAACCAGGATGGCGCTTTTGTCGGTGTGATTGCCATCTGCATCGAAACCGGCGAAACCACCTACATCCGTGCCAAGGCTACCGTTCTGGCCACCGGCGGTGCAGGTCGTATCTATGCGTCCACCACCAACGCCCTGATCAACACCGGTGACGGCGTCGGCATGGCTCTGCGTGCTGGCGTACCGGTACAAGACATCGAAATGTGGCAGTTCCACCCGACCGGTATCGCCGGCGCTGGTGTACTGGTTACCGAAGGTTGCCGTGGTGAAGGTGGTTACCTGATCAACAAGCACGGCGAGCGTTTCATGGAGCGTTATGCTCCGAACGCCAAAGACCTTGCAGGTCGTGATGTTGTTGCCCGTTCGATGGTTAAAGAAATCATCGCCGGCAACGGCTGTGGCCCGAATGGCGACCACGTAATGCTCAAACTCGACCACTTGGGCGAGGAAGTGCTGCACAGCCGTCTGCCAGGCATCTGCGAACTGTCGAAAACTTTTGCGCACGTTGACCCGGTCGTCGCTCCGGTTCCGGTTGTTCCGACCTGCCACTATATGATGGGCGGCGTTGCCACCAACATTCATGGCCAGGCAATCACCCAGAACGACGAAGGTGTCGACGCCATCATCCCAGGTCTGTTCGCCGTGGGCGAAGTGGCTTGCGTATCGGTTCACGGTGCCAACCGTCTGGGCGGCAACTCGTTGCTCGACCTGGTGGTATTCGGCCGCGCTGCCGGCCTGCACCTGGAAAAGGCGCTGACCGACGGCATCGAATACGACGACGCTACCCAAGCCGATATCGAAGCTGCCCTGTCGCGTCTGAACGCTCTGAACAACCGTACCGAAGGCGAAGACGTGGCTACCCTGCGTCGCGAGCTGCAGAACTGCATGCAGAACTACTTCGGTGTATTCCGTACCGGCGAATACATGCAGAAGGGTATTGCCCAACTGGCTGACCTGCGCAAGCGCATCGCCAACGTGAAGATCAACGATAAGTCGCAGGCTTTCAACACTGCACGTATCGAAGCGCTGGAACTGCAGAACCTGCTGGAAGTGGCCGAAGCTACCGCCATCGCTGCAGAAGTACGCAAAGAGTCCCGCGGTGCTCACGCCCGTGAAGACTTCGAAGACCGTGACGACGAAAACTGGCTGTGCCACACCCTGTACTTCCCGGGTGAGAAGCGCGTTGCCAAGCGTGCAGTGAACTTCTCGCCGAAGACTGTTCCGACTTTTGAACCTAAGATTCGGACTTATTAAGGGTGGCCGCCATGTTGCAAGTCAGTGTTTATCGTTACAACCCTGATCAGGACGCTGCGCCGTTCATGCAGGAATTCCAGGTTGATACCGGTGGTAAAGACCTGATGGTGCTGGACGTGCTGGCCCTGATCAAAGAGCAGGACGAAGGTTTCTCCTATCGTCGCTCTTGCCGTGAAGGTGTTTGCGGTTCCGACGGCATGAACATCAACGGCAAAAACGGTCTGGCGTGCATCACGCCGCTGTCTGCCGTCGTAAAAGGTAACAAGCTGATCGTTCGTCCGCTGCCAGGTTTGCCGGTTATCCGTGACCTGGTCGTCGATATGAGCATCTTCTACAAGCAATACGAAAAGGTGAAGCCATACCTGCAGAACGACACGCCGGCTCCGGCCATCGAGCGTCTGCAATCCCCAGAAGAGCGTGAAAAGCTCGACGGTCTGTACGAGTGCATCCTGTGCGCTTGCTGCTCGACTTCGTGCCCGTCCTTCTGGTGGAACCCGGACAAGTTCCTGGGCCCGGCTGCTCTGCTGCAAGCGTACCGCTTCCTGGCAGACAGCCGCGACACCAAAACGTCCGAGCGTCTGGCTTCGCTGGATGACCCGTTCAGCGTATTCCGCTGCCGGGGGATCATGAACTGCGTCAACGTTTGTCCGAAAGGCCTGAACCCGACTAAGGCCATCGGTCACATCCGTAACATGCTGCTGCAAAGCGGCGTGTGATTCAGCTGCTGTACCCGTAGGACCGCAATACCCGTAGATGCTACGG
The DNA here is from genome assembly GCF_963970905.1 of Pseudomonas sp. EL_65y_Pfl2_R96. Taxonomy (NCBI): domain Bacteria; kingdom Pseudomonadati; phylum Pseudomonadota; class Gammaproteobacteria; order Pseudomonadales; family Pseudomonadaceae; genus Pseudomonas; species Pseudomonas sp. EL_65y_Pfl2_R96. The sequence goes on along the minus strand of NZ_CAXAQH010000001.1, from coordinate 55,870 downwards.
CGCAGGCTTCAACCGGCGCCGTAGTTTTAACCTGAGCAGCAGCCCATAAGGCTGCGGCTCTTATTTTGAAGAAATGAGACAAGCAGGGGCATCCGGGCTGGTACCCGGACTATCAGCGTGATCCTAAGTGGCTTGTTTTAGTCGCTGCATTCGGACTTCTGCAAGTTTGCTCGGTGTCGACGCCGGTGGTGTTCCCCTAACCGAGGGTGACCAAGCATGCAAGAAAGCGTGATGCAGCGCATGTGGAACAGCGCCTACCTTTCCGGTAGTAACGCTGCCTATGTGGAAGAGCTCTACGAGCTCTACCTGCACGACCCTAACGCTGTGCCAGAAGAGTGGCGCACCTACTTCCAGAAGTTGCCTGCTGACGGCAACACTGCTACCGATGTTTCGCACTCCACAATTCGCGATCATTTCGTCTTGCTGGCAAAGAACCAGCGCCGCGCCCAACCGGTTTCCGCCGGCAGCGTGAGCAGTGAGCACGAGAAGAAGCAAGTTGAAGTGCTGCGATTGATCCAGGCCTACCGTATGCGTGGCCACCAGGCAGCCCAGCTTGACCCGCTGGGGCTGTGGCAGCGTCCTGCACCTGCAGACCTGTCAATCAATCATTACGGCTTGACCAATGCCGATCTTGATACGACCTTCCGTGCCGGCGACCTGTTCATCGGCAAAGAGGAGGCGAGCCTACGCGAAATTCACGAAGCGTTGCAGCAGACATATTGCCGCACCATCGGCGCTGAATTTACGCATATCACCGATTCCGAGCAGCGCCAGTGGTTCCAGCAGCGTCTGGAAAGCGTGCGCGGTCGTCCGACGTACTCCGCCGACATCAAGAGCCACTTGCTCGAGCGCGTGACCGCCGGTGAAGGCCTGGAAAAATACCTGGGCACCAAATACCCGGGTACCAAGCGTTTCGGTCTGGAAGGCGGCGAAAGCCTGATTCCAATGCTTGACGAGCTGATCCAGCGTTCCGGTTCCTACGGCACCAAGGAAATCGTCATCGGCATGGCCCACCGTGGTCGTCTGAACGTATTGGTCAACACCTTCGGCAAGAACCCGCGCGAGCTGTTCGACGAGTTCGAAGGCAAGAAGAAGGTCGAGCTGGGTTCCGGTGACGTTAAATACCACCAGGGCTTCTCGTCCAACGTGATGACCGCCGGCGGTGAAGTTCACCTGGCCATGGCGTTCAACCCGTCTCACCTGGAAATCGTTTCTCCGGTGGTCGAGGGTTCGGTTCGCGCCCGTCAGGACCGTCGTAACGATCCTACCGGCGAGAAGGTTCTGCCGATCTCCATCCACGGTGACGCTGCATTCGCAGGTCAAGGCGTGGTCATGGAAACCTTCCAGATGTCGCAGACCCGCGGTTTCAAAACCGGCGGCACCGTGCACATCGTGATCAACAACCAGGTCGGTTTCACCATCAGCAACCCGCTGGACTCGCGTTCCACCGAGTACGCCACCGACGTCGCGAAAATGATCCAGGCGCCGATCCTCCATGTGAATGGTGATGATCCGGAAGCTGTATTGTTCGTGACCCAACTGGCCATCGACTACCGCATGCAGTTCAAGCGTGACGTGGTGATCGATCTGGTCTGCTACCGTCGTCGCGGCCACAACGAGGCTGACGAACCAAGCGGTACCCAGCCGATCATGTATCAGCAGATCACCAAACAGCGCACTACCCGTGAGCTGTATGCCGATCGCCTGACCCAGAGCGGTGTGCTGGACGCAGAGCGTGTGCAGTCGAAAATCGACGAATACCGCAACGCGCTGGACAACGGTCTGCATGTTGTAAAAAGTCTGGTCAAAGAGCCGAACAAAGAGCTGTTCGTGGACTGGCGTCCGTATCTGGGCCATGCCTGGACTGCGCGTCACGACACTCGCTTCGATCTGAAAACCTTGCAGGAACTGTCCGCCAAGCTGCTGGAAATTCCTGAAGGCTTCGTGGTTCAGCGCCAGGTCGCGAAAATCTACGAAGACCGTCAGAAGATGCAAGCCGGCGGCCTGCCGATCAACTGGGGTTACGCCGAAACCATGGCGTACGCGACCCTGGCGTTCGAAGGTCACCCGATTCGCATGACGGGTCAGGACATCGGTCGCGGTACGTTCTCGCACCGTCATGCTGTCTTGCACAACCAGAAAGACGCGGGCACCTACATCCCGTTGCAGAACCTGTATAACGGCCAGCCACGTTTCGACCTGTACGATTCGTTCCTGTCCGAAGAAGCCGTACTGGCGTTCGAATACGGTTACTCGACCACCACGCCTGATGCGCTGGTGATCTGGGAAGCCCAGTTCGGCGACTTCGCCAACGGTGCCCAGGTGGTTATCGATCAGTTCATCACCAGTGGCGAACACAAGTGGGGCCGTCTCTGCGGTCTGACCATGCTGTTGCCGCACGGTTACGAAGGTCAGGGGCCTGAGCACTCCTCGGCTCGTCTGGAGCGTTACCTGCAGCTGTGCGCCGAGCACAACATTCAGGTAGCCGTACCGACTACGCCGGCTCAGATCTATCACTTGCTGCGTCGTCAGGTCATTCGCCCGCTGCGCAAGCCATTGATCGTTCTGACTCCGAAGTCGCTGTTGCGCCACAAACTGGCCATTTCGACCCTGGAAGATCTGGCCGAAGGTTCGTTCCAGACCGTTATCCCGGAAATCGATGCGCTTGACCCGAAAAAGGTCACTCGCATGATCCTGTGCAGCGGCAAGGTCTACTATGACCTGCTGGAAAAACGCCGTGCCGAAGGTCGTGAAGACATCGCCATCGTGCGTCTCGAGCAGCTGTATCCGTTCCCTGAGGACGACCTGATGGAGACGCTCGCCCCTTACACCAACCTCGAAAACGTGGTCTGGTGCCAGGAAGAGCCGATGAACCAGGGCGCCTGGTACAGCAGCCAGCATCACATGCGTCGCAGCCTGACCAACCATAAACAAGGCTTGGTCCTGGAATACGCTGGTCGTGAGGCGTCTGCCGCACCTGCTTGCGGTTACGCATCGATGCACGCCGAGCAGCAGGAACAACTGCTGCAAGATGCTTTCACTGTTTAACGCCTTCGCGCACCTGAAACCGAATTTAAGGACCCACAGATAATGGCTATCGAAATCAAAGCCCCCACTTTCCCGGAATCGGTTGCCGATGGCACCGTTGCCACCTGGCACAAAAAACCGGGCGACGCCGTCAAGCGCGATGACCTGATCGTCGACATCGAAACTGACAAAGTCGTATTGGAAGTGTTGGCCACCGCTGATGGCGTGCTGGGCGCTATCGTCAAGAACGAAGGCGACACCGTTCTGTCCGACGAAGTCCTGGGCTCCATCGAAGCAGGCGGCGCTGCTGCCGCTCCAGCTGCCGCCGCTGCTCCGGCCGTTGCACAAGCTTCTGCTCCAGCCGCTGAAGGCGAAGATGATCCTGTTGCTGCACCGGCTGCTCGCAAGCTGGCTGAAGAAAACGGCATCAACATCGCTTCCGTTGCCGGCACTGGCAAAGGCGGTCGTGTGACCAAGGAAGACGTTGTTGCCGCTGTAGCTGCCAAGAAAGCCGCTCCGGCTGCCGCGCCTGCCAAGGCGGCTGCTCCTGCCGCTGCTGCTCCAGTGTTCGCTGCCGGCGATCGCATCGAGAAGCGCGTACCGATGACCCGCGTGCGGGCCACCGTCGCCAAGCGTCTGGTTGAAGCTCAATCGAACATGGCAATGCTGACCACTTTCAACGAAGTCGACATGACCGAAGTCATGGCGTTGCGTTCGAAGTACAAGGATCTCTTTGAGAAGAGCCATAACGGTGTGCGTCTGGGCTTCATGTCGTTCTTCGTGAAAGCGGCCACCGAAGCGCTGAAACGCTTCCCGGCTGTCAACGCGTCGATCGACGGTGCTGACATCGTTTACCACGGCTACGCTGACGTCGGTGTAGCTGTTTCCAGCGACCGCGGTCTGGTTGTTCCGGTTCTGCGTAACGCCGAACTGATGAGCCTGGCTGAAATCGAAGGCGGCATCGCCACCTTCGGCAAGAAGGCTCGTGACGGCAAACTGTCGATGGACGAGATGACCGGCGGTACTTTCACCATCACTAACGGTGGTACTTTTGGTTCGATGATGTCGACCCCGATCGTCAACCCGCCACAAGCGGCCATCCTGGGCATGCACAACATTCTGCAGCGTCCTATGGCGATCAACGGTCAAGTCGTTATCCGTCCGATGATGTACCTGGCACTGTCCTACGATCACCGTCTGATCGATGGCAAAGAAGCTGTGACCTTCCTGGTTACCATCAAGAACCTGCTGGAAGACCCGGCTCGTTTGCTGCTGGATATCTGATTTCGTTGCACGGGCCGTTCAGCGATGGGCGGCCCTTTTGTAATGACCAGCTTCGTCCCACGACGGTCCCCAAAAGGGGCCGTCCGGTTTGATTCGAGAAGGAATGACACATGACTCAGAAATTCGACGTGGTAGTGATTGGCGCGGGCCCTGGCGGCTACGTGGCTGCCATTAAAGCAGCGCAACTGGGCCTCACCACTGCCTGCATCGAGAAATACACCGACAAGGAAGGCAAACTGGCCCTCGGCGGTACTTGCCTGAACGTCGGCTGCATTCCATCCAAGGCGCTGCTGGACAGCTCCTGGAAGTTCCACGAAGCGCAAGACGGCTTCGCGATCCACGGCATCAACCACGCTGGCGTGACCATGGACGTACCAGCAATGGTCGGCCGTAAAGCCAACATCGTCAAAGGCCTGACCTCTGGCGTTGCCACCCTGTTCAAGGCTAATGGCGTCACTTCGATCCAGGGCCACGGCAAACTGCTGGCCGGCAAGAAAGTCGAAGTCACCAAGCCTGACGGTTCGGTTGAAGTCATCGAAGCCGAAAACGTCATCCTGGCTCCGGGCTCGCGTCCGATCGACATTCCACCGGCTCCGGTCGACCAGAATGTGATCGTCGATTCGACTGGCGCTCTGGAATTCCAATCCGTACCAAAACGCTTGGGTGTGATCGGCGCTGGTGTTATCGGTCTGGAACTGGGTTCGGTATGGTCCCGTCTGGGCGCCAAAGTCACCGTTCTCGAAGCGCTGGATACCTTCCTGATGGCAGCGGACACCGCTGTTTCCAAGGAAGCGCTGAAAACCCTGACCAAACAGGGTCTGGACATCAAACTGGGCGCTCGCGTGACCGGTTCCAAAGTGAACGGCGACGAAGTCGTTGTGAACTACACCGATGCCAACGGCGAACAGAACATCACTTTCGACAAGCTGATCGTAGCCGTTGGTCGCCGTCCGGTGACCACTGATCTGCTGGCTGCCGATTGCGGCGTGACCCTCGACGAGCGCGGTTTCGTGCACGTTGACGATCACTGCGCCACCACCGTACCGGGCGTTTACGCCATCGGTGACGTGGTTCGCGGCATGATGCTGGCTCACAAAGCCTCGGAAGAGGGCATCATGGTTGTCGAGCGCATCAAGGGCCATAAAGCCCAGATGAACTATGACCTGATCCCTTCGGTTATTTATACTCACCCGGAAATCGCGTGGGTCGGTAAAACCGAGCAGGCCTTGAAAGCTGAAGGCGTAGAAGTTAACGTCGGCACCTTCCCGTTCGCAGCCTCTGGCCGTGCCATGGCCGCCAACGATACCGGTGGTTTCGTCAAGGTCATCGCTGATGCCAGGACTGACCGCGTATTGGGTGTCCACGTGATTGGCCCGAGCGCCGCAGAACTGGTTCAGCAGGGCGCGATCGGCATGGAATTCGGCACCAGCGCTGAAGACTTGGGCATGATGGTTTTCTCCCATCCGACCCTGTCTGAAGCCTTGCACGAAGCTGCGTTGGCAGTGAATGGCGGCGCCATCCACATCGCCAACCGCAAGAAACGCTAAGACAATAAGAAACCACGGCGGTACGGCCCGTCGTGAGCCTTGCATGCAAGACTCACCGCGGAATGTCCGCTGGACGCAGTCTTGCGTAGCTGCACCGGGTACCCGGAAAGGTTACGCAAGCAGCAGTCACAGGTGGTGCGGCACTTGAATGAGTGCAGCACCGAATGCGCAGTACCTAACGAAGACGGTAATAAGCATGAATCTTCACGAGTATCAGGGTAAGCAGCTGTTCGCTGAATACGGCCTGCCAGTTTCCACCGGTTACGCGGTAGACACCCCGGAAGCAGCAGCAGAAGCTTGCGACAAAATCGGCGGCAGCGAATGGGTTGTCAAAGCCCAGGTTCACGCCGGTGGTCGCGGTAAAGCGGGCGGCGTCAAGCTGGTTCGCAGCAAAGAAGACGCCAAAGCCTTCGCACAGCAGTGGCTGGGCAAGCGTCTGGTGACTTACCAGACTGACGCCAATGGTCAGCCAGTCACCAAGATCCTGGTTGAGTCGTGCACTGATATCGCTAAAGAGCTGTACCTGGGCGCTGTCGTTGACCGTTCGAGCCGTCGCATCGTGTTCATGGCTTCCACCGAAGGTGGCGTGGACATCGAGAAAATCGCTCACGACACCCCTGAGAAAATCCTCAAGGCCACTATCGATCCACTGGTTGGCGCTCAGCCATTCCAGGGTCGCGAGCTGGCATTCCAGCTGGGTCTGGAAGGCAAGCAAGTCGCTCAGTTCGCCAAGATCTTCGTAGGTCTGGCCAAGCTGTTCAAGGATCACGACCTGGCTCTGCTGGAAGTGAACCCGCTGGTGATCAAGGCTGACGGCGATCTGCATTGCCTCGATGCCAAGATCAACATCGACGCCAACGCCATGTACCGTCAGCCTAAGCTGAAGACTTTCCACGATCCGTCGCAAGACGATCCGCGCGAAGCGCACGCTGCCAAGTTCGAACTGAACTACGTGGCACTGGAAGGCAACATCGGTTGCATGGTCAACGGTGCTGGCCTGGCCATGGGTACCATGGACATCGTCAACCTGCATGGCGGCAAACCAGCCAACTTCCTCGACGTGGGCGGCGGTGCTACCAAAGAACGCGTTACCGAAGCGTTCAAGATCATCCTGTCCGACACTAACGTCGCTGCAGTACTGGTCAACATCTTCGGCGGCATCGTTCGTTGCGACATGATTGCCGAAGGCATCATCGGCGCCGTGAAAGAAGTCGGCGTGAAAATCCCGGTTGTTGTTCGCCTTGAAGGCAACAACGCTGAGCTGGGCGCTAAAGTACTGGCAGAAAGCGGTTTGAACATCATCGCTGCTACCAGCCTGACCGACGCTGCTCAACAAGTCGTTAAAGCTGCGGAGGGCAAATAATGAGCGTCCTGATCAATAAAGACACCAAAGTTATCTGCCAGGGCATTACCGGTTCGCAAGGTAGTTTCCACACCCAGCAAGCCATCGAATACGGCACCAAGATGGTTGGCGGCGTAACTCCAGGCAAAGGCGGCACCGAGCACCTGGGTCTGCCAGTGTTCAACACCGTGAAAGACGCTGTAGCAGCCACTGGCGCCACCGCCAGCGTGATCTACGTTCCAGCTCCTTTCTGCAAGGACTCCATCCTGGAAGCAGCATTCGGCGGCATCAAGCTGATCGTTTGCATCACCGAAGGCATTCCTACCCTGGACATGCTGGATGCCAAGGTCAAGTGCGACGAGCTGGGTATCACCCTGATCGGCCCTAACTGCCCAGGCGTGATCACTCCAGGCGAATGCAAGATCGGCATCATGCCAGGTCACATTCACTTGCCAGGCAAGGTCGGTATCGTTTCCCGTTCCGGCACCCTGACCTACGAAGCTGTGAAGCAGACTACTGACGCTGGTTTCGGTCAGTCGACTTGCGTCGGCATCGGTGGTGACCCGATCCCGGGTTCGAACTTCATCGACATCCTGAAGCTGTTCCAGGAAGACCCGAAGACCGAAGCGATCGTCATGATCGGCGAGATCGGCGGTTCGGCTGAAGAAGAAGCGGCTGCCTACATCAAGGCACACGTGACCAAGCCGGTTGTTTCCTACATCGCTGGTGTGACTGCTCCTCCGGGCAAGCGCATGGGCCATGCTGGCGCAATCATCTCTGGCGGCAAAGGCACTGCAGACGAGAAATTCGCTGCACTGCAAGACGCAGGTGTTAAAACCGTGCGTTCGCTGGCAGACATCGGCAAGGCCCTGGCCGAGCTGACCGGTTGGGCCGTCAAATAAGCCTCGGGCTTAACTGACGCTTCACCAGACAAAGGCCACCTTCGGGTGGCCTTTGTTGTTTCTGAAGATCAAAAGATCGCAGCCTTCGGCAGCTCCTACAGTGAATGCGATGCCATGTAGGAGCTGCCGAAGGCTGCGATCTTTTGATTTTCAAGGAAAATTAGATATGTAAGCGCGACATTGAAATGTCGCGTATCGGATAGTTCGCCCTGTAATAGTGCGTTTGTCAGACAAATTCGTTAGGCTAGCAGCCATTTTTGCGTCCGCGGCCCACAAGGCAGCGACGCGCTAAACGGGTCGGTCCTATACGGATCGACAGCATTTCCCTCACCCATAAGGGAAATCCCTCTCTAAATTCCGATTCAGTAGTGTGGTATTTCCTTAATGAAAGTGTTGAAAGGCCAGGACATCCTGGCACTGGGTTTTATGACGTTTGCCCTGTTCGTCGGGGCCGGCAACATCATTTTCCCGCCTATCGTCGGTTTGCAGTCCGGGCCTAATGTCTGGATGGCGGCGCTGGGTTTCCTGATCACCGCAGTCGGTCTGCCGGTGATCACCGTTGTCGCCCTGGCCAAGGTCGGCGGCGCAATGGATGCCTTGAGCAGCCCGATCGGTAAAATCGCCGGCGGCCTGCTGGCAGCCGCGTGCTACCTGGCTGTCGGCCCGTTGTTCGCGACGCCGCGCACCGCGACCGTGTCGTTCGAAGTAGGTCTGGCGCCGCTGACTGGCGAGAGCCCGCTGGCGCTGTTTCTCTATAGCTCGGTGTACTTCCTGCTGGTGTTCTTCATCTCGCTCTATCCAGGCCGTCTGCTGGACACCGTAGGACGGTTCCTCGCACCGCTGAAGATCATCGCCCTGGCCGTTCTCGGTATCGCAGCGTTCGCGCTGCCGGCTGGCGACATCGGCGTGGCCACCCCTGAATACGTGGCAGCACCGTTCTCCCAGGGCTTCATCAATGGTTACCTGACCATGGATACCCTGGGCGCATTGGTATTTGGCATTGTCATCGTCAATGCGATCCGCTCTCGTGGCGTGGATTCGCCGGTGTTGATCACCCGTTACGCGATCATTGCCGGGCTGATTGCCGGCGTGGGTCTGGCGCTGGTTTACGTCAGTCTGTTCCGGCTCGGTTCGGGCAGCCATGAAGTGGCCGCCGGTGCTACCAACGGCGCGGCGGTATTGCACGCGTACGTGCAGCACACCTTCGGCTCCCTGGGCAGCGGTTTCCTCGCGGTGCTGATCTCCCTGGCCTGCCTGGTGACAGCGGTCGGTCTGACCTGCGCCTGTGCCGAATACTTCAGCGGTGTATTGCCGCTGTCCTACAAGACGCTGGTGATCATCCTGGCTGCGTTCTCCCTGTTGGTGTCCAACCTGGGCCTCACCAAGCTGATCGCGTTCTCGATCCCGGTGCTGACCGCCATCTACCCGCCGTGCATCGCCCTGGTCGCCCTGAGCTTCTGCAAGGACTTCTGGCATGAGCAGGGCCGCATCGTCGGACCGGTGATGCTGGTGTCGTTCATCTTCGGCCTGATCGACGCCCTCAAAGGCGCCGGTCTGGCCGACTGGATGCCGACGCAACTGGCTCACCTGCCGCTGAGCGAGCAGGGGCTGGCGTGGCTGGTGCCGTCGGTCATGACTCTGGCGGTCGCCGTGGTCTGCGACCGTCTGCTGGGCAAGCGCGAAGAAGCGCTGGCTTAAACTGCTTCATGGCTCGCCACAAGCGGGCTTTGAGCTGCAAATTGAAATGCCCCGTATCAATCGATATGGGGCATTTTTTATGGGCGTGCGAAGATCAAATGTGGGAGCGGGCTTGCTCGCGAAGAGGGCTTAACATTCAATAGTGATGTTGACTGGAAGTCCGCTTTCGCGAGCAAGCCCGCTCCCACAGGATCCCGGTATTTCACACTGATCTCACAAGGAACTGCATGTCGTTCATCCACGCTAATCTGATCCATATCCTCGCCGCGCTCTGGTTTGTCGTCTGCTGGGGTGGCTACACCCGTTACGCGACATGGAAGGGCCGTGACACTGCATGCCTGGCCAGTGTGCTGCACCTGTATCGTGAAGACTGGATGCGCCGCATGCTGTTGCGCGACAACCGTATTGCCGATGCCAGCGTGATCGGCAACCTTGAGCGCAACGCCTCGTTCTTCGCTTCCAGTACGTTGATTATCCTGGCCGGCATTCTCACGGTATTGGGCGCGTCCGAAAGAGCTGTGTCATTGCTGGCGGATATTCCGATGGTGCAACAGGCCTCCCAAGGCATGTCGGAGATCAAGCTGTTGTGCCTGGCGCTGGTGTTTGTCTATGCGTTCTTTACGTTCAGCTGGTGCATGCGTCAGTACAACTTTGCGGCCATTCTTGTGGGCTCGGCACCGATGATTGGTGAGCGCCATGTGTCCGAGCAAGAGCGTAAAGCCTTTGCTTCCCGAGCCGCTCGTGTCATTTCCATGGCGGCCAACCAGTTCAACTTCGGTCTGCGTTCCTATTACTTCGGCATGACCATGTTGGCGTGGTTTGTCAGCCCCTGGTTGTTCATGTTGATGAGCGCCGGTGTCGTGTTTGTGTTGTATCGCCGCGAGTTTCACTCCGACGTTCTTGACGTGATGGTCTATACCCCTACAGAGGCGCCATTGCCTGAGCTGAACAAAGAGGCGGCTTGATGAGTATTCCGTTCTGGTGTGTGTTTATCAGCGCCTTGTTGATCTTCGTGGCGCGCATGCCAGTGGCCAAGGCCATGAGCGCGCAGGGCGGTTACAACAATCACCTGCCGCGCCAGCAACAGGCGCAACTTACAGGCTTCGGTGCTCGTGCATTGGCGGCCCACCAGAACAGTTTCGAGGCGTTCATAATATTTGCAGTTGGGGTGTTGATGGCGCACACCACGCAGACGGCGGGGTGGCTGATCGATACGCTGGCAATCATCTTCGTGATCACACGCATCATTTACTTGCTGTGCTATTGGGCAGATCTGGCCTGGCAGCGCAGTCTGGTGTGGTTCGTGGGTTTAGTGTGTTCGTTGCTGCTGATGATTAGTCCGACTTTTAGGACGATTTTGATCTAATACTGCATTGCAAACAAAAGCCGCCGATAAAAGAAAACCCGCACTTGGCGGGTTTTCTTTTATCACTAAAAACGCTTTTAGTTTTTAGGTGCTTCTGGCGCGGCTTCTTTTGTCGCTGCTGCGTTCGATTCGGCCTGAGCTTTGGCAGCTTCGGCGTTTTCTTTTGCTGCCTCGTTCACTTTATCCTGAGCTTCGCTCATTTTTTCCTGAGCTTGCTCGGCATGTTGGTTAGCATCTTGAGCTTTGTCCTCGGATTTTTTATCGCAAGCAGCGAGACCGAGGGAAGCGGTCAACATCAAGGCAATAGCTAAAGTCTTACGCATGGGGTGTTTCTCCTGATGGAAAATATCTACTGGCCTTTCGAGCGCGGTGATCAGGGTTAAGTTCCTCAATTCACAGATATATATATGTTTGTTTTGCCACGGAACTTTTGCCCACTAGCCTGCTACTTTGTCTGGACACTAAGAAGAGTTTCATCAAATGGCCGAAAACCCCGTTTTTGAGCGTGCGACGCGATTCCTGTCGGCATTGCGGCATTGTCAGGTTCTCGGAATGCGCGTTCACAGTGCCAGCAGCGAAGGGCTGACGGTGATTCTGCCGTACAGCCCGCAAATCGTTGGCAACCCGCAAACCGGGGTGATTCATGGCGGTGCGCTGACCTCACTGATGGACACCGCCTGCGGCATGGCCACGCTCTGCGTGCTGCCTGAGTTCGAGGTTTGCCCGACGCTCGACTTGCGTATCGACTACATGTACGCCGCCGAGCCGCACAAGGATGTGTACGGCTTCGCCCAATGTTACCGAGTGACCACCGACGTGATCTTCGCGCGCGGTTTTGCCTATCAGGACGACCCCGAACAGCCCATCGCCCACGTGGTGGGCACCTTTATGCGTATGGGCAAGGGCGTCAAAGGCACCAAGGGCTTTGGTGGTGTCATTGCTGGAGGTGCGAAATGACCGGCACGTTCAAGGAGCAACTCCAACAGGCTCATGCGCAGGGGGACTACACAGCGCTGCTGCAGCTGATTCCTTACGCCGAGCTGATCGGCGTCGAATGTTCGCGGGTAGGAGATGAGCTGCTGTTTCGTCTGCCGGCCAACAAGGACAACATTGGTAACCCTTTATTGCCGGCGATTCATGGCGGGGTGATTGCCGGGTTCATGGAGCTTTCGGCGGCGCTGCACCTGTTGATTTTCACCGGTTCGCCCGGCGTGCCAAAGATTATCGACTTTTCCCTCGACTACCTGCGCGCGGGGCAATTTCGCGATACCTGGGCCCGATGCCTGGTTTGCCGACAGGGGCGCCGGGTGGCAAACGTGGCGATTACCGCCTGGCAAAGCACTGAAGCCGAGCCCATTGCCACGGCCCGGGCCCACTTCAAAATCGAAGAGCCCTTGAAATCCTGATCTAAGCCCCCAACTTTGATGACAACCCGCCGCCGACCCTCAAGGTCGCGGCCACTGCCATCTGATTGGAGTTTGATGACCATGAGTGTGGAAACTCAAAAGGAAACCCTGGGCTTCCAGACCGAGGTGAAGCAACTGCTGCACCTCATGATCCATTCGCTGTATTCCAACAAGGAAATCTTCCTTCGCGAATTGATCTCGAACGCCTCTGACGCTGTCGATAAATTACGTTTTGAAGCGCTGGCCAAGCCTGAGTTGCTGGAAGGCGGCGCTGAACTGAAAATCCGTGTGAGCTTCGACAAGGACGCTAAAACCGTCACCCTCGAAGACAACGGCATCGGCATGAGCCGTGAGGATGCGGTCACCCATCTGGGCACCATCGCCAAGTCCGGCACTGCCGATTTCATGAAGCACCTGTCTGGCGATCAGAAAAAAGACTCGCACCTGATCGGTCAATTCGGTGTCGGTTTCTATTCGGCCTTCATCGTCGCCGATAAAGTTGACGTATTCAGCCGCCGTGCCGGCCTTGCTGCCAGCGAAGGTGTGCACTGGTCGTCCAAGGGCGAAGGCGAATTCGAAATCGCCACCGTCGAGAAAGCCGACCGTGGTACTCGCATCGTCCTGCACCTGAAGTCTGGTGAAGACGAGTTCGCTGATGGCTGGCGTCTGCGCAACGTCATCAAGAAGTACTCCGACCACATCGCCTTGCCGATCGAGTTGCCGAAAGAAGTGGCAGCCGCCGAAGGCGAAGAGAAGCCTGCGCTTGAGTGGGAAACCGTCAACCGCGCCAGCGCCCTGTGGACTCGCCCTCGCACTGAAGTAAAGGATGAGGAATACCAGGAGTTCTACAAACACGTCGCTCACGATTTCGAGAACCCGCTGAGCTGGAGCCATAACAAGGTCGAAGGCAAGCTCGAGTACACCTCGCTGCTTTATGTACCGACCCGTGCTCCGTTCGATCTGTACCAGCGTGAAGCGCCAAAAGGCCTGAAGCTGTATGTGCAGCGTGTATTCGTCATGGATCAGGCCGAGTCGTTCCTGCCGCTGTACCTGCGCTTCATCAAAGGCGTGGTCGACTCCAACGACCTGTCGCTGAACGTGTCGCGGGAAATCCTGCAGAAAGACCCGATCATCGACACCATGAAATCGGCGCTGACCAAGCGCGTTCTGGACATGCTGGAAAAACTGGCGAAGAACGAGCCTGAGCAATACAAAGGCTTCTGGAAGAACTTCGGTCAGGTCATGAAAGAAGGCCCGGCAGAAGATTTCGCCAACAAAGAAAAAATTGCCGGTCTGCTGCGCTTCGCGTCCACTCAGGGCGACGACGGCGAGCAGGTTGTGGGTCTGGCCGACTACCTGGCCCGTGCCAAGGAAGGTCAGGACAAGATCTACTACCTGACTGGCGAAACCTACGCGCAAGTCAAAAACAGCCCGCACCTGGAAGTCTTCCGCAAGAAAGGCATCGAAGTGCTGCTGCTGACCGACCGCATCGACGAGTGGCTGATGAGCTACCTCAGCGACTTCGACGGCAAGAGCTTCGTCGACGTGGCACGCGGTGACCTGGACCTCGGCAACCTGGACTCGGAAGAAGACAAGAAAGCCGCGGAAGAAGTCGCCAAGTCCAAAGAAGGTCTGGTTGAGCGTCTCAAGACCGCTTTGGGTGAGTCCGTTGCTGAGGTGCGGGTTTCCCACCGTCTGACCGATTCCCCGGCGATTCTGGCGATCGGCGAGCAGGACCTGGGCCTGCAAATGCGTCAGATCCTGGAAGCCAGTGGTCAGAAGGTTCCGGATTCGAAGCCGATCTTCGAATTCAATCCGGCTCACCCGCTGATCGAGAAACTCGACAACGAGCAGAGCGACGAGCGCTTCGGCGATCTGTCGCACATCCTGTTCGATCAGGCGGCCCTGGCGGCCGGCGACAGCTTGAAAGACCCGGCCGCGTATGTGCGCCGTTTGAACAAGCTGTTGGTTGAACTGTCGGTTTAACCGCGTTGTAGAAAAAAACCCGCTTCGGCGGGTTTTTTGATCGTTCCTACGCTCTGCGTGGGAATGCCTCTAGGGACGCTCCGCGTCCAGTGACGCGGAGCGTCACGGGCTGCATCCCCACGCAGAGCATGGGAACGACCAGCCGATCAATTACAAGGGAGTTGGCGGGCTTCGGTGTTTCGGCAGCTCAATCCGCTCACTTTCCCCCGGCACTGTCGGCCACTCCCCGGTAGCCCAGCGTCGACGTGCTTCATCGATCAATGCCGGATCGCTGGCCACGAAATTCCAGTTGATCCGTCGCGGCCCATCCAATGGCGCTCCGCCAAACAGCACGGCATGGCAGTCACTCTCGGCGAACAACGTCATTTCTTCCCCGACCGGCAACACCACCAGCGAGTGCGGTTCCAGCAGTTCGCCGTCCAGTTGCACCTCACCGCTCAGCACATACAGTGCCCGCTCTTCATGCTCGGTGGGAATCAGCAGCGTGGTTGCCGTTTGCAGGCTCAATTCGGCATACAGCGTAGGAGAAAGCACCGGGACCGGCGACTCGAGGCAAAAGCCTGATCCGGCGATCATCCGTATCTTCACGCCAAGGTTATCGCTGACGGGCAGCGTGGTTGCCGGATGGTGGCTGTAGTGTCCTGGACCGTGTTCACGGTCCTTGGGTGACGCCAGCCAGATCTGTAAGCCGTGCATCGTACCGCCGCTATCCTTCAATGCGTCGGGCGTGCGTTCGATGTGGGCAATCGCACTGCCGGCGGTCATCCAGCTGACATCGCCGGCATTCACCAGCTGATCGGAACCGAGGCTGTCCTTGTGCTGGATTTGCCCTTCGAACAGGTAGGTCAGGGTGGACAGGCCGATGTGCGGATGCTGGCGGATGTTCATGCCTTTACCCGGTGGATAACGGGTTTCGAGCATGTGGTCGAAAAACACAAAAGGTCCGACGTTGCGGCATTTGGCTGACGGCAGCGTCCGAAGAATCGGCTGGCCTTCGACATCTTCGGCGCGGGGACGGATCACGAGCGGAGTGTTCATGGTGCTGCATTCCAGGCTGAGCGGGTGACGCCGTGAGCATAACCCGCTTGCGCAGCCCTTGCCGCTATTGGCTGAAGGCGCCTTCCGACAGATGAGTCTCGATGCTGACCTCGGAGGTGGTCATCAGCTTGTGTACCGGGCAGCGGTCGGCCACGCGGTGCAGCTCTTCGCGCTGGGCGTCGGTGAGTACGCCCTTGAGCGTGAGTTTGACGTGCAGGACGTATTTGCCTTTCTGCTCTTCACTGTTGTCGCGCTTGACCTCAACCCCGACGCCGGTCAGTGGGATGTCCTTCTTCTTCGCATACAGTTTCAGTGTCAGGGCCTTGCAGGCACCGAGGGCTGCATCGAAGTAGTCGTGTGGCTCAGGTGCCGTGCCTTCGCCGCCGGACGACTTGGGTACATCGGCAAACAGTTCATGGTCATCGATCTGGACGCTGTGACGAAAACCTTCGGCGGAGACGGTATTGACGGTAACGGTCATGGGAAACCTCGTAGGCAACAGGAAAAGTCATTCGATCAAAAAAGACCCTGAAGTTATAGAGCATTCCTTCACATTAGCGTTCCACTTTCTTGCCGGGTGATTTGACCACGAGGGGCAAGCCTCAATACTGGTGAGTTAAGACACAGAACCTGTGGGAGCGTGGCTTGCCCGCGAAGAATGCACCGCGGTTTTTCAGGTATTACGCGTCATCGTTCTTCGCGGGCAAGCCTCGCTCCCACAGGATTGCGCAGAACTCAAGGTTGTCATCGTCCTGTCACCCCCGCGTCATACCCTCGCGCTCATCTCAATCAAGGAGCGCACCATGCACCTCACCCGTTTAACCGCCCTGGCCACGTTGATGTTCGTCAGTGCTCTGGCCAGTGCCGAAGTCCGCGTCGAAGGTCCGGTGGAATACGGCGTGTTCGCCAGCGCGAAAGCCGAACTGCAATCGGGCGAGCGAGTTTTGCGCCGCAGCAATGAACAGATTCAGCAGACCGAAATCGTCCCGGCGAAACTGGGCACAAAATTCGGTATGCGTTACCAGTTGGCCGGCAAAGTCGCCGAAGGCGAGCCGCTGACTTTGCTCTATTTCACGCCGGGCATCCGCACCCCGGATGGTGTGCGTCACGACAAACTGGAAGTGATTCAGAAACTGGTGCCAGGCGCTCCGCTGGACCTGATGGCCTTCGAGTTCACTGAAAGTCACGAAGTCGTTCCTGGTGAATGGCGTTTCATGGTGTTCCAGGGCGATCGTCTGCTGGCTCAGCAACGCTTTACAGTGCGCTGATCGCTCCGCTCAACGAAACGCCAGACGAAAAAAAGCCCCGCGTTTGCGGGGCTTTCATGTCGTTGCGGATCAGCTGCCTTTCACCGTCTTGCCGTTGACCGTACCGTCGAGGAGCATGATGTTGTACTCCTTGCCGTCGGTTTCGACCTGTTGCAGACGGACCAGCAGGTAATCCCAATCCTTGGCGAACCACAGCACGGTGATGCGCTTGCTTTGTGTCGGATCGCGCACGCGCTCGACCTTGATCGCATCGATCTGGCCAGCCTTGGTGTCGACTTTCTCCGAACCCAGCACGCGGAAGTCGTAGGTATCGACTTCGCCGTCATCGACGACCTGATAGCTCATGCTTTTCTTGCCGGCGGCCACGTCATGCTGCAGCGCCAGCTGATAGGTGGACTTGTCGACCATTCCGCGGTTGAGCGGGAGCTTGACGGCGTCACCGCGATCGGTGCCGGTGACCATCTTGTTGGTCCAGTCGAAGTCCAGATCAGCCTTTTTGGCCTTGCCCAGGCCACCGCGTTCGAAGTGGTAGGACTGTGGCAGCAGCGTGTCCTTGTCCAGGGTGAGGGTGCTTTCTTCGGTCAGGCTGGCGATCATCATCGACGCCTTGAAGCTGAGTTTCCAGATGCCGTTGGCTTCCTTGGTCAGGCTGCGTTCGGCGGTGCCGCTCATGGGCAACTGCTTCCAGTCGGCGGTGTAGCTGGCGGAGAAGGGTTGAAGGTCTGCGGCCTGCGCAAACGGCAGGGCGAGCAGAGCGCAAGCGAAGAGCAGGGCACGACGCATAAAATCTCCTAGGTTCGAATCAAGTGGCCGCTGGCTGCGAGTAACTGTCCGTCCAGTAAAGCACCTTGTTCGCCAAGCGATAAACGACCTTCGGCAAACCAGCGTACGGCCATCGGGTAGATCAGGTGTTCCTGGGTGTGGACTCGCTGCGCCAGACTCTGCGGCGAATCGTGCAACTCTACCGGTATTACTGCCTGTACGACCAGTGGTCCGCCATCGAGTTCCTCGGTGACGAAGTGCACGGAGCAGCCGTGTTCCGTGTCGCCGGCCTCCAGCGCGCGCTGATGAGTGTGTAACCCTTTGTACTTGGGCAGCAGCGAGGGATGGATATTAAGCAGGCGACCCTGATAGTGGCGCACGAAGTCAGCGCTGAGAATGCGCATGAAGCCGGCCAGTACCACGAGTTTGGGGTTGAAGGCGTCGATCAGTTCGATCAGCGCGGCATCGAAGGCCTCGCGACCTTCGAACGCCTTGTGATCCAGGGTGCGGGTGTCGATACCCGCGTCCCTGGCGCGTAGCAGGCCGTAGGCGTCGGCGCGGTTGGAAATCACCGCAGCGATGCGAACCGGGCTTTCGCCGGTCCGCGTGCTGTCGATCAAGGCCTGCAAGTTACTGCCGGTGCCGGAGAGCAGCACCACGACATCACAGGTGGCGGACATCAGTGCGCCTTAAGGTTCTTCAGTTCGACCTGAGCCGCGCCTTCGGCAGCGGTGGCGATCTGACCGATGACCCAAGGCTGCTCGCCGGCTTCACGCAGGACGTTCAGGGCGGTTTCAACGTGCTCTTGAGCCACGCAGATAACCATGCCGACGCCGCAGTTCAGCACACGGTGCATTTCGGTTTCGTCGACGTTGCCTTTCTCTTGCAGCCAGTCGAACACCGCCGGGCGGGTCCAGCTCGCAACGTCAACTACCGCTTGAGCGCCTTTTGGCAGTACGCGCGGGATGTTGTCCAGCAAGCCGCCACCGGTGATGTGGGCCATGGCTTTGACGGCACCGGTGTCTTTGATCAGCTTGAGCAGCGGCTTCACGTAGATACGGGTCGGGGCCATCAGCAGGTCGGTCAGCGGTTTGCCGTCGAGCTGGATGTTCTCGATGTCGGAACCCGACACTTCGATGATCTTGCGGATCAGCGAGTAGCCGTTGGAGTGCGGGCCGGAAGACGGCAGGGCGAGCAGGGCATCGCCGGCAGCGACTTTCGAACCGTCGATGATTTCGGATTTTTCAACGACGCCGACGCAGAAGCCGGCCAGGTCGTAGTCTTCACCTTCGTACATACCTGGCATTTCAGCGGTTTCGCCGCCGACCAGGGAGCAGCCGGACAGTTCGCAGCCTGCGCCGATGCCGGTCACAACTTGTGCGGCGGTGTCGACGTTCAGTTTGCCGGTGGCGTAGTAGTCGAGGAAGAACAGCGGCTCGGCGCCGCACACCACCAGGTCATTCACGCACATGGCAACCAGATCGATGCCGATGCTGTCGTGTTTGTTCAGGTTCAGCGCCAGGCGCAGCTTGGTACCGACGCCGTCAGTGCCCGAGACCAGCACCGGTTGCTTGTAACCGGCCGGGATTTCGCAGAGGGCGCCGAAACCGCCCAGGCCGCCCATGACTTCCGGGCGCGCAGTGCGCTTGGCGACGCTCTTGATGCGTTCGACCAATGCTTCACCGGCGTCGATGTCTACACCGGCGTCCTTGTAGCTCAGGGAGGGTTGCTTGCTCATGATCCAGGCCTTTAGGGGGGATTCAGGGGTAACGACCGAGTCCAGTGGGGCCACTGAAGCTGGCGAAGGGCAATTGCCGTACGCGAATTTCAGGGCGCCCGGCTGTTGCCGGTCTGCGAAGGCGCGCGATTTTATCAGGCTTGAGGGGCAGCGGCCATCCTCGTGCCGACGGGCAGGGGCATATTGCGTTAAAAAAAATCCATACTGCCCGTGTTGGTGGCGTCCCACATGGCTGTATAAGGTATCGACGTTAACCGTCTATCGTTATGACAGTGCGAAAACTTACCGGGATCGGGTGAATGTTTTGCTTGGGCGTGTGGTCACAGCCTAGTTCATGCGGTCTGTTCCAGCCGCTCTTGTCGTCAGGAATCTTTCATGCGTTTTCTTAAATTCTTGTTCGTGGGCTGTTTAGCCGTGGTCAGCCTGACCAGCCATGCCGAAACCGTCAAAGGCCTCTATCAAGTGCGCGAGCCCGTCAGCGGCCAGACGCCGGAGGAGCGCGATCAGGCGACTCAGCGGGCGCTGGATACGTTGGTGTTGCGCCTGACCGGCGATCCCAGGGCGGCGCAAAGCCCCGGTCTGGCGGCCGTGCGCAAAGAACCTCAGCAAATCATCAGTCAGTTCGGTTACGACGCCGGGCCGCCGGAGGTGCTGAAAGTCGATTTCGATCCGGCCACCACCGAACAGGCCTTGCGCCGTGCCGGGTTGGCCGTGTGGGGTGCCAATCGGCCGTCGATCCTCGGCTGGTGGTTGAACGACTCCGCCGAAGGCTCGAGCCTGGTGGGCGATGGTCAGGCCAGCGCTGCGCCCCTGCGTCGGGCGGCTCAACACCGTGGCCTGCCGCTGCGTTTGCCGCTGGCGGACCTGAATGAACAGATCGTCGCTACCGCGCCGAATCTGGAAAGTGCTGACCCTGCGCCGCTGCAGGGCGCCTCCGACCGTTACAATGCCGACGCCTTGCTGGCGGTGCATGCCCGTGAAGAGGGTGGCCAATGGCAAGCCAAGTGGCGTCTGTGGTTGGGCGATCAGAAAGAGGCCGGTAGCGTGCAGGGCGCCGATGCCGCCGCCGTGGCCGATGCGGTGATGCTGGCGGTCAGCGAGCGTCTGGCGTCGCGTTTCGTCGCTAAACCGGGTGCGTCCGGCGAGCAATTGCTGGAAGTGCAGGGAATGAATCTGGAGCGTTATGCCACGCTGGGGCGTTTGCTGGAGCCTTTTGGCGCGCGTTTGCTGAGTGTCGATGGCGACCGCGTGCTTTATCGCGTCAACGGCAGTGCCGATCAGCTGCGAGCTCAGTTGTCCCTGGCGAAATTGCAGGAAGTTCCGGCCGGTCAAGCCCCGGCACCCACGGCAGCTGTTCCCTTGGCTGCTGGTTCGGCGCCGGCCGCAGCGCCAGGCCCGGCACCTACGCCGCAGTTACGTTTTCGCTGGTAGTTTTTCTTTATATAGAAGCAGGAGTGGTACATGGCCGATACGCGGCGTTGGTTCTGGCTTGGTGGGGTGGTCCTGCTTTGCGCGTTTGTTTACCTGTTGCATCCGATCCTGACGCCGTTCCTGGTGGCGCTGCTGTTGGCCTATCTGTTCGACCCGCTGGTGGATCGGCTGGAGAAGTTCGGTCTGTCGCGGACCTGGGGCGTGGTGGCGGTGTTCGCCTTGTTCACGTTGATCCTTACCACGCTGCTGTTGGTGTTGGTGCCGATGCTCGCCAAGCAGCTGTTTCGCCTGTATGAACTGGCGCCGCAGATGCTCGACTGGTTGCAGCACACCGCGTTGCCGTGGGCGCAATCGAAGTTGGGTTTGTCGGAGGGCTTCTGGAAGTTCGACAAGCTCAAGGCGGCGATCAGCGAGCACATGGGCCAGACCAGCGACATTGTCGGCGTGGTGCTGAGTCAGGCGACGGCCTCAGGCCTTGCGCTGATTGGCTGGCTGGCCAATCTGGTGCTGATCCCGGTGGTGAGTTTTTATCTGCTGCGCGACTGGGACCTGATGATGGCCAAGATCCGTAGCCTGCTGCCGCGTGATCGTGAAGAGCGCGTCATGTCCCTGGCCGGGGAATGCCATGAAGTGCTTGGAGCGTTCGTGCGTGGGCAGTTGCTGGTGATGCTGGCGCTGGGTGTGATCTATGCCTCAGGCTTGATGATCGTCGGGTTGGAGTTGGGGTTGTTGATCGGTCTGATCGCCGGTCTGGCGGCGATCGTGCCGTACATGGGGTTCGTCATCGGGATTGGCGCGGCATTGATTGCCGGTCTGTTCCAGTTCGGGGGCGATCTGTACCCCATGATCGGTATCGTCGCGGTGTTCATGGTCGGCCAGGCACTGGAAGGCATGGTCCTGACGCCGTTGCTGGTGGGGGATCGGATCGGTTTGCATCCGGTGGCGGTGATCTTCGCCATCCTGGCCGGCGGCGAGCTGTTCGGTTTTACCGGTGTGCTGCTGGCATTGCCGGTGGCGGCGGTGATCATGGTGCTTGTGCGCCACGTGCATGATTTGTACAAGGATTCGGATATCTATGGCGGTGTCGACGAGTCTGGGCAGTAAGGCTTTTTGATCGCTCGTAGCGGGCATCCTGGTTTCATGCCAGGTTTGCCCGCCTCCCTCGCGCGGCTGTCACATGCGCCGCCAAAGAAACTGGTTAACGCAAACCTTTGATTTTGCTTGTGGTCTGTCGCATTGTGCGGTCAGCTTCACGGGTATAAACTTCGCAAACTTTACACAGAGGCCACTAACGGTTCCTTTGGAACTGTTCAGTCAGCATGAAACCGATTCAGCTGCCCCTAGGTGTGCGTCTGCGTGATGACGCTACCTTTATCAATTACTACCCAGGCGCCAATGCCGCTGCACTCGGCTATGTCGAGCGGCTCTGCGAAGCCGACGCCGGCTGGACGGAAAGCCTGATTTACCTCTGGGGCAAGGACGGGGTAGGGCGCACGCATTTGTTGCAGGCGGCGTGTCTGCGCTTCGAACAGCTGGGGGAGCCGGCGGTGTACCTGCCGTTGGCCGAGTTGCTGGACCGCGGTATCGAAATCCTCGACAACCTCGAACAATACGAGCTGGTCTGCCTGGACGATTTGCAGGCGGTCGCCGGTAAGGCGGATTGGGAAGAGGCGCTGTTCCATCTGTTCAATCGTCTGCGTGACAGCGGTCGACGTCTGCTGATCGCCGCCTCGACATCCCCGCGCGAACTACCGGTGAAGCTGGCGGACCTCAAGTCGCGGCTGACACTGGCACTCATCTTCCAGATGCGCCCGCTCTCTGACGAAGACAAATTGCGTGCCTTGCAGTTGCGCGCATCTCGTCGTGGCCTGCACCTGACCGATGAAGTCGGGCATTTTATTTTGACCCGCGGGACTCGCAGCATGAGTGCGCTTTTCGAGCTGCTTGAGCGCCTCGATCAGGCCTCCCTTCAAGCTCAGCGCAAGCTGACAATCCCGTTCCTGAAAGAAACCCTCGGTTGGTAAAAAAACCTGGTAAAGCCCAGGTTTTACGCGGGTTCGGCATATTTCAGGCGTCAACAAATCCGCTTTCCTGCAAGGGGGCAGGCTGCGCAAAGATTCAAAATGGGCTTAAGCGCTTAGATGTAAACGAGAAACCGATAAGTCACATAAAGATCGATTGAATTTGCAAATGAGGTTGATAGCGGGCATAGTCTCGGCTTCTTTACAACTATCAGCCACGGTCGTGCCCATGCTAAATCGCTTCGCACCCCTCGTGCCTCTCGCACTCGTCACCCTGTTGTTCGGTTGCGCTGCCCACTCTCCAGTGTCTCAGCAAGAGCAACAACAGCGGGTTTCAAATTCAGTTACCGCGCAGTCTTCTTCCGTTCTTTTCCAGGAAGAGCTAGCCACCAATAAAGAACTGGCAGACTTCGCCGGCGGCAAGTTATACCAACTTCCGGTTCTGGCCGACAGCATCCTCGAACGTGGCATGTCCCTGATCGGTACCCGTTACCGTTTCGGCGGCACCTCCGAGGCAGGCTTCGACTGCAGCGGCTTCATCGGTTATCTGTTTCGTGAAGAGGCCGGCATGAACCTGCCGCGCTCCACCCGCGAAATGATCAACGTTGACGCTCCGCAGGTTGCTCGCAGCGCCCTCAAGCCGGGTGATCTGCTGTTCTTCGCCACCAATGGCCGTCGCGGTCGTGTCAGTCACGCCGGGATCTACCTGGGTGACAACCAGTTCATCCACTCCAGCAGCCGCAAAAGCGGCGGTGTCCGGATCGATAGCCTGGGCGACAGCTACTGGAACAAGACCTTCATCGAAGCCAAGCGCGCACTCGCGATGGCGCCGACTGTGGCCCCGGCTATCGTCACTGCACGCAAGTAAGCAGACAGTTTATAAGGTGAACTTAAAGTCTTACTTGAAGTTTGCCGCGTAGCCGCTAGAATCCTGATCTATTATTGATGGCAAACCGCCTGCGTTCTGCGCAGGCGGTTTTCTTTTCTGCCTTTGTGGCAGAAAAAGCCGCAGCCAGATCAGGATGTTCTGTTTATGACGATGTCGGCCCGCCTCGCACTCATGGTCTTCGCAGCGCTGCTCAGCGCCTGCGCCAGCCGCACACCGCCACCTGCGCCGGTAGTCCGCGCGCCCATTGTTTTCGGTTCCTCCCAAGCCTTTTCCCCGGCGGCAGAAGATGTGTTGTTTCGCGCGCTCGGCCTGGTGGGAACACCTTATCGCTGGGGCGGCAACACGCCGGATTCCGGGTTTGATTGCAGTGGTCTGATCGGTTACGTCTATCGCGATGTCGCGGGCATTTCCTTGCCGCGGTCCACACGAGAGATGATCGGCATGCAAGCCCCCAATGTCGGCAAGGAAGGCCTGCAAACCGGCGACCTGATTTTCTTCGCCACCAATGGCGGCTCCCAGGTCAGCCATGCTGGCATCTACGTCGGCGAAGGCCGCTTCGTCCATGCGCCAGCCACGGGTGGCACGGTCAAGCTGGACAGCTTGTCCAAAGCTTATTGGCAGAAAGCCTATCTGAGCGCCAAGCGCGTCCTGCAGCCTGAGCACTTGGCACATAATCCATAGGGGGCGTTCTCAATGAATTCCCGGCGCGATGGGGAAGCTCATTGAGAATGGCTTAACGGAGGTTGTCATGACCGCTCGCACGCTCAATCTCGACGATTCCCTGTACCACTACCTGCTCGACGTTTCCCTGCGAGAAACGCCGCTGCTCAAGCGCCTGCGCGACGAAACCCAGGCGCTGCCCATGGCTCGCTGGCAGGTGGCGCCGGAGCAGGGGCAGTTCCTCGCGTTGCTGGTCAAACTCATCGGCGCCAGGCGTTTGCTGGAAGTCGGTACCTTCACCGGTTACAGCGCCTTGTGCATGGCCGCTGCATTGCCGGATGACGGTTCGCTGATCTGTTGCGATATGCCTGGCGATTACAATGCCACTGCTCGTCGTTACTGGCAGGAAGCAGGTCTCGCCGGGCGCATTGATCTGCGTCTGGCTCCTGCGCTGGAAACCCTCGCGCAGCTTGAGCGGCAAGGGCAAGGCGAGCACTACGATCTGATTTTCATTGATGCCGACAAGGCCAATTATCCGGCTTACCTGGAGCATGCGCTGCGTTTGCTGCGGGTCGGTGGTCTGGCAGTGTTCGACAACACGCTATGGAGCGGGCGGGTGCTTGAGGCGAATCCCGAGAGCGAAGACACCCGAGCCATCCAGGCACTCAATCGCGCCTTGAAGGATGACTCGCGTGTGGATCTGTCGTTGTTGCCGCTGGGGGATGGCCTCACGCTCTGTCGTAAACGCTGATCTCTTGTGGGAGCGAGCATGCTCGCGATAGCGGTGCGTCAGGCCACATCGTCTTTGAATGTGCTGACCCCATCGCGAGCAGGCTCGCTCCCACAGTGATGTGTGTCGCAGTTATTGAGCCGCCGAAACGCGCCACACCTTGTTCCCCACATCATCCGCCACCAGCAGGCCGCCCTGCTGATCGATTACCACGCCCACCGGCCGGCCCATGGCTTTTTCCTCGTCGTTGAGGAAACCGGTGAGCACATCCACTGGCTTCCCGGTCGGTTTGCCGGCGCTGAACGGCACGAAAATCACTTTGTAGCCGCTGTGTGGCTTGCGGTTCCACGAGCCGTGCTGGCCGATGAAGGCACCTTGGGTGAACGGCGCCGGCAGTTTGCTGCCTTCGGCGAACGTCAGGCCCAGCGACGCGGTATGGGGCCCCACCGCGTAATCTGGCGCAATGGCCTTGGCGACCAGAGCAGGGTTTTGCGGCTCGACGCGAACATCGACATGCTGCCCGTAATAGCTGTAAGGCCAGCCGTAGAACCCGCCATCCTTCACTGAAGTGATGTAGTCCGGCACCAGGTCGCTGCCGATTTCGTCACGCTCGTTGACCGCGGTCCACAGTGCGCCGCTCTGTGGCTCCCAGGCCAGACCGTTTGGGTTGCGAATCCCTGAGGCGAAGATCCGATGGTTGCCGGTGGCGCGGTCCACTTCCCAGATCGCCGCGCGGCCTTCTTCCTGATCCATGCCGTTTTCGCCGACGTTGCTGTTCGAGCCTACGGTGACGTACAACTTGCTGCCGTCCTTGCTGGCGATGACGTTTTTGGTCCAGTGGTGATTCAGCGTGCCGCCCGGCAGATCGACCACCTTGATCGGCGGCAACTTGATCGCCGTTTCGCCGTTTTCATAGTGGAAACGCAGCAGGCGGTCGGTGTCGGCAACGTACAGGTCATTGCCGACCAGGGTCATGCCGAAGGGCGAGTTGAGGTTTTCCAGGAACACCGTGCGGGTTTCGGCGACGCCGTCGTGGTCCTTGTCCCGCAGCAGGGTGATGCGGTTCGGGCTGGGGACGCCGGCACCTGCGCGCCCCATGACTTTGCCCATGACCCAGTCGCGAATGCCTTTGCCGTCGTCAGGTTTAGGTGGTGCATTGGTTTCGGCCACCAGCACGTCGCCATTGGGCAACACGTAGAGCCAGCGCGGATGATCGAGGCCTTCGGCAAACGCCGCCACCTGAGTCCCCGCCGCGGCGACAGGTTTTGCACCTTGAGGCCAGCCGATCGCCGGGGCGATGTTCACCGTCGGGATCAGGGTTTTGTTCGGTTCTGGCAGCTTGGGCGACGGTCCGGTGCCGTCCGAGACTTGCAGGCTGGAGGTTTCACCACAGGCGGCGAGCCCTCCGGCGAGCGCGATGATGAAAACGAGCTGGGGTTTGCGCATTACTGATCTTCCTTATGAATGCATTGACGTAATCATAGAGAAGCGTAGGCACCCGATGGTTCAACCGGTCAGCCGCGGGCTTCCTTGAACAGCACGGCGATGCCCGGGTGGTAGTTGCCGGCTTCATTGCGCAACTTGCGATAGGCGTAGGGGAAATACCAGGCCACGGCGCAGGTGTGTTCCTTTTGCAGATCGTCGAGCATGTCCTGGAGCTCTTCCGGGGTGGCGCTGTGCTGGGCTTTTTGTGGCGCGACAAACAGACAGCCGAGCTTCAGGTCGCTGGCATAGCTGATTCGCTTTGCGTCGCTGGTGATGTCCGCCAGTGCCTGGGTCAGGTTCAGGCTATTGACTCGCGGCCAACGCTGGGTCACCTGGAGGTACGCGCGTTCTTCGCTGGTGGCGATGAACAGATCGGCGCGGGCGTTGCGCTCGCCTTCTTCGGTCTGTTTGTGGGTCGGTGTTTGTTGCAGCGTGATCATTTCCGCCATCCAGGCCGCGGCAGAGAGCAGGCCGAGGTTGGCGTTTTCGTCGTGCCAGTAAGGCGTATCGTTATCGCCGCGCACGGCATTGTAGCGGTCGATACAGTCAAACCAGCGTTCCAGCACCGGGCGCAGGAATTCCAGCTTCGGATTGCTGATGATCATGCCTTGCATGTGGCTCACCTTTGTTATTGTGTTGTGAGGTTGTGGCTCTTTGATATCACTGCTGGCGGTGTGGCACAAGATTGACGTCAGTTAATTGATCGACGGCAGTTATTCGCTGGCAGGCGGTCCGGCTTTAATTGACGCTCCACCCCCAACCCTCTAACCTTCGCGGCTTGTTTCAGGTGCTCTGTGGCCTTGGTCGACAGAGTGAAACAGGGAAGTCGGTGAGTGACTATCTTCAAGCAACGAAGAGTCATGATCCCGACGCTGCCCCCGCAACGGTAAATGAGTGAAGGCTGCGCCTGGAGCCACTGTGTCGAGTCTCGACATGGGAAGGCGCGCAGTTGGGCCAAGTGCCGCTCATGAGCCCGGAGACCGGCCTGATCCATCCAACGGCATCACGGTGGGCGATGCCAGGCTTCTTGCCGTCTATTCTTGTGCCTGCCCGCCGTTATCCAGCCTCAACGGAGAGCTCCCCCATGACTGATACCCCCGATCGTGACGAACGCCACCTGGCGCGCATGCAGCGCAAAAAAGCCGTGATCGACGAACGCATCGCCAACTCCCCGAATGAATGCGGCCTGCTGCTGGTGTTGACCGGCAACGGCAAAGGCAAGAGCAGCTCGGCGTTCGGCATGCTCGCCCGATCCATGGGCCACGGTATGCAGTGTGGCGTGGTGCAGTTCATCAAGGGCCGCAACAGCACCGGCGAAGAACTGTTCTTCCGGCGTTTCCCGGAGCAAGTGCGTTTTCATGTGATGGGCGAGGGCTTCACCTGGGAAACCCAGGACCGCCAGCGCGACATCGCCGCCGCCGAAGCCGCCTGGGCTGTGTCTCAGGAACTGCTGCGCGATCCGTCCATTGGTCTGGTGGTGCTCGATGAACTGAACATTGCCCTCAAGCACGGTTACCTCGATCTCGATCAGGTGCTCAGCGACTTGCAGGCCCGTCCGCCGATGCAGCACGTGGTGGTCACCGGTCGTGGCGCCAAACCGGAGATGATCGAGCTGGCCGATACCGTCACCGAAATGGGTGTGATCAAGCACGCGTTCCAGGCCGGGATCAAAGCGCAAAAAGGCGTCGAGCTGTGAATCAACCACGTCATTGCCCGGCGGTGCTGATTGCCGCGCCGGCCTCCGGTCAGGGCAAGACCACCGTCACCGCCGCGCTGGCCCGGTTGCACCGCAATCAGGGGCGCAAGGTCCGTGTGTTCAAATGCGGCCCGGACTTTCTCGACCCGATGATTCTCGAGCGTGCCAGCGGTGCGCCGGTGTATCAACTGGACATGTGGATGGTCGGCGAGCAGGAAAGTCGCCGCCTGTTGTGGGAGGCTGCCGGTGAGGCGGACCTGATCCTCATCGAAGGCGTCATGGGGCTGTTCGACGGTACGCCATCCAGCGCCGACCTGGCGCGGCACTTCGGTGTGCCGGTGCTCGGCGTGATCGACGGCACCGCGATGGCGCAGACCTTTGGCGCACTGGCCTTGGGCCTTGCGCGCTATCAGCCGGATTTGCCGTTTGCCGGTGTGTTGGCCAACCGGGTCGGCACCTTGCGTCACGCGCAATTGCTTGAAGGTAGCCTGACGGAAGGCTTGCGCTGGTACGGCGCGTTGTCCCGGGAGACCGGGATCGAATTGCCGAGCCGGCATCTCGGCCTGGTTCAGGCCAGCGAACTGAATGACCTCGACCTGCGCCTTGATGCGGCGGCCGCCTCACTGGCCAGCAGTTGCGATGTGGCGTTGCCGCCGGCCGTAGAGTTCGCTGCGCCTGAAATGATCGCCGCCGAACCGTTGCTGGCCGGTGTGCGGATTGCCGTGGCCCGGGACGAAGCCTTCGCGTTTACCTATGGCGCGAGCCTGGATCTGCTACGGGCCATGGGCGCCGAATTGTCGTTCTTCTCGCCTATCCGCGACACCGGCTTGCCGGAGGCAGACAGTCTTTATCTGCCGGGCGGCTACCCCGAATTGCACCATGTGGCGTTGTCGCAAAACACATCGATGCTGACCGCCATCCGCGCTCACCACGCGGCGGGCAAGCCGTTGCTGGCCGAGTGTGGCGGCATGTTGTATCTGTTGGATTCGTTGACCGATGTCGAGGGCTCTCGCGCTGAACTGGTTGGCTTGCTGACCGGTGACGCGGTGATGCAGAAGCGTCTTGCCGCGTTGGCTTTGCAGGCGGTCGAATTGCCGGAAGGTTTGCTGCGTGGGCACACCTATCACCACTCGCTGACCAGCACCGAACTTGAGCCGATTGCTCGAGGTTTGAGCCCCAATGGCGGGCGAGGGGCGGAGGCGGTTTATCGTGAGGGGCGGATGACGGCCTCTTATGTGCACTTTTATTTTCCGTCCAATCCATCGGCGATTGCCGCGTTGTTTGTGCCTGACCGCCAGGACGCCTTCGCGAGCAGGCTCGCTCCCACAGTGGACCGCGTTTCGTCAGACAACACCGTTTCTAATGTGGGAGCGAGCCTGCTCGCGAAGAGGCCATGACTGACAACGCATTCTCCGAAGCCGAACGCGAAGCGGTCTATCGGGCAATCGCTGAACGCCGCGACATGCGCCACTTCAGCGGCGGCACCGTCGAGCCTGAGTTACTTCGTCGTCTGCTCGAAGCCGCACACCAGGCACCGAGCGTCGGCCTGATGCAGCCCTGGCGTTTCATCCGCATCAGCGACCGGGCACTGCGCGGCAAGATCCAGCACCTGGTGGAAGACGAACGCATCCGCACCGCCGAAGCCCTCGGCGAGCGCTCCGACGAATTCATGAAGCTCAAGGTCGAAGGCATCAATGACTGCGCCGAGGTGCTGGTCGCCGCGCTGATGGACGATCGCGAGCGCCACATTTTCGGTCGTCGGACATTGCCGGAAATGGACATGGCCTCGCTGTCCTGCGCTATCCAGAACCTTTGGCTGGCGTCCCGCGCCGAAGGCCTGGGCATGGGCTGGGTGTCGCTGTTCGAGCCGCAAGCCCTGGCGGATTTGCTGGGTTTACCGACCGGGGCCAAGCCTTTGGCCGTTCTTTGTCTGGGGCCGGTCAAGGAATTCTATCCGGCGCCGATGCTGGTACTCGAAGGCTGGGCGCAGGCGCGTCAGCTCAACGAGTTGCTGTATGAAAATTATTGGGGAGTGAGTCAATGAGTGTGGCGTTGTTGAGTGTCGCCGCGGTCGCGCTGGATGCGCTGCTGGGTGAACCTAAACGCTGGCATCCGCTGGTGGCGTTCGGTCGTTTTGCCGATCGCATCGAACAACGTTTCAACTCCGCTGGCCGCGGCTGGCGCAGTCATGGTGTGACGGCCTGGGTGATGGCGGTCGTGCCGCTGACCTTGCTGGTCACCGCGCTGTCCTGGGCGCCTTACGTTGGCTGGATCGTCGAGATTCTCGCGCTCTATTGTGCTCTGGGCATGCGCAGCCTCGGCGAGCATGTCGAGCCGGTGGCCAAGGCTCTGCGCAGCGATGATTTGGTTGAGGCGCGCACACGCGTCGGTTATCTGGTCAGCCGCCAGACCAGCGAGCTGGACAAAACCGAAGTCGCCCGCGCCGCCACCGAATCGGTGCTGGAGAACGGCAGCGATGCGGTGTTCGCCGCACTGTTCTGGTTTGCCGTGGCGGGTGCGCCCGGCGTGGTGCTCTATCGTCTGAGCAATACCCTGGATGCGATGTGGGGTTATCGCAACGAACGCTTCGAACGTTTCGGCTGGGCCGCGGCAAAGATCGACGATGTCCTGAACTACATTCCCGCACGCCTGGTGGCGTTGACCTACGCGCTGCTGGGCAAAACCCGGCTGGCGCTGAAATGCTGGCGTACACAAGGGCCGACCTGGGACAGCCCGAATGCCGGGCCGGTGATGGCGGCCGGTGCCGGTGCGCTGGGTGTCGAGTTGGGCGGGGCGGCGATTTATCACGGTGAACTGCATCAACGTCCGCAATTGGGCGAAGGCGTGCCGGCGGATGCCGATTCCATCGACCGTGGCTGGCAATTGGTCCAGCGCGGGGTATGGTTATGGCTGCTGATTCTCTGCGTGGGGGCTGAATTCTATGCTTGAGCACGGTGGCCGGTTGCGCAAGGCTGCGCGTGAATACGGTATCGCCGAAGCCGATTGGCTCGACCTGTCCAGTGGCCTGGCGCCCTGGCCATTCCCGGTTCCGGACATCCCGTTGCGGGCCTGGGCGCGGTTGCCGGAAACCGATGATGGTCTGGAGCAGGCCGCCTGTGACTATTACGGTGCGGCTCAGGTGTTGCCAGTGGCGGGTTCGCAAATGGCTATCCAGTTGCTGCCGCGCCTGCGCCGGGCCGGCAAGGTCGGCGTGCTGTCACCGTGTTACGCCGAACACGCCGAAGCCTGGCGCCGCAACGGTTACATCGTGCGTGAAGTGCTGGAGTCGGAAGTCGATTTCTTTCTCGACAGCCTTGATGTGCTGGTGGTGGTCAACCCGAACAATCCCACGGGGCTGAGCCTGACCCCGGCTCGCCTGCTGGATTGGCATTCACGGCTGGCCCGACGCGGTGGCTGGCTGGTGGTTGACGAAGCGTTCATGGACAACACGCCGCATTTGAGCCTGGCGCCGTTTGCCAACCAGATCGGCTTGATCGTGCTGCGCTCCTTTGGCAAGTTTTTCGGCCTGGCCGGTGTGCGGCTGGGGTTTGTGCTGGCTGAGCGCAAGTTGCTCAAGCTGCTGGCCGAGCAAGTGGGGCCATGGGCCGTCAGTGGGCCGACCCGAGTGCTGGGCCAGGCGTGCCTGACGGATACGCACGGGCACACCCGACAGCGCATTCGCACTGACGAGGCTGGCGAGCGTCTGGCACTGTTGCTTGAACAGTATGGTTTCAAACCTCAGGGCGGCTGCGCGTTGTTCCAATGGCTGATCACCGAGCGCGCCGAAGCACTGCATGAGTTCATGGCCCGACGCGGCATTCTGCTGCGATTGTTCACCCACAACAGCAGCCTGCGGTTTGGCTTGCCGGCGGATGAAGCGGATTGGTCGCGCCTCGAACAAGCCCTGCAAACCTATGCCAAGGAAAACCCATGACAACGTTGATGGTGCAAGGCACCACATCCGACGCCGGTAAAAGCACACTGGTGACGGCGCTGTGTCGCTGGGTCACGCGTCAGGGCGTGAGTGTCGTGCCGTTCAAACCGCAGAACATGGCCCTCAACAGCGCCGTGACCGCCGACGGTGGCGAGATCGGCCGTGCTCAAGCGGTGCAGGCCCAGGCCGCCAACCTCGAACCGCACACCGACATGAACCCGGTGCTGCTCAAACCCAACAGCGATACCGGTGCCCAGGTGATCATTCATGGTCGCGCGGTCACTACGATGAATGCCGTCGCCTATCACGACTACAAAGCCATCGCGATGCAAGCGGTGCTGGCCTCTCATGAGCGTTTGAGCGCGGCGTATCCGCTGGTGATGGTCGAAGGGGCGGGTTCGCCGGCAGAGATCAACCTGCGCGCCGGCGACATCGCCAACATGGGGTTTGCCGAGGCGGTGGATTGCCCGGTGGTGCTGATCGCCGACATCAATCGCGGCGGGGTTTTCGCGCATTTGGTCGGGACGCTGGAGCTGCTGTCGCCCAGCGAACAGGCGCGGGTCAAAGGCTTCATCATCAACCGTTTTCGCGGCGACATCGCTTTGCTGCAACCGGGGCTGGACTGGCTGGAAGCACGCACCGGCAAACCGGTGATCGGCGTGTTGCCTTATGTGATGGACCTGCACCTGGAGGCCGAGGACGGCCTCGATCAGCGTCAGAACGACAAGGCCGATCAAGTGCTCAAAGTGGTGGTGCCGGTACTGCCGCGCATCAGCAACCACACCGATTTCGATCCACTGCGCCTGCATCCGCAAGTGGACCTGCAATTCATCGGCCCCGGCCAGACGATTCCGCCGGCCGACCTGATGATTCTTCCCGGTTCGAAAAGCGTGCGCAGCGACCTCGCGTATCTGCGGGCCAACGGCTGGGACACGGCTATCTCGCGGCACTTGCGCTACGGCGGAAAGGTGCTGGGGATCTGC
This sequence comes from Pseudomonas sp. EL_65y_Pfl2_R96, assembly GCF_963970905.1. Taxonomy (NCBI): domain Bacteria; kingdom Pseudomonadati; phylum Pseudomonadota; class Gammaproteobacteria; order Pseudomonadales; family Pseudomonadaceae; genus Pseudomonas; species Pseudomonas sp. EL_65y_Pfl2_R96. The sequence goes on along the minus strand of NZ_CAXAQH010000001.1, from coordinate 22,677 downwards.
GGCGGTCTGCAAATGCTCGGCGAGCAGGTGCATGACCCGCTGGGCCTCGAAGGCGCACCGGGCTCCAGTGCCGGTTTGGGCTGGCTGTCGTTCGAAACGCAACTTGAAGAAGAGAAGCAGTTGCGCAATGTGCGTGGGCGCCTGGCACTGGAAGATGCGCAGGTCAGCGGCTATGAAATTCATGCCGGCGTGACCACGGGACCGGCGCTGGAAAACGCCGCCGTGCGGCTGGACGATGGTCGCTGCGACGGCGCGCAAAGTGTCGATGGACAGATTTTCGGCACGTATCTGCATGGCCTGTTCGAATCCCCGGCGGCGTGCAGTGCGTTGTTGCGCTGGGCCGGTTTGCAGGATGTGCAGGAAGTCGATTACCACGGGCTGCGCGAGCGCGATATCGAGCGACTGGCGGATCTGGTGGAGAAGCATCTGGATACTTCATTGCTGCGTGAACTCTGTGGGATTTGAGGTGGCTGCACAGGCCCCATCGCGGGCAAGCCCGCTCCCGTTCCCTGGGTGGACCAAAATCTGTGCACAGCCTCGATCCTTGTGGGAGCGGGCTTGCCCGCGATGACGCCCGTCGCCTCACCGCACATTTGAAGGACTGAACCATGCTGCAACTGATCCTCGGCGGCGCCCGATCCGGCAAAAGTCGCCTGGCTGAAAAACTGGCGACAGACAGTCAGCTACACGTCACCTACATCGCCACCAGCCAACCCCTGGACGGTGAAATGAACGAACGAGTTGCCCATCACCGCGCCCGTCGTCCGGCCGAATGGGCGTTGATCGAGGAACCGCTGGAACTGGCCCGCGTGTTGTGCGAAAGCGCCAGTGCCGATCGTTGCTTGCTGGTGGATTGCCTGACGCTGTGGCTGACCAATCTGCTGATGCTCGACGACGCCGAGCGCCTCGCCGCCGAGCGCGAAGCCCTGCTGGACTGCCTGGCGTCGTTGCCGGGTGAAATCATTTTTGTCAGCAACGAGACCGGAATGGGTGTCGTGCCGCTGGGCGAATTGACTCGCCGCTATGTCGATGAAGCCGGTTGGCTGCATCAAGCCTTGGCCGAGCGCTGCCAACGTGTCGTCCTGACCGTCGCCGGCCTGCCCCTGACTTTGAAAGGAACTGCGTTATGACTCACTCCTGGTGGCTGAACCCATGCAAGCCGATCGATGCGCAAGTGGTCGAACAGGCGCAGGCGCGTCAACAGCAACTGACCAAGCCTGCCGGCTCGCTCGGCCAGCTCGAATCGGTGGCGGTGCAACTGGCCGGGTTGCAGGGGCAGGTCAAGCCGACGCTCGATCAGCTGTGGATTGCGATTTTTGCCGGTGACCATGGCGTGGTCGCCGAAGGGGTGTCGGCGTTTCCCCAGGAAGTTACCGGGCAGATGCTGCACAACTTTGTCAGCGGTGGCGCGGCGATCAGCGTGTTGGCGCGACAGTTGGGGGCTTCTCTTGAAGTGGTCGACCTCGGCACCGTTACACCGTCGTTGAATCTGCCGGGTGTGCGTCATCTGAACATCGGCCCGGGCACGGCGAATTTCGTCCAGGGGCCGGCGATGACTCAGGCCCAGGGCGAGCTCGCCTTGCAGGTCGGCCGCGACAGTGTGCAGCGCGCTATCGCAGCAGGCGCGCAATTGTTCATCGGTGGCGAAATGGGCATCGGCAACACCACGGCGGCCAGCGCGTTGGCCTGTGCCTTGCTCGATTGCCCGGTGGTGCACCTGGCCGGGCCGGGCACCGGACTGAACGCGGCGGGTGTCAGCCATAAAGCCCAGGTCATCGAGCGTGCCTTGGCGTTGCATGGCACTCAGCGTGGCGATGCGCTGCAAACCTTGTTCAATCTCGGTGGCTTCGAAATCGCTGCGCTGGTCGGTGCGTATCTGGCCTGTGCCCAGGAAGGTGTCGCGGTATTGGTCGACGGGTTTATTTGCAGTGTTGCCGCTCTGGTGGCGGTGCGTTTGAATCCGGCTTGCCGTGAGTGGTTACTGTTCGGTCATCGTGGCGCCGAGCCGGGCCATCGCCATGTGCTGGAAACCCTGAACGCCGAACCGTTGCTGGACCTCGGTCTGCGGCTGGGCGAGGGCAGTGGTGCGGCGTTGGCCGTGCCATTGTTGCGGCTGGCCTGCGACCTTCACGGGCAGATGGCAACGTTCGCCGAAGCCGCGGTGGCGGATCGCCCGGCATGACCTTGCGCCTGGACCTGTTGCGCCATGGCGAAACCGAACTCGGCGGCGGTTTGCGCGGCAGCCTCGACGATGCGCTGACCGGTAAGGGTTGGGAGCAGATGCGCGCTGCGGTGGTCGAGCAGGGCCCTTGGGATCGCTTGGTCAGTTCGCCGTTGCAGCGCTGTGCACGCTTTGCGCAAGAGCTTGGGGCACAACTGGGTTTGCCGGTGCAGCTGGACAAAGACCTGCAAGAGCTGCACTTCGGTGCCTGGGAAGGGCAGAGAGCAGCGGCGCTGATGGAAACCAGCGCCGAGGCGTTGGGCTTGTTCTGGGCCGATCCCTATTCGTTCACACCGCCTGACGGTGAACCGGTGGCGGACTTTTCGGCACGGGTGTTGGCGGCGATCGAGCGGCTGCACGCGGCCTATGCGGGTGAGCGAATCTTGCTGATCAGCCATGGCGGCGTCATGCGCTTGTTGCTGGCGCAAGCACGCGGATTACCGCGTGAGCAGTTGCTCAATGTTGAGGTCGGCCATGGTGCGCTGTTCTCGCTATCGGTTGAATCCGGCACCTTGTTAACGGAAGCGATCTGACCATGTTGCCGTTCTGGATCGCCCTGCAATTTCTGAGCAGCCTGCCGATTCGCCTGCCGGGCATGCCGACGCCCGAGGAATTGGGCCGGTCGCTGCTGTTCTATCCGCTGGTCGGTTTGCTGTTCGGCGCGATTCTGTGGGCACTGAACTGGCTGTTGCTAGGCACGCCATTATTGCTTCACGCCGCACTGCTGCTGAGCGTCTGGGTATTGCTCAGCGGTGCGTTGCACCTGGATGGCCTGGCCGATAGCGCCGATGCATGGCTCGGTGGTTACGGCGACCGTGAACGCACCCTGACCATCATGAAAGACCCTCGCAGCGGGCCGATCGCGGTGGTGACGCTGGTGCTGGTGTTGCTGCTCAAGTTTGCCGCATTGCTGGCATTGATCGAGCAGCAGCACAGCGTGGTCCTGATCATCGTTCCGTTGATTGGCCGCGGCGCGTTATTGGGGTTATTCCTGACCACGCCTTATGTGCGTCCTGGCGGATTGGGGCAGGCGCTGGCCGATCATCTGCCGCGTTTGGTCGGGCGGCAGGTGTTGGCGATCAGTGCGGTGGCTTGTGTGTTGATGGCGGGCCTCAGTGGTGTATGGGCGCTTGTGCTGGCCATTGTGGTGTTTGTCTGGTTGCGGCAAGTGATGTTGCGGCGACTGGGCGGGACGACGGGCGATACCGCCGGGGCGTTGCTGGAGTTGCTGGAAGTGGCGCTACTGGTGGGCTTGGCGCTGCTCTGAATCCCACAGGTAATATGTATCAAAAATTTGCTTTCATTTAACCGCGGGTATATACACGCACCATGCTTCCTTCTCAATGTTTGTGCACCAACCTGCGTCGCGCCGCTCGTGGCGTCACCAGGCATTATGACGGCGCTCTCGACGGCTTCGGGATCAACGTTGCCCAGTATTCTCTGTTGTGCAATCTGCAGCGTCTGGATCAACCGAGCATCTCGTCTCTGGCCGAGGCCATGGGCCTGGATCGCAGCACCCTGGGGCGCAATCTGCGGGTGCTGGAGGGTGAAGGCCTGGTGACGCTGGTCGAGGGCGAAGACATGCGCAATCGCATCGTCCTGCTCACTGAAACGGGGCGCGAACGTCTGGCAGCGGCCTTGCCGGCCTGGGAAGCGGCGCAGCAGCGGTTGATCGACCGTCTGGGTGCCGAGAAGCGTGAAACCTTGCTGAAACTGCTGGACGAACTGGCTTGAGGCCAGTTTGTTCGATCTTAAGCGGGTATATACCCGCTACCGGAGAACAAGAATGACATCAATGTGGCGTACATGCGGTTGGGTGCTGTTGGGCAGTGCGCTGATTCTGGCGTTGTCCCTGGGGGTGCGACACGGCTTCGGGTTGTTTCTGGCGCCCATGAGTGCCGAGTTCGGCTGGGGCCGCGAAGTGTTTGCCTTCGCCATTGCCCTGCAGAACCTGATCTGGGGCCTGGCGCAGCCGTTCACCGGTGCACTGGCCGACCGCTTTGGCGCCGCGAAGGTGGTGTTGATCGGGGGTGTGCTGTACGCCCTGGGTCTGGTGTTCATGGGCTTGTCCGATTCGGCGCTAACCTTGTCCTTGAGCGCAGGGTTGTTGATCGGTATCGGTCTGTCCGGCACTTCGTTCTCGGTGATTCTCGGCGTGGTCGGCCGTGCCGTGCCACCGGAAAAACGCAGCATGGGCATGGGCATCGCCAGTGCTGCCGGTTCCTTTGGTCAATTCGCCATGTTGCCCGGTACGCTGGGGTTGATCGGCTGGCTTGGCTGGTCCGCGGCTTTGCTGGTGCTGGGCCTGCTGGTGGCGCTGATCGTGCCGCTGGTGAGCATGCTTAAAGACAAACCGCTGCCGATCCTCGGGCACGAGCAAACCCTTTCTGAAGCGCTGCGCGAAGCCTGCTCCCATTCGGGGTTCTGGCTGTTGGCGTTCGGCTTTTTTGTCTGTGGTTTTCAAGTGGTGTTCATCGGTGTGCACCTGCCGGCCTATCTGGTGGATCAACATTTGCCGGCCTCCGTCGGCACCACGGTGCTGGCGCTGATCGGGCTGTTCAATATTTTCGGTACTTATACCGCGGGCTGGCTTGGCGGGCGGATGTCCAAGCCGCGCTTGCTCACCGCTCTGTATCTGTTGCGAGCGGTGGTGATTGTGCTGTTCCTCTGGGCGCCGGTCACTCAAGTCACGGCTTATTTGTTCGGCATGGCCATGGGGTTCCTCTGGTTGTCGACGGTGCCCTTGACCAACGGCACGGTAGCGACCTTGTTCGGCGTACGAAATCTGTCCATGCTCGGTGGGATTGTTTTCCTGTTCCACCAACTGGGCTCGTTCCTTGGTGGCTGGTTGGGCGGGGTGGTGTATGACCGAACCGGGAGCTACGACTTGATCTGGCAGGTGGCGGTTCTCTTGAGTCTGGTGGCGGCAGCCCTGAACTGGCCGGTGCGCGAGCAGCCGGTGGCGCGTCTGCAAACCCGGATGAGTGCCGCATGAACAGTCTCTGGCCGCGGATGGCTGCAATCGCCCTCGGCATATTGCTGCTGGCCTTGGCATGGTGGGGCTGGCATCGGGGTGGGCTGGCGTTGATGCAGTTGGGCATGGGGGCTTGCTAGCAAGCGGCGAAGGCGCGTAATTTCGTTTTCTGACGATTGCTCAAGGATGCACCGACATGCTGATGCGCTGGCTTGCAGTCCCCGCGTTGCTGACGGTTTTTGCCGGGTTGGCCCAGGCGGCAGAATGCCTGGAGTTGTTGCAAGGCTCATTGCCCAAGCTGCGTGCCAAGGAATCCATCGATCTGTGCCAGCGCTTCGCCGGCAAGCCACTGGTGGTGGTCAATACCGCGAGCTTCTGTGGCTTCGCCCCGCAGTTCAAAGGGCTTGAGGCGCTGTATCAGCGTTACAAGGATCAAGGGCTTGAGGTGATCGGTGTTCCGTCCAATGACTTCAAACAAGAGTCCAAAGATGGCGCAGAGACTGCCAAGGTCTGCTACGTGAACTACGGCGTAACCTTCACCATGACCGAGCCGCAAAAGGTCCGCGGCGATGACGCAACGCATTTATTCAAGGTTCTTGCTGAACAAAGCAGTTCGCCGAAGTGGAGTTTCTACAAGTACGTGGTTGATCGCCAGGGCAAGGTGATCGCCAATTTCTCCAGCCTGACCAAGCCCGACAATCCCGAGTTCATCGAGGCGGTGGAGAAAGCCCTTGCCTCGAAACCCTGATCGACGCGCACTAAAAAGCCCCGCCTCTATACAAGAGTGCGGGGCTTTTTCAATTCAGGCGGCGAGGGGTTCAGGTTCGCCGTGAATCATCAGAAACGGTAGGTCGCGCCTACACCGAAACCGTTCGCCGAGTTTTCATACGTGGCGTTGTAGGTCTGGCCACGGTTGTTGCTGTTGTTGATCTTGACCGACTCTTCACGCAGGTACGAGTACGCCACATCGATGGTCAGGTCGTCGGTCGGGCTCCAGCCGGCGCCCAGGCTGAAAATCTTGCGATCGCCCGTCGGGATCCGTGGGGAACGGTTGACGTTGTTGGTCGGTGCCTGGTCGAAGGACAGGCCGGTACGCAGTACCCATTCCTTGTTCAACTGGTAGGACGCGCCGATGGCGTGAGCCCAGGTGTCGTGCCAGTTCTGCTCTTCGGTGATGGTGCCGAACTGGCCATTCAGGATGGTCGGCACGCCTTTGTTTTCGGCGGAGATTTCTTTCAGGCGGCTCCAGCGAGTCCAGGTGCTGCCTGCGTAGAGGGTCCACTTGTCATCCAGCTGATGAGTGAGCGAGAGGTCGACCGACTCAGGCGTGGTCACGTCCAGCGAAGCATCATACTTCTGGCTTGGGCTTTGGCCCACGGCCGCGAGGACGTTGTAGTTGACCTTGGTGTCGCCTTCGAGCTTGTACTTCACTTTCGAGTGGTAGGTCAGGCCGACGCGCGTGCTGTCGGTGGCTTGAACCAGTACGCCGACGTTGTAGCCCAGCGCGGTGTCGTCACCCTTGATCTTGACCTTGCCGTCCGGCGCGGCCTGGGTGATCGACAGATTCGATTCCAGGGTGCCGGTAATGCGGTTGATGGTCGGACCGAAGCCGATCGACACCTTATCGTTGAAGGCGTAGCTGACAGTCGGTTGCAAGGTCATGACTTTTACGTCGCTCTTGCTGCCGAAGTAACGGCCGGCAAAGCCTTTCTCGTAGTCAGTCACCAGGCCGAACGGGGCGTACATGCCAATACCGAATGCCCAATGGTCATCGATTGGCTTGACGTAGTAACCCATCGGCACGGCGAGGAGGGGAACCATGTCGCCATCGTTGCTGCCGCTGTTCGGGCGGGAGCTGGCGTGGCTGATATCCGTGTGTGCGTCGAGCAGTGCGACGCCGCCGGTCACTTGTTCGCGCTTGAGGCGAGACATGCCAGCAGGGTTGCCGAAAATGGTGCTTGCGTCGTCGGCAGAGGAAGATCGCCCGGCAAAACCTGTACCCATCCCGCTGATGCTTTGTTCGTTGATGGCAAAGCCAGCTGCAAAGATCTGGGTGGATGCCAAGGCAACGGCGAGGCTAAGGGTGGTTTTGAGCATTACTTTTTTCATTATTAGAACTCCTGGTGATCACCGGAGCGGAAATTACCAATATTTTCGTCCGGGCGCTATAGCCCGTATCGCTTGAGTTAGAGCGGTTTTGTAGGACAATCCGACCAAATTCGCGCCTATTTGGCGATTTTTGAAACGGGGGTGGTCAGCAGGCGACCTGATTCAGCGGTGAAACACAGGTTTGCCAGGCGCAGGTGAAATCTCTGAGACGTCCTTGGGGCTGGAAGGTCTGGCGCCAGATTCGGGCCATTCCCAACAAGTCATCGGCGGCGGGGAGGGGAGTGTTCTGTTCTTCTACCAGCAGCCAGGCGATGGCGGTGGCGTAGCGCAGGTTGACGGTCAATTCGAGGTGCGGTCCGCTTAAAAAAGCATGCTGACTGGCCAGTCCGCGGACCAGGCTCGCCCGTTCCGGGTCCAGGGCCAGGTAGTGATCCCAAAGGGCCTGGTGGCGGGGTTCGGCGATTCGGTACAGGCCATGTCCACGGCGGTCATGCAGGGCTGAGCCAAGGGCAGACTGACTGGCGGCAATGCCCAGCAGCAGGGATTCGGCAGTCGCGCTATGGCGTCCGAGGTAGATCAATGTCGGACGGATCACATAACGGCACAGTTCGCTGGCAGCGATACCCATAACGCCCTCGAAACATGAAGTGGTCGGCGATACCTGAAGGAGGCCTTGGCAGCAATGAATCGAATCAGGTTCGCCGGAAGCGGCTCAAGCCGCTTGAGTTGAAGTGTAGTGTCATTATTTTGCTGTAAAGGACTGTTTTTAAAATATTTCCGGCTTCGAGTTATAACCGTTATATCGGTTGGTGCTTAGCCGTGGGGCACGAAATGAGAAATATCGGGCAATAAAAAGCCCCGCTTTTCAGCGGGGCTTTTGAGGTTTTCAGCCTTTCTGGCGTCTCAGGCAACCAGTGCCTGGCGAGTACGCTCGATCACAGCCTGCAGCGGTTCTGCGCTGGAGTATTGATCGGGGTACAGGCGTTCGCTATGACGAGCGATGCCGTGTTCGTTGACCAGAGTAAAGCTGAAGCAGCCTTTGCGAGCGGCCATGATCAGGCAGTTCATTGGTGCAAAAGCGTTGGTTAGGGTGCGAATGGCATCCTGAGTGTGGATTTGAGTAGACATGATTGGGTGTTCCTACAAGCGACACGGATAAGAACCGTGCAAAGTTAAAACGTTCCAGTGACGACGACCACCATTGGTCGAACGAAGAACCCGACTGGAACAAAGCAGCCAGTTTGAAGCGCTGATAAGTTGGCGCGCTTGGGCTGGCAGGTAGGTACTTAGGAGGGCAGGCGACACATCAAGGGCAAAGGTTCTGGGCCCGGGGTGAAGATCCTGATCAATTTGCAGGTTGGTTCGGTCAGAGTAAGTGAGCTTCGCAACACCCTTTGCTTTCGATTCAAAGGCTGTGTTGGCGCAAGATTTACCTGGAAACCATCGAGGTGGTCGATCCCGCTTTGTCGGTGGAGGCTTCTTCAGGAAGGCTGACCGGGGGGATTTGTTCGACCAGAATTGACTTTCAGCTTGGTACTAACGCCGCGGATACTAACGGATTGAATGGCCGAAGGGAAGCCTGTTCGTAAAAAGATCGCTGGAGTGCCTGCCGACCACGTCTGGATGAGTTATCGGAAAAGTCTACTTGCAGACATGTGCCCCCTAATAGCCCGGAACCCGGCTGTTGTCCTGAGAGGACGATCGAGCCAGGATCAATCGGTAGCGCGGGTTGCCCGGGTTTATCCCCAGGTGTTGCCGACAAAACGCGCCGAAAAAGCGCATCGATATAACCGCCTCGCAGGGACTTGTGCACATAAGTTGCGCGGGTTGTCATTCCACTGTCATCCTCGCCTCAACGGGGGTGGCTGCCTGTAACGAAAATTTAAGTCAATGAAAAACATCGCTTTTTTTTACTGGTGAAAAAATCGTCAGTTTGACTGCGGGCCCCATTCCACACGGCTTTGCGCGAGTTCAAGGGCGGTTGTCCACTGAGTTATCCACAGCTTCTGTGGATTGTCCCAAGCACTTGCTCTAGGACGGGCGTGCAGGCTTTTTCCGGCTTTACCTGTACGAAAAAAAGAGTAGAGTGCGCGCCTTCCGATCTGCCCCACAGTGCTTTATGAAGTTTCGCTCAGTATCAGTCTCTGCTGCCTCAACAACCTCCAGTGTTACCCCACCCAAGCGCTTTTCGATGCGTGTGGCCGAGTGGCTACTGGACAGCCCGCGCCTGGGCGAAAATTCCAACGTCAAACACTTGGCCGGACGTCTGCTCAAGCAGCCTGCCCGTGACGGCGTCGTGGCCGCGCAAAGCCGCCTCGGCCAGCTGATGTGCCGCGAATGCGGTAATGCCCGGGATCGCCGCATTGGCCAGGAGCTGTTGCGCCAGGCCGCGCGTGCCGGGGACCGACGCGCCCGACAGGAACTCGGCCTGATCGAAGACTGAGCTGTCCAAGACCTGACGCCTTGGTTAACCTTCACGCTTTATCGAATCGGCAGGAGTGGCTATGGCGATGGACTTGACCAGCGCATTGCTGGGGCTGGCGGGCGCTGCGTTGCCGTTACTGGTACTGGCCTGGCAACTTCAGCGTCGGGCGAGCGCGGGGCAGGCCGAACTGGCGTTGCTGGAAGAGCGCCTCGCCATGGCCCAGCTGACGCAGGACGGCTTGAATGCCCAGCTCGACACCTGCCGTGATGAAATCGCTGACCTGAGCCAGGCCAACGCCGCCAAACAGGCTGATCTGGCCGCCGTGCGCCGTGAGGTCGAACTGCTCCAGATCGAACGCGACGACGCCCGCGACGCGGCCCACGCCTGGAACATCGAACGCGCCGGCAAAGAGGCTGAGTTGCGTCGCCTGGACGCTCAGGCCGCCTCCCTCAATGCCGAGCTGCGCGAGCAACAGGAAAGCCATCAACAGCGCCTCAACGACCTGCAAGGCTCGCGAGACGAGCTGCGGGCGCAGTTCGCCGAGCTGGCGGGCAAGATTTTCGATGAGCGTGAGCAGCGCTTTGCCGAAACCAGCCAGCAGCGATTGGGGCAATTGCTCGATCCGTTGAAGGAACGTATCCAGTCGTTCGAAAAACGCGTCGAGGAAAGTTATCAGGCCGAGGCCCGCGAGCGCTTTTCCCTGGCCAGGGAACTGGAACGGCTGCAACAACTGAACCTGCGCCTGAGCGACGAAGCCACCAACCTGACGCGCGCCTTGAAAGGGCAGAAAACCCAAGGCAATTGGGGCGAACTGATTCTCGAACGGGTGCTTGAGCACGCGGGCCTGGAGAAGGGGCGTGAGTACCAGACTCAGGTCAATCTCAAGGGGCCGGATGGTGAGCGATTCCAGCCGGATGTGATTATTTATCTGCCCGGCGACAAACAGGTTGTGGTCGATTCCAAGGTCAGCCTCACGGCCTATCAACAATATGTGGCGGCAGAGGACGACAGCATCGGCCAGATCGCCATCAAGCAGCACGTGCTGTCCCTGCGAAATCACGTCAAAGGCCTGGCGGGTAAGGACTACAAGCGGCTCGACGGTTTGCACAGCCTGGATTTCGTCCTGCTTTTCGTCCCGATCGAAGCGGCATTTTCCGCGGCGTTGCAAGCTGAGCCAACGCTGTTTCAGGAGGCTTTCGACCGCAATATCGTGATTGTCAGTCCGACCACGTTGCTGGCCACCTTGCGGGTCATCGACAGCCTGTGGAAACAGGAGCGGCAGAGCCAGAACGCCCGGGAAATCGCCGAGCGTGCCGGTTGGCTGTACGACAAGTTCGTGTTGTTCATTCAGGATCTGGACGAGGTCGGCAATCGCTTGCAGCAACTGGACAAGGCCTACAGCTCTGCACGCAATAAACTGACAGAAGGCCGTGGCAACCTGGTCAGTCGCAGTGAACAGCTCAAATTGCTTGGGGCGCGGGCCAGCAAGAGCTTGCCGGCGGACCTGCTGGAGCGGGCGATGACCGATGTCGATGGCTTGGCCGAATTGCCGGAGTAGCCGAAAAGCTTCGCGGGCAAGCCCGCTCCCACAGTGGATTGGTGTTGTTGCACAAATAGAGTGAAACACCACAAACCCCTGTGGGAGCGGGCTTGCCCGCGAAGGCGTCAATCGCCCCACTACAGGGTGCAAGCTTGCCGCTTTACAACGGCAAATGCCGACTCAACAACGCCCGCAACGCCGCCGGTTTCACCGGTTTGGCCAGGTAATCCAGGCCCGCGGCATGCACCTGGGCCACCGTCTCTGGCCGTCCATCGGCACTGATCACCACCCCCGGCACCGGCTCGCCCAGTTGCGTGCGCAACCACGCCATCAACTCGGTTCCGGTCTCGCCATCGTCCAGGTGGTAATCCACCAGTGCCAACTGCGGGCGCACCCCGTCGCCAAGCAGCGTCGCGCATTCATCACGGTTGCGTGCGGTCCAGACCTGGCAACCCCAGCGTGTCAACAAACTGTTCATGCCGATCAGGATGCTGTCTTCGTTATCGATACACAGCACCTGCGCGCCGCTGAGCAAATGACCATTGAGTTCGGCGACTTTGGCCGGCGTCGCGGTTTGTGCCCGAGCCAACGGCACGCTGACACTGAACACGCTGCCGCGACCCGGCCAGGAACGCACGCGCAAGGAGTGACCCAGTACGCGACACAACCCATCGGCAATCGCCAGCCCCAGGCCCAGCCCTTTCTCGGCCCGGGTCTGGTGGCTGTCGAGGCGTTTGAACTCTTCGAAAATCACCTGCTGTTTGTCTTCCGGAATGCCCGGTCCACGGTCCCAGACTTCCAGGCACAGCTCACCCTTGCATCGCCGAACGCCAAGCAGTATTGGCCCTTTGGCGTAGCGGAAGGCATTGGTCAGGAAGTTCTGCAAGATCCGCCGCAACAGTTTGATGTCGCTGTCGACCCGCAGCGAACTGCCCCGGACGCGGAATTTCAGCCCTTGTTCTTGCGCCAGAGCCTTGAACTCGGCACCCAGCGTGTCAAACAACTCATTGAGCACGAAGGGCTTGCGATCAGGGTTGATCTTGCCGCTTTCCAGGCGGGAAATGTCCAGCAGGTCGCTGATCAAGTCTTCGGCCGAGCGCAGTGAACTGTCCAGGTGATGAACCAGTTTCCGGGTCTCGCTGGACAAGCCGTCTTCCTGATGGGAGAGGGCGGCAGAGAACAGTCGCGCGGCGTTCAGCGGTTGCATCAAGTCATGGCTGACGGCGGCCAGGAAACGGGTTTTCGACTGGTTGGCCGATTCGGCGGTGCCCTTGGCTTCGGTCAGGGCAAGGTTGAGTTGCGACAATTCGTGGGTCCGTTCGGTGACCCGTTGTTCGAGGCCTTCATTGGCTTCGGTCAGCGCCTTCTCGGCCTCGCGGAACGCGGTGATGTCGGTGAAACTCATGACGAAACCACCGCCGGGCATCGGGTTGCCGATCAGCTCGATCACTCGGCCGTTGGGGAACAGCCGCTCGGAGGTATGAGCCCGGCCCTGACGCATCCAGTGCAAGCGGCGGGCAACGTGCACTTCCGCTTCGCCGGGGCCGCACAGGCCGCGCTCGGCGTTGTAGCGAATAATGTCGGCGATCGGCCGGCCAACGCTGATCAAGCCGTCGGGGTAGTTGAACAGCTCAAGGTAACGCCGGTTCCAGGCCACCAGTTTCAGCGACTGGTCGACCACGCTGATGCCCTGGGTGATGTTCTCGATGGCGCCTTGCAGCAGGGCGCGGTTGAACTGCAGCACTTCCGAGGTTTCGTCGGCGATTCGCACGACATCCTCGAGTTGCATCTCCCGACCTTCGATGGCGGCTTTTACCACCGCCCGAGTCGATGACGCGCCGAGTACACCGGCCAGCAAGCGTTCGGTATGGGCGATCCATTCACCGTCGGCGTTCAGGTTCGGGTTGAAGCCTTTGCCCTGGCGGTAGGCGAAACGGATGAAACTCTGACGAGCCCGTTCTTCGCCGACGAAACGGGCGGCCAGTTGCAGCAAGTCGTTGATCTGTACCGCCAGCATCGAACGAGCGTTGGGGCGGGCGCTGATTTCCTGGCCAATGAAGCGACCGGCCTGCCAGTGCTCCGAAACCCGCGTGCGCGACAACACTGAGACCCAGGCGAACAAAGTGAAGTTGCCCGCCAGGGACAGCACCACGCCTTGAGTCAGCGGCGTGATCGGCAGGTTCAACGGGTTGCCTTGCAGCCAGGCCAGGCCCGGAAAACTGCTCAGGGGCAAGCCGAGACTGTTGGCGGCGATCGGCAACACCAGGGTGTAGAACCAGAGGAACGTCCCGGTGGCCAGCCCGGCGAACACGCCACGACGGTTAGCCTGTTTCCAGTACAGCGCGCCGAGCATGGCGGGGGCCAGTTGGGTCACGGCGGCGAAGGCGATCTGGCCGATGGTCGCCAGGCTCGCGGTCGAGCCCAGAAGACGATAGCTGACGTAGGCCAGCAGCAGAATGACCACGATGCTGACTCGGCGTACCGAAAGCATCCACTGGCGGAACACTTCGAATGGTCGCTCGGCGTTGTTACGCCGCAGCAACCACGGCAGCAGCATGTCGTTGGAGAGCATGGTCGACAGCGCCACGCTGGCGACGATCACCATGCCGGTCGCCGCCGAAGCGCCACCGATAAACGCCAGCATCGCCAGGGCCGGGTGAGATTGGGCCAGGGGCAGGCTGATGACGAATGAATCCGGCAGCACCGAACTGGGCAGCATCATCTGACCGGCCAGCGCGATCGGCACGACAAACAATGCCGCCAGCGCCAGATAGGCCGGGAACACCCACTTGGCCAGACGCAGGTCCTGGGGATCGATGTTTTCCACCACGGTCACATGGAACTGCCGGGGCAGGCAGATGATCGCCATCATCGCCACACCGGTCTGCACCACCATGGACGGCCAGTTGATGGTTTCTTTCCAGTACGCTTCAAGGCGCGGGGCGAGCATGGCCTGGTCGAACAGGTCGTCGAAACCGTCGTACAGGCCGTAGGTCACGAAGGCGCCAACCGCGAGAAAAGCGAACAGCTTGACCAGCGATTCAAAGGCAATCGCCAGCACCATGCCACGGTGGTGTTCCGTGGCGTCGAGGTTACGAGTACCGAAAACGATGGTGAACAGCGCCAACACCAGGGATACGATCAGCGCCGTGTCCTGTGCGCGCGTGCCCATGGCGTCGGCGCCGGCGCCGATCAACAGGTTTACACCCAGCACGATGCCCTTGAGCTGCAAGGCGATGTAAGGCAATACGCCGACCAGGCAGATCAGCGCCACCACCACCGCCAGGGACTGGGATTTGCCGTAGCGGGCGGCGATGAAGTCGGCGATGGAGGTGATGTTTTCCTGTTTGCTGATCATCACCATTTTTTGCAGGACCCACGGCGCGCACACCAGCAGCAGGATCGGCCCGAGGTAGATCGGCAGGAATGACCAGAGTTGTTCGGCCGCCTGGCCCACGGCGCCAAAGAACGTCCAACTGGTGCAATAGACGGCCAGCGACAGGCTGTACACCCAGGCACGCACCCGTGGCGGCAACGGCGTGCTGCGACGGTCGCCGTAAAAGGCGATGGCGAACAGGATGGCCATATAGGCCAGGGCGACGGTGGCGATCAGCCCGGTGGACAGCGACATGGGAACTCCAGACAGAAGACACCCGGGACTGCTCCCGGTCCAGACAGTCTCGCATGAGTGCCTGAGTTAGTCAGTGTCGACCAAGGTCGTGGCGTGGCGGGGTGTCGCAGGTTGTGTATCCGTCAGATCCTGGTCGTCATTGCGGGCCTCATCGCGAGCAGGCTCGCTCCCACAGTTGATCTTCAGTGAACACAAAATAGGTGGGCACCCTCAATCCAATAATGTGGGAGCGAGCCTGCTCGCGATTGGCGGTATCACTGACTCAACGCAATATCGATCAACCGATGCAGTCCGTCAAAGCCTGTGGCGTCGATGTTCGATGACCGTTAGCCTTGGCGCTGCCATTCATTTCGACGGACCGCCCCATGAAGATCATCCGCAGCAAATCCTTCACCGGCGATCGTGCCTGGGCGGCGCTGGACATTGCCAACATGAACGGCATCACCACTCGTTTGCACTGGACCGATCAGCCCTATAAATGGCACGTGAACGATGGCCAGGAAGTGTTCGTGGTGCTCGATGGGCAAGTGCAAATGCGTTATCGCGAAGAGGGCCTGGAGAAGGAAACGCTGCTCGAGGTCGGCGATATTTTTTATGCGTCGGTGGGCACCGAGCATGTGGCTCATCCGTTGGGTGTGGCGAGAATATTGGTGGTCGAGACGGAAGGCAGCGTCTGATCTATTATCTGCAAAATAGATAACAGATAGAGATATTACCCGTTATATCGATATTCGATTTGGATCTACCATGAGCTCCACCTCACTAGAGGACAGGAGTTCGCCATGACCTGCACCCAAAGCGTTAAGCCCGGTATCAAACCGTTCAGTCATTTGCAGCACCCTCGAGAAGCCATCCGCCAATTCACCCCCAACTGGTTCGCAGCGACCATGGGCACGGGTGTATTGGCGCTGGCGCTTGCGCAATTGCCGGTGTCGATTCCCGGTTTGCATGCGTTTGCCGAAAGCCTGTGGCTGTTCAATATCGCCTTGTTTGTTTTGTTCACGACCCTGTATGCCGCGCGTTGGGCAATGTTCTTCGACGAGGCGCGGCGGATTTTCGGCCATTCCACGGTTTCGATGTTTTTCGGCACCATTCCCATGGGGCTTGCGACCATCATCAATGGCTTTCTGTTGTTCGGTCTGCCGCGCTGGGGCGACGGCGTGATCCATGTCGCCGAAGTACTGTGGTGGCTGGACGTGGCGATGTCGCTGGCTTGCGGCGTACTGATTCCCTACATGATGTTCACCCGTCAGGAACACAGCATCGACCAGATGACCGCCGTCTGGCTGTTGCCGGTGGTGGCGGCGGAAGTGGCGGCTGCCAGCGGCGGCCTGCTGGCACCGCACCTGGCCGATGCTCATTCACAATGGGTGGTGCTGGTCACCAGCTATGTGCTCTGGGCCTTTTCCCTGCCGGTGGCGTTCAGCATTCTGACCATCCTGTTGTTGCGCATGGCGTTGCATAAGTTGCCCCACGAGAATATGGCTGCCTCGAGCTGGCTGGCCCTCGGCCCGATTGGCACCGGTGCGTTGGGTATGTTGCTGTTGGGCGCCGACGCGCCGGCGATCTTTGCCGCCAACGGTCTGCCGGGTATCGGTGAAATAGCGGCGGGGCTTGGGTTGGTGGCCGGCATCACGCTGTGGGGCTTCGGGCTTTGGTGGATGCTGATGGCGCTGCTGATCACCGTGCGTTACTTGCGCGCCGGTATCCCGTTCAACCTCGGCTGGTGGGGCTTCACGTTCCCGCTGGGCGTCTACTCCCTGGCCACGCTGAAACTGGCCAGCACCTTGAACCTGGCGTTTTTCAGTGTCTTTGGTTGCGTGTTGGTGGCCATGTTGGCGGTGATGTGGCTGATTGTCGCCAAACGTACCGTGCAGGGGGCGTGGCGGGGCGAGTTGTTTGTGTCGCCGTGTATCGCAGGATTAAAGAAATAACCGGCAAAGATTAGGTAATGTGTGGCCTGGATGGACGTTCGATATTCCAATAACAGCATTCACACCACTCTCTACCCAAAATCAGCTACCCAAAATCAGGGACACATGGAAGATGAGTCACCCCTCGCAGTTCACCTTGCTTCGCACTCGGCGCTTCCTGCCGTTTTTTGTCACGCAGTCCCTCGGGGCCTTCAACGACAACATCTTCAAGCAGTCGCTGATCCTCGCCATTTTGTACAAGCTGACGATTGAGGGTGACCGTTCGATCTGGGTCAACTTGTGTGCGTTGCTGTTTATCCTGCCGTTCTTCCTGTTCTCGGCGCTGGCCGGGCAGTTCGGGGAAAAATTCGCCAAGGACGCGCTGATCCGTCTGATCAAGCTCGGGGAAATCGTCATCATGACGGTGGGCGCGGTCGGTTTCATGTTCGATCACCTGTCGCTGATGCTGGTGGCGCTGTTTGCCATGGGCACCCACTCGGCGCTGTTCGGGCCAGTGAAATACTCGATCTTGCCGCAGGCCTTGCGCGAAGAAGAGCTGGTGGGCGGAAACGGTCTGGTGGAAATGGGCACCTTTCTGGCAATTCTCGCCGGGACGATTGGCGCCGGAATCATGATGTCCGCCAGCAACTACGCGCCGGTGGTGTCCACGGCAATCATCGGTATTGCGGTGCTCGGTTACCTGGCCAGCCGCAGCATTCCCCGGGCCGCGGCGGCATCGCCGCAAATGCGCCTGAACTGGAACATCTTCAGCCAGTCCTGGGCCACCTTGAAACTGGGCCTGGGGCAAACCCCTGCGGTATCGCGCTCGATTGTCGGCAACTCCTGGTTCTGGTTCGTCGGGGCGATTTATCTGACGCAAATCCCGGCGTATGCCAAGGAATGGATGCACGGCGACGAGACTGTGGTGACGTTGATTCTTACGGTGTTCTCGGTCGGTATCGCACTGGGTTCGATGCTCTGCGAGAAACTCTCCGGACGCAAAGTAGAGATCGGTCTGGTGCCGTTCGGCTCGTTCGGTCTGACCGTATTTGGCCTGTTGCTGTGGTGGCATTCCGGTGGGATTCCGGACAGCGTTGCCGGCCATGGCTGGATCGAAGTTCTTGGCTTCGGTCACACCTGGCTGGTGTTGATCGACATCCTGGGGCTTGGGGTCTTCGGCGGTTTCTACATCGTGCCGCTGTATGCGTTGATCCAGTCCCGCACCGTCGAGAACGAACGGGCCCGAGTGATCGCCGCCAACAACATTCTCAACGCTCTGTTCATGGTGGTGTCGGCGATTGTGTCGATCGTCTTGCTGAGCATCGCCAAACTGTCGATCCCGCAGCTGTTTCTGGTGGTCTCGCTGCTGAACATCGGCGTCAACGCTTACATCTTCAAAATCGTCCCGGAATTCAGCATGCGCTTCATGATCTGGCTGCTTGGCCATTCCATGTACCGTGTCGAGCATCGCAACCTGGACCTGATTCCCGATGAAGGCGCGGCGCTGCTGGTTTGCAACCATGTGTCGTTCGTCGACGCGTTGCTGATTGGCGGCGCAGTGCGTCGGCCGATTCGCTTTGTGATGTATTACAAAATCTACAACTTGCCGGTGCTGAACTTCATCTTCCGCACGGCCGGGACAATTCCGATAGCGGGGCGTCAGGAAGACATCCAGATTTACGAAAAAGCCTTCACCCGTATCGCCCAGTACCTGAAGGACGGTGAGTTGGTGTGCATTTTCCCTGAAGGAAAATTGACCGCCGATGGCGAGATCAATGAGTTCAAGGGCGGGCTGACGCGGATTCTCGAAGAAACGCCGGTGCCGGTGATTCCATTGGCGTTGCAGGGTTTGTGGGGGAGTTTCTTCAGCCGTGATCCGGACAAGGGCGTGTTTCGCAGGCTGTGGTCGCGGGTGACCCTGGTGGCGGGGCCGGCGGTGGCCGTTGAAGCGGCTGAACCGGCGACATTGCAAGGGTTGGTGGGGGAGTTGCGTGGGGCGGTTAGATAGTCGGTGACTTTGCGGGCCTCATCGCGGGCAAGCCCGGCTCCCACAAGGATTGATGGTGTGTCCACACTATGTGGCACAACAAAAAACCTGTAGGAGCGAGGCTTGCCCGCGAAGACGGTAGTGGCCTAAGCGCTGACCTTGAGCCCAACCAACCCGGTAATGATCAACGCCACACTGGCCAGCCGAAACAGCGCCATGGACTCACCAAACAGAATGATCCCGGCGATCACCGTTCCGACTGCACCCACACCCGTCCAGATCGCATAGGCTGTGCCCAGCGGCAACTCCTTCATGGCAAGGCCCAGCAGGCCAAGGCTGATCGTCATGGCGGCAACGGTCAGTGCGGTAGGAAGAGGGCGGCTGAAGCCGTCGGTGTATTTCAGGCCCACAGCCCAGCCGACTTCGAACAGGCCGGCAAAAAACAGAATGATCCAGGACATCAAGGACCTCCATCGATGGATGGGGTCGTCCCCGGATTAATCACTCGATCGAGCCGCGAGGTCGTCCTCGCGTTGCGCAATAGAGTGCCGATCATTAACCCGAGGATCAAGTTTCGGCTTAGTCAGTGGCCTGCTGAGCCGCGATTTGCCGATCTTGTTTCTCGCTCATGCGACGGAAATACGTCGAGAGCAGCTTCTTCCATGCGCCGTTTCAGTTTGGCACTGGTGAAATTGCGGTCGCGGTTGTTGACTGCTTTGAATTTACTGCCATCGATGGCGACCAGATGTTCTCCGAACAGTCCCAACGGCTGACACAGCACCACGAACTGGCGACAGACGCCTCGGATGGCCTTGCTGTTGTCTTTTCGGAAGTTGGCGATGGTCTTGAAGTCCGGCATCAAACGCCCGGTCAGCCACATCAGCTCGACGTTGCGCTGGGCTTCTCGCTCCAAACGTCGGCTCGACTGGATGCGGTTGAGATAACCGTAGATGTAGATCTTCAGCAGGATCGCCGGGTGGTAAGCAGGCCGGCCAGTTTCGGCTGGAATGGCACCTTCAAAGCCCAGATTGACCAGGTCGAGGTCATCGACGAAGACGTCGACTACGCGCACCGGATTGGTATCGCTGACGTAGTCGTCGAGGCTCTCGGGAAGCAAGGTGCCTTGGCCTCGATGTTCACCTTGGATAAAGCGCTTCATGGGCGATCCCTGCGATGAAATCCTCAGAAATCATAGCAAGTGTTCGCGAAGGCGTTTTTACACACTCTGGGCCGATAGCTGCTGGTCAGAAAGGGAAGCAACCACCCATCACGCGAAGCTGTACTGAAAATAGTATTTCATCGGTGCTAAAGCACACATTGGCGCTGACGATGAGTCGGACTTGGTGTACAGAGTGTTCGTCACAGCGGCGAATGTCACGGGCGATACCCAAGTCGATAAGTTGCTGCACTGCGAGCGAAACGTAGTGTGTGCCGATGCCTTTTATACCGGAGTTGAGAAGCGCGGATCGCATGCAGGGCGCCCGTTCATCTGGCAGGTTGAAGCATGACGCAGTACCTACAAGGAACTGGGCAAGCATAGTGCCTTGTACAAAGCGATCCGCAGGACCGCGTAAGCCATGGCTCAAGTGCGGGCGAAGGAAGAGCATCCATTTCGAGTGATCAAGTGTCAGTTCGATTGTGTGAAAGTGCGCTTCCGCGACCTCGCTCGTCGACATTGTATTGGCGAATGTAGGAGAGGTGCGCCTATAACGCGAGGACTGCTTGCTGCGAGGAGCTCGCAGCAGTCGAAAAGCATGCAATAGGCGACGGGTTTGATTGTATTTTGACCTACCGTCATTTTTGATATCGCTGATGGTGAAGTTTGACAATGGCGACCAGGCCAAGAGGGATCCAGTGCTTGTTGATCGGAGTTCTCCGCTTCTGTGACTGTGAAGCCAGGTTGGCTTCTACTGGCCCTGCGTTGCGTGCTGATTGAGCCGAATATTTTTGGCGTGCCACTACGGTATCGCATAGACCTTGAACAACTTTTTGGCCGTGTCACTGGCGCCACCCAGGTATTTGTCGAATGCCTGCTCAATCTCCCCGGAGCGGTACATTTCACTCAGCGCGGTGTCGACCAACAAACGGAAATTTTCATCGTTTCGATCCACTGCCATTGCAGTCGGTGCGTACTCAAAAATACGCTCCAGCAGGACCAGATTTCCTGCGGAGTAATGGGTACTGAGGAGGTTCTGGAGCATCATGCGTTCAGCGAAGTAAGCATCGGCTTTGCCTTCGGAGACCAGCTTGAGGCCAGCCGCGGTGTTTTCGACGGTGACCAGCGTGGCGACCACCCCGAGTAATCGCATCTGCTGACGGATCCATGCCTCGGTGACTCCGCCAGCGGTGGCAGCATAGGTTTGGTTGGACAGCCCGCGGTTGACAGTCGCTCGCCAGGTTGGCCCGGTACGAGCCACCTTGCCATTAAGCACATTGAGCAACGCCTCTGATGCATCCTTGCGCACCACGACCGAGAGGCCGGCCGTGTAGATCGGTACCGAGTAGCTCACAGCCTTGCGCCGCTCCAGTGTGGGGGGCGTGGGCGTACAAAGAATGTCGATCTTCCCGGAGCTGACGGCGCTCATGACGTCGGTGACCGTGACGGGCTGGTAACGTATTTGCAACCCGGGCAAACCCAACTCGGTCTTGACCTTGTCGGCGATTTTCAGACAGAGATCGATGGCATAACCGCTGGCTTTATCGGCAGCCTGGACGCTAAAAGGTGCAACGTCCGGCAGGTAACCGAGGGTGAAGGTATTGCTCGTCCGCACGCGTTCAAGCGTATTGGCATTGGCCAGTGCCGGTACCAGCGTGAGCAGGCAGACGAGCAGCAGGTTGTTGGTTTTGGTCAGTTTCACGTTCATATCCTGGTTCCCCGAATTCAGAGGTTTGTGCAGTCCTGAAAGCAATGGTCAAGGGTTGTCGGCCCGGGTCTGAGCGGTTGGAGATGGGTCGACAAAACGTTTGGCGAGGAAACCGTAGAGCAGGTAGCCGAACACCAGGACGAGGGTGCCGCCGAACACGGCGTCTCTGCCGCAGGCATACAGGGCGTACAAGGAATAGGCCACGGCAACCAGTAATAGCACTGTGTTGCGGGTGTATACGCCGGCACTGACGTTGGCTTTGTACATCATGACCAACAGACCGGTGGCCGCTGTCACATAGGGAATCAGGTTGGTCACTGCCGCCAGGCTGACGAGCTTTCCGAATTGGGCACTGGCGTTGGGCGAAATGGTCGATAGCGCCAACAAGGTCTGCAACACACCACAGACCAGCATTCCGACTATAGGGGCATCCCGTGCGCTGACCTTGGCGAACAGTTTCAGGAACATGCCCTGGTCAGCCGTCATCTTGGCGGTTTGCGCCAGGGTGAACTGCCAGCCCAGCAGCGAACCAACACAGGCCATCACCGCCAGCGCCATGATGATGTTGCCGACAGTGGGGTTGAACATGTGTGCATAGACGAGCGCGAAAGGGGCCGATGAGTTAGCCAGTTCGGCATTGGGTATGATCCCCTGAATAACCGTGGTCGACAGCACATAAACCACTGCCGCACCCAGCGTGCCAAACAGGCAGGCCAGCGGCACGGTGCGTTTGGGATCCTCCACTGCATCGGAGGCCTGTGCCGCCGATTCCATGCCGAGGAAGGCCCACAGGGTCAGGGGAATCGCCTTGCTGATGGCTTCGGAGATGGGCAGGTTATTCGGGTTCCAGGCGGCAGCCAGCACATCGGGTTTGAACCAGAACCAGCCGATGATGCTCAAGCCGGCCACCGGGATGATCACACCCCAGACGGTAATCGCACCGATCTTGCCCGTGATGCTGGGGCCACCAAAGTTGGCCACGGTGGTTAACCAGAGCAAGCCGACCGTTCCGA